>MGQK01000060.1:10695-24989 GCA_001797815.1 Deltaproteobacteria bacterium RBG_13_61_14 | reverse complement strand
GGTCAGCCGCGCCCCCACCCGCACCACCAGCTGCGCACCTATCCGCGCTCCCGGTCCAAATAATCAATAAAGCCATTATAAATCGCCGGGTTAGATAAAACATTTCTTTTCCAATTTCAGCCTTCATCTTTCACCCTTCACCTCTCTCTATATATGTAAAAATGGTGCAGTTTTTTAGCGGTCACAGACACGAATGTCTGTGCCACCAATGTCTGTGCCACCAATTATCTGTCCACTGTGCACTGTCCACTGTTCACTTTGAAAAAAGGCTTGACAAGGTCCGGAAATCATCAAGAATAGACCCATGCGCCTGTCGCTGAGGCAACACCTGCTGATTCTCTTGGGCTTCCTGGTCCTGAGCCTGCTCATGACCTGGCCGCTCGGCTTTTCCAGCCGTAGCTACGTCCTCGACCAGAACCTGGACCAGACCGCGGCGCTTTACAACCTCTGGTGGTTCTATTACGCCACCATCAAGCTGCACGTCCTGCCCTGGTGGAATCCGATGATCAACTTCCCGGACGGCTACTCCATGGTCTTCTTCCCCATGCAGGTTCCCTACGGCCTTTTCAGCCTCCCGTTTCAAATCTGGATAGCGCACCCCCTGGGCCTGAACCTGGCCTACAACCTGGCCCTGGTTCTCTCCTTCACCCTTGCCGGCTATTTCACCTTCCTCTTGGTCCGCGACCTGACCGGCTCCAGCCGCGCCGGGTTCCTCGCCGGCCTGATCTTCACCTTCGCCCCTTTCCACTTCTGGCACCTTTCCCGGCCCCACGTGGTGGCCGTCGAGTTCCCGGCGCTGGCAGTGCTCACCTTTTTGCGGACCTTGCGCTCCGAGAAAACGGCATCGGCGATCGCTCTCGGCCTGGCGCTCCTGCTTCTGGCCTATGCCTCGCCCACCTATCTCATTTACTTTTTCCTGTTCGCCGGCCTGACCGCGCTCTTTTATCTTTTCAGCGATCGGCCGGCTCTGCTCCGGGCCTCGCGGCTGCGCCAAATCCCGGCCGTCGCCTTGATCTTCCTGCCGCTCTTCCTGCCCCTGCTTTACCTGTTGCTCCGCGATTACCTGGGCCGGGTCGTGCCCCTGACGCCCGAGGAATCCGACCCCCTGGCTTATTCCGGGAACCTGCTCGGCTACTTCCTGCCCGGCTTCACGCAAAGGATCTATCATCCCCTGATGAGCCTGCTCCCGCGGGTGCTCTCCGACCTCAAGCGGCCTTACGGCGTCGGCGGCTACGAAATCTTCATCGGCTACATCGCGCTGGCTTTGGCCCTGCTCGCCGCGATCCGGCTCCGGCTCAAGGGCATCGGGCTCTGGGTCTGGACCGCGCTCATTTTCTTCGCGCTCTCGCTCGGGCCCAGCCTGCACCTGGGCGCCCACACGTTCGCGTCCCTGCCCCTGCCCCAGGTCTGGCTCTCGGCCCTGGTCCCGATTTTTCGGGAGGACCGCTCGCCGGTGCGCTACTTCGTGTTCGCGGAGCTGGCGGTGGCGGTGCTGGCCGGCTTTGGCCTGGCCGAGCTGGGCAAGCGGCTGCGCTCCGGCACCCACCTGGCGCTGACCGTTGCCCTCTCTTTCCTGGTGCTGGCCGAGTTCGAGCAGGCGCCGTTGACCCTCAACCAGATCCCGGTGCCGGCCTTTTACCAGCGCCTGGCCGAGGAGCCGGGGGACTTTGCCGTGCTTGACCTTCCGCTCCTCCCGGACGTCTATCGCTACTCCGGCACCTTTCAGCGCTGGCACCACAAGCGCCTGGTCATTGACCTGACCGGCCGGGCCACGGACCAGCGCGCGCTCTACGATCCGCTCTTCCGCTGCCTGGATATCCCGGCGCGTTTCTTTGTCCTCGGCCCGGCAGAGCAGGCCCGGGCGAAAAAGCAGATCCGGGAGGAGATGGCCGGCCGGCGCTTGCGTTACGTGGTGCTGTTCCGGAAATTTTTGAGCCCGGAACAGGAGACGCGGCTGGTCCGACTGCTTCGCGCTCTGGGACCGGTGGCGGAGCTCCAGGAGAAAGATTTATTCATCATCTTTCAATTCGCCGAACCGAGCCAACGCCAACCTTGGCCAAAGTGAGGTAATCATGGACTTCAACGAACCGCGAATCTTAGGCAAGACCGGCCGGCGCGTGGGCCGGCTGGGAGTGGCCGGGGGCTACGGCGCGCCGGCTGCGGTTTTGGAGGAGGCGTTTGAGCGGGGATGCAACTATTTTTATTGGGGCTCGTTCCGCCGGCCGGGCATGGCCGAGGCGATCCGGAACCTGGTCGGCCGGGGCAAGCGGGACCAGTTGGTGGTGGTGGTCCAGGTCTATAACCGGCTGGCCGGGATGATGGCGGGCAGCGTGGAGCGGGCGCTGCGCAAGGGAAATCTCGATCATGCCGACGTGCTCCTGCTCGGCTGGTACAATTCCCTGCCCCCGGCCCGGATCCTGGAGGCGGCGCGCCGGCTTAAGGAACGGGGGCTGGTCAAGTCTCTGGCCCTGAGCGGCCACCACCGGCCGATTTTTCCGGTCGCGGCCGAAACCGGAATTTTCGAGATCTTGCACATCCGCTACAACGCGGCCCACCGCGGGGCCGAGACCGAGGTGTTCCAGAAGCTCCCGGCCGCGAACCGGCCCGGCATCGTCACCTACACCGCCACCCGCTGGGGCCAATTGCTCAAACCGAAGAAGATGCCGGCGGGCGAGAAGACTCCCCGCGCCTCGGACTGCTACCGGTTCGTGCTGAGCAACCCGGCGGTGGATGTGTGCATGGCCGGCCCGAAGAACCGGGAGGAAATGCGGGAGGCTTTTGCCACGCTCGAGCGCGGGCCGTTAAATGAAGAGGAAATGGCCTGGATGAGAAGGGTAGGGGGCCACGTGCACGCTCGGGGATGGTTCTAATCCAACCGGACCGGGTCAAGGTCGGAATCGGTGTTGTCCCAGGAGATGTCGAAGACCTTGTCTCCCCGGAAGAGCACGGTCAGAGATTGGTATTCGGTGAAGCCGTGGGTGGCTCCGTTGGGCAGGGAAGGGATGGGCAGGCGATAAGTCCAGGATTCGGTCTCGGTAAAATAGGTGCGGGAAAGGGGCGGGCCCAGGCGCTGCAAAATCTCGGCTTTGCCCGCGCCCATTCGGACCGGCGAGATTTCCGGCTTGGGCTTCCGTTTCCAGAAGCGGAGCCAGGCCCGGCGGGGAGCTCTCAGCGCCGTGGAGCCGTCAGGGAATTTCGAGCGGTAGCGGGGTCGCCGGCGGAAAACGCGGGAAACCACTCCGAAAAAGATCGCGGCCGGGATGATGACGGCTAAACCCCTGCCGGTCCAGCGGGTGGCCTTGCGGAGTTGGCGCTCGCGGTAGAGGTCATCGAGCGCCAGGTGGGACATGGCGATCTCGCTCCGGATTTCTTCGGCCCGGTTAAGGTCGTCCACGTTTTTCAAGCCGGCCTGATAGTGCGCGTCCTTCTTATGGTAACACTCGAGCAGGAGTTGCTGGGTCGCCATCTCTTGCTCCATCAACTCCTGATCGGACAGGGAAAGGTAGGGCCGGCTGAACACCATCCGCACCGCCTCGCCCGCCTGTTCCTGGTGAGTGTAGAGGGCATATCCCAAGCCGGCCACGATGACCAAGAAAATCAGTTTTTTCATGCCCTGCCCTTTCTTAAGGAGGAGTCTTGGGTTCCAGGACCTCTTCCAACTTGCGTTTGTCCTGGTCGGAAACGGGTTTTTCCATGGGCGGCTCCGAGGGCACCTGCGGACTCGGCCCCGGCTTCACGCTCGCCGCGGGTTCCTCGGGCACGGCCGGCTTTCTGATGGCGGTGACCAGTTGGTCCAGCCGGTCGGCCATCAGCGAGAACTGGGCCCAAAACCGCTTTTGGACTTGCGGATTCCGACTCACCACCACCACCACTACCACCACCACGCCCGCGATCACCAGCGCGGCCAAGATCCACCGTCCCCACTTCCGCCCTCGATTCCGCCGCCTCGACATGGTCCATCCCCTCAACCTGGACTAACGTTGCTTCATTATAACCTGTCGCTTTTCACGGTGCAATCAAGCCCTGGCCAGATGGCCAGTCCTTGTCAAGGCGAAAAGAACCTGTAATAATCTGTCTCCATGGAAGAGCATGGCCCCGCGAGCCGGCCGGAGCTGCTCCAAGCCCTGGGCCGGCTTCGGGTGGTGCTGGTAGATACCAAGTTTTCTCCCAACCTGGGCGCGATGGCGCGGATCCTGAAGAACCTGGGCGTGGCCGACCTGCGCCTGGTGCATCCCCGCGCCGAACTCAACAAGGAAGCTTACACCATGGCGCTCGGCGCCTCCGACGTGCTCGACCGCGCCCGGTTTCACGCCCGGCTTCCCGAGGCCCTGGCCGATTGCGGCCTGGTCATCGGCGCCAGCCGGCGCCATGGCGTCAAGCGGCGCAACCTCCTCTCGCCCCGCCGGGCCGCGGAGATGCTGCGGCCGGCGCTGGCGGCCGGCGAAAAGGCGGCGGTGGTGTTCGGCAGCGAGGACGCGGGGCTCTCCAACGACGAGGCCGCGCTTTGCCATTGGCTGGTGAGCATCCACCCCGGCACCGGCTTCGAGTCGCTCAACCTCTCCCATGCCGCGGCCATTGTGCTCTGGGAGATCAACCAGGCGATTAGGGAATGGCACCCGCCGCCGCCCCGGCTGGCCAGCTCCCGGAACCTGGAGAACATGTTCCAGCACCTGGAGCAGATGCTGCGACTGATCGGCTTTATCCAGGAGAAAGACCCGCGGCGGATGATGCTGTCCGTCCGTCACCTGCTCCATCGCGCGGGTCTGAGCGAGCGGGAGGTCAAGATCATCCGCGGCATCTTGCGCCAGACCAAGTGGAAGATGGACCATCCCGGTCAAGAGGTGATGCATCCCCGGCTGCGGGGAAGAGGCTAACATGGGGTCAGACCCCAATGTTAAGTTAACTTGGGGTCAGGCCCCAATGTTAAGTAGGGAAAGGAGCAAGCGATGAAGATCACGGGCGTTGATGCTTACCTGTGTCATTATCCTTTGCCGGCCAATTTTATGCCCTCATGGATACCGGGTTATCCGCAGAGCCGCAACTCCTGCCTGATCACGGCGCTCCGCACCGACCAGGGCCTCGAGGGCTATGCCGCAGGGGTGGCTTTCATGGACGAGCCCAAGGGCTTGATCAGCTTGCTCCGGCCGTTCGCTCTCAACCGCGACCCGTTCCAGGTGGAGGACTTTGTGCGGCTGCTCCGGAGCGCGCTTTTCCTCGGATACAAGGCCTGGTTCATCGAGGTGGCGTTCTGGGACCTGATCGGCAAGGCCACCAACCAGCCGATCTACAAGCTCTTGGGCGGCGGGCCGGAGAAAATTTTGGCCTATGCCAGCACCGGCGAGGTGCACCCGCCGGAGCAGCGGGTGGAGGAAGTGCTCAAGCTCAAGGAGATGGGCTTCCAGGCGGTGAAGCTGCGGGTCAAGTCGTTCTCGCTCAAAGAAGACCTGGCCCAGGTGGAAGCGGTGCGCAAGGCGGTGGGCGAGAGCATGGAGATCATGGTGGACGCGAACCAGGGCTGGCCGATCCACGGGTTCGCGCCCTACCCGCGCTGGAGCCTGAAGCGGGCCATGACTTTTGCCCGGGCCTGCGAGGAGCTGAAGCTGCGCTGGTTGGAGGAACCTTTATACAAGCAGGATTACGCGGGCTATGCCGCGCTGCGCCAGGCCACGAGCGTGCCCATTGCCGGCGGCGAGTTCAACGTGGACCTGTTCGAGTTCCGCGACCTGATCGAAAAGGGCTGCCTGGACGTGATCCAGCCCGACGTCACCATCTCCACCGGCATCCTCAACGGCAAGAAAGTGGCGGGCATGGCCGAGGCCGCCAACCTGGAGTTCAGCCCCCACACCTGGACCAACGGCCTGGGCCTGGCCGCCAACCTCCAGCTCATGGCCTCCTGCCCCAACAACTCGTATTGTGAGTTCCCTTACGAACCCCCCGGCTGGGTGCCCGAGGCCCGCGACTTCATGCTGGCCGAGCCGTTCCAGGTGGGCAAGGACGGCTGCGTCCAGGTGCCCCAGAAACCGGGCCTGGGCGTGGAGCTGGACTGGGAGCGGATCAAGAAGTGCGGAGAGAAGCTTTAGTCGGCGAGGGTTCTCACGGAATAAGGTGAATTCACTCCGGAACGACCGATGGGAATGATCCTGGTCAACGGCGCCGGCGGATTCCTCGGCTCGACCGTGGTGGAGACGCTTTGCCGGCGCGGCTTCCCGGTCCGCGCCACCGACCTGTCCGGCACCGACCTCGCTCCCGCGCGCCGGGCCGAAGCCGAGGTGATCGAAGCTGATCTGCTTGATCCCGCATCCTTGCCCCGCCTGTTCGACGGCGTTTCCCAGGTGGTCAACGTCGCCGGGCTGTTCAACTACTCCCTGCCTTATGAAGTTCTGCATCGCGCCAACGTCGTCCTGACCCGCCGCATGGCCGAAGCCGCGCTGGCCGGCAAGGTCAGCCGTTTCATCCATATTTCCTCGATTGCCGTTTACGGCAAACCGGTCACCGTGCCGATGAAGGAAGACCATCCCCTTAACGCCGCCAACAACTACGAGCGGAGCAAGAAAGAAGGCGAAGAGGTAATCTTTAATTTCGTCCGGAAAGGTCTGCCGGCGGTGGTGCTCCGGCCGGCCGGGATCTACGGCCCGCGCTCGTGTTACGGCCAGGCCGCCTTCATGGCGCTGCTCGCCTTGGTGCGCCACGCGGGCGTCCGCAGGATCCCGGTGATGCGGGGCGGCCCGAAGATGCAGCACGTGCACGTGCAGGACGTGGCCTCTGCGGTGGCCGCGGTTCTGGCGGCGCCGGAGGAGATGGTGCAAGGACGGGCGTTCAACGTGGGCGATGACACGCCGCTCGGCCAGGGCGAGCTTTTCGGCGCGATCATGCCGGAGTTGGACCTGGAAGAGCTGTTCCGCTATCCCTGGTCCACCCGCCTTTATTGGCCCTTTATCCGCGTGCTCCTGGCCTTGCCCGAAAGCGCCTTCGGCCGGTTCAATGACTGGCTCAAGGCCAAATGGGAGAGTGTGATTGCCGGCCACGGCTTGAATTCAAATCTCGCGCCCCGGCTGGACCAGGATTTCCTGGGCTACATGAATGCCGACTACGCGCTCGACAACTCCGCGCTCAAGGCGCTCGGCTTCCAACTGGCTTATCCCGATGCCCGCTCTGGCCTGGCCGAGACCGTGCGCTGGTATCAACGCGAAGGGTGGTTGCCGCATTTCTAAAAAATAACTAAGGCGTGATCTTTTGCCCGCCCGGGAGTTGGCGGAAAAAATTCGATTGATTTCGGCAGGGGGGACAGCTATGGTTACTGACTTGGTGAAGAGGCGCGGCATCTGGAAAGGAGAGTTGCCATGACGGTGAAGATCATGCCTTGCCTGGACATGCAAAAGGGGAGGGTGGTCAAGGGCGTGCACTTTGTCAACATCCATGACGCCGGCGACCCGGTGGAATGCGCGAAAGCTTACTGCGCGGCCGGGGCGGACGAGCTCGCGATGCTGGACATCACCGCCACGGTGGAGAACCGCGACACCTTGCTCGAGGTGGTGAAAAAAGTGGCGGCGGTCACCACCGTGCCCTTCACCGTGGGCGGCGGGATCAAGGACGTGAAGAGCGCCGCCGCGGTGCTCGCGGCCGGCGCGGACAAGGTCTCGACCAGCAGCGCGGCCTTCCGCCGTCCCGAGGTGATCGCGGAGATGGTCAAGGAGTTCGGGGGCGAGCGGGTGACCGTGGCGATTGACGTGGACCGGAACCCCAAGCTGCCCTCGGGCTACGAGGTCTGGATTGACGGCGGCCGGACGCCCACGGCCGCGGACGCAGTCGAGTGGGCCAAGAAGGTCAGCGGCTTCGGCGTGGGCTGCATCCTCCCGACCAGCAAGGCCACCGACGGGGCCAAGACCGGCTTTGACCTGCCCCTGATCGAGAAGATCGTGAAGGTGACCCAGGTGCCGGTGGTGGCGTCCGGCGGAGCCGGCACGCTCGAACACTTTTTCGCGGCCGCGCAAGCCGGAGCGACCATCCTGCTCGCGGCCTCGGTCTTCCACTTCGGGACAATCAAAATCCCGGACCTGAAAGCTTACCTGCAAAAACGCGGCCTCCAAGTGGCCGGTTCTGCCATGCAAAAGTGAAAACTAAAAACTAAAGACCTGACCCCTTGGGAATCACCGGCAGTTGAATGCGCGAGGGATGCTCGGCGTCCCGGTGCACGGTGATGATCGGGACGATATTCGCCGGGTTCCGGGGGTCGTTGTCCGGCGCCAGGCGCTCGTGCAGGCGGAAGGTGGGCCAGTCCGCGGCGGCGATGGTGACCCGGAGGGAATGGCCTGGCTTAAAGACCCAGGAGGTGGGCTTGAGGTCAAAGACCAGCTCCACGATGTTGCCGTGGGCAAAGATGGCGGGGTTGTAATTGGCCTTCTCGAACCCGTGCCAGGGCAGCTCCGGCTTCACGTCCACCCCAGAGCGGCCGGACCAGATTTCCTTGTCGTTGCTCACCAGCGGCGCAAAGCCGGCGCGGAGCACGCCCTCGGTGATGAGCAGCGCCTTGCCTTTTTCATCCACGTCTTCCAGGTAAACGAAAAAGTCGCCGTCGTCCGCGGTGGACGAGACCCAGAAGCGGACAATGGGATGGCCGGTCACTTCCATTTCCGCCAAAAGCGGCGCGCTGGTATAGGTCAGGCACTGCTTGTCTTTCCTGGTCCGGACCGGGAGTTGGTCCGGGGCCTGGCCCATGGCGGCGAGCCAGCGGTTGCCTTGCTTCTTGCCGAAGCGGGCATCGTGGGTGAAGTCGGCCTTGTATTTGTCCGCGCCCGGAGTCGAGGCCTGGGTCGAGAGGCCGTGGTCAGAGTTGAAGTAATAATCGGTGATCACCTGTCGGGCTAACGGCCATTCACTCTCAGCCCGGAACCCGCCGGCGTTCATCACGTAAATCTGGATGGGCGGGTCCTTCTCGACCCCGTTATCAATGCCTTTGAGGTAATGGTCGAAGAAGCGAAGGAGTTCGGGCGCGCCTTTTTTGAGGACTGACTTGGGGTCTTCGCCCAGGTATTTCCAGAAAGGGCCGCCGCCGCCGTGGTAGCCGGGAACGATCAGCATCTTGGAAGGGTTGGTGTCCTTCATGGTGGCGTAAAGCTCGGTGGTGCCGCGGGGGAAAGTGTCGAACCACCCGCCCACGTTGTAAACCGCGATGCCGGACTTCATGATCGCCGGGAGGTGGGCGCTGGGGTCGAAATCGTAGATGGCCACGTCCTGCAAAGGGTAGGGCGGGACGGCATCGAGGAAGAACATGTTCTGGGCCCAGGCGTGGTAGTCGAGGTTGCGCTTGTGATCGGCGTTGGCGAGGTAATAGATGTGCCGGCGCTTTTGGCCGTCCTTGTATTTCGGCTCGTCGGTCGGGTCGGCCGGGTAGTTGTAGTCGTCCAGGAACGAGCCGTTGTGGTTCAAATCCAGCGGGATTTCATCATCGAGCCGGCCATCGCCGTCCTCATCCATGACCGGCGCCGCGGGCAGGCTGAAGTCGCGCTGGCCCAGTAAAAGCTTCCCGAAATTCAATTGGTAATAATTCAGGTTGAGCTTGGTCAGCCCCTCGGAATACTCGGCCATGAAGCCGTGGAGGTAAATCCCGCCGGGATAGACCTCGCCGTCATAGCCCTCGAGCGGCACCATCATGGGCGCGATGCACTTGAGCGCCGGCCCGGCCTTGCCCGCGGTAACCAGTTGGGAATAGCCGGTATAGGAGCCGCCGATCATGCCCACGTTGCCGTCGCACCAGGGTTGCTTGGCGATCCAGGCCACCAGCTCGCCGCCGTCCTCCGCCAGCTGGGGCATGAAGTCGGCCTTCCAGCCAAAGGACGCGCCGGAGCCGCGCATGTCGGCCCGGACGATGGCGTAGCCGTGGGCGAGAAACACCCGGATCGGCTTGGTCATGCTGGGCACGGCCAGGAGGTCAATGACCGGGCTCGAGGTTTTCAGCGCCGCTTTGCGGCCGAGCTTGTGGATGGGGCCGTTCTTGAGGTCAATAAAGGCGCGGGTGTAGGGCGTGTATTCCATGATCACCGGGAAGGCGGTCTGGGCCGGCCCGTCGGCCGGGAGGTAGATGTCCACCGCCAGCTTGACTCCATCGTCCATGGTCACGTATTCCGAAAATTTCTGGACGCCCTTGAACTCTTCGGAGGTGTAGCCGCGGTATTCAAAGGGCTTGCTCACCTTTTCGGCACCTGGCTCGGCCGGCTTTTCTTTGGCGGGCAGGGAAAAGGCCCAGCCCAAGACGGCCGCGGCGAGAAGCGCGGTTGCGATTTTGCATGGCATGGTTCTTGGCTCCTTTCTTTCCTGGGATGCACAGCGCCGGCCCGGAGGGCGACGCGCGAAGGGCATTGCCTTCTAGATCAAAGCAGAATTCCGAATTTTGTCAAGAAAAATTCGGGATGAGGCTCGGGTGGAAAGTGAAAAGAAAACCGACATGGGAATGTAAACCTTTTTGACTTTGGGGCAGGGATAGCCGTTGCAAAACCCCTTTTTCAGGGCTTGAAGCAGGCGGGAAGAGGATGGCATGAATATTGATACCAAAGAGAGAAAAGGGTATCCTGGTATTTTTAAAAGGCGAGCGAGGGTTTTTCCCGTAGGGTCAGGGGATTTCATTTTTTATTAGGCGTAGGAGAAAGGATCTTCCCATGAAAAAGGTGATGTTCCAGGGCAAGGGCTACCTGGTGGATGCCAATGGTTTTTTGGCGGATTACCAGAAATGGGATAGGGCCTTTGCCGAGGGCATGGCGCCGGAGGTCAATATCCGGGGGGGGTTGACCCCGAAGCATTGGAATGTCATCCACTACATCCGGGACTCGTTCCGCAAGTCCGGGAGGTGTCCGCTGGTTTACGAGACCTGCCGCGCCAACGGCCTTTTCATCCGCGACCTCCAGCAGCTCTTTCCCACCGGCTACTTGCGCGGCGCCTGCAAGCTGGCCGGGATCACCTACCTCGACCATCAGGTCAATTTCTTCGGGGAAGGCGGCCTGGGTGCCGGGATTGACGCGGCCGGCGCGGCCGAGGAGGCGGTGGAGCAAAAGGTCTACCGGGTGGATGTCCGCGGGTTTCTGAAGGATGCGGCGGAATGGGATCCATATTTTGCCTTGCACCGGGCCGAAGAGATGGGTCTGAAACAAGGACTGACCAGCCGCCACTGGCAAATTCTCAATTTCCTGCGCGAGCGCTTCCAGAAGAACGGGGTGGTGCCCTCCGTCTATGAGACCTGTGAGGCCAATCAGCTCGAATTGGAGGAACTGGAAAGGCTCTTCCCCACCGGCTACCATCGGGGTGCGGTCAAGCTGGCCGGCTTGCGGGTGGTCTGAAGTTCATACCGTCCCCACAGCTTGGCGCTATATCTTCAATCGGTAGATGGTTTCAAAGGAATTGAACAAGTCCAGGTATTGCTCCAGGTAGCGGGTAAGCAGAAAGTTCTGGCGCACGCTCTCGCGGGCCTTCCCACCCATCTCCTGGCGCAACTTCGGATTCTTGAGCAGTTTGACCATCCGATCTGCCGCTTCCTTGACCGAGGAGACCAAAAATCCGTTGACGCCATCCTCGATCTGATAGCGGATGCCGCCTACCTTGCCGCCGACCACCGGCGTGCCCTTCCACATGGCCTCGGTCACGGTGAGGCCGAAGCCCTCGCGCAGGGACTTCTGCAAGACCACCGCGGCGCGCCGCTGCAAGGCGTTGACCAGGGCCGAGTCCTGCTCGCTGAGGATGATGATCCGGTCGTCCCGGTATTCCCGGATTTGATCATAGACCTGGGAGCCTTCCGGGTCGTCGGTGGCCACGTTGCCGAGCAGCACCAGGGTGCAGTCCACCTCCTGGCGCGCGATCTGAAAAGCCTCGATCACGCCCTTGGGGTCTTTCCAGGGGTCAAAGCGCGAAATCTGGACCACCAAGGGAAGGTCGGTGGGAATATGGTGGTGCCGAAGCCGCTCCTCGATTTCCTCCTCGCGCATCTCCTGGTTCTTGATCGAAAAAGGATCAATCGCGGGCATGAAAAAGACCTGGGGAGTCTTGAGTTTTTGCTGGTAGTCCTGGAGGCTGAGGATCACGGCATCATACTGCTCGATGAAAGACACGAGGTAATTCCAGCATTGCGGGTGCCGGGCGGTCAGGTCAATGTGGCAACGCCAGATCCACGGACCCTTTTTCTGGTAATGGGTGATCAGGGGCAGCGGCTGCGGGTCGTGGATGATGACCAGGTCGTGGTCGAGGTGGTTGCGGACCGCGTTCTCGAACACCACCCGTTCGTAGATTTCCATCTTGCGTTCGGTCAGGTTGATGGAGTGGCCCTGCAGGGCGTTGTGGATCTTCTTGGTGATGGAAAAGAAATCCGGCGAGCCCTGGATCACCCGCCAGCCGGTCTTGATCCCCACGCTGTTCATCAGGAGCGAGAGGGACGACAAGAGTTCCGCCACTCCGCCCCCATAGTAAGTGGAATTGACGTTGGTGATATGCAGTCCCTGTAGGCGCTCGGCCTTTTTCCGAATCCGGGCCACGGCCTCTGCACCCACATATTGCTCGTAAGCTTCCACCTGGACCAGTGTCTGTTGACCGATCATAACGCTCATCTCTCCCCGGCTCCTTATTCTCGGTATGTTAACTTTGGGGCCTGACCCCAATGTTAAGTATCATAACTCCAGCCGCATCCCCACCGAGCAGGGCAAGGCCCGCTCGCCGAAGCGCTCGAAGATCCGAGCGGTCACCCGGGGGCCGGTGCAGTGGGCCGGCGCGATCAGGTGCAGGCGGAACGATTCGAGCGCGGTTAAGGTCTGCTCCGCCTGCTCGGCGCTGCGCGAGTGGAGGTGGTTGCCGCCCACCAGGGCGTAAAAGGGCGCGTTGCCGGACCAGGCCGCGGCCGCGGTCAGGGTGTTGATCGCGCCCCGGTGGGCGCAGCCCAGGATCACGCTCACGCCCTTTTCCGTGCGGACGAAAAGCGCCAGGTCGTCGGCAAACGGGTCCGGCGCTTCGGCCTGTGGACCTTCCACCAGGAAGCCCGGTTCCAGGCTTTCGAACGCCGCGGTCAGGGGTATCTCTCCGCTCGCGGAGACGTGCTCGCTGATCCGGGTCGGCGCGGTGACGAATTGGAAACGGGCGCCCAGGCTTTCCAGTTCCGCTTGGGTATAAGGGATGCCGATGTCGAGCGTGACCTCCCGGCCGCCGAGCGAGCGCCGGACCTTCTTCTTTTGCAGCGCCTGCGGGTGGCAGAAGACCTCCGCGCCGGCGCAGGTTTCCAGGACGAGCTTCAGCCCGCGGGTGTGGTCGGAGTGGCCGTGGGAGAGGACGATGGCGTCCAGGCGGGAAAGGTCCACCCCCAGCAGGCGGGGGTTCGTGGCGAGGCACATGCCCTGGCCGGTGTCGAAGAGCACCCGGCTTTCCCCGTCTTCGAGCAGGACTGACCAGCCGTGCTCGGCCACCTGGCCCAGAGATACTCCGACCGAATTCTCCGCCAGCACGGTTAACTTGACCATGCGTCTTTACCTCCTGCGCAACCGCCGGTCCAACTCCCAAAACTCCCGGACCGCCCGCACGATCACGGCCGCGCTGCCGCCGCTCGGCTCGCCCTGGCGGCGAGGGAAATGCGCGACCGGCACCTCCACCGGAACCACGCCCCGGCCCTGGGCCACGGCCAGGAGCTCGGCGTTGATCAAGGCGCCGGAGCATCGGAGCTCGGCCCCTTCGAGCACCGAGCGGCGAAACAGCTTGAAGGCGCAGTTGACATCGCGGACCCGGACCCCGAACCGGACGCGGCAAAGCCAACTGAAGACCCGGCCGTAAAGTCGGCGCGGCCAGGGGTCCCGGCGGGCGGCGCGGTAACCCGCGACCAGGTCGGTTTCCTTGAGGTGGAGGATCAGGCGGTCCACTTCGGCCGGGTCGAACTGGCCGTCGGCGTCGGTGAAAAAAATCAGCGGATAGCGGGCCGCGGCAAAGCCGCTGCGGAGCGCGGCGCCGTAGCCGAGGTTTTCCGGATGTCGGATCAGGCGCAGGCGGGGGTTGTCTTGCCTGAGTTTCTCGACCAGGGCGGCGGTGTCATCCGAGCTGCCGTCGTCCACCACCAGGAGCTCATAATCCGGGAAGCGGGAGGCGAAGACTCGGGCGCAGGCGAGGAGCAAGCCGGGCAGGTTCGCGGCCTCGTTGCGGGCGGGCAGCACCACCGAGACCGGGTCCGGGCCGGAGATTGGCGAAGTCATCCGCGCGCCATCCGGAGCTAATCCTCGTATTCCGCCATGCGGTTCTTGCCCAGGCGTTTGGCCTGGTACAGGGCCTTGTCGGAGCGGTTG
>MGQK01000060.1:0-10682 GCA_001797815.1 Deltaproteobacteria bacterium RBG_13_61_14 | reverse complement strand
CCCCCGAAGCGGCCGATGAAGTCGGTCTGGCGCACGCTCTCTTGAAAGATGGCCGCGATCTCCTTGAGCAGGGCATCGCCGGCGGAGTGGCCGTATTCATCGTTGAATCGCTTGAAATCGTCAATATCAATCATGAGCAGGGAGAGCGGCTCCTGGCTGCGCCGGGCCCGGGCCATTTCCCGCTCCAGGATGCTCGAGAGGTTGCGCAGGTTATAGAGCCCGGTGAGGTGGTCGGTGATGGCGAGCTTGGCCAGCTTGAGGTTGGCGTTCTCCAGCTCGTAATTCTTTTCCGCCAGGCTGACGTTGGCCTGTTCCAGGCGCAGGTTGATGTCGGCCAGGTTCTGCTGCGAGCGCTCGATCTCCAGCCGGTTGATGCGCAGGCGCTGGGCCATCCGGTTGAAGGAGCGGGTGAGCCGGCCGATCTCGTCTCCGGAGGGAGAGGGCAGGTAAATGTCCAACTGGTCGGAGCTGATCGCCTCCACCCCCCGGGCCAACTCCTCGATCGGCCGGAGCAGCGAGTGCAGCCCCCGCCAGGCCAGGACGCTGAACCCGATCAGGATCAGGATGACCAGGATCAAGGTCCGGTTGCGGATGGTAGAGAGCGGGGCAAAGGCGGAATCGTAATCTTTTTCCGCCATCAGCCAGCCCAGCGGGGGAATTTCGGTGATCGCTCCCACCACCCGCCGGCCGGTCGGGTCCCGGTATTCCAGCAGCCGGTTTCCACTTTCCGCCAACTGGTGTTGCAGCTTGCGTTGGAAAGAGGGGTTGCGGTCCGGAGCGACCCGGGCGCTTTCCCGGGAGAGCAAAATCAATTGGCCGGCGGGGTTGACCACAATGAATTCGGCGGTGGGGGCCAGCTCGGGATCCCGGAAAAATTCCTGGAGCTTCTCCAGGCGGATGGCCCCGACCAGCAAGCCCAAGAGATGGTTCTCATGGTCCCGCACCGAGGACAGGATGAACTGGTGAGGAGCGTGGAGCTCCGGGCCGAACCACACCGGCAGGATTTCGGTCTGGCTCGGCTCCCGGCCGGCGACCTGCCGGAAGAGATCATCCCCCAAAACCGCAACTGCGGCCTGGCCCGACTGCGCGATCAGGGTGCCGGCGCGGTCGAAGAGGAAAAAGCCCTCGTAATAATCGAAGGGCTCGCTGATGTAATTCAGGTATTTGCCGAGTTCGGCCTGCACGTGTTGGCGCTGCGGGCTCCGGGCGGGCAGCTCTTGCAGTTGGCGAAGCGCTCCGAACATGAAGGCGGAGTTGGCGAACGCCTGCATCTCCAGGCGCCGATTTTCGTACCAGGCCTCGATCCGCGCCTTGAGCTGGTGCACGTCATGGGGCAGCTCTTGCTCCAACTGCCGGCGCAGGTGCCGGCCGGTGATGCGCAGGGAAGCCAAGGCCACGGCCAGGGAGGTCAGGGCGGTGGCCAGCACGACCGCCAGGATGAGTTTGGTGATCAGGCTCTCCCGATGGAGCTTCATCCGTTTCCACCCTCAGCTCGCGCCGATCAGGGCGAGGGGCTGGTCCCGGGCAAGGCGGAAGCGGTCAAGCGGATGCTGTCCCCAGAGACCTCGACCTCTTCCAGCCGAAAACCCGGGTAAAATTCAGCCGTCAAAGCCCGGGCCAAGGCTCCCGGTTCCGCCGAGCCCTGAACTAAAAAAATGGCCCGCCCGGGCGAGAGGCGGCGCAACTCCGCTTTCCGGACGCCGGGAATCGGGTGCTCAAGCCGTTCGCTCAGAGCCTGATAAACCGGGTAGCTGAAAACATTCAGCACCGTCAACTGGATGGCCTGGACTTTTCCCCCACCCAGCACCAGGCCGCGCTGGCTCAGCCGCTTTAACACCTCGGGCGCCAGGGCCTGCGCCGCCGCGGTCAGGGCCTTTAGCTCGAAGTTTTCATCCCTGGTTTTTTCCACGGCCAGCGTGCGCTCGAGGCGGAACAGGCTTTCCCCCGTGGCCAGGTCCACCCCGGCCAAGGTCAGCTCGGCCTGGTTTTGGGTTCCGCCGGGTTGGCCGAGGATGCGGGCTTTGCCCACCAGGAGGAAGTCGGCATCATAGTCGCTCTGGAGCTGGCGAAGGATCTGGTCCCGCTCGTCGCCGGGGTTGGTGACTCGCTCGGGCGCGACTCGGGGCAGGCCGGGGGAGGGTTCAATGACTTGATACCCCCGCGCCCCAAGCTCCTGGCGAAACACCTGCTCGCTGGCCGAGGGCGGGGCCGGGTTTTCAGAGGACCCGGACCACCAGGACTGGGCCGGACTGGGGGGACGCTGCTCCAGGATCAAGAGAAACACCTTGGGCGGATGTGGGCTGCGGAGAAAGCCGCCTTTGGCCAGGGCCGCGTCCAGCATCCCTTGGTCCAGGGCCAGGTCCAGGGAGACCACGTATTCGGTTCCCTGGGTCTGCTCGTCCTCGATCTGGTAGCGAAGGATAAAATCCTCGGCGTGGGAGTAAATCTCATCCTCCAGCTGCTTCTCTTTCTCGATCCGGACCTTTTCCGGCAGGCGGGCGGCCACCCCGGCCATCACCTGGGTCCGAAAGGCTTGCTCAATGGCCTGGGCCCGGGCCTGACCGGGGGTCTTACCTTCCAGAGAGGCGCGTCCCTCGATGGTGCCGGCGGGGTCAAACGAAGGCTTTTGAGCCAGGGCCGGCCGGGGCATCAGAGCCCAGGCCGCGAGGAGAATCGCGGCCAGCGTGGGACCGCTCGTGCGCTTCATCGGTGTCTTTCGTCCTCCATGCGATGGAACTCGGGCAAGGGGTCGAGCAGGGTGATCATGATCACCCCGTGCTTGTAGATCAGGCGCTCGGGCTGGCTGTCGAGGAGCAAGCTGAAGTTGTCAAAGCTGCGGATGGTCCCTTGCAGTTTCTCCCCGCTGGAAAGGAGCACCTCCACCCGGAGGCGTTCCTTGCGGGAGACGTTGAGCACCTGGTCCTGGATGTTAATCTTGGTCTTGGCTGGTTTGGGGCCGCGGTTGGGGTTAAGCATGATCCGCCCTCCTTACGCCGTCCGCAGGACGGCAACTTCGGGTCCGAAGATCTCTTCCACCTTTTCAATCACCTCGGGCACCGCCCGCACCCGATGGGCAGAGCCCAGGCGCAAAACCGTCTCGCTTTTCTGCGGCACCACCACGTGCACCACCACCGGGGTGGGCCCGCGATTATCCTGGATCAGCTCCTTGAGCGCCTGCAGGTGCTCCGGATTCACCCCGGGCGTGCTCAAGGTCAAATGCAAGGTCAAGTTCAGCCGCTCCGAGGCCTCCGGCAAAGGGAACAGGTCCGCGGCCAGCACCTTGGGCTGATCCTCGGTCAACTCCAGTTTGCCCCGGATCATCACCGGCAGCTCCTCCTGCTGAAGGTAGTTGGCCACCCGCTTATACAGCTCGGGAAAGATCACCACTTCCACGCTCCCCTTGAGGTCGCTCAGGGTGGCCCGGCCCATCCGCTCCTTCCTCTTAGTGTAGCGTTCCTGGAAGGAACTAACCACCCCGGCCAGCAAAACCTCCTTCCCGTTAGACAGATAAGCCAGCCGAGAGGTTTCCACCACCCCGTAGGGCTTCATCAAACTTTCATAACGCGCCAGGGGATGGCCGGTCAAGTAAAAGCCCAGCGCCTCCTTCTCAAAGGCGAGCAGCTCGGTCTTGGGCCATTCCGCCAGGGCCGGATAGTCCGGCCCGGGTTGATAGCCGGCTCCCTGCTCGGCCAAAGCCTCGAACAGGCTGGTCTGGCCGATCTCCCGGCTCTTCTGGGCCGACTGCGCCTCCCCGATCACCCGGTCCAGCGCCGCCAGCATCTGGGAGCGCAACGCCCCCATCCCGTCAAAGGCGCCGGCCTTGATCAGACTCTCCAGCACCTTGCGGTTGACCCGGCGAAGATCAACCCGGTCGCAAAAATCAAAGAGCGAGGCAAACGGCCCGGCCGCCTCGCGCTCTTCCGCCGCCGCCGCCGCGGCCCCCGTCCCCACGTTCTTGATCGCGGCCAGGCCGAAGCGGATCCGGCAGGCCGAAGCAGCCGGGTCCGCTTCCACCAGGAAGGTGACCCCGCTGTGATTGACGTGCGGCCCGAGCGCCTCGATCTTCATCTCCCGGCACTCGCCCAGGTAGCGGACCACCTTGTCGGTGTCGTTCATTTCCGAGGTGAGGAGCGCGGCCATGAACTCCACCGGGTAGTGGGCCTTGAGAAAAGCGGTCTGAAACGCGACCAGGGCGTAGGCGGTGGAGTGCGACTTGTTGAACCCGTATTCGGCGAACTTGGCCATCAGCTCGAACAGCTCTTCGGCCTTCCCCGGCTTCACCTGGTTCTTGAGGCAGCGCTTGAGAAATGGCTCCCGCTGGGCTTCCATCTCCTCCCGCTGCTTCTTGCCCATGGCCTTGCGGAACTTGTCCGCCTCCCCCATGGAATAACCGGCCAGCTTGGCCGCCACCTGCATCACCTGCTCCTGGTAGAGCATGACCCCGTAGGTCTCCTTGAGGATGTCCTCCAACTTGGGCAAGGGGTAGGTGATCGGCTTGCGGCCGTGCTTGCGGTCAATGAAGTCTTCCACCATGCCCGAGCCCAGAGGACCGGGCCGATACAGCGCGATCAGGGCGATCAGCTCGGCGATGTCCGCGGGTTGCAGCCGGACTAAAAGGTCGCGCATGCCCGCGCTTTCCAGTTGGAACACGCCCAGCGACTCGCCCCGCGACAAAAGCTCGAAGGTGGCCCGGTCGTCGAGCGGCAGGCGGGTGAGGTCGAGCTCGATTCCGTGATGGGCCTGAATCAGCCGGATCGCCTCCCGCATCATGCTCAGGGTGCGGAGCCCCAGGAAATCGAACTTGACCATGCCCAGCTTGGGCACCACGTGCATGTCGAACTGGGTGGTGACCACGTCGTCGTCCTTGGTCCCGCGGTAGAGCGGCATGTATTCCACCAGCGGCCGGTCGGAAATGACCAGGGCCGAGGCATGGGTGGAGGCGTGGCGGTTTAAGCCTTCCAGGGCCACGGCCAGGTTCAAAAGCTCATCCACCAAGGGATTCTGCTCCCGCATCTCCTGGAACCGCGGCTCCTGCTTGAAGGCTTCCTCCAGCGTGATCTTGATCTGCTCCGGGATGAGTTTGGCGATCTGGTCCACCTCGCCATAAGGCATTCCCAGCACCCGGCCCACGTCGCGGATCACCGCCCGGGCGCGCATCTTGCCGAAGGTGATGATCTGGGCCACCTGCTCCGCGCCTCCGTATTTCTCGGTGACGTAGCGGATCACTTCTTCCCGGCGGTCATCGTCAAAGTCCACGTCAATGTCCGGCATTTCCCGCCGCTCCGGGTTGAGGAAGCGCTCGAAGAGCAGGCCGTAGCGGAGCGAATCAATGTCGGTAATGCCGAGCGCGTAAGCGATCAGGCTGCCGGCGGCGCTGCCCCGGCCCGGTCCGACCATGATTTTCTGGCGCCGGGCCCAGTTGATGAAGTCGGCCACGATCAGGAAGTAACCGGCAAAGCCGGTCTGCTGGATCACCTTGAGCTCGTAGTCGAAGCGCTTGCGGTAGTCGGCGATCCGCTCCGGGAAAGCCGGGTCCTGGTCCGAGAGCTGGCGGAGCCGCGCCTCGAAGCCCTGGCCGGCCAGCTCGGTCAAATAGCCCTCCGCGGTCTGGCCGGAGGGGAGTTCGAAGCGGGGGAAGTGGAGGGTCTTCAAATCGAACTTGAGGTTGCAGCGCTCGGCAATGGCCACGGTGTTATGGATCGCTTCCGGCCGGTCCGCGAAGAGCTGCTGCATTTCCTCGGCGGAACGGAAGTAGAGTTGCTCGGTTTGCATTTTCATCCGGTTCTCGTCGTGGAGCGTTTTTCCGGTCTGGATGCAGAGCAGGACATCGTGCGCTCGCCAGTTTTCGGAGTTGAGGTAATGGCAATCGTTGGTTGCGACCACCGGGATGTCCAAAGCTTTGCCGAGGGCGAGAAGTTCTTGATTGGCCTTCGCCTGGGCGGGGATGCCGTTCTCCTGGATTTCCAGGTAAAAGCGGCCATCCGGGAATAGTTCCTTGAACCATCCGGCCCGGGAACTGGCCTCGGAGGTTTTCCCGGCCAGGAGCAGGGAAGGGATTTCGCCCTTGAGGCAGGCGCTGAGCGCGATCAGGCCCTCGGCATGCTTTTCCAGGAGTTCCGCGTCAATCCGGGGCTTGTAGTAAAAGCCTTCGAGGTAGCCGGCCGTCACCAGCCGGCACAGGTTCTGGTAGCCCTTGTAATTCTGGCAGAGCAGAACCAGGTGATGGGCTACCTCTTCCCGCTCGCTCTTGCTCTTCTCAAAGCGGCTGCCGGGGGCCACGTAAACCTCGCAGCCCACAATCGGCTTCAGGCCCGCTTCCACCGCCTGCTCGTAGAAGTGGACCGCGCCGAAGAGGTTGCCGTGGTCGGTCATGGCCAGGGCCGGCATCTTGAACTCCGCGGCCCGCCGGATGAGTCGGTCCAACTGGAGCGCGCCGTCGAGCAGGCTGTATTCGGTGTGCACGTGCAGGTGCACGAAGTCGGAATGTTTCAGCATTTCTCAACTCTTCATTTTTAAATTTTCGCCGGGGAATAAAGAGTGAACCAGGGTGAGCGCTTCTTCGATCACGGATTTTAATCCCGCTTCCTTGGGGTAGAGAGAATTCGTCGCCATTACACTAAATCTTTCCCGGTCTGCAAAATCTCGGCCGCAAATTGATCCCCAATCCGCAAGCGTTCTGCAACCTCTCCAGGTGTCAGCACAATCGGCGAAAGAGGCATCAATTCGCGCAAGTCTCTAACCAGTCCCAGCACCGTCGCGATCCGGTCGAAAAATTTTTCCTGGGTCTCGGCAATCACGAAAATGTCCACATCGCTGTCCGGCCCGGCTTCGCCCCGGGCCATGGATCCATAAAGCAGAACCCGCTCCGCGCCATACTCCCGGCGAATGCGCTTCCCGATCTCGCGCAGCCGTTCCATGTCGTCAAGGGCTGGCTGCAGCTCGCTCATCGCTCCGCCTCTCCGGCCGGGAGTTTTTCGCTGCTCCCCGGCTGCAAAACCTCTTTGACCATGGCCGCGCGGTTGAGCTGGTTGGTGCCTTCGTAGATCTGGGTGAGCTTGGCGTCGCGCCAGCACTTCTCGATCCCCCACTCCCGGATCGGCCCCTCCTCCCCCAGGATCTCCATGGCCTTACGGCAGGTCCCCATTGCCAGGTCCGAGCCGGCCACCTTGGCCAGCGAGCTCAAGATCACCGCCCGGCTGCGCACCGCGCTGGTCACGTCTCGGCTGGTTTGCTCCTTTGCCGCGGCGTAAAGCTTTTTCCAATCCAGCCGGTCGTGGAGGGGCGGCCAGGTGCGGAGCGCCCGGGGGAAGAGTTTCATCCCCAGCCGGGACCGCGGCTGGCGCAAGCGGCGGGGCACGTGGAAGAAATCAAAGAACATGGTCGCGTCCATCACCGCCTGCCGGGCCAGGTGAATGTCCTTGATCATGTCCGCCAGCCGCATCTGCACCCATTCTTCTTCGATCAGCCGCCGGCCGTTGCGGCGGGTGGCCTGGGCATACGCCCACGCCCGCTCGAACGCGCCCCGGGCAATGCCGGTGGCGATGGCGCCCACCGGGCCGCGCGAGGCCGAGAGCACGGTCAGCGTGTGATACATGCCCTCGCCCTCGACGCCCAGCACGTTTTTCTCGGGCACGAACACGTCCTCGTAGATCACCTCGGCCGCCGGGCAGGCCCGCTGGCCCATCTTCTGCTCCCAGCGGCCGATGGAAAGCCCGGGCGAGTCGGCCGGGACCACGAAGGCGGTGAAACTTTCCAGCGGCCGCAACTTGTCCACCGCCGCGGTGACAAAGTGGCAATGGGCCACGCTGCCGTTGCTGATAAAGCACTTGCGGCCGTTGAGGAGGTAGCCGCCTGAAACTTTCTTGGCCTGAAGCGTTAGCCGGGCCTTGGCTAGTCCCTCCGCGTCCTCCACGTCGGAGCCGGCCGAAGGCTCGGTGATGTCCAGGGCGAACAGGTGCGGCTCACCCCGCTTTTCCTTTTCCACAATCGGGGCCAGGAACCGGTCCAAGATCTCCATGTCCATGGCCAGGCCGACCGCGGAAAACCCGAGCGCATGCGCGCCGAAGATCAGGGCGATGCCCGCGCACCCCGCGCACAACTCCTCGATCAGGAGCGCCATGCCCGTGGTCAGGTGGCCCTCGCCGCCCGCCGGTTCGGGCACGCCCAGGCTGAGCATCCGCAAGGGCAGGCCCTTCTTCACGATCTCCCAATCAAAGTAGCGGGGGTCTTCCTTGACCCTGGCGTCGAGCTCGAGGGCGCGCGGGTAAACCTCGGCCCGGGCAAAACGCCGACCGCGCTCCAGCAAGCCCCGGAGCTTCTCCACGTAGGCCGGGTCGTATTCTTTGAGCACCGCGAAGCGCGGCACCATTTCTTCGAGGCCGGGCGACAGCTCCGGCAACTGGTCCCAGGGGATCATAGCGCAATCCTAGCATCAATCGTAGTTCGGGAAAGACAAATTTTCAACTCGGAGGGGGAGGGAGGGTTTTACCGTCCAGACACCCCGGCGTCTTCTTATACAGATATGTAACTTAAAACTGAAGCTCTGACCCCCAATTCACCAATTCAATCGCGTAAGGGTTGAAAGGATCTTCGGAAAATCGCGAACCGTGAACCGTGAACCGTGAACCAATCTACTCCCATTCAATCGTGCTCGGGGGTTTGGAGGAGATGTCATAGACGACCCGGTTCACGCCCTTGACCTCGTTGATGATGCGGCTCCCGATTTTGCCGAGCACGGCGTGAGGCAGGTCGGCCCAGTCCGCGGTCATCCCGTCCAGGCTTTTCACCGCCCGGACCGTGACCACGTTCTCATAGGTGCGCTCGTCGCCCATCACGCCCACGGTCTTGACCGGGAGGAGCACGCCGAAGTATTGCCAGACCTGGCGAGACAGCCCTGCGGCCTCCAGCTCGTCGGTGATGATGCGGTCGGCCTGGCGCAGCACCGAGAGCCGCTCCTCGGTCACCTCTCCCAACATCCGCACGGCCAGGCCCGGGCCCGGGAAGGGCTGACGCAGGATCAATTCCTCCGGCATCCCCAGCTTGAGGCCCACCTCCCGCACCTCATCTTTGAATAGCTCGCGCAGCGGCTCCACCAACCGGAGCTGCATCTTCGCCGGCAGGCCGCCCACGTTGTGGTGGCTCTTGATCGTGGCCGAGGGACCCCGAAAGGACGTGCTTTCAATCACATCCGGATAAAGCGTGCCCTGGCCGAGGAATTTGACGCCCTTGATTTTCTTCGCCTCGTCCTCAAACACCCGGATGAATACCTCGCCGATCGCCTTGCGCTTGGCCTCGGGGTCCGCGAGGCCCTTGAGTTTTTTCAAAAACCTCTTCCCCGCATCCACCGTGCGGAGCGGGATCTGGAAGCGGTCGCGGAAAAGTTGGACCACGGCCTCGGCTTCGCCCAGCCGGAGCAGGCCGTTATCCACAAAGATGGCGGTCAGCTTATCGCCCACCGCGCGGTGGATGAGCACCGCGGCCACCGAGGAATCCACCCCGCCGGAAAGGCCCAGGATGATCTTCGATTTTCCCACCTGCTCGCGGATTTTTGCGACCGTGCTTTCGATGAAATGCTCGGGGGTCCATTGCCCCTGGCAGGCGGCGACGCGGAAGAGGAAGTTTTTCAGCATGGCCAGGCCCTGGGGCGTGTGGGCCACTTCCGGATGGAACTGGACGCCGAAGAGTTTCTTTTCCGGGTGCTTCATGGCGGCGATGGGCGAGTTGGCCGAATGGGCGATGGCGGCGAAGCCGGGGGGCATCTTCTCGATCCGGTCGCCGTGGCTCATCCAGACCCGGACCTGGCCGGGCGAGAATAGGTTGCGGGGATGCGGGTCGTGGTGCAGCCGGTCGGCCGCGGGCGAGGCGGCTTCGGCGAAAAGGTCGGCGAAGAGGTCGGTCTCGTCGTCGAGGAAAAGCTCGGCCGGGCCGTATTCGCGTTTGGCCGACTTGGCGACCTGGCCGGCGAGGAGCTTGGTCATGAGTTGCATGCCGTAGCAGATGCCGAGCACGGGGATTCCGAGCTGGAAAATTTCCGGGGAGCAATGGGGGGCGTCGGGGTCGTAAACGGAGGCCGGGCCGCCGGAGAGGATAATGGCGCGGGGGGTGAAGGCGCGCACCTGGTCGAGGGGCAGGGAGAAGGGATGGATCTCGCAATAGACTTTCAGCTCCCGCACCCGCCGGGCGATGAGCAGGGTGTATTGGGAGCCGAAATCAAGGATGAGAACTTTTTCCGTGTCAGCCATAACAATTGCTTCAATTCGTAGGGGCACGGCGTGCCGTGCCCCTACATCCGTTCACGTTTACAATTGGATTATTCAACCCGATAATTCGGCGCTTCTTGAGTGACCACCACGTCATGCACGTGGCTCTCGCGCAGGCCCTGGGGCGTGATCCGAATGAAGCGGGCCTTCTTGCGCAACTCCTCGATGGTGCGGCAGCCGGTGTAACCCATGCCCGACTTCAGCCCGCCCACCAACTGGTAAATGGAGGCGGCCAGCGGCCCCCGATAGGGCACCCGGCCCTCGATTCCTTCCGGGACCAGCTTGCCCAGCGAGGCCCCGGTCTCCCGGTCCTGGTCGAAAAGAATATCTTCCACCGTGACCTCCTGGCCGTAGCGGATCGAGCCCCCGGTCTTCATGGCCGAGAGCGAGCCCATGCCCCGATAGATCTTGTAGCTCCGGCCT
>MGQK01000059.1:1629-5480 GCA_001797815.1 Deltaproteobacteria bacterium RBG_13_61_14 | reverse complement strand
GCAAGGCGATGCGCTTATAGTCAGTTATATCATTGGCTTTCGAAGGAGTAAACTACCACCGACTATGTCGGTGGCTTTCAAGATGCGGCAAGCCTACGGACAATGTCCTTCAGCTTGCCTGATAATGATGATAACTTTGATTTATCATTTTGCTCACCAACATTGTTGGTTCGCTAATGGTGTGGGGCCTTCGCCCCCACACCCCACCACCGGCAATGCCGGTGGCTTAGTTAGGAAGTTAATGAGATAATCGAAAGGATATTCAACCATGAGAACCTATCACTTCGCCGCGGTGATTGAGAAGGACGAGGAAGGTTATTTTGCTTTTTGTCCGGAACTTCAGGGTTGCTACACCAGCGGGGCGACCTTTGAGGAAGCGCGCGCCAACCTGGTTGACGCGATCCGTCTTCATCTCGAGGACCGGTTGGCCGCCGGCGAGGAGATCAAGGCCCCGGAAAGCGTGAACCTGACCACCGTCGAGGTGGCCGTATGAGCGAACGCCAGCCGCGCCTGACCGCGAGGGAAATCATCCGCGTCCTGGAACGGCGCGGATTTTTTCTCGCGCGGTCCAGCGGCAGCCACCTCATCTACAAGAACCCCGAGGGCCGGCGCGTAACCGTCCCCGCCCACGCCGGCAAGACGCTCCACCCGAAAGTTTTGCAAAATATCCTGCGGGACATGGACCTGACGACCGAAGAACTTAAAGTGGAACTGGGGCGATGACTCCGCCGATGAATCGCCGGGAAGAAAAGCGGCGATAAATCGCCGCGCTCCAAAATATTTCCGATGGGGGCTAAAGCCCCCATACCCCCTCAAAGGTAAAAGCGTAAAAGAACTCAAGAGTAAGAATTTTCAGTCTCCTGAACACCGGAAGCCCCCGTAGAAGTACTCAAGGTCAGGTCCGCCTGTGACGCGGTTGGAGGCGTGCAAGCTGCCAGGATAGTCGAACCAGCTCCCGCCACGCAACACCCGGCCCGAGCCGCTGGCAGAACCAGTCGGATTTTTATTGGGGCTATGCGAATAATAATTCTCTTCATACCAATCCGCCACCCACTCCCATACATTGCCGGCCATATCTAAAGCCCCGTAAGGCGAGGCCCCGTCCGGCTTAGTCCCCACCGGCCAGGTCTTTTCCATTTTGCAGTCATCATAATTGGCCAGCTCGCAACTTGCCTTCTGATTGCCCCATGGATACATCCTTCCATCCGTCCCCCGCGCTGCCTTCTCCCATTCCGCCTCCGTCGGCAGCCGTTTCCCGGCCCATTCACAATAAGCCTTTGCCTGGTTCCAGGTCACTCCCACCACCGGCTGACGGTCGCCCGTGAACCCATCATACTTTTTGTTATCCTTACAGCTCCCGGCCCGAACGCACTCTTTATACTCTCCCTGTGTCACTTCGAACTTGTCAATGTAAAAGGCGTCCAGAGAAACCCGGTGCGCCGGCTCCTCATTGATAAACCTCTGGCGCTGGCAGTACTCCATGCCGGTGGGGTGGGCTTCTCGATCTACGACCGACTCCTCATTGATAAACTCTTCGAGCTTGCAGTCGCTGCAATACTTCTGGCACTCCTTAAAAGCCGCGTCCGAGCTCAAACCCATAGTAAATTCCCCGGCCGGGATAAATACCATCGGGCCGCCTTTGGTCCCGGGCGGATGCTTAGCCTGGCCGGTTTGAGGCGCAGAGGTTGAGGTTTTTCCGGGAGGCTGGGATTGAGCCAGAAAGGCCAGGGCCAAGAGGACAAAACCGAGTCGGCTGGTGACCTTTTTCATCGAGATTCCTCCTTCAATGAAATCTATTTGCTCAATCTACACCAGAAAGAAAAAGGGGTTCAACCTTTATTTTTTCATCGTCTCTAGACCTTGGGGGAAGACTTGAGGCTCTCCAGCACAAAAGTCACTGGCCCGTCGTTGACCAGCTCCACTTCCATCCTGGCGCCGAAGACTCCGGTTTTTACGGCCAGGCCCCGGGCCCGGAGCCGGTCCGCGTAAAGGAGGTAGAGCCGCTCGGCTTCCTCCGGAGGCGCCGCCGGGTCAAAGGAGGGACGGCGGCCCTTGCGCACGTCCGCGGCCAGGGTAAATTGGGAGACGACCAGGACCGCATCCCCGCGGTCCAGGACCGAGAGGTTCATCTTCCCCGCGGCATCCTCGAAGATCCGCAGCTCCGCGGTCTTCTGGGCCAGGTAGTCGGCATCGGCCTCGGCATCGCCCTTGAAAACCCCGGCCAGCACGAGGAGGCCTGATCCGATCTCGGCCACGGTCTCGCCGGCTATCTTGACCCGGGCCTGGGAAACCCGCTGCAGGACCGCCCTCACCTTCTCCCTCCCTCCTTGAGCTGACCCGCTCGGCTAGATCGAAATTTCACGCATAAAGGGAGCGGTCTCTTCCGGCAGGGCGGTGTTGATAAAGATGCCGGAGCCGATCTCGAAGCCGGCCATGGTGCTCACCCGGGGGATGACCCGGAGATACCAGTGGAAGACGCCTTTGGCTTCATCCTGGAAGGGCGCGGTGTGCATGACCAGGTTGTAATCGGGGTTGCCGAGGATGGCGAAGATCTTGGCCAGGGTGCGGCGGAGGATGCGTCCCAGGGCCTTGGCCTCATCCAGGCTGACCTGGCCAAAGGAAGCCTGATCGTGTTTGGGCAGGATCCAGGTCTCGAAGGGCGAGCGGGAGGCAAAAGGATGGATGACCAGATGCTCCGGAGTTTCTTCCACCACCCGCTTCTTGGCGGCCCGCTCCATCTGGACCATGTCGCAGAGCACACAGCCGCCGTTGTCATCGAAGTAGCGGGTGGCCGCGGCCAGGCGCCGGCGCAGGCTCTGGGGCACGATC
Organism: Deltaproteobacteria bacterium RBG_13_61_14; assembly: GCA_001797815.1. GTDB lineage: Bacteria > RBG-13-61-14 > RBG-13-61-14 > RBG-13-61-14 > RBG-13-61-14 > RBG-13-61-14. The sequence continues at coordinate 2,651 of MGQK01000059.1, read as the reverse complement.
GGGGTGGCGACCATCTGCCAGTGCGGATGTTCGAGCGAGGTCCCGGCGGCGGCGCCATGGTTCTTGAAAATGATCACCACCTTGGCGTGCGGGTCTTGCTGGAGAGCCAGGTAGCGCTCGCGCAGCGCCAGCATGATCTCTTCCGCCTGGTGGTCCTCGATGAAGGGGAAATAAAGGTTGTGCTTGGGCGATTCGATCAGCACCTCGTGCCGGCCCACCCCGCTCATCTTGCGGAAAAAGCCGTCTTCGATGCTGCGCTCCACTTCCCCCGGCACCAGCGCCGCGAACTTGTTGGGGATCACCCGCACCCACCAGCCCGGGCCGTTGGGCCGGCCGTCCTTGCGGTAGGCCAGGACTTCGGGCGGAGTCTGGTCCTCGTGCCCGGGGCAGAACGGACATTTTTCCACAAACTCCGGCGGCAGGGCCTTGGCTTCTTTCTTGAAATCATGCGGCCGCTTGGCCCGTTCCGTGGCAATGATCACCCATTCATTGGTAGTTACGTCTTGACGAATTTCGGACATCAAAGCCCCTCCTTCTTCAATCCCGTGAACGTGAACGTTCCCGTGAACGTCAGCGAGATCACCAATTCCAGGACCTGCATAGTTTAGTAAGCATTGATACAATCCTTAATGCAGACAAGGCAAAAAATTGGATTGCCACTTGGTAAACCTCTAACTTTTCATGTTCCAATTGTTGTTCCGCCGCCATCCCGATCCCTTCGATTCCATGGGGTTGGTTCTGCCAGCCCGCGCAAAAATTCGTTCACGTTCACGGAAACGTTCACGTTCACGGTTATCCTTTCTTCCCCGCTCGTTCCTTCTTTTTCTTGATTGCGCTTCGGGGTTTGAACTCTCGATAAATCTTCACCTTCGGCGCCCGTAATTTTACCTTTCCCCGAAACGCCTTGTAAAGATATTCATCAATCTCGTCCATCAAATCGTTGCGCTCGCCGTTGACGATGGCAATTTTATCCGCCGCCTCCAGCCGCCTGGCATCGGGTAAGCTCAAGTCCCGCCGCAGGT
>MGQK01000059.1:0-1616 GCA_001797815.1 Deltaproteobacteria bacterium RBG_13_61_14 | reverse complement strand
ATCGAGGCCGCGCATTCCTGCTGCCGGGAAAGCGGGCAAGGGTATTCCCCGCACTCGCGGCAGTCCTGCCGGGGCAAGAGCGCCACAAAACCCTCGCCCTCCGGTTTCCACTTCCGGACCTGGGCCTTTAGCCCCCGATGCGGCGCATACAGGATCACGCTCGGCGTGCCCACCGCGTCCGCCAAATGGCAAGGCCCGGAGTCGGTGCCGACAAACAGGTCGGCCCGCCGGATCAACTCCGCCACCTCCCGGATGGGCAGCCCCAGCGCCTTGACCACCGGCGCCCTTACTTGCGCGGCCTGGCGGTCCACCTCACCGGCCTCGGCCGGCGTCCCGATCATGATCACCTTGGCCTGCCCCTGCTCAAACAGCTTTTGCGCCAGCGCGCCGTAGTCCGGCCATAGCCTTTCCCGCTGGGTCGCGCCGGCAGGATGAATCACCACCGCCGGCCCGGGCCCGTTTCCCAGTTGGCCGAAAATCCGGTCCACCGCCGCCGAGCCGGAAGCCGGCCAGCATTCCAGCCGGCGGTCCTCAGCCCGGATGCCCAGCGCCCGGACCAGGTTCAGGTTCTGCTCGATCACGCTCTCGCCTTCCCAATAAGGCACCTTGCGGGTCAGCCATTGCAGCCGCGCCCTGGTCTGGAAACCGATCCGCTCCCCGGCCCCGGAAAAAAGGCCCAGCAGTTCGCTGCGCAGATACCGGCGGAAATGGAGGGCATGGGTAAAGCGCCGGCGCCGCAGTTCCGCCACCAGTTTGAAATAACCGTGCCCGAAGCGGTGCGCACCTTTGAGGTCGTAGAGGATGGTCTCGTTAAGGTAAGGGCAGCCCTGAAAAATCTCGCGGGTCATGGGGTCAGCCAACAGGCTGAGGCGAGCGTCGGGCCAGGCCGAGCGCAGCGCCCGGATCGCCGGCACCGCGACCAGCGCGTTCCCGATCGAGCCGAACCGGATGAGCAGGACCCGGGGCGCAGTCTCGTTCAAGGCAATTGACCCCATCGAGTAGGGGCGCGATTTATCGCGCCCACGGGTTGTAGGGGCACGGCATGCCGTGCCCCTACCTGCATGATTGTAATCCTCATCTTCGAGATCCTCATTTTGGGCAATCCTGGAGAGAATTCCAGAAACCCTCTAGCGCCGCAAAAACCTCCTCCGGGCCAAGCTCCTTCATGCAGGCGTGGTGCTTCTCCGGGCAATAGCGCAGGTTGCAGGGCCGGCAGGCGATGGCCTTGGCCACGGTCCGGTGCCGGGGGTCATGGGGCGGGGTCCAGGCCTCGTCGGTCGGCCCGAGGATGGCAAAGGTCGGTCTCCCCTGGCTTCCGGCGATGTGCCGCGGGCCGCAGTCATTGCCCACGTAGAGGTCCGCGGCCCCATACAAGGCTGCAAGCTGGTGCAGGTCCGTGCCCGGGGCCAGGACATGCGGCTCCTGGGCCTGGGCCAAAATCTCTTTCACCGCCGCTTCTTTGCCCGGGCCCCAACTGAAGACCACGTGCGCCTTCAACTCGCGGGCGATCAGGTCCGCCAGCCGGGCGAAATGCGAGCCGGGCCACTCGCGCACCGGCCGCTTGTGGAACGGCTCGATCACCACCACCGGCCGGCCGTTTTTCAAGCCCTGGGCCT
>MGQK01000058.1:4783-4885 GCA_001797815.1 Deltaproteobacteria bacterium RBG_13_61_14 | reverse complement strand
TTTTCGTCTCATTCTCCGCGGAGGCTTCCGTGATCTCCCGGAATACCCCTTCGGTGCGGTTGGCAATGGCCACCGATCGGGCCACCTGCTCGGTGGCCGTTC
>MGQK01000058.1:4430-4567 GCA_001797815.1 Deltaproteobacteria bacterium RBG_13_61_14 | reverse complement strand
TTTCTATAATCTTCATGACATTGGCGTTGAGAGCGCTGATGGCCTCATTCGTCACCTGCGCATTGCGGTCCAACGCCTTCATCACCTCCTGGGTCCGTCGGATAATTTCGTACCCGGTTTGGGCCGTGCGCTTGGTG
>MGQK01000058.1:4117-4243 GCA_001797815.1 Deltaproteobacteria bacterium RBG_13_61_14 | reverse complement strand
GGCGTGAAGGCGGCGGCGCTCCAATCCATACGCCGGATGGCCTCGTTAACCACCGGGGTCACCACGGTATTGTACTGCAGCAGCGTTTCCTCCGCCCGGCGCGCGCCGGCCGCCACCGGTTCCCAG
>MGQK01000058.1:3823-3965 GCA_001797815.1 Deltaproteobacteria bacterium RBG_13_61_14 | reverse complement strand
TTCGATCATCGTAAGCCGGCGGACTAGGAGAGGATTTTCCCGGCTGACCAGGTGATTATAGAGTTCGATGACCGGATCAAAGCCCTGGGCGAAGGGGTTCTGTGAAAGCGTGCCCGCTAGAAGGCCGCGGCTGATGCACTCA
>MGQK01000058.1:1353-3624 GCA_001797815.1 Deltaproteobacteria bacterium RBG_13_61_14 | reverse complement strand
TTTCGATCCCGGGGTATTCCTCCAACAGCAGCGCCTGGAAGCCCTTGAGGCGGAGGGTTTGGCCGGCTGACAGCGAGCTTCCCATGATTACGGCCACTTTTCCCTTTTCCCCCAGAAAGCGGCCCAGCATCCGGCCGCATTTTTTGCCTTCCATGAAACTGTCCGCGCCCACATAGAAAAGTCTCCGGCAGGAAGCGGCGGTCACCTGATTAAGCTCCTGGATGGTTCCCCTGATCTGGCCGATGATTCTTTGATGCGCCTCCGAAAGCGGCTTGAGAATTTCCGAGGGGGGCGTTTTCCCATTGCCTGAGGACTCGGCGGATTCCGCATCGGGTTCCGCCGTCCGAACGCTCAGGTTGCCCCGCGCCAACTCCGAAATGGAGAGTTTCAGGGCGTTGATTTCAGGAAGCACCGAACCGGCTTCCGCATGATGCAACCGCCGAATGGAGCGGGAGACGAAAAAAATAAAATACGGGATAAGGGCGGCGGCCATGACCAGTGCCAGGACGACCGATGCGGTCAACAGTATGGATGGAAAAGAGGCGGGAGGGAACAGGCTGACGATAAAAGCGGAGACGACGGAGAGCAACAGCCCCGTTGTCAAGAGCGCCAGCAGAACGGGAAAAAACCTGGTCTTTCCATGTGGGGTATATTCCAACTACTCGTCTCCCGTTCTTTCCTTATGCCGCCTGGACAAGAAAAAACATCGATATCCTTCACCACCCGTGAGGTCCGGGACAAGAGGAACCATCCTTCAATATAAATTATCGAAAGTTTTATTGATTCCCGCAAGAGTGTTTTTTATTGTTTCTCCTGTCCACAACCCGGCTCTTCCGGTGCGCGGAAGCCAGCAACAGCCTGCTCAATACGGGCCGCGCGTCCGATCTAGAGAGCCCCCTGCGGCGCCAACAGGCCTACTGGAAATACGCGGGAATTATGACGCTGGCGGCTATCATCGTCCTGGTGATCGCCTTGAGTATCGGCGCCGTCATCGGGATGTCTTCCGGTCTGCGCAGGCTGCTCTATCAGGGCGACGGCGAAGGGCGGTTCATCACCTCATTGACATTTCAACGCTTTCGCCTTATCTTTTATTCGGGAAAAAGGAGTATATATGGAATTTCTTCCCTATCTCTGGCTCCTGGCGGGAGTGCTTCTTATAGGGTTGGAACTTCTCACCCCCGGTTTTGTGGTCATTTTCTTCGGTATCGGGGCCCTTCTCACCGGGCTCTTATCCCTGCTCATCCCCGGGTTTTCAGCTTCATTGCTGCTGCAATTCTTGGTGTGGGGCGCGTCATCACTCTTGTCGCTCTTTGCCTTCCGGCGGCTTTTCAAGCGAACCTTTCGCGGCAAGGTGATCGAAGACGACGGCCATGACGAGTTTGTGGGACAGACCGCCGAAGTCATCGAGCCTATCAGCCAGAAGAAAGCGGGGCGGGTTAGTTTTCAGGGCACAACCTGGAAGGCCATCACCTATGATTCTGATGTCGCGGCCGGGGACAGCGTCGAAATCATGAAAAAGGACAATCTCACCCTGATCGTCTCCAAACGGGAATAACGGGGCGTTCGGCGGGACTTATTTTAACCGGCGGCGTTTCTATGAGTATAACCATCAACGCATACAAATATTATATTTTTGAAAGGAGCGAAACATGGAAGCAGCCTATGCGGTCCTTGGCATTCTCCTCGGGCTGGCGGGATTCGGGCTTATCGCGCTTATCATCTCGCGCATCGCCCGGATCGTGCCGGAGAAGCACGCCTTCATCGTCGAGCAGTTCGGTAAATACCACAAGACCCTGGAAGCGGGGTTTCACCTCGTCTTCCCCTTCATCCAGCGCGTGTCCTACAAGCACACGCTCAAGGAACAGGTGATCGACGTGCCGCCCCAGCGGTGCATCACCAACGACAACGTCGAGGTGGAGGTGGACGGCATCCTCTATCTCCGCGCCACCGATCCGGTCAAGGCCAGTTACGGGATCGACAATTACCGGTTCGCCACCAGTCAACTGGCGCAGACCACCATGCGCTCCGAGATCGGCAAGATCGAGCTGGACAGAAGTTTTTCCGAACGCGATCAGATCAACACTTCGATCGTACTGGCCGTGGACGAGGCCTCGGACCCGTGGGGCATCAAAGTCTCGCGCTACGAGATCCGCGACATCACCCCCTCGCGCACCGTCCAGGAGGCGATGGAAAAGCAGGTGCGCGCCGAGCGCGAAAAACGCGCCAACATCCTGACCAGCGAAGGCGAACGCGAATCGACCATCAATATTT
>MGQK01000058.1:0-1303 GCA_001797815.1 Deltaproteobacteria bacterium RBG_13_61_14 | reverse complement strand
CGGCGCGTCAACGAAGCCGACGGCAAGGCGCGCGCCATTGAGCTGGTGGCCGAGGCCACCGCCAACGGAATCGCGGCCATCGCCCGGGCCATCCGTACGCCCAAAGGCAAGCAGGCCGTGTCCATGCGGATCGCAGAACAATTTATCGCCGAATTCGGCAAGATTATCGAAACGGCCACCGTCCATGTCCTGCCGCAGGAGATTGCCAACCTGAAGGGGCTGGTGCGCACCCTGATCTCCGGGACCGCCGCCGATAAAAAGGCACCGGTGATAAGCCGTGAGAAACAGGATGACGACGATCCTGACGCCGACCGCGGGAAAAGGAGGAGAAAATGATCATCGTTCAGATCCTGTTGTATACCATTGCCGCGGTCACGGGACTCTTTTTCGTGATCGGGTTTTTAAAAAGCATCCGCGTCGTACCGGCCCAGACGGCCATGGTGGTCGAACGCCTGGGGAAATACAAACGGACGCTGTCCGCGGGGTTCCACGTCCTGGCGCCCTTCATCGACCGGGTGCGCTACAGCCATTCACTGAAAGAACGCGCCATCGACGTTCCCTCACAGCGCTGCATCACCAAGGACAATGTCCGCATGGAGGTGAACGGCATTCTTTATCTCAAGGTGGTGGACCCGAGACTGGCCAGTTACGGTATCGAGGATTACCTGGTGGGCGTCATTCAGCTGGCGCAGACTACCATGCGTTCGGTCATCGGCAAACTCAGCCTGGACAAGACGTTCGAGGAACGCGTGGTCATCAATGCCCAGGTTGTCAAGAGTGTGGACGAGGCTTCCGAACCCTGGGGCGTCAAGGTGACGCGCTACGAGATCAAGAACATCGACGTGCCCAAGGACATCCTTCACGTTATGGAAGTGCAGATGGAGGCGGAGCGCATCAAGCGCGCCCGGATCGCGGAAAGCGAAGGGAAACGCGAATCGCGCATCAATTACTCGCAGGGCGTCATGAGCGAGGCCATCAATATAAGCGAAGGCGAAAAGCAGAAGCTCATCAACGAGGCCGAGGGCAAAGCCAAGGAGATCGAGGCTATTTCCAAGGCCACCGCCCTGGGGATCGCCAAGGTGTCCGCCGCGCTTGAGCAGGACGGCGGGGACGACGCCATCGCCTTGCGCATCGCCGACGCCTACATTAATGAACTGAAGAAGCTCGCTAAAAGCAGTACGGAACTGATCCTGCCCCTGGACCTGGCCAACCTTAAATCCGTCATGGAGACGGTGACGCGGATTGACAGACGCGGTAAAAAATACTATTTTCATTCCTTATTTTGACCGGCCGCGCGAGGCCG
>MGQK01000057.1:16158-17388 GCA_001797815.1 Deltaproteobacteria bacterium RBG_13_61_14 | reverse complement strand
GCTCGGCAAAGACCGGGTAGCGCGAGTGCATTTCTTTGCGCACTTCCTCGAGCGCATCCGCCACCGTGATCTCCTGGTCGAGCGCATGCACCTGGATCAGGGGGATCATCACCTCGCGCACCAAGGTCTCGGCGAAGCGGAAGACCCGGCCGATCATCCGCTGCTCGTGGGATTGCCGCTCCACGGAACGGCCGGAGCTGGTCAACAGGCTCTGGATCTCCTCCCGGGTGACAAAGGGACTCGCGGTCTGGTCGCCCCCCAGAATCCGAGTCAGACCCCCGGCCACCCCGGTTAAAACCGCGAGCAGCGGCGAGAAGAGGCGGGAGACCGCACGGAGCGGAAGGAGCACGCGCGGCGCGATCCGGTCGGCATACTGCTGGAAATAGACCTTGGGGATCATCTCGGCGAAGAGCAGGATCAAAGGAGAAATGACGAGCAGGGTGTAAAGCTCGCCGATCTCGCCGTAACGGCCGCGGAAGAAAATGGTGGCGAAGGACACCGAGACCACGGTGGAGAGGTTGGTGCCGATCAGGGTGGTGCCCAAGAGCCACTGGGGCCGGTCGTGGAATTCCTGGACCAGGCGAAGGAGCCGCGAGCCTTCGGCCGCGCGCTGGCGCAAGAGTGCCTTGTTGGAAGCGACCACCGCGATCTCCGAGCCGGAGAAAAACGCCTCCAGCGCCAGGCAGAGCCCCACGATCAGCGCCAAGGTGCCCAGGGAGATCACGGCTTTTCCTCCCGGCCCGGGTAAATCCGGCTGACCTCGATCCGATGGATGGCGGCGCCCCGCACTTCCCGGACCGTAAACTTGAAGCCGGCCTCGACCAGCGCTTCGCCCACCGCCGGCGTCCGGCCGAACCGGTGGAGCAAGAAACCGGCCATGCTCTGGACGCCCTCGGCCGAAAGCTCGGCCACCATCCGGGTATTGAACTCGCGCACCTCCAGCCGGCCGGAGATAAGCATGTTGCCGGACGGGAGCACTTCGAACTCCTGCTCCTTGGCCGGCTTGCCGGTCTTGCCGAAAATTTCTTCCAAGATATCTTCGATGGTGACCAGTCCGACCGCCGCCCCGAATTCATCCACCACCAGGGCGAGGTGGACCCGGCGAGTCTGGAACTCGAGCAAAAGCTCGTCAATCGGCTTGGTGCGGGGGATGAAGAAGGACGGGCGCAAGAGCGGGGCCAGGCTCTGGACCGGGGCCGCGGCTCCATAGTTGAAGGACTTGAGCAAGTC
>MGQK01000057.1:15309-16148 GCA_001797815.1 Deltaproteobacteria bacterium RBG_13_61_14 | reverse complement strand
AGGATGCCGATGATGTTGTCGGGATCTCCGTGATAGATGGGGACCCGGGAGAAGCCCCGGCGCCGGATCTCGCGCACGATCTCAAGCAAAGGCAGGGTGTCGGGCAGGCAAAAGATGTCGCGGCGAGGCGTCATCACTTCCGCCACCTTGAGGTCGCCGAACTCGAAGAGGTTGTGCAAGAGCGTGGCCTCGTCGGCCTGGAGCACGCCCTCGTCCTCCCCCATCTCCACCAGGCCCAGCAACTCCTCGTCGGCGATGCCGGCCACCGCGTCCCGGGCATCCACCCCCAGGCCGCGGAGGACCAGGTCGCTCACCAGGCGCAGCAAACGGCGAAGGGGATAGATCGCCCGCGAAAAGGTAAGCAGGGGCCAAGCCGTCTTCCGGGTCCAGCCGGGCGAAAACTTCACGCCCAGGGTCTTGGGCAGGATTTCTCCGAAGAACATGATGAGCAGCGCGGAGGAGACGATGCTAATGAGGCTGGCCCAGGTGGACCGGTCCCCGGGCGGGAGCCAGAGCCGGCGGGCGCCGGGTTCGAGGAAGAGCATGGCGTAGAGGGCCGCGACCAGGATCGAGATGCTGTAGTTGGCGAGCTCGTTGCCGATGAGCACGGTCGCGATCAGGCGGCGGGGTTGGGCCAGGAGCTCTCGGATCCTTCGGACCTGGTTCGGATACTTTTCTTCCCAGGGCCCCAGGCGAAACCGGCCCAGGCTGAAAAAAGCCGCTTCCGAGCCGGAGAAGAACGCCGAGACCAGCAACAGGCCGGCCGCTCCCAAGAGTCGAAACAGGATCTCCGACTCCACGTTCATGGCCGCTCCGGGAAATGCTCGAAGCGGACGCAG
>MGQK01000057.1:11571-15280 GCA_001797815.1 Deltaproteobacteria bacterium RBG_13_61_14 | reverse complement strand
AAAGTGACGGCGGAAACAAGGAGAGAGCGGGAGCGCGGCCGTTTCAACCAGGGCCGCAACGCCCCGGCTCTCCTCCAAGAGGTGGCCGAGGTCAATGAGGAGACCGTCGCTCAAATCAATCATGGCCGAGGCATAAGCCGCCAGTCTTCGACCGAGTTTCACGCGGGGCGTCGGATCGAGCAGGCGGCGGACCGCGGGATGGCGGGCGGACCCGTGTCCGCGCTTCAAGAGCTCGAGACCCCAGGCCGCCTCGCCCAGAGCGCCGGTGACAAAAATCTCGTCCCCGGGCCGGGCGCCGGAGCGGAGCACGCACGGGTAGCGGCCCTGCTCGCCCAGCACGGTGACGGCCAGAATTATTTTCCGGGAAGCGCAGGTATCGCCGCCGATCAGCTCCACGTCATGTTCTTCAGCCACTTCCAGGAATCCCCGGCGCAGGGCGTCGGCCTCGGCCACCGACGTCTTCGGCGGCAGGCCCAGGCCGAGCAGGGCAAAACGCGGGACCGCGGCCATGGCGGCAAGGTCGGAGAGGTTGACCGAGAGCGCCTTGCGGCCGAGCCGCCGCCAGGGGTGCCAGCGGCGCTGGAAATGGACGCCTTCGATGAGAAGGTCGCAGGTGATGATCTGGGGAGAAGAGAGCGTGGTCAGGGCCGCGTCATCGCCGATCCCCAGTTGGAGTCCGGCGCTGCGCGGCCGACAGGCACGGCGGATACGCTGGATCAGCCCTCGTTCGCCTATCTCGCTCAGATCCAACCTGCTCGTGCCATGGGTTTTCAACCCATGCCTCGTGCCACGGGTTTCCAACCCGTGCCTAACGCGCCGCGATCTTGGCCCGGCCCGCTTCCGAGGAGCGTGCCGGACGGATCGCTTGAGTGCTCTTGGCCCGGCGGGCCCGGCGCGTCTTTTTCGAGCCGGTTTTCCGGGTGAGTTTGCTCAGTTCCTTGGTCCCGTCAACCAGGGCCACCTCGAGCACGTCGTCCATGGTCTTGACGAAGATGAATTTGATCTTCTCCCGCAGGTTCTTGGGGATATCCTCCAAGTCCTTGCGGTTGCGCTCGGGCACGATCACGTTGGCGATCTTGTTGCGGAGCGCGGCCAGGGCCTTGTCCTTGAGCCCGCCGATCGGCAGCACCCGCCCCCGCAGCGTGATCTCGCCGGTCATGGCGATATCACGCCGCACCGGGATCCCGGTCATGGCCGAGACCAGCGAGGTGGCCATGGTCACCCCGGCGGACGGCCCGTCCTTGGGGATGGCGCCGGCCGGGACGTGCACGTGCACTTCCTTGCGGTCGAAGAAGTTCTCGGGCAGGTTGAACGCCGGCGCCCGCTTCTTGGCATAGGACAGCGCGGCCTGGGCCGATTCCCGCATCACCTCGCCCAAATGCCCGGTCAGGATCAGGTTCTTGGCGCCGTTGGTGATGCTGGCCTCCACCTGCAGAATCTCGCCGCCGGTCGGCGTCCAGGCCAGGCCGGTGGCCACGCCCACCTCGTCCTTCTCCTGCTCTTCCTCGGGCAGGAAATAGGGCGGGCCCAGGTAGCTATGCAGAGCGGCCGCCGTGATTTTAACTTTCTCTTTCTGTCCCTCGACCACCTTGCGCGCCACCTTGCGGCAGACGTTGGCAATCTCCCGCTCGGCGTTGCGGAGCCCCGCCTCCCGGGTGTATTGGCCGATGATCCCCTCAATCGCCTCGTCGGTGAACTCGATGAGCTTGGTGCTGATCCCGTTCTCGGTCATCTGGCGGGGGATCAGGTATTGCTTGGCAATGGCCACCTTCTCTTCCAGGGTATAGCCGGGCAGTTCCAGCACCTCCATCCGGTCGCGGAGCGCCGAGGGCACCGGGTCCATCTGGTTGGCGGTGGTGATGAACATGGCCCGGGACAGGTCAAAGGGCATATTGATGTAATGGTCGCGGAAGCTGAAGTTCTGCTCCGGGTCCAGCACCTCCAAGAGCGCGGCCGAGGGATCGCCCCGGAAGTCCATGCCCAGCTTGTCAATCTCGTCGAGCATGAACACCGGGTTGTGGGTCCCGGCCTGCTTGATCCCCTGGATGATGCGGCCGGGAAGCGCGCCGACGTAGGTGCGGCGGTGGCCGCGGATCTCGGCTTCGTCCCGGATCCCGCCCAGGCTCATCCGGATAAACTTGCGGCCCATCGCCCGGGCAATGGACTTGCCCAGCGAGGTCTTGCCCACGCCCGGCGGGCCCACGAAGCAGAGGATGGGGCCTTTCATCTTCTTGTTGAGCTTGCGCACCGAGAGGTATTCGAGAATGCGCTCTTTCACCTTGTCCAGGTCGTAATGGTCCTCGTCCAGGATCTTCTTGGCCTTCTTCGGGTTGAGGCTGTCCTTGGAAAACACCGACCAGGGCAGTTCCACCAGCCACTCGAGGTAGGACCGGACCGTGCTCGCCTCCATGGCGTCCGGGTGCATCATCTCCAGTTTCTTGAGCTGCTTGTTGGCTTCCTTGTCCGCTTCCTCGGGCATCTTGGCCTTGGCGATCTTCTCCTTGAGCTCCGCGATCTCGGCCCCTTTCTCGTCCACCTCGCCCAGTTCCTGCTGGATGGCCCGGAGCTGCTCGCGCAGGAAATACTCGCGCTGGGTCTTGTTCATCTCCTCCTTGGCCTGGTTCTGAATCTTGGCCTGGACCGAAAGCAGCTCCACCTCCTTGTTCAGATACTCGTTCACCTTTTGCAGCCGCTGCCGGGGCTCCATGATCTCCAGCAGTTGCTGGGCTTCTTCCACACCCATCCCGATGTTGGCCGCGATCAGGTCGCAGAAGCGGCCGGGGTCGGAGATGCTCTCCAGCACCATGACCAGGTCGGGCGACATCACCTTGCCCATCTGGATGATCTTTTCCAGGTTCTCCTTGACCGTGCGCATCAGGGCCTGCACTTCCAGGGTGAGTTCACCCGGGGGCGGCTCCATCAGCATCTCCACCCGGGCGAAATAGGGCGGCGTGGCCTGGGTGAATTCCTTGATCCGCGCGCGGGCCAGACCCTGCACCAGGATCTTGACCCGGCCGTCCGGCAATTTCAGCATGCGCATGATCATGGAAGCCGTGCCCACCGGATGGATGCCTTCCGGAACGGGGTTTTCGTCGGTCATCTGTTTCTGGGCGCAAAGCAGGATCATGCGGTCCTTGCTCAAGGCGTCGTTGACCGCGGCCACCGAGCTCTCCCGGCCCACGAACAAAGGCAGGATCATGAACGGGAACACCACCACGTCCCGAACCGGCAGCAGCGGCAAGACCTCGGGAATCTGGATCTGCTGGCTTTCCGGCTTGCCTTCCCCTTCCCCGCTCGGAGGAGGCGCACTGGGCGGCGTTGGGGGTTTTTCTTCATCAACCATTACGACTCACCTCGCTCGATACCGGGTTACGACTCAATCGGAATATTCTGGCGCTGGCCCCGGCGTTCGCTGATCTTTTGAAATTCAACGGTCAGAATCCCGTTGCGATATCGGGCCTTGGCCTTCAAGGGATGGCAAGGCTTGGGCAACTCGATCTGACGATGGATCCTCCCGAACTTCCGCTCCAGGCACAGGTAACTCACCGAGCCCGGAGTCTTGGCCTCCGGGTTACATTCCTTCTTTTCCACCTCGATGAAAAGAACACCTTGCACGGTATAAAGCCGGATCGCCTCCAGCTCCACCCCCGGCAGTTCCACCTCCATACACAGCGTATCACTGGTCTCATAGATGTCCACCGGCGGGCTT
>MGQK01000057.1:5269-11564 GCA_001797815.1 Deltaproteobacteria bacterium RBG_13_61_14 | reverse complement strand
CGACGTGCTGCATCAACGGCTGTTCCCCTTCAAAAATACTCTGCCATAATTCTTCGGCGTTCTTTTCAAAGAGCAGGAAATTTTTTTTCCACTCGGGTGACCGCTTCATCGGTTTATCCAACTGATGTCTTTAAGAATGTATGACACGACCTTTCCATTGTCAAGGGACGAGCAGAAAGATAAAGGTTAGGCCGCAACGATTGCTTGCACCTGAGACCGTTGGAACGTTTGCCCGAATTTGGACACTAAACAGGGGATATCCCCCATCTAGCTGAATCTTCGGGCGATTCGTGATATCATAATAAAAGATGGCACCAGTTTCTCAGCCAAGACTCGCGCTCTCCCGACCGCTCCTGATCGAAATGACCCTGCGGGATTTCCAGAGCAAATACGTCGGGAGTCTCTTCGGCTTGTTTTGGACCGTGATCAATCCCCTCTTGTTGCTCGTCATTTTTACTTTTGTCTTTACCGTGGTCTTTCGGGCCAAGTTCGGGGAGCAGGCCGGGATCGGCACCAATGCGCTTTACATCCTGGCCGGCATCCTGCCCTGGGTGGCTTTCCAGGAAGGGCTGGGTCGGGCCACGGTGGCCTTGCTCGAACACAAAAACCTCGTCACCCGGGTTCAGTTCCCGGTCGCCGTGCTGCCTGCGGTCCCGGTGCTGAGCGCCGTCCTGGGCCAGCTCATCGGTCTCGCCGTGCTTACCGTTTTAGCCGCCGTTTACGCCAGCGGACTCGGGATCAGCCTGCTCTGGCTTCCCCTGCTCCTCCTCCTGCAAATCCTCTTCACCCTGGGTCTGGCCTGGTTCCTGGCCGGCCTGAACGTCTTCTTCCGGGACGCGGTCCACCTGGTCCCGGTCCTGCTCCTGGTCTGGATGTACGGCACCCCCATCTTCTATCCCGCGGCCATGGTGCCGGAAAAATACCAGTTCCTGATCGCGCTCAACCCCATGGCCCACCTGGTCGAAGCTTATCGACGCGTGATCCTGGAAGCCGCTGCTCCCGGCCTTTTCGGCCTGGCCATGCTCACCGCCGGCGCGGCCCTGAGCCTGATCTTGGGCTTCTTTCTCTACCGCCGCTGGGCGATCCATTTCGCCGACCGGCTGTGAAAATGGGACCGCCATGACCGCCCTCCGCGTCAGCAACCTGAGCAAGATTTTCCGGGTCTATGCCCGGCCCCGCCACCGGCTGGCCGAGATCCTCACCCTCGGCCGCGCTTCGTGGCACCATCAGGTGCGGGCGCTGTGCGACGTGAGCTTTGCGGTCGCGGCCGGGGAATGCCTGGGCATTGTCGGCGCCAACGGGGCCGGCAAGTCCTCCCTGCTCCGCATCCTGGCCGGCTTAAGCCCGCCAACCTCCGGCACCCTGGAAATCTCGGGCCGGGTCTCGGCGCTCCTGGAACTGAACTCCGGCTTTCACCCCGAATTCACCGGCCGGGAAAATATCCGCCTGGCCGGGACCATCCTGGGCCTTTCCTCCTCGGAGATCGCAGCCCGGGCCGAGGAGATCATCGCCTTTGCCGAGCTGGGCGAATTCATTGACCTGCCGGTGCGCACCTACTCATCCGGCATGTTCCTCCGCCTGGGCTTTGCCACGGCCACTGCGATCAACCCGGACGTGCTCCTGGTGGACGAGGCCCTGGCCGTGGGCGATGAATACTTCCGGGGCAAATGCACGCACCGGCTGCGCGAGTTCCGCAGCCAGAACAAAACCATCGTGATCGTTTCCCACGATTTGAGCATGGTGCGGAACCTCTGCGACCGGGCGATCTTGCTGGACCACGGCGGCATCGTGGAACAGGGCGCCCCGGCCCAGGTGCTGCAAGCCTACTTGGATCGGATTTACCGGGGCGCGGTGGAAGAGATGCACGGCTCGAGCGGCGTGCTCGCGCCGGATGTGCTGCGGCGGGGTTCGGGCGAGCTCGAGATCACCGCGGTGCGCCTGCTCAACCGCGACCATCAGCCCAGTCGGGCCTTTGTCCCCGGCGAGCGGCTCGGCATCGAGTTCGACTACACGGTCCGCCGGCAGGTGGACCAGCCCCTCTTCGGCATCAACATCTTCCGCGCCGACGGCGTGCTGGCCGTTTCCACCAACTCCGCCTGCGGCAAATCGAGCAACCTTGCGCTCCGGCCCGGCCTGGATCCCGGCGACGACCCGCGGCCCTTGGCGCCCGGGCAAACCGGCACGGTGCGCTTCGAGGCGGAGACCAACCTGCTCCTGTCCGGATCTTATGAGCTTTCGGTAAATGTCTTCAACGGCCTGAGCGGCGCGGCCACGCCGGTGGACGAGGTCTTTGCCGCGGCGCGCTTCCAGGTGCTTCCCGGCCGTTTCGACGACCGCGGGATTTTCTTATTCCCCGGCACCTGGAGGCTCCGGTGACCCGGCGGGAAAACCTGGAGAGCTTGCGCCGGCATTGGCAGCAAGGAGATCAAGTCCTGTCCAGCCGGCCGGCGGTGCTCTACCTGGAAGCCACCGCGGTCTGCAACCTCGGCTGCCCCATGTGCCCGATCACCCTGCACTTTCCGGAATACCAACACCAGGTGAAGTGGTTCCGTCTCGAATTGCTCCCCAAGCTGGCCGAGGTCTTGCCCGCGGTGCGCCGCTGTTTTTTGAGCGGCGGGGGCGAGCCGTTCCTGCATCCCCGCTTCTTCGAGATTGTGGCCGCGGTCAAGAGATCCGGGGCCGAGGCGATTTTCAATTCCAACGGCACGATCCTGGACGAGGACAAGAGCCGCGCCTTGATCGAGCATCAGGTGGATTGCGTGTCCTTTTCCATGGACGGCGCCACGGCCAAAACTTATGAAGCCATCCGCAAGGGCGCTGACTTTGAAAAGGTCTGCGCCAATATCGCCGGCTTGAGCGCGCTCAAGCAAAAGCTCAAGGCCGAGCGGCCTTTTCTCAATTTGCAGTTTACCGCGCAAGATCAAAACTGCGAAGAAATTCCAGGCGTGGTGGCTCTGGCGAAGCGGCTCGGCGTTCACCACCTGGTGGTGGAGCCGTTGACCCCGGTCTTCAATTTCAACCCTGAATACCAGGCCTATTACCAGGCCCATGTCGTTTCCAGCCAGGCGGTGCTTCCCGCGCTCCGCCGGGCGCAGGAAGAAGCGCGGCGCGCCGGGATCCTGCTGACCTCCCATTACCTGGACGCGGCTGAGCCACGGAGGCCGCTCCGGCCTTGCGTGGAGCCTTGGCTGACCTTCGGGGTGCGGGTGGACGGCGAGGTCTTTGCCTGCTGCGGCACCCCGCTCAAGATGGGCAGCCTGGCGGACCAGGACTGGCAAGAAATATGGAACGGCGAGGTCTATCGCCGCTTGCGGCAAGAGCTTGCGGCCGGAAAAAGTCCGGAGAGCTGCGGGTTGTGCCTGAGCGAGGCCCGGTGCAACCATTTTAACGAGGACCTGGTGCTTGAGGATGGCTGAGCGGGAACCCGGGAAGTGCGTAGGGCAGATTCGGATACCTGCCCGTGATCGCGGCGGAATCGGGCGCGAATCCAATCGCGCCCTACCCGCCGAATATTTAACGAAATTAACTTGGCCGAACACGAGTGCTTGAGGATGGCTGCGCGGGAAGCCGGGAAGCCGGAAGTCTCGATCCTGATCCTCACCCGCAATGAGGAACAAAATATCGGTGTCTGCCTGACCGCGGTCTTTGGCCAGGAAACCCGGCGCCGCTTCGAAGTGATCGTGGTGGATTCCGGTTCAACTGACCGGACCCTGGCGATCCTGGAAAACTACCCGGTCCGGCTCTTTCAAGTGGCGCCGCCGGAATTCAATCACGGCCGGGCCCGGCAGTTTGCCTCGGAGCAGGCCGAGGGAGAGTTCCTGGTTTACCTGGTGGCGGATGCAATGCCCGCGGACGCGCATTGGCTCGAGCGCCTGGTGGACGCGGTGGCCGGCGACCCGGCGGTGGCCGGAGCGTATTCGCGCCAGCTTCCGCGTCCGGACGCGGACCCGATTGAAGCGGTTCGGGTCCGGAACAAAATCGCCGGGAGTGAAAAGCGCCGGGAGGTTTCGATTCAAAACCTGGAGGAATTCGATCTGCTGTCCCCGGCCGAGCGCCTGGCCCTGGCCGACTTTGAGGACGTGAGCGCCTGCCGGCGGCGGTCGGTCTGGCAACAAATCCCGATCCAAGAGCTGTATTGGGCTGAAGACCTGGCCTGGAGCCTGGAAGCGCTCCGCGCCGGGCACAAGATCGTGTTCGAGCCGGAATCGCAGGTGATCCACTCGCATCGGAATACGATGGGGCACAGCTTCCGCCGGGGTTACGTGGACCAGATGGTGGCCAAGGAATGGTTCGGACTGCTCTACTATGCGGACAGCGGCGAGCTCCTGGTCAACTTCACCCGGCTTTTGCGAAAGCGGCTGCGCCTGGCCGGAAGGGACGGGCTTAGCACCCTGCTCCGGGCGCCGCTCTGGCTCCTGGCCGAAGTCATGGGCAATTTTCTGGCGGCGCGGCCCCGGCGCCAGCGGCACGTGGCTTATGATTTCAGCCGTAGCCTTTACCGCGCCTCCTTCTGGCCGGCGGAAGCCCGAAAGCGGGTGATGCTCACGCGCTTCACGCTCGGCAATGATCCGCGGCCGGTGCTCTTCATGAACCCGAACTCCGCGGCGATCTTTCGGCTGCGGGTTCCGGCCCGGGCCAAGCTTTGCTTCGGCATGGCCATCAATCCCCGGGCCTGGCCCCATCGCCGCGAGCCGGTGCGCTTCCTGGTCGGGATCGCCGGCCAGAACGTGTTCGAGCAAGAGGTTTCGCTTCAGCCGGGCGGCCGCTGGCAAGAAGGCGAGGTTGACCTTGATCCCTGGGCCGGGCAAAGGCTTTCGCTGAGCTTGATCACCCGGGCCGGCAATACCGACCATGCCTGGGCCGGCTGGGGCCGGCCCCGGGTGGTGACCGACAAGCTGTCACGATGGGACCGGATGGTGAACCGGTTTCTGGACGGGGTGCATCGCCGCGTCACCGGGACACCTTTCCGGCATCCTTAGATCAATTTATGGGGGGGGAGCAGCCTCATGGTGGACTGCAAGAACAAGGAGACGAACCTGAAGCAGTGCAACTGCACTTACGAGCCGTGCCCGCGCAAGGGCATCTGCTGCGAGTGCCTGCGCTTCCATCGCCGGAGCAAAGAGCTGCCCGCGTGCTTTTTTACCAAGGCCGGGGAAGCCACTTACGACCGCTCGCTAGATCACTTCCTGCGGCTGCAGGGCTAGCGGTCTGAACCCGGAGGTCCGGTGAAAGTCCTGTTCCTCTATACCGATATCGGCACTTACCTGGGGCCCCACTATCCGCACGGTATCGGCTACCTCTCGGCCATGCTCAAGCCGGCCGGGCACCGGACCGCCCTGCTCTGGTTCGAGCAGGACCCGGGCCGCGAAGCGCTGATCGAGCAAGTCCGCGGCGAGCAGCCCGACCTGATCGGACTTTCCATGCTCACCAACCAGTTCCACCACCTGCGCCGCTTCGCCGAATGGATCCACCAAGACCTGGGCCTGCCCATCATCGCCGGCGGCATCCACGCCATGGTCGCACCCGACCAGGTGATCGGCTCGCCCGGCATCAGCATGGTTTGCCTGGGCGAGGGCGAGGAGCCGATGGTCGAGTTGGCCGAGGCCATGGAGCACGACCGCGACCTCACCGGCATCCGCAACCTCTGGGTGAAACACGGCGAACAAATCATCAAGAACCCGCCCCGACCCTTGCTGCCAGACCTGGATGCCCTGCCCTTCCCGGACCGGGAGCTGATCACTTTCGCGCTCCCCGACCTCTCGCTCCTCGCCGGCCGCGGCTGCCCTTATCATTGCGCCTATTGCGCCAACCCGGCCCGCCGCGCCCTCTACCAGGGCCTGGGCAAATACGTGCGCCGGCGCTCGCCCCGGAACTTGCTCGCGGAGATCCGCGCCCAAGTGCCAAAAAGCCGGCCGCCCAAACTGGACTTCAACGACGACGTTTTTACCCTGGACAAGGACTGGCTGCGCGAGTTCTGCGCGGCCTATGCCGCGGAGTTCGATATCCCCTTCGACGTCAACCTTCACGTCGAGACCGTGGACCGGGAGATGCTTGAGATGATGAAGCGGGCCGGATGCGAGTGGGTGCGGATCGGGGTGGAGTCCGGCTCGGAGCGGGTGCGGCGGGAGGTGATGCGCCGGCCCATGTCCGAGGCCAAAATCAAACAGGTTTTCCGCGACGCGGAAGCGGTCGGGCTTTCAACCTGGTCCTTCAACATGGTGGGTCTGCCCACCGAGACGCCGGCCGAGGCCGCGGAAACCTATCGCCTCAACCAGGAGCTTTTTCCCGAGCACAT
>MGQK01000057.1:0-5242 GCA_001797815.1 Deltaproteobacteria bacterium RBG_13_61_14 | reverse complement strand
CGGCACCCAGCTCTACGAGCTTTGCCGCGAAAAAGGCTGGCTCAGCGGCCGCGAGGTGGACGGCTACTTTGTGCCCGAGAGCGTGCTCAACCTGCCCCAGTTCCCGCCGAAAGAAATCGCGGAATGGCACCGCCGGCTCAACCATTTGAGCGACGTGTGCAAGAACCGCAAGCGGCTCCAGCGCCAACTCCAGGGCAAGAAGATCCTGCTCGACCTGATCGAGTTGCTCCCCCAGGCTGAGATTGCCACCCCGCTCCCCCATTACGTGAGCGAGGACTATTTCACCATCGGCGAGGACGTGCGCCGGGTGTTGATGGAGCATCCGCCTTCCCGGATCCGCTACCTTCTCCAACTTCCGAATGCCTCAATGCTCCGCTTCGGCCTGGCCATGCACCCGGGCGTTTATGACCGGCCCGGCGGCAACGGCGTGGTCTTCACGATCCGGCTGGGCCGGAACTCCCAGCGCCTGGAAACCGTGTTCGAAAAGACCCTGGACCCCAAGGGCCGGCCGGAGGATCGGGGCTGGCATGACCTTAGCCTCGACCTTCGCTCCTGGGCGGGCAAAAGCCTGGTGCTCGAGCTGGCCACGCAGACCGTGGATCCGGCCGCCACCGATTACAACACCGTGGGCTGGTCCAACCCGATCCTGGTGGAGGCCGACTGATGTTCTCCGCCGACTCGATCCAGATCCTCCGCCAGTCTCTGGAACAAGGCCGGCCGGTTACCGGCCCGCTCGACCTGCAGATCCTGCCCACCACCCGCTGCAACGCCGCTTGCGTCTTCTGCCCGCTCCTGGCGGCGAGCGCGGAGGTCAAGGCGCGCCATGCCCCGCGCTGGCTCGGGCCCATCACCGACCTGCACGGCGGGCTTTTGGACCGGCTCTTTGACGACCTCTACCAGCTCGGCGGGCTGCGCCGGGTCCACATCACCGGCGGCGAGCCTTTGCTCTACCGGCCGCTCCTGGCCTTGCTCTTCGGCCTGCGCCAGAGTTTCCCCCAGGTGGAGACCACGCTCGTCACCAACGGCATCCTGCTCGAAAAATTCGCCCCGGTCCTGGCCAGGGTCGGCCTGGCGCGGCTCTCGGTCAGCATCAATGCCGGGACCGAGCAGAATTATCAGGAATTAAACCCCGCCGCCGGCGCCGGCGATTTCCCGGCCATTGTCCGGGGCATCCAAGCGGTGGCCGAGGAAAAAAACAAGGCGCAAAGTCCGCTGCCTTTGATCTCGGTCACCGCGGTGCTCACCCGCCGGAGCGCGGGCGAGGTCCAGCCGCTCTTCGAGCTTTGCCGACAAGCGGGCGCGAACGCCTTGACCTTCATTCCCTTGATGGAAATCCGCTTCGACGGCCCGGCCTCCAATGAAGCGCTCACTCTCAGCGCGGCTGAATTCGGGAAGTTCCAGGAGGAAGTGGACGCGCTCCAGGACCGTGCCCGCGAACGCCGGCTCTTTCTCGGCTTCGGCGGCGATGCCCGCTTTCAGGGCCGGCTGCGCCACGACGATCTCTACTCCAAGATCCCTTGTTATTCAGGTTACACTTTCACTATGGTCTGGCCCAACGGCGACGTCCGGCCCTGCTGCAACTGCGAGGAGCTGATGGGCAACCTCACCCAACAATCGTTCCCGGAAATCTGGCGCGGCCCGCGCTACCAGGGCTATCGCGGCCGCCTGCTCCGCATCCAAGCCGAGGGCCCGCCGCCCTTGTGCGCGTGCGCGGAATGCGGTTACCTTTATGAAAACCGCACTTTTCACGAGGTCTTGCATGAATAATTGGCAACGGCTGTTATGGTATTACGGCGCCGGCCGGCTCTTCACCCCCCGGCCGCGCTGGTTCTGTTACAACGTGACCCGCCGCTGTGATTCCCGGTGTATCCACTGCGGCATCTGGCGGGGCGAGCATCCGGAAGAGCTTCCGCCCGAGGAGTTGCGGCTGATCTTTTCCAACCCCTTTTTCGGCGCGGTGCGCACGGCCTGGCTGACCGGAGGCGAACCCACCCTGCGCCAGGACCTGGCCGCGGTCGCCGCGGTCATGATCGCCTCCATGCCTTCGCTCGCGACCCTGGGTCTCGCCACCCACGGCATCCGCACCCAGCGGGTCATCCAGCAGGTCGTGAACCTCCTCGACGTGCTGGACCCGGCCCGCCACGGCCTCTTCATCCACCTCTCCCTCGACAGCGCCGGCGAGGTCCACGACCAGGTGCGCGGCATCCCCGGCGCCCAGGCCGGAGTGCTCGCCACCCTGGACGCGATCCAGGAACTCCGGCACGATTATCCCGGACACCGGATCGAGGCCGGGCTCAACTGCGTAATCCAGCCGGCCAACGTGGCCGAGCTGCCCCGCTTGCTCGCGTTCGCCCGCGAGCGCGGCCTCTCCATCACCTTCAACATCGTGGTCATCACCGACCAAATTTTTGACAACCTCGAATCCGAGGCGGAACTGCGTTTTCTTCCCGAGCAGGTCGAACCGGCGGCCACCTTCCTGGAGCAGGTGGCGGTCCAAAGCTCGGCGGCGCTCTGCGATCACTACCGCCAGATCGCGCGGATGCTGCGGGGTGAGCCCCGCGACCGGCGCTGCCTCACGCTCTGGAGCACGGTGAACCTGGAACCGGACGGGACTTTTCTCCCCTGCCCCACCTGCTCCAATATCTATCCGGTCAATGTCAAGGGTCGGGACCTGGAAGAGCTGTGGCGGAGCCAGGAAATGGAGGCGCTGCGCCGGCGGATCGTTACCGAGCATTGTCCGACCTGCCAGCTCGGCTGCTCCCTGGGCGATTCCCTGACTTGGAGCGAGTGGCGGAGGGGCGGCTGGGGGCCATGAGTGCGGAGCGGATGACCGGGCTTTCCCTGGAGCTGAGCTCGCTCTGCCAGCTTGAGTGTCCCCTCTGCGTGCGGAGGACGATCGCGGCCGATTACCCCAGCCAGGCCATGTCGGCCGAGACCCTGGCCGCGGTCTTGCCCTGCCTTTCCGGACTGGAGAGCCTGGACCTGACCGGCTGGGGCGAGCCTTTGCTCCACCCCCGCTTCGCTGAAATCCTGGCGCAAATCCGCCGATCTTTTTCCGGCCGGCTCACCTTCACCACCAATGGCCTGCTCTTCCAGCGCGAGCAGATCGAAGCCGTGGTCGAGCAGGGGGTGGACGTGATCTGCGTTTCCGTGGACGCGGCTCGGCCGGAAAGCTATGAGCGCATTCGACCGGGCGGTGACTTTAACCGTCTGCTTCAAAACTTACGTGACCTGGTCTCCTTTCGCCAGGCCCAGGGCGCTTCCCGGCCCCAGGTGTTCGCGCTCTTTCTCTTGCGCCGCGAGGCGCTGGATGAACTGCCCGAGTTTGTCCGGCTGATGCAGTCCCTCGGCCTCGACGGCGTGGTTTTTCAGCAACTGGCCGGGGTTTTCTCGGAGGCGCACTTGTCCCGGATCACCTACACCGAGTATTACCGGAGCGACTTTGACCCGGCCCTTCTCAAGCAGAGCCTGGCCCAGGCCCGCGCCGAGGCCAAGCCGGGCTTGATCGTGGCCGGGCCGGAGCGGGTGCGGCGCTTCCGCGGCCACGGCTGCGGCGGTTTTGACGTGCACAAGCCTTTTATCACCGCCGGGGGCGAGGTCTCGGTCTGCTGTCAAATGGCCTACCCGGTGTCGCTGATGCGAAAGTCAGGCCAGTTGGTCTTCACGCCGTCGCTCACTTTCGGTCGCCTGACCGAGGAACCTTTGCCCTCCATCTGGTCCAAGCCGGCTTACGCGGAAGTCCGCCGCCAGATCCTGGCCGGTGAAAATTCCGCCGCCTGCGCGGAATGCATCGGGCTCTACCTGGAGCCCGCCATCTATGGACAAGAACCACCTGAAAAGAGATAATGAGGCCATGAAAGTCCTCCTGGTCTATCCCGACATCCAGACCCTGCAATTTCCCCACTTCCAGCACGGCGTCGCCTCCATCTCCGCCACCCTCAAGCGAGCCGGCCACCCGACTTCCCTGATCTATCTCAGCCGCGAGCTCGATGACGACAGTTTCATCCAGGAGGTCCAGGCTTATCGCCCGGACCTGGTCGCTTTCTCGTCCACCACCATGCAATACCCTTTCGCCCGGCGCTACGGCGCCGCGATCAAGTCCCGGCTGGGCCTGCCCATCCTCATCGGCGGCATCCATGCCACCATCGCCCCCGAGGAAGTCATGAAGGACCGGGTCTTCAACGACTTGATCCGCGCGGAAGGGGAATACCCGTTGCTCGAATACGCGCAGGCGCTCCAGAGCGGGAGCGATCCTTCGGAGATCCGCAATCTCTGGCGGCGACTCCCGGACGGGACCATCCGGAAAAACCCGTTGCGGCCGCCGGCGGACCTGGAGCAACTGCCCTTCGTGGACCGCGAGCTTTTCGACAACGAGGTGCTGATGCAGGAGAATGACCGGCAGGTGCCGCTGATGGCCTCCCGCGGCTGTCCTTATGCCTGCACCTATTGCTGCAACTCGGTCCTTTCCGAACTCGCCGGCGGGGCCAAGAACCTGGTCCGCCAGCGCCGGGTGGAAAGCGTGATGGCGGAGATCGAGGATCTGCACCGGCGTTACCCGAACCTCAAGTCGCTGATCTTCATGGACGAGATCTTCACCCTGAACCGCAAATGGGTGCGGGAGTTCTGCGCCGCTTACCGCGGGGCTTTCACCACGCCCTTCCAGATCTTTCTGCGGGTGGAAACGGTGGATCGGGAGACCCTGGGGATCCTGCGGGAGGCCGGTCTCTATTCCGTGATCGTGGGGGTGGAGAGCGGCTCGGAGCGGGTCCGGCGGGAGGTGCTCAACCGGCACATGACCAACGAGCAGATCATCCGGGTTTTCAAATGGGCGGACGAGCTGGGGCTGGAGACCTGGGACTTCAATATGATCGGTCTTCCCACCGAGACCGCGGCCGAGATCCGCGAGACCATGGAGATCAATCGCCAGATCCGGCCGCACCATATCACGGTCACGATTTTCTATCCCTTTCCAGGCACGCCCATCCACGAGCGGTGCGAAGCAGAAGGAATCCTGCAGGTGGCCGACACTACCTCGCTCTTCCTGCACGAGTCCACGCTTAACCTTCCCACCATTTCCCGCCAGCGTTTGCAGGAGCTGGCCGAGGAATTTCGCGGCCTGGCCATGCAGATCGAGGCCGGCAAGACCGCGCAAGGCTACCTGGACCTGACCGCCGCGTATGAAAAGGCGCGGGTGACGAGCGGCGGGCCCAAGTTCGTGGCCCTGTGGCAGGTGCGCATCTCC
>MGQK01000056.1:61014-61198 GCA_001797815.1 Deltaproteobacteria bacterium RBG_13_61_14 | reverse complement strand
CGCTGCCCAGCACGTCGCCGGTCAGGCACTCGGAATGCACCCGCACCAGCACGTTGTCCTCCGGCCCGATCTCGCCCTTGACTAACGCCACGTGCACGTCCGGGTTCACGTCCGAGGTGTAGGCGATGGCCTTGAACTCCCCGGCCCAGCGGGTGGGCAGGACGGTCTCCGCGGCCCGGTGCAC
>MGQK01000056.1:60295-60963 GCA_001797815.1 Deltaproteobacteria bacterium RBG_13_61_14 | reverse complement strand
CTTGAGCCCGTGCTGCCGGCTGAACTCCTTGAGGTCCGGCATCCGGGCCATGGTGCCGTCGTCCTTCATCACCTCGCAGATCACGCCCGCGGGCTTCATGCCGGCCAGCCGGGCCAGGTCCATCGAGCCTTCGGTCTGGCCGGTGCGGACCAGCACCCCGCCCTTGCGCGCCCGGATCGGAAATACGTGTCCCGGCCGCACCAGGTCCTCGGGCCGGCAGTCGTCGGCGATGGCGGTGAGCACGGTGTGGGCCCGGTCGTAAGCGGAAATCCCGGTGGTCACCCCCCGACGCGCCTCGATCGAGACGGTGAAGGCGGTGCCGAAGCGCGCCTCGTTCTCCGCCACCATCGGCTGCAATTTCAGCGCGTCCGCCTTGTCCTCGGTCAGGGTCAGGCAGATCAGGCCCCGGCCATACCGGGCCATGAAGTTCACCGCCTCGGCCGTGACTTTTTCCGCGGCGACCATGAGGTCGCCTTCATTCTCCCGGTCCTCGTCATCCACCAGGATGATCATCTTTCCGGCGCGGACGTCGTCAATCGCGTCCTCGATCCGGGCCAAAGGCGGGTTCATTTTTCCATCCTTACTCATCCCAGACTTTCCGGCGGCGGCGAAGGTAGGTCGTCCGGAGATGCCGGAGATGATAACGCGCGACTTCGCTGAGCCGCAAG
>MGQK01000056.1:52270-60005 GCA_001797815.1 Deltaproteobacteria bacterium RBG_13_61_14 | reverse complement strand
TTTCTTCCTTGGCGCTCTCCAGGCCATACCACAGCGAGTAGCAGCCGCTTTCTTTGAGCAGGCGCGCCTTGGCTTCGGTCATGGTATCCACCCGGCCGCAGCAGAAGAAGGGCCGGCCCGCCTCCCGGCGGTAGCCCTCGAGGAAGTCGGCCATCCATTCCTCGTCAAAGGTGAAGAGATCGTCGTTGAAACCCACGGTGCGGGCCGGGTACCGTTCCAGCACCTGGCGCATCTCGGTCAGGAGGTAGGCCGGTGACTTGAAGCGGACATAGCGCTGGCGGTTGGGGTAGAGGTTGCGGAGCCCATAGTTGGCGCAATAGGTGCAGCCGTAAGGGCAGCCTCGGCCGGCCAGGAAAAACTTGATGGGATAGTCGCGGAAATGCGGGTAACGTTCGAGGTAGAGGGACTTGTCCGGGAAGGGCAAGGTATCCAGCGCTTCGATCAGCGGCCGCACCGGGTTCTCGAAGCGCCGGCCGTTGCGCTTTGCCCACAGCCCCGGGATCCGGGTGAAGTCGCCGTCCTGGTCCAGGGCAGTAAGCAGTTCGGCCACCGCCTCTTCGCCTTCGCCCCGGCAGACCAGGTCCACCGCGGGATGGTCCACCATTTCCGGGTAAAAGGTGGGGTCCACTCCGCCCATGAGGACCAGGGCCCGGGTCCGCTGCTTGACCGCGGCCGCCCACTCGAACGCTTCCGCCCTTTCCACGGTGGCCAGGGAAAACCCCACCACCTGGGGATCAAAATCCTGGATGGCTTGCCAGGGCTTGCGCTCGAAGGAAGGGATGACCAGGAAGACGCTGTGGCCCTGGGCTCGGGCCACCGCGGAAATGCTCTGGGGACCGTGGAGCTCGTAATCGTTGAGTTGCAGGAAAAGGAGTCGGGCCATCGGCTCAATGGAGGAATTGAACCAGGTCGGCCCGGGTGAGGAAGTTCAGTTCCGGGTCATCCAGGTCCAGGGCCAGGCAGAGATTCTCGCCCCGGTCGTCGCGGAGGGTGAATACCCAGAGCCGGGCGTCGTCTTCCCGGATCGCCTTGCAAAAGATGTCGTCCCCGCATTGCTTGCTCACCGACTGCACCAGATAAACCCGGTTGGCCCGCAGCGCCGGGCCCGGCGGCAGCTCGCCCAGGAACTGGACGGCAAAGACCATTTCCGCGGTCAGATCGCTCCGACCAAGATCCTCGTCCTCCTCGAACTCTTCCTCGTAGTCCTCCGCCGCTTCCGCGAACCACTCGTCCGACTCGCGGTAAACGATCAGGCCGTAGGTGTCGCCGCTGAAAGGCACTTCGTTCCACTCCAGATGCACGTGCTCTCCGTCCAAAGGCGCCTGGGCCAGGGTGACGGCCAGGTCGGCCAGATATTTCAGACCGGCGGCGTTCCCGGTCAGCACCGGTCCGCAGTCCGGCTGATAGGACAGGTGCAGGCGCGCGCCTTCGGGCATGGGCACGATGGAGCGGACCACGTCTTTCATCACCCGGTCCTGGCCCAGCCGCTCGGCCGCTTCGGCCAGGAAGAGGTTGCACTCCAGGCTGTGGCCCAGGTGCTCATCCGCATAACGGATGCAGCGGTCATACGCTTCCTTGCGACCCTGCTCGTTGCTCAGGTCGCAGCCGGTAATCACTGTCTCCATCACCTTGGTCAGGTTCCCCCAAGCCGTGTTCATCGAAACCCTTCCTCCCAAAGTTTCTCCAGGGTCAGCCCGCTCCGGCCGGCCGAACCGGCCCCCAGCAGGCGCTCCACATACTTGGCAATCAGGTCTGATTCCAGGTTGACCTTGCGGCCCACCGCCTTCTCGCCCAGGGTGGTCCGCCGCAGGGTCTCCGGGATCAACATCACCCAAAAGCGTCCCTCGGCCACGCCGTTCACGGTCAGGCTGATCCCGTCCACTGCCACCGAGCCTTTTTCCACCGCATAGCGAAGGACTTCTTCCGGCGCCGAGATCTTCACCCGGACAAACTCGCCCTCCGGCCGCTTCTCCTCCACCCGGCCCACCCCGTCCACGTGGCCCTGGACCAGGTGCCCGCCCAGCCGGTCATTAAGCCGCAGCGCCCGCTCCAGGTTGACCCGGCTGCCCACCCGCAGCTCGCCCAGGGTGGACCGCAAGAGCGATTCCGGAGAAACTTCCAGGTGGAAGGCTTCTCCGCTCCGGGCCACCACGGTCAGGCACAGGCCATCCACCGCCACCGAGTCGCCCTGCTTCAACTCGTAGGGCGAAGTTTCCGGCTCGATCGCGAGGCGCAGCGCCTGGCCCTGGCGCTTGGCCTCTTTCACCTTGCCCAAGGTCTCGATCAAGCCCGTGAACATCCCCTATGCCTTTTTCGGTAGGGGCACGGCAAGCCGTGCCCCTACATACGCCGTTAGCATCAAGTCCTCGCCCACCCGGCGAGCGGAAAGCCCGGAAAGCGGAAGCGCCTTCCTCAGCCGGGCCGGGCCTTGGCCTCCGATCATCGGCCGCGACTTCCAACCGCCCAGCAGCTTGGGCGCGACAAACACGATCACCTTGTCCACCAGGCCGGCCGCGACCATCGAAGCGTTCAGCTCGGCGCCGCCTTCCAGCAGCACCGAGGCGATCTCCCGCTCGCCCAGCGCCCGCATCATCGCCCGCACGTCCACCCGGCCCTGCCGGTCCTGCGGGAGCACCAGCACCTCGGCGCCGGCAGCCGCGAACGCCCGGATGCGTTTCGGGCCAGCCCGGCGGGTGGTGGCCACGATCGGCTTGCCTTTGCGAGGGCACGGCCGCAAGAACCTCGACCGGGGCGAGATCCGGAGCGCTTCGTCCACCACCACCGGCCGCGGGTGCCGGACCTTCTTCCCCAACCGCGCGGTCAGCTCCGGGTCGTCGCGCATCACCGTGGCCGCCCCCACCATCACCGCGTCCGCCTTCGCCCGCAGCCGGTGCACCTCGCGGCGGGCGGCCGCGCCGGTGATCCAGCGCGATTCGCCGGCGCGGGTGGCGATCTTCCCGTCCAGGGTGGCGCCGACCTTGAGCACCACGAACGGCAGCCGCGTGGTGATAAACTTGACAAAGACCTCGTTCAGCCGGCGGCACTCGGGCTCCAGCACCGGCGTGACCACCTCGAGGCCGGCCTGCCGGAGCCGGCGGAAGCCGTTGCCCGCCACCTTGGGGTTGGGGTCGGTCATGCCCGCGACCACCCGGCGGATGCCGGCGCGGATCACGGTGTCGGTGCAGGGCGGGGTCCGGCCCCAGTGGCAGCACGGCTCCAGGTTGAGCACCAGGGTGGCGCCCCGGGCCTTGGTCCCGGCCGCGGCAATGGCTTTCACTTCCGCATGAGGCTCGCCCGGCAGCTGGAAATAGCCCTGGCCCGCGACCCGGCCGGCCTTGACCACCAGCGCGCCCACCAGGGGGTAATGTCCCACCTCGCCTTCGGCCCGGCGGGCGAGGCGGAGCGCCCGGCGCATCAGCGCCTGGTTATCCACGTTCGTGCGTGCGGCCCCGGGCTTCGGCCTTCTGCCGATCCAAGAGGTCGGTGAGTTCGTTCATGAACTCGGAAATATCTTTGAAAGAACGATAGACCGAGGCGAAGCGGACGTAGGCCACGTGGTCGAGGTGGAACAGCTCGTTCATCACCGCCTCCCCGATCATCTTGCTGGCGATTTCCTTCTCGCCCTTTTCCTGGACCACGTGCTCGATCTTGTCCACCAGTTTTTCCAGCACGGTGATGCTGACCGGCCGCTTCTCGCAGGCCTTTTTCAGGCCGATGAAGATTTTCATCCGGTCAAAGGGCTCGCGCCGGCCGTCCTTCTTCACCACCAGGGGCAAGACCTCTTCAATCCGCTCGTAGGTGGTAAAACGCCGGCCGCACTCCAAGCATTCGCGCCGCCGGCGGATCACGATCCCATCCTTGCTCAACCGGGAATCAATCACCTTATTCTCCAGCTCCTGGCAAAACGGACATTTCATTTCAACCGCCCCTCCTTCGCCCGTCATCGCTCCGGGCCCTGATATCTGCGCATCGGTATCTGAGTTTCCTGGATCAACTCTTCCGCCAACTGGTCCGGATAACCTTCCTCGTAGATGATTTCCCTGATCCCGGCGTTGATGATCATCTTCATGCACACCGAGCAAGGCCTGGTGGTGGAATACAGGACCGCGTTCTCGATGCTGACGCCGTGGAACGCGGCCTGGATGATGGCGTTCTGCTCGGCGTGCAGGCCGCGGCAGAGCTCGGCCCGCTCGCCCGAGGTCACGCCCAGCTTCTCCCGCAGGCAGCCGGTTTCCGAGCAGTGGCGGATGCCGGCGGGCGCGCCGTTGTAACCCGTGGCCAGGATTTTCTTGTTCTTGACAATCAGCGCGCCGACCCCCCGGCGCAGACAGGTGGAGCGCCGGGCCACCAGGCGGGTGATGTCCATGAAGTATTGGTCCCAGCTCGGGCGGTTCTCGGGACTGGGCGGACCGCCGGGGTGGAGGTTTTCGTGCTTCATGGCTGGCCTTGGTTTTCCAGTATGTCCCAGTATATCCGGTTTTTGCCAAGAATCAAATTAGTTCACGGTTCACGGTTGACGGTTCGCGGGTGTCAATTGCCGAAACCACCTCTTTCCGTGAACCGTGAACTGGGAACTGCAAACCGAGCCGGCTTGACAATCCGGGCGGCAAGACTTAAGTTAGAGGCGGGTAAAAGCGAGGAGGATCCGGCGCATGCCGATTTATGAATTCGAGTGCGGCCATTGCGGAGAAAAGTTCGAGTTGCTGTTGGGGGTTCGCCACGATCCCAAGGAAATCCGCTGTCCCAAGTGCCGGGCGACCAAAGCGCGCCGCCTGATGTCCACCTTCAGCTCGGCTGGCGGAAGCCATGTCCCCGGTTCCAGCTGCGCTTCCGGCGGCTCCACCTGAGGCGTTCGGCATTAGGGGGCAGTTGGCCTCCCCGGTTGCTTCCGCCCAAGCGGCGGCGTAATGGTTTCAATCCCGGCCGATTCCGGCCCTGACAAAGTATGCCGGCCATTTCACCCCGTCAGATCCTGGTGATCCGTCTGGGCCGTCTGGGCGATGTGGTCCTGGCCACGCCTCTGGTGCGGGCCTTGCGTCAGGCCTTCCCCCAAGCCCAAGTGGACTGGGTCATCAAGCAGGAATTTGCCTCCCTGCTCCAAGGCCACCCCTGGCTCCATCTGGTGATTCCACTGGATACCAGCCAGGGTCCGGCCGGGCTTTTCCGGCTGGCCGGCGAGCTGCGCCGGCGGCGCTATGACCTGGTGCTGGACCTCCACGGAATTCCCCGCAGCTATCTTCTTTCCGGGTGGAGCGCCGCGGGCATGCGCCGGCGTTACCGCAAGTGGCCGATTCGCCGGCGCCTGCTCACCGGGTTCGGCTGGAACTTGCTGCGTGGCGCCCCTTCGGTGGCGGAGCGCTATTTCACGGCGGTGGAAGATTTCGGGATCGCCCCGGATCAGGGCGCGCCCGAACTAATGCCCGGCGCGGAAGCGCGCCAAGAGAGCGGGCGCTTGCTGGCTCCTTGGCCCCGGCCCCGGATCGGCCTGGCCCCGGGCGCCACCCGTTTCACCAAGCGCTGGCCGGCAGAGTCTTTTGCCGCGGTCGGCGCTGATCTCGCCGAGCGCTTTTCCGGCTCGGTGGTGGTGGTCGGCGGTCCGGAAGACCGGGAAACCGCCCAGGAGATTTTAAACCGGATGTCTCCGCAGAGGCCCAAGCTCGATCTTACCGGCCGGCTCACCCTGCCTCAGGCTGTGGCCGTGATCCAGGATCTGGACCTCCTCATCTCCAACGACACCGGCCTGATGCACGTGGCCACCGCGGTCCAGACCCCGGTAGTCGCGGTCTTCGGACCCACCACCCGGGAGTTGGGATTTTTCCCGCTGGGCCCGGCCGCGAAGGTCATCGAGCACCAGGACCTTTCCTGCCGGCCCTGCTCGGTCCATGGCAGCGACTCTTGCCCCCGCGGTCACTTCCGGTGCATGAAAGAAATCACCCCGGAGCAAGTCAACCGGGCGACCGCGCCGTTCCTGGCCAAAGGCTGAGCCGGCCGTGTTCCGTTTCCTTTACAACCTTGCGGCCGCGCCCCTGCTCCCGGCCGGCCTTCGCCTACTCGCGCTTTTCCAAGACAAAGCCCGCCGCTTGCAAGAGGCCCAGGTCCAGCTTTTGCCGGAGCTTTTAGCCAAGCTGAAATCCTTGCCTCCTGATCAGGCCCGGATTCTGGTGCACGTGTCCTCGGTGGGAGAATACCTCTCGGCCTTGCCCCTGATCCGAGCCATCCGCGAGCGGTATCCGCGCCTGGCGGTGGTCCTTTCTTTTTCCTCGCCTTCCCTCGAAGGCCAGTTGACTTTCGGGGCGCGGGTGACCCCACCCGCGCAACCTTTAACGACGGCTTTCCACCTCGCCACCTACCTGCCCCTGGATACATCCTCCGCCGTCCGGCGCTTCTTGGACCTGGTCAATCCCTCGCTGATCCTCTTCGCTTCCTATGATGTCTGGCCGAATCTGCTCTGGCTCGCCCGGGAGCGCGGCATCTCGTGCGCCCTAGTCAACGGCATCCTCTCGCAGGCCTCGGGACGGTTCCGTTTCCCGGCCCGGTGGTTTTTTTCTTCCCTCTATCGGAACCTGGACTGGGTCGGCGCCGTGGCCGAGGAAGACGTCAAACGCTTTTTGGCTCTTGGCTTAGAGTCGGAAAAGGTGGCGGTTACAGGCAACTGTCGGTTCGATCAGACGCTTTTTCGCTGTCAGGCAGTTACGGATCAAGATCCGGATTTGGCTCAAATTCCACCCCAGTGCTGGGTAATAGCCGGAAGCACGTGGCCGGCGGATGAGGAGGTGCTGCTTCTGGCTTGGGCTCGGCTAGCGGTAAGTCATCCTGATCTGGGACTCATCCTCGCACCGCATGAGCCCAGTGAAAAGCATCTGCAGAAGATTGAGATTAGACTTGAAAAGGCGAGGCTTTCTTGCATCCGCTATTCATATCTTGGTGCTGAAAAATCAATGCGGTTTCGGATTGTGCTGGTGGACAAGGTTGGCATCTTATATAAACTCTATCGCCGCGGAATGTTTGCGTTTATCGGAGGAGGATTCGGCCGCGGGGTGCATAATGTGATGGAGCCGGCGGGGATGGGTCTGCCCGTGATCGTGGGTCCTCGGCGCTGGAACTCAGCCGAAGCGCTTCTGATGGAAACGCGAGGAGGAGCCTTTTCTGTGTCGAACCGGGCGAAACTTTATGCGGTAATGGAGCGGCTTGTCGAGGATGAGGTCTTTCGGAGAGAAGCCGGCGCCCGGGCCGAGGCGGTGGTCCGGGAGAACGCGGGAGCCACGGAGCGGACCTTGGAGAAGTTGATGGATCGTTTCCCGAAGATTTTTTCAGGCGGGAAGGATTAGGGGAGCATGAGCCGGGAGCCGAGCGCGGAAGCGATCCGGGAGGCGCTTCGCCGGCGGACGCCGCGGCAGTTGCACGAGCCGGGCCTGACTCCGGCGGCGGTGCTGATCCCTTTATTTCAAAAGGACGGGGCCTGGCATCTGCTCTTCACCCGCCGGTCCATGCAGTTGCCGGTGCACCCGGGGCAGATTTCGTTTCCGGGCGGGGCGCAAGACCCGGAGGATGCGGACCTGCTGGCCGCGGCGCTGCGGGAAAGCGAAGAGGAGATGGGGATCGCGCCGAAAGATGTGACCGTGCTGGGTCAGTTGGACGATATTGCCACCATCACGGGTTTTCGCGTGACCGCTTTTGCAGGGGTGATCCCTTATCCCTATCCGTTCCGCCCCAGTGAAGAAGAAATCGCGGAGGC
>MGQK01000056.1:51131-52261 GCA_001797815.1 Deltaproteobacteria bacterium RBG_13_61_14 | reverse complement strand
CCCGCTCGCCGGCTTCCTGGACCCCTCGGTTTTTCGGCGCGACACTTCCTGGCGCCGGGGCAAAGAACCTTACCTGGTCTATGGCTTCCAATGCGGCGCGCACAACGTGTGGGGTGCCACGGCCAAGATCATGAAACAGTTCCTGGAAATAGCCCTGGGCTGGCAGGAACCTGAAATCGAAGCGGCGCCGGCCCATACCTCGCCTGGAGACCGTCGCCGTTAGTTCATCGAAGGCATCCGAAGCGAACCCGGCCGAGCGCGGGCTTTGCCCGGGTGGTCTGAATTCTCTGATCGGACTAGTTATGGTAACCTAGATAATGAAAGCCTTTCCCGACTATGGAAATCAGCCATAAGACTTTGCAGCAGTTGGTGGAGGAGCTCCAGCAGATTCCGTTCTTTGAGGATCTGAAGCCCGAGCAACTCCTGGAGCGGGTGCCGCTTTTGGAGGGCCTCCCGGAGAAAATGGCGGCGCGGGTGGCACAGGAAGCTCAGATCCTTTCTTTTATGTCCGGCCATGTGATCTGTCGGCAAGGCGAGTATGAGGATGTCTTTTACTTGATCCTGGCCGGGGAGGTGGAGGTGACCACCAGCGCCCAAAACCGGGGCCGGATTGTCCTGGGCACCCTGGCCGCCGGCGACTTTTTCGGGGAGATGGGGCCGCTTTCCGGCCAGCCGCGCACGGCCACGGTGACGGCGCGGGAGCGGACGATCGTGCTGGCCTTTCCCAAGGAGACCTTCCACGCCCTGCATAAGGGCGAGACCCGGCTCAAGCAAGCGATCGACGGGAAATACATCGAGCGCTCGCTGCGCACCCACCTTCGCCAGGTCAGCATTTTTTCCGGGCTTTCCGACCGCGAGCTTTTCGACCTGGCCGGCCGGATCAAGCTGCGGAGCTTCAAGAAAGGGGAGGTGATCATCCGGCAAGGGGAGGAGGGGGACTCGCTGTATTTGGTGCGGAGCGGTTTTGTCAAGGTCAGCCTGGGCGATCTCCGCCAGGAAAAGATTTTGACCTATCTGCGGGAGGGCAGTTACTTCGGGGAGACGGCGCTGATCCGGCAGGAAAAGCGCAACGCCAACGTGGTGGCGATGACGCCGGTGGAGGCGGTCCAGATTTTCAAGGCGGACGTCGA
>MGQK01000056.1:50760-50978 GCA_001797815.1 Deltaproteobacteria bacterium RBG_13_61_14 | reverse complement strand
GCTGGTGATTGACCAGGAGAAGTGCCTGGAATGCGATTTGTGCTTGGACTCCTGCCGGGCGGTGCACGGCCATTCCCGCTTGATCCGCCGCGGCTCCCGGCTGGGCCGGATACTGGTGCCGACCTCCTGCTTCCACTGCCAGAACCCGGAGTGCCTGCTCTGTCCCTTCGGCGGCATTGTCCGGGACAAGCACGGCGAGATCCACCACACCGAGGCCT
>MGQK01000056.1:43277-50670 GCA_001797815.1 Deltaproteobacteria bacterium RBG_13_61_14 | reverse complement strand
AAGTGGTCAAGTGCGACATGTGCGTGGACTTTGCCCGGGTGGCCTGCGTTTACAACTGCCCGGCCGGGGCCGCCCGCCTGCTCGCGCCGGAAGAGCTGATCGAGCGGTTCCGGGCGGAAGCCGACCGATGAGCGCCAGGTCCCAGGCGGCCCCGCCGCGGCTCGGGTGGTCTTTGGCTTTTGCCTGGGTGAGCCTGCTCGTCATCTGGCTGGCCCAATACCGGGTCTTTTATTTCTGGCCGCCGCTCACCGGCGGCGACGCCTGGGGTCTCGCTTTCGGAATCGCGGGCACGCTCGCCATCGTCCTCTCGGCTTTCTACTCCCTGCGCAAGGTCCATCTCAACTGGTGGATCGGCTCGCTCGAGCGCTGGTTCGAGATCCACATCTACCTGGGATCGCTGGCCCTGGTCCTGATCGTGGCCCACTCGGGCTACCGCTTCCATGCCACGGTGCCCAACCTGGCCTTGCTCTTTTTGCTCCTGGAGGTGGTCAGCGGTCTGGTGGGCTGGGTGATTTACCTGCGGGAGCCCTCGCGCAAAGCCGGCCGGCTCAAGGCCCCGGTGCTGCCCGCGGTCACGGCCGACCGGCTGAGCGAGATCCACGCCCAGCTCTCGGAAATCTGCTCCGGCCGGGGCAAGCCTTTCCTCGACCTCTACAACGACATGGTCATCCCGCTTTACCGCACCCGGGGACAAAAGCCGGAGGCCCTCCCAGAGGCGCCGCCCCTGGAAACGCAGTTTGAATTTGGACAGGCCGATGACTACCAGGCGGCGTTGAAACTGATCGAAGAAGCGAAAAGCCTTTTCCAAGATCTGAACCTGCACCTCCAGTTCCTGCGTCGGCTCCGGCTCTGGCTCTATGTCCACGTGCCAATCTCCGTGGCCCTCGTAACTTTTTCGGTGGCCCATATCCTCTCGGTTTTGTGGTATTGACATGCCCTCGGACCAAGTCAGCATTCAGGGACCTGCGGGAGAAGACAAGATCCGGCTGAGCCGAGGCCACCGCCTCGGGTCCTCGCTTGGCTTCCTGTCGGTGACCGGGATCCTCTTCTCGGCCTGGGCAGGGTCCTATTTCTTCCGGGCCGACCAGAAAGCCTTCCTGGGCACGCCCCTTTCGGTGGACCATTACCACCTGCGGGAAAATTGCGGGGTCTGCCATCACCCGATCGCCGGCGTCAACAACGCCGCCTGCGCCAGCCCGGATTGCCACCAGAGGCTGATTCGCAACAACTTCCACGAACGCCTCGACCTGGCCTGCACCCAATGCCATGCCGAGCATGCCAACACCCGGGAACTCGCGCCGCGCATGGCCGACCGCGCCTGCGGCGAATGCCACGAACCGTTGAAGCAAGACCCGAAATCCAAGTTCTTTATCGGCCGGCCGCAAACCCACGCCTCGGTGATTGACCGGCGGCTGTATTCGCACCGGGACCACCGGGGCTACCATTGCCCGGCCTGCCATGGCCGAGGCGAGGGAACCATCAACACGCCCTTTCGCCAGCTTTTCACCATGAAGGCTTGTTGCAAGTGCCACTTGGAGGAAGGCTGCCAGGTCTGCCACCATTACCACGGCCGGCGAGTGATCGCTTCGGAGGCAAAGCGGCCGGGAGAGCTCCAAGAAGCCGATCTGGAAAAAATTCAATCGTTGAAGGCGCAAGGAGTGGAGTTGGACCTTCCGCCCAGCGCGATCCCAGCAGGGGGCACGCCATGAGTTTTGAGATTTCCGAGGAGTTGATCGAGCGACACAACCGCCGGCTGAAGCCGGCCCTGGACCGGGGCTGGGCCGGTTTCGAACGCGAGCTGAAGCGACGGGGGACCAACCCCCAGCGCCTCTTCCTGGCCGCCCGCCCCTTCGTGGTCGCGGTCCCCTCCTGGGGCCTGGCCGCAGGCGGCACCCGCTTCGGCCGCTTCCCCTTCCCAGGCGAGCCGCGCCATCTCTATGAGAAGCTCGACGACGCGGCCACCCTCCACCGCCTGACCCGGCAGAATCCCACGGTCTCGCTCCACATCCCCTGGGACCAGACCGGCAACCCGGCCGCGCTTCGGGCCTACGCCCGGCAACTGGGCTTAAGCTTTGATGCCATGAACTCCAACACCTTCCAGGACCAGCCCGGCCAGAAGCTCTCTTATAAGTTCGGGAGCCTGTGCCACACCGATCCCGCGGTCCGCGGCCAGGCGGTGGCGCATAACCTGGAGGTGATCGAGATCGGGAAGAAGCTGGGGAGCCGGGCGCTCTCGATCTGGATCGGGGACGGCGGCAACTACCCGGGCCAGGTGCACTTCCGGCGGGCCTTTGACCGCTACCTGGAAAGCCTGGAACAGATTTACGCCGGCCTGCCCCGCGGCTGGCGGCTCTACCTCGAGCACAAACCTTATGAGCCGGCCTTTTATTTCACGGTGAACGCGGATTGGGGCGCTTCCTACCTGGCCGCTTCGGCGCTGGGCCCCAAGGCGCTGTGCCTGGTGGACCTGGGCCACCACCTGCCCGGCACCAACGTGGAGGCGGTGGTGGCGCGCCTGATCCGGCAGAAGAAGCTGGGCGGGTTTCACTTCAACGACGCCCAATATGGCGACGATGATCTCTCGGCCGGCTCCATTAACCCCTATCGGCTGTTCCTGGTCATGAACGAGCTTCAGGACGCGGCCCAGGACCCGGCCGTGAAGAATTTCCATCCCGCCTTTTTACTCGACCAGAGCATGAACCTCAAGGACCCGATCGAGGACCTGATCCAGAGCACGGAGGCGCTGTTCCGGGCCTTCAGCAAGGCGCTCCTGGTAAATCGGCCGGCGCTCCATCGCTGCCAGGAGAAAAACGATCCGGTAATGGCCGAACAAATCCTCAAGCAGGCCTTTGAGACCGATGTGACTCCGCTCGTGCAGCGCGTCCGTTTCTCCAATGGGGGGGCGATTGACCCGCTCGCACTCTTCCGCCAGAGCGGCTACCGCCCGGCGAAGATCAAAGAGAGAGGCTAGGCCGTTGCGTCGTCCCGGCAAGAGTGCTATTTTAATCATATGAGATTTTTCGCGACAGTTTTTCTTTTTATCTTTTTCTGGTCCGGACTGGGGGCCTGTTCCTGGTATCGCTCTCTGTGCCGACCATCGGAAACCGAGCCTGCGGCTACCGATAAGCTGGAGCCGGGGCGGACGAAAGGGCCGCGTTCCCGGGAAGCATTGACGGCCGAGAACCAGGCGTTGCAGCAAAAGGTGCGGGACCTGGAGCGCCGGCTGGCGCTGGAGTCGCAGGAACGGGCGGCGCAAGGGCAGCTCCTGGCCCAGATGCGCGAGGACCTTTTGGCCGCGGTGGAAGAAGCGACCCAGGGCCAGGCCGCGGCGAAAAGCGGGTCGCAAGCCGAGGCGGTCGCCGGCCTGGCCGAGGCCAAGATCGCGCTGGAAAAGGCGCGCAAATTCCCCCTGGCCGAGCAGGTGAAAAACCACCTCGACTCCGCGGATCGGATGGTGGCCGCGGCCTCCCGTCAGCTCCAAGTCGGCAATTACAACGGCGCGGTCTACTTTGCCCGCAGCGCCCAGCGGACGGTGGAAGGGGCGCTCCGGCTGGCCCGGATCGAGGCCGAGCGCGACGGCCGCCTGCTCACGGTGACGCAAGCCACGGCCAATCTGCGCCAGGGCCCTTCCACCCAAAGCGGCACCGTCGCCCGATTGGCCAAGGGGACGCGGGTCATTTCCCTGGAGAAGCAGGGGGACTGGATCAAGATTTATCTCTTGGAGACCGGCGCGACCGGCTGGATGCATGCTTCCTTGCTCAGGTAGCTCTTGCGCGGATGCCGTTTCAAGGAATTTTAGAGGAGTTGGTGGAACGGGTGCCGGGCGCCCGCGCCGCGGTGCTGGCCGACGGGGAAGGCGAAGCGGTCTCGGCTTACACTTCGGGCGAGGGCACGGACTATGACATCAAGTTCATCGGCGCCCATCACGGCATCCTCCTGGACCGTGCCCGCAAGATCCTGGACCAGCTCCAGTTCGGCCAAGCCCAGGAGCTCAGCTTTGTCCAGGACCACTTCCATGTGCTGACCGCGCCGGTCAACCGCGACTACTACGTGGTCCTGACCGTAAGTTCGGAAACCGCGCTGGGCCGCGCCCGCTTTGAGCTGCGCAAGGCGCTGGCGCGGCTGAAAAAGGAGATCGAGTGAGCGCGGCGAGCAGGTTTTCCGGCCGCATCCGACTTTTTTCCCTCTTCGCCTCTTGCCTTCTCTTGCCCGGCTTCTGCGGGGCCGTTGCCGTGGAGCCTTCCGCCCCGGCGGCGATTACCTTCGAGTCACTCCTGCAAGATCTTTCGGACCTGGAAAGCCTGACCCGACCGGCAACCTATTCGGCCGGCATGATCTCCACCTGGGACCGCAGCGGCGGAAACGATGACGGGGAAACCTTCCTGCACGTGCAAGGCAACACCGCCATCCTGGCTGACCTTTTAGGCCCGGGCGTCATCACCCGTATCTGGTCGGCCAGCCCCGCCGGCCGGGTGCGGGTCTACCTGGATGGGAGCCCGGAGCCGCTGGTGGACCTTCCGGCCCTAGAGCTTTTTTCCGGCCAAGTCTCTCCCTTTTTAAAACCCCTGGTCGGCCACGAGACGGGCAGTTATTCCTATTTGCCCATCCCTTTTGCCCGGCGCTGTCGAATCGAGATCGCGGCCCAGAATCCGGCGCCCGGGAGCCAGCCGGACTTTGGCCTATTCTGGCAAGTCAGCTTTCGGCAATATCCGCCCGGCACTGCGGTTCAGAGCTTGACCTTGCCGCTTTCCCGCGAAGCTTATGCCGCCTGGCCGCCGGCCGATCGCTTGGGCCGGGCTCCAACCCGGGGCGACTCGTGCCAGCCGGAAGAGGTCACCCTCTCGACAGAACGCCAAAAAGAAATCGAGATAGTAAATTATAAAGGCAGCGGCATTTTCTCTGGCTTTCAAATCTCCGCGCCGGAGGATTACTACCTGAAAGTGTTTTGGGACCAAGAAAGCTCCCCCAGCCTGGAAATACCGGCTTCCTGGAGCCGGGTCCCCTTTCCCATGCCCTTCGCCCGGCAAGCTTTGATTCATCTCGCCTGCGATGGCCCGTGCTCAGCCGACACCGTCTCGATTGGTTTCACGGTTTGCCGGGCGGAGAGGGTTTCCGATTATCGTCTGCACGGCTGGTATCATCAGGAATGGACCCGGGCTTTTCGCGGGCCCAATCTTTCGGCCGAGCATAATTACCGGATCCTGCGCGTCCAAGGCCGCGGCCTCTACGTGGGAACCTGGCTCATGGTCTGGAACAAGTATTTCATCTGGTGGGGCGAAGGGGATGAGATGATCTTCGTGGACGATGAAAGCTGGCCGCCCGCCTTTCACGGCACCGGCACCGAGGACTATTTCGACGGGGCCTGGTCCGAGTTCGGCCGCTCACCGTTTACCGGCGCCTTGGTGAAGGATTCTCTGGGGAAGAGTCATGCCGGAAAGACGATGGCCTTTCGCTGGCACCTGGCCGACCCCATCCCTTTCACCCGGTCCCTGGATTTCTCGATCGAGCACGGCCAGGCCGCCAATGACCTGGATAATCCCTACGCTTCCCTGGCCTTCTGGTATCAGGCCGAGCCTCATGGCGAGCTGCCGCCCTTGCCCGCTTATGCCGAAAGGGTCTGGGATGAAAAGCGCTTGCAGCAACTGGTGGATCAGGAATGGCGCAAGGCCATCCTCTTTAAACTCGGCCGTGGCTTCCGCCTCGCCGGCCTCGGACTCCTGGCTCTCCTCGCCCTCTTTCCCGTCATCCTCTTCGGCTGGAAAATGCTCCGCCGCCGGCCGCAGAGGCAAAACTAATAGCAAGCTGCCCTCCCCGGCTCAACTGACCTGGGCTGAGCCGCGAAAGAAGGATTTCCCAGGCAGGGCGGGTTTGGATACCCGCCCGACCTTGCGAGGCATCGGGCGCGAATCCAATCGCGCCCTACGCTTCAAATTATTCGCCAAAAGTTGTGTGCTGGGGCACTAGAGATCCCGGAGAGAATTATTTCTTCAGCGGCGGGGGCGGGAGCGGGATCGAGGGTTCGTTTTCGGAGGCTGATTCTTCCTTGACCAGCAACTGGTCCTTGGTCTTGAAGAGGTTATCCACCTGGTATTTGGAGACCAGGAAGAGGGCGAGTTGGTCGGCGCGCTGGAGGTAAAGCCGGCTCTTGGTGCTGTCCGGCTGCCCGACCTGGATGGTGATTTCGGTGTTGTCCTGCAGCCGCACGCTGAGACTTTTCTCCGGCTGATCCAGGCCGGTTTCCTTGATTTCCACTGCCGGGAATTCAATCGTGCGCAGCGTGATCAGGCCCCGCACGATCCCGTCCACCACCGAGGCGCTGGCCGGGGTCCGGGTCTCGCCCTCCACCAGCTCCCAGGCCTCTTGCGTCAGGTTCTTTTCCAGGGTCAGGGTCTCGTTCCCGCTCTTCAGGGTGAGCGAGCGCGCCTCGTTCGGCTCGAAGCGGGCGATGGCCTTGTCTTTCCAGGTGTCGGAGGAGCGGTCAAAGATCGAGGCCAGGTTCTTGGCCACGAGGTAAGTGTTGTCTTCTCCGGCCTTTCGGAAATAGGCGGTGCCGTAACTCTCGCCCCGCTTGCCCACGTAAAATTCGGCCAGGGCCTTGCCCTCCTGGTCGCGGAAGCTGACCTTGAGCCCCTTGTCGTCGTTGACCTCGAAGAGGTCGTGGGTCTTGGCCTTGGCGCTGGCCAGGTCGGAAAGCCGGAGCGTTTTCCCGGTGTCGAGCATCTGGGTGACGCCGTCCGGGTCGGCCGGGTAATCGCCTTCGGAGGCCACGACCCAGCGCTGGTCGCGCTTATCGAGCCGGACGTTGGCGCCGGCCTTGTTAAGCTCGATCACGGTTACCTGGTCCATGGCCAGGCCGGGGTAAGCTTCGAGCGTGGCGACGCGCGAGGCCTGACGCCGGGGTTTGTAAACCTTCTCGTAAAGGATGATCCCGGCCAGGACCAGGGCCACCGCCAGGCCGAGGACGATCGTGGTCTTGGGCTTCATGACGGGGCTTTCCCGGAAAGGGTCTCGGAGTAGCGGCGCTTGATTCGCTTGCGGGAGAGGGAGCGGGCCAAGCCGAAGAGGATGATGCCGACCGGGACCAGGAAGGGCCCGGCCAGGCCCGCGGTCCAGAACCGGAGCTTGGAGGCGTCGCGGTTGAGCGGCCGGTCGGCGGTGCCGCGCGAGCGGATGTCAATCAGCTTGCCGCCCACGGTCATCCAGTCGAGGGAGTTGAGGATAAACTCGGCGTTGGAGTTGCCGATCTTGAGGTTATCGTCGGTGATGAAGCGGCCGTTGCCCACGACCAGGATGGAGGTCTTCTGGCTCTGGTCCTGGCGGGGGAAGGGGCTGGGTGGCGGCTCGGTCGGGGGAGTTTGCTGATCCATGCTTTCGGCCGCGGGGATAGGCTTGC
>MGQK01000056.1:40069-43245 GCA_001797815.1 Deltaproteobacteria bacterium RBG_13_61_14 | reverse complement strand
AGGATGGCCAGGTCGCGCACCTGCTCGCCCATGCCCTGGATCGGGAGCGGTGGCGGCAGCTCCTGGGGGTTGAGCTTGAACTGGCCGGTCTGGGCCCAGGACTTGGGCGAGGTCTTGAGCAGGGCCACCGGCTGGCGGTTTTCCGAGGTCTCGCCTACGTACTCGAGCGAGGAGGTCCAGGGCAGCACCACCGAGTCGAGCAGGTTGATGATGGGATGGTCCGCGGCCAGGCCGAGCTGGCGCAGGGTGGGGATGTTGACCTTGACCCAGAGCGGATACTCCTGGATGATGGACCACGCCCCCTGGCGCATGGCCACCCGCTCGTTGAGCACGTCCATGACCAGGTCGTGGCCGCGCTTGACGCCGTAGCTCTGGAGCAGGTCATCCAAGTTGTCGTCCTTGGGGAATGCGATCCAGTATTCCGGGACGATGTTGACCCCGTCGAGCAGGAAGATGATCTTGCCGCCCCGCATCAGGAACTGGTCGAGCTCATATTTTTCCCGCTCCGAGACCCGGTTGGGATTCCAGACCAGGAGCACCGCGATCCCCTCCGGCACGAAGCCCGAACTCAAGAGGTCCACCATCTCGAGCTCGTATTCGGTCTCGATCAGCTTGCGGAGGCCCTGGAGCTGTTGCGCCGCCTCTTCATTGCCTTGCCCGGCAAAGAAGCCGACCTTGGTGGCCTGCTCCGAGGAAAGCTTGGAGATGGTGGTGGTCATGGTGTATTCCAGGTCGTGGACGTCGAGGGCATTGGCAAAGACCTGGCTCTGGTCCCGGTATTGGACGAGCATGGCCAGGTAGCCTTCGCGGATTCCGAACTCGGAAGCGCCCCGGACCTGGAAGGGGAGTTTGTAGATGCCCCGGGTCCGCAGCTCTTCCTCCAACTCCGGCTGCCCGCTCGGGTCTTCCACTTCCACCTTCACGTTGCCCTTGCCGTAAACCTGGTATTCCTGGAGCAGGTCCGCGATCTCCCGGGTCTGGAAGTTGAGCGGGGCCGGCAAGTCCTTGGAGAAATAGGCCTTGATGGCGAGCACGTCGTCGAGCCCGGCCAGGATCTGCTTGGTGGAGTCGGAGATGGTGTAGAGCTTGCCCTGGGTGAGGTCAAAGCGGCCGAAGACCTTGGCCGAGAGGTAGTTGACGATCACCAGCGCCCCGATCAGGATCACCAAGAGGGCGAGGGAATTGGTCCCGTATTTCCAGCGCTGCGCCATTATCCTAAATTCCTACATACAACATACGATATACGACATACTCTTCTCATGCCCATTTGCGGCGCTCGACCGAGCGCACGTTCAAAAACAGGAAAAAGACGATCACCGACAAATAATAGATCACGTCCCGCGAGTCAATCACCCCGCGGCCGATGGAATCGAAATGATGCCCGATGTCCAGGAACGAGATCAGGTAGATCAGGAAACTCGGGAGCGAGATCATGGCGCAAAGCTCTTCGACGGCCAGCAGGGCCACGCAGATCACGACGGTGAGCAGGAAGGCGATGAACTGGTTCTCGGTCATGCTGGAGATGGCGGTGCCGATGGCCACAAAGGCGGCCCCGAGCAGGAACAGGCCGAAATAGCCGGCCAGGATCGGGCCCCAGTCGGGCGAACCGAGCAGGGCCACCGCGAGCGGGGCCATGAAGCTTAAGACCAGGACCAGGCAGAGGAAGGCCAGGGCCGCGAAGTATTTGCCCAGCACCGCCTCCACGTCGCGCACCGGCAGGGTGAGCAGGAGCTCATCGGTCTTGAGCTTTCGCTCCTCCGCCCAGCTCCGCATGGTAATGGCCGGGACAAAGATCCACAGCCCGTAGATGAAAAACTCGAAGTATTCGCGCAGGCTGGCCTGCCGGCCGGGGAAGAGGATGAACCACACGAAGATAAAGTTCACCACTCCCAGGAAGACCACGATAAAGAAATAGGCCATCAGGGAGTTGAAGTAGCCCTTGAATTCCTTCTTGAAAATGGCCCAGATCCTCGACATCTTTCCCTGCCTAAAGCCTCAGCTCTCCCGCACGGTGAGCTGGGTGAACACCTTCTCCAGCGTGGTCTTTTCCTGGTATAGCTCGGCCAAACTCAGGCCCGCGTCCGCGGCCAGGCGGAACAACTCCTCGCCCAAGGCCCGGCTGCCCTCGCTGAAAACCTCGTAACGATGCAGTCCGCCCGCTTCCTCTTTCCAGGCGAACCCCTTGACCCCCACCAGGCTCTTGAGCTTCTCTTCCCAGAGCTTCCGGTCGCCCCGCACCTGCAAATGGTGGACTCCGCCGGCCTTGCCGCGCCTGGTGATCTCGTCCAGGCTGCCGTCGGCCACGATCTTGCCCCGGTCAATGATCATCACCCGGGAGCAAGTGGCCTCGACCTCGGAGAGGATGTGGGTGGAAAGGATCACGGTCTTTTCCCGGCCCAGCTCTTTGATTAAAGCGCGGATCCCGATGATCTGGTTCGGGTCCAGGCCGGAAGTGGGCTCGTCCATGATTAAGATCTCGGGATCATGGATCATGGCCTGGGCCATGCCCACCCGCTGGCGAAAGCCGCGGGAAAGGGTGCCGATCTCCTGCTTCAATACCGGCTTCAGCCCGCAGACCTCGATCATCCGGTCCAAGCTGGCCTGGCGCTTGGTCGGCGGGATGCCGCGGACTTCGGCCATGTAGCGCAGGAACTCGTCCACCGCCATGTCCAGGTAAAGGGGGGAGTTCTCCGGGAGATAGCCTACCCGTTTCCGCACTTCCAGCGAATTTTCAAAAATATCAAAGCCGGCGAGCTTGGCCGTGCCCTCGTTGGCCGGGATGAAGCCGGTGAGGATGCGCATGGCGGTGGTCTTGCCGGCACCGTTGGGGCCCAGGAACCCGACCACCTCGCCCTTCTGGACCTCGAAGCTGATCCCGTCCACCGCGGTGATCGGCCCGAAACGCTTGGTGATGTTCTGGACTTCAATCATTGATTAGTGCACCGTGCACGGTAAACAGTGCACAGTGAAACTTTAGGGAATTAAGACCTTCGCGCGCTAAAAAAGTTCCCGAAAAAATCAGGCTAAATCATAAGTGTTTTCCGGGAAATGTCAAGCCTGGGGAGCAAAATTTCCAGGTCGGGTTCCCAAAAATACCGTCGCAATCGCGGCTTGAG
The DNA here is from genome assembly GCA_001797815.1 of Deltaproteobacteria bacterium RBG_13_61_14. Taxonomy (GTDB): domain Bacteria; phylum RBG-13-61-14; class RBG-13-61-14; order RBG-13-61-14; family RBG-13-61-14; genus RBG-13-61-14. The sequence goes on along the minus strand of MGQK01000056.1, from coordinate 40,129 downwards.
TAGGGGCGGTCTCAGACCCGCCCTGAACTCCCCGGAAGGGTCGAGCGAACTTTCAGCTTA
>MGQK01000056.1:0-40049 GCA_001797815.1 Deltaproteobacteria bacterium RBG_13_61_14 | reverse complement strand
AGCCTGCGACAGTCCTCCTGCAGCCCAATTAAAAATAGCTGGAGCGCTACGACCATTCCCTCCGCTGACGCTGGATAAATCGCCGCCGGCCGTGTTCAATTGTCCTCCGCTGACGCTGGAGTAATCGCCGCTGGCCGTGTTCAAATATCCCCCTCTGACGCCGGAAGCAAGGCCGCTGGCCGTGTTATTTTCTCCCCCGCTGACGCTGGAGTAATCGCCGCTGGCAGTGTTAATCCATCCCCCGCTGACGCTGGAAGCAACGCCGCTGGCGATATTATCACGTCCCCCGCTGACGCTAGCATTAGCCGCGAGAATTTGATTAAAGGTTCCAACCACCAAGCCGCCGTAGGAGCTGTAGCCATTATTCGCGCCGACCACGATGTTGTGGGAGCCAGCGCGGGAATAGCCCGCAAGATTCTCGTTATAGCCCACGATCAGGTTGCCGAGGCCGTTGACGGCATTGGAGGTACCGCCCGAGCCGCTACGGATGTGGACATTGACGCCAGTGAAAATAAAATTCGTGCCCGAGCGGGTCACCGGCGCTAGCTTGGCCGTGTTCGCGGCAATGCTCGTGGTGTTAGTAGCTATGTTCCCAGCGTTGGTCGTGATGTTGGTGGCATTGGTCGAGATGTCGGTCTGGTTGGTGGCAATATCGGCCATGTTGGTAATGATATCTGCGGTATTGGTCGCGATACCCGCGGCATTGGTGGCAATGTTCGCGGTGTTGGTAGCGATGTTGGCCGCATTGGCCGCGATGCCGGCGGCATTGGTGCCGATGGCCGTGGTATTAGCGGCAATCGCGGCGGCATTGACGCCTATACTTGCAGTGTTAGCCGCGATGCCCGCGGCATTAGTGGCAATGTTCGTGGTGTTGGTAGCGATGTTGGCCGTATTGGTCGCGATGCCCGCGGCATTGGTGGCGATGTCCGCCGTGTTCGCGGCAATATCCGCGGAGTTGACCGCGATGTTATTCTCGTTCGCAGTCACCCGGGCTTCCAAAGCCACGAGGTCCGCATCGCTTTGATTGGCCAGGTCGGTCAATTGGAGCTGTAACCCCACCACCAGAACCTGCAGGTCCGCCACCTGGGCCTGAAGCTCCTGGATCTGCTCCGCCGGGGCGGGAGCTCCCACATGCATCGCCGGGGTCTGACCTCCTCCTCCGGAACCGCCCCCGCCTCCGCCGCCGCCCGGCTGACACGAAACCGCCAAAACCAGCAAGCCGGCTAAAACCAGTGTTACCATTCTCTTCATCTCTCTACCTCCTAATGCCTGATTGGAAGTTTGGGGTTTGGGAACAGGTTACCTTAACCGTTTATTTATTGTTGGCGTGATTCTACCACTTCAGGAAAAGGCAAGCAACAATTAATTTGGAAACAGCTTACTCTTTTTAATGAACTTGGTTCAACCGCCGATACATGGCCCGATTATTTTTGTAAATATTGAGGAATTCAGTAAAAATTTCGTCATAAAGGCGCCGGTTCCCAGAGTCGGGCTGGAAAGTGTTGGCATACTTGACCAGCCCGGGAATATCATCAAAGCTGATAAAGCCTAGCGCCACTGCGGCGATCAAGGCCGCGCCCCGGGCATTAGCCCAGATCGGGTGCTCCACCTGGCGGATGGTCCGATCCAGCACGTCCGCGAAAATCCGGCACCAGAGATCGGACCTGGCCCCGCCCCCGACAATATTAATGGGGTCCATTTTCCGACCGATGAACCTCTCCACATATTTGAGCGCCCACCGGGTGTTCAGCGCCACCCCCTCGTAAACCGCGCGCACCATCTGCTCCAGGCTGGTGCTCAGGGAGAGGTTATGGAACCCGGCCCGGATCGTGGTGTCATCCACCGGCGTCCGCTCGCCGTTCAGCCAGGGCGTGAAGATCACCCCGTTGCTCCCGGCCGGGACCGCGGCCGCGATTTGATCGAGCCGTTCATACACGTCTTCCGCCGGCGCCTCGGGCCGAAGCTGATTGCGCGGGAATAGAATCCTGTCCACCAGAAAATTCAGCGCCCCACCGGCGATGTCCTGCTCGTTCACGCAGTAGTAGCGGCCGGGGATGGCGGTGGGCAGCGAGGCGATGGAATGGAACATATCGGTCTTCTTGAACGGCACCACGCACTGGACCCAGGAGGAGGTGCCGACGTAAAGGTGGCCTTCGAAATCGCGGACCGCGCCGGAGCCGATGCAGGCGGACTGGTGGTCCGGCGAACCCATCACCACCTTGACCCCGGGCGAAAGCCCCAGCTCTTCCGCCACTTCCGGCAAGAGAATACCCAGGACTTCCACCGAAGAGCGCAGAGGCGGGAGCTTGGCCCGGTCAATCTGGAGTTTCCGGATCAGCCCGTCGTCGTAATGGACGCGGTTGATATCGCGGGTATTGGTCACCCAGAAGAGCATGATCGAGTCAAAACTCGCGGCGAATTGGCCGGTGAGGCGCAGGTTGAGATAGTCCTTGCTGCCCAGGAACATATGCGCGGCTTGGTAAATCTCCGGCCGCTCGCGCTTCCACCAGAGCACGTGGGCGATGTCGTCCTTGCCCGAAAGCTGCGGCCCGCCCCCGGTCTTCCAGATCCAGGGCAGCATGGTGAAGATGTTGTAGCCGTCAATGCTGGGGAATCCCGAGACCACTTCTTTGACATAGGGCGCGCCGCGGGAGTCCATCCAGGTGAGGGAGTTGCAGAGGTGCCGGCCCTGGCGGTCCACCGCGACGGTGGAAGAAAAAGTAGAGGACACCCCGATGCCGACAATATCTTCGACCGGCACCAGGCGCCGGGCCAGGAGCCGCTTGGTCGTGTCAATCAGCGCGTTCCACCAGTCGGCCGGGTCTTGCTCGGCCCCGCCGGCCGGCAAGAAATAGGTGGGGGTCTTCTCCGATTCAAAGCCGATCAACTCGCCTCGGACCGAAAAGAGCGCGGTCTTGACGCCCGAGGTTCCGTGGTCCACGGCCAGGAGGTATTTCTTGGTATTTGAAGTTGCGGCCATTTTTTTCAATTCAAATCGCCCGGTCAAACGTTATGTGTAAAGTGAAGCGTTGACCGCAGCCCCCAATCTCCCAATCTCTTAAAGTTTAGAGCTGCCTCCGCGTGTATTCGAGGCCCGAAAAGACTGACTCCCGAAGCCACTCGTACACGGCTGGATCACGATATTTGAGCGCAAATGGATTTGTAACATAATCTACATAAGCCGCAACGAACACCGACTGATTATCTGCCGTCATTACCGGCGGCTCTCCCACCACTAACTCCAGCCCAGGCTCCGACACCGCTTCCGCCCGCAGCTTCTCCACCAACTCCTTAAACTGTGCCTCCAATTCCCGACCCATCACCTGATCCTGCCAGGTCTGATGAGCGGATTTCTCGGCTACCGACACGCTCATCGGGATCCGGCTGACTCCTTGCGCTTTGGCATCAATCAAAGTCTGGTCGCCGATCTGCACCGAAACCAATTTACCAGTTTGGTCATGTAACAAATCATTCACGCGAGCATCCAAAGCCGGTCCTTCCAAACCTTCCTGTGCCATCACCTGACCCCGCAACCAGTCCTGATAGATAGGATCTGCTGTGATCTCATCTACCACTTTCAAGTTCCCCCGAAATACACCCAATTCCTGCGCGGTCCGCTCCACATCAGTCAATTGCGCCCGAGGAATGTCCTCCACCTGAAACCCACCGAGATTTACTGTTAAAGTCGGCGGAACAGGCTGTGGTCGTACCTCTTGTATCTTCACAGTTGGTACTTGCCCACTTTGCATTTGCTTGACTCGTTCCAAAATATCATCTATGGATCCGCTAAGATCCAAATCACCAATCCGCTCGCGTGACAAAAATCCGCCTCTGCACCCAGGATGACTAATCCATTTAGATGAATCAGTCGGATCTTGCGTTAGTGGATAATCAAGTTTGAGCAGATCCGCAATTTTCCAAACCGTTCCATGCAGTTGCCGGCAGTTGGTACAGGTCTTCAAATCCCTCATCTCCCGCCGCTCAACCTCTTCAATTCCACGATTTGCCCACGCCTGTAATTGCTCCTTGGCATTCGCGTTCATTAACTCCGAATGAAAAATGGTGGTAATTTGGGGTTGGAGCTTTTGCCACAATGCCTGTTTCGATGCCCTCAAAAGTTTTTTGTCCACCAGGCCTTGATAAGTCTCCAATTCCGCCTCTAGTTCCCCCACCAGTGTCCTCACGATGACATTGATTGACCTACCCTTCGCCGACTGATTGACTAACTGATCTTTCAAACGGGCTGGTAAATTCGGGTCGGACAGAGACTTAATCAGGGTAAACGCGGGGTCTCTTTTGAATGCTTCGATTAACTCTTCGAGAGTTCGGATATTAATAAGTTCGTTATTCATGATCGCCTGCTGTAAGGGCTGACTTGGTTGGTGTGGCCCGGGCAGGGCTTCCAGGCTCCCTTTTTCCCGCAAACTTCACAGATCGCGGCTCTGCTCTCTGCCCCATATTCTAAGCAAGCTGCCGTCTGCTTGTCAATCAAGAAAACAGGCAAGGCAAAGGAAATCTAGTGTAGTGCATCCAGGCGCTATTGTGGTGCAGGCATCTTGCCTGCATATCAACTGGTTAGCAGGCTGGAAGCCCGCACCACAACTTCTAAAACGCTGCACTAAATGTCCAGCTTGGTGACCTTGCCGGTCTCATCTACATGCTCCACGATCACTCCGCCGAACGCCTCGCCGCCTTCTTTCTTCTCGTCCAGCTTGAATACTTTGGGCACCAGGTCAATGAAGTCCGTGGGCTTGACGCACCCTTCCGGCGGCAGCACGCCCTTGCCCAGGACTTTGCCTTGCAGCATCAGGATCGCGCCGATGACCGCGGGGATGGCGGTGCCCTCGCCCATGGCCTGGGTTCCGGAGGCCAGGTGGAACCGGTATTCGCCGGCCTGGCCGCTTTTCCGGCCTTTGACCACCACGCTGGCGCAGCCCCGCTGCGGCCCGAATTTGGTCTCTTTCAAGATCCGCTCCCGCTCGCGGACGATGTAGGCCACCGTGAAATCATGAGGCGCCACGCTCCGGCCTTTGACCAAGAGCGGCTTCTTGTCCGCCAGCCCCAAGCGGCAAAGCTCGCGGATCATCTCGGCGTATTCATCGGGCAACACCACTCCTTTGTTGGTTACTTGCCGGCACTTGATGGACCGGGGCAGCGTCACCTGCTCCGGGTGCGGGTAAGGGAAAACCTTGACCTTGCCCAGCACCGGGAAATCAAACTCCTGCCGAAGCGCCACCCCCTCCGGCTCAAAAAATTTCAGCCAGCGCAATTGCCCGTCCAGGAACATGGGGATGTCCGTGGTGATGCAGTGCAGCCGGTGCTCGATCACACCCTCCCCTTCCACCGGCTCGCCGCCGTGGGCGTGGAAGATGTCAATCGAGTCCACTTCATCCAGCAGGTTGTCGGCCGCGAACTTGGCCAGCAGGTTGGTCGCGCCCGGCGAAGAGCCCATGCCGATCAGGGCCGTGATCCCGGCTTTCTTGGCCGCACCATCCATGTCCAGGATCTTGAACGTGACGTCCACGTCGTCGCAAATGTCCACGTAGTTGATCCGCGACTGGATTACCGCCCGGAGGATCGGCACCGCGAACTTATAGAAAGGGCCGACCGTGTTCAAAACCACGTCCGCGCCCTTGACCGCGGCCTTGACGCTCGCGGGCTTCAGCGCGTCCACTTTTTTGGCCGAGACTTTTTTCCCGAGCTTTCTCGCGAGTTGCCGGCCTCTGGCCAGGTTGAGGTCGCCGATCACCACCTCGGAAAAGTAATCCGTCCGGGCCAGCGTCTTCACCGCGACGCTCCCGACTGCGCCGCAGCCGCCCAGCACCACGATCTTGGCCATTGCCGTTCCCCTTCCTGTCCAGGAGTAGGGGCGGTTCGCGAACCGCCCCTACCAATTGTTATGACCGACCTATTTTTTCCGGCGGCTTCCAGCCGCCGAAGATGCTTTCCAAAACCTTGGCCGCGGCCATAGTTACATGGTCGTTCCACCGGCCCGAGACCACCTGCACCGAGACCGGCACGCCGTCGGCCCGATGGAAGATGGGGAGGATGGTGGAAGGAAACTCCAGGACATTGATGACCCCGGAATAGCCGATCCCTAAAAAGTGGACCCAGATCCAGGTGTGCCTGGGCGCCGGCACCGGGAACACCGGGCAGATCAGGACCCCGTTGTCTCCCAGCTTCTCCTCGATCCGCCGCTGCAGGTCCTTGGCCAGGGCCAGCATCTTTTGATGGGCATTTTTGAAAAGCGCTTGGTTGGGCTTTTCAATCAAGGCCGTGCCCAAGGCCGGGAAGGTGATCTTGGATTGCCGGAAGATGAGCTTGAGGAACTCCTTGTAGAGCGCGATTGGCTCGTCGCCCTCCAGGTAATGGATGAACGGGTCAGGGTTCTGGGCCATGCCCGCCTGCCAGATATTCAGGCTCTTCTCCATGCCCTGGGGCCGCCAAGACTCGACCGGGATCTTCATCCCGGCGAACGCGCCCGCGGCCAGGTTCACCGCCCGCCGCACGTCCGCGCCGCATCCGGCCTGGCCGTTGTCGTCAAAGAAAAAGACCCGCAGTTTTTTCAGGTCCACGCTCTCCGGCGAGCGGACCTCGCGCTTTTCCACCACCGGGTCTTTGCCGTCCGGCCCGGCCAAAATGGGAAGGATATAAGCCAGATCGTCCACCCTCCGGCCGATTGGCCCATGGGTGTTATAAGGCGCGATCGGCCCGCGCGCCGGCGGCCAATGGCCGTAGCCCGAGACCAGCGTGCCGGTGGGCTTGTGGCCGGCCACGCCGTTGAAGGCCGAGGGGTAGCGGATCGAGCCGCCGATGTCCGAGCCGATGCCGAAGGGTGAAGCCGCGGAAGCCACGATCGCGCCCTCGCCCCCGCTGGAGCCGCCCGCGCCCCGGCCCAGGTCATAAGGGTTCTTGGTCCGGCCATAGACCGTGTTGTAAGTCTCGCACCACATGGCCGCCTCGGGGATGTTGGTCTTGCCCATGATAATCGCGCCGGCCTGCTTGAGCCGCTCGACCACCGTGGCGTCGTAGTCCGCGATCAGGTTCCGCCGGGCCCACACGCCCGCGGCCCAGGGCAGGCCCTTCAGGGCATAGGTATCCTTCATGGTGCAGGGCACCCCGAACAGCGCCGGCAAGTCATCGCGGTTCTTGGCCAGGCGCTCTTCCGCGGCCTGCGCCTCCTTCCGCGCCTCCGCGAAGCGCTTGACCACCACCGCGTTGATGGCCGGGTTCACTTCCTCCATCCGCCCCAGGTGCGCCTCCAGCGCCTCTTTGGGCGAAAGCTCACCCGCCCGGATCCGCCGCGCCATCTCCTTCACCGACATGGTCAACAGTTCACTCATGATCTTTCTTTCCTCGTCTCCCTACCAGATTTGGCCGGAACCGCCAAAATCTTAACAAGCTTGCCGGTCGAAAGCAATTCTCAAAATTCGCCTCGCCCGATTGACCTCTTGGCTGGCCTTGTTATAATTTAGCTTCGAGTTATTATCGCTAATTCTTCAGTATCACTGTGCACGGAGCACCGTGCATCCATAAGAGACGCACCAGGGAATTGAAAAGGGCCGTGATCATGGATGCCGAGGCTTTTCGCCGAACAAGGGAGAAGCGATTTCTTGAAAGATAAAATGGACATCACCCCCCGGGTCCGCAACCTGGTTGTTTCCATCGTGGCCTTACTCTACCTCTTGATCGGGGCCCATGGCTTCATCACGGTCAAGCCCCTGCTCCACCAGCCGTTTGCCGGGTTTCTGTTGCTGAAAAACAATTTTGTCCCGCTGATCTATCTTCCGGAATGGGAGGGATTCCAGCGGGGGATCAAGTTCGGGGACATCGTGAAGGCGGTGGACGGGAAGCCGGTCACCGACGCCGATGAAGTAAGGAAGATGGTCGCGGGAACCCGGCCGGGCACGCCTCTCACCTATACCATCCGGCGCGGCGGTCAGGCGCTGAATTTAACCATTCCGGTCAGCGTATTTGAGCCCCAGGACATGATCATTTCCAGCTTGTCCTGGCGGCTGATGGGTCTGATTTTTGTTTTATCCGGCCTGGTGGTTTTTTATCTGCGGCCGAATCTACGGGTGAGCTGGGCCTTTTTATTTCATGGGATGGTGGCCGGTTATGCCGTGGCAGCCAGTCCCGCGTATTGCATCGTTAATTCCAACAACCTGCCGCTGATCTTGATGCCCCTGCTGGGGCCTTCGGTGCTGATCCTGAGCTTGTATTTCCCGGTCGAGCTGAAGATGAAAAGAATGGTCATCGCCCTCCTGGCCATCACCACTTTGCCGATCATTTTTTTCAACCTCTACTATTTTCCCCACATCAGCCGATTCCTGGTGGTGGATAAAATCTTTCTGGCCTACACGGTCCTCACTTTTGGCCTGGGCGCCTTGGTCATGTTCATCTCCTTTGTCGCTTCCACGGACGCGGCGGTCCGCCAGAAGGGCAAAATCGTGGTGTTCGGTTTCGTGGTCGGAGCCATCGGCTGCGGCCTCGGCGTCCTGGGAGCGCTGGTCTTCAAGGTCTTGAACTTCTTCTGGATGTTTATTCCCATGGCGCTGGCTCCCCTGAGCCTGACTTATGCCATTGTCAAGCATAACCTGTTTGACGTGGACATCTTCATCCGCCGGACCGCCAGCTACTTACTGGCCAGCGGGATCGTCTTGGTGCTCTTCTTCACTTTGATTGCCGGTTTCAGCTTTATTTTACAAGGCATCACCGGCCGATCCTCCCAAATTGCGGCCGTGCTTTCCACCCTGGTCATGGTGATCCTGTTCCTGCCCTTGCAGCGCCGCATGGACCGCTCTCTGGACCGGAGGTTCTTCCGTGAGCGCTACGAGTATCAGGCCACCATCCAGCGAGCGAGCGCGGTCCTGGTCAGCATCATCGAGCTGGACCGACTGTTAAATCAGATTCTGAATACGATCCTGGATGCGATCCAGATCGAGCGCGGCTGGATCATGCTCCGCCAGCCCGAGCCGAAACTTCTGCAACTGGCCGCGGCCAGGGGCTATGCCGATCCTGCCCGCTGGCAGTCTTTGCCTCTGGATCATCCGCTGGCGCGGCATTTGCAAGAGAAGGGCCGGGCTCTCCAGCTCCATGATATCGAGGGCCAGGAGCCATCCCGAGAACAGAGGGACGAAATCTTGGAGTGGATGCGGGAACTCCAGGTGATGCTGGTCATCCCCATCCTCTACGAGCGGCGCTTGATCGGGGTCCTGGGGCTGGGCGAAAAGAAGACCGGAGCCGGGTACACCGGCGAAGACGTCGGGCTGCTCTTTACCCTGATGATGCAGACCGCGGTCTCGATCGAGAACGCGCGCAAGGTCGAGGAATTGAAGAAGATGGTGGAATTGGAAACGTCCTACCGGGAATTGAAAAAGCTGGATGAAATGAAGGACGACTTCCTTTCCATGGTCTCCCACGACTTGCGGGCGCCCATGACCAGCATCGAAGGCTATGCCGAACTCCTGCTCGAGCGCCTCGACCAGCCCGAGCCGGCTGAACAGAAGCTGTGCCTGGAAGTGATCGCCAAGGAGAGCCAGCGGCTGACCCGGCTGATTGATAGCCTGCTCGATTTGCAGCGCTTCGAAGCCGGCATGATGGAGCTGGATTTCCAGGAGGTGGACTTGGGAAAACTGGTGCAAGAGTCGGTGGCCTCGTTTCTAGGCGCCGCCTATGCCAAGCAAATTCACCTGGAAAACGATCCCGCTCCCGGGACGGTGCGGGTTCGGGCCGACCGCGATCGGCTGGCCCAGGTGATGGCCAACCTCTTGTCCAACGCGATCAAGTTCACGCCTCCCGCCGGCCGGGTGCAGGTCCGCCTGGAAACCGTGGCCGAGAACGGTCAAGCCACGGCGCGGGTTTCAATATCGGATACCGGTCCTGGAATTCGCCGGGAATTGCAATTGAAAATTTTCGACAAGTTCCAGCAGGGTGACAAACTCGCCCGGGTGAGAGAACGCGGCAGCGGCCTGGGCCTGGCGCTGGCGCGGCAGATCATCGAGCACCACGGCGGCCGGGTGGGTCTGGTGAGTGAGCCGGGCCGGGGCAGCAGCTTTTATTTCCTTTTGCCGACGCAAGCGTAAGGAGGAACCGGGGTGAAAAAAATTCTGATTGTGGACGACGAGGAGAACGTCCGGCGCCTGGTCCGGATGAGCCTGGAGGCCGACGGTTATGAATTTGAAGAGGCCGAGAGCGGGGAGGAGGCCTTGCGCAAGGCCAAGGCGCTGAAGCCGGACCTGGTGATCCTGGACCTGATGATGCCGGACCAGTGGGGCTATGTGGTCTGCGAGGAGTTGAAGCACGACCCTGAGACCCGCGCGATCCCGGTCATGATCCTGACGGCGCGCACCAGCCATCTCTCTAAAAAGATGGGAAAGGTTAGCGGGGGAGATGAATACCTGGTCAAGCCGTTCCAGCCCCAAGAGCTGCGAGCCAAGGTCAAGAGCCTCCTGGGGTTGGAGTGAGCAGAAAATGAAGAAAGCCAGCGGAACGATGGCAAGATTCTGTCCAATCGTTTGCGGTGAGTAAGGAAAGGATGTCCTGAAAATGGAAAATGGCAAAAAACCTTCCAGGGCAGCAGGATCTGCCGAACTCGACCAAAAGCTCTTGCTCGAGACCTCGGAAGAATGCGAAGCCGAGGTTTGCCGGCAATTGCTGGACCAGGGGGCGAATGTCAACGCCCGGGATGAGGACGGGTGTTCGCCCTTGCTTTGGGCGGTTCTGGCCGGGAACAAGGAAGTGGTGAAAATGCTTTTAGCTCAGGGAGCGGAGGTTAACGTCAGCAACCTCGACGGCGAGACGCCTTTGCATTGGGCCGCGGTAACCGGCAAGATCGAGATTGCCCAGCTTTTGCTCGATAAAGGGGCCAAGGTCAATGCCAAGGACGTGTTCGGGATCACCCCGCTCCGCTCCGCCAGCTTGAACGGAGACTGGAACATGGTGAAACTCCTCCGCAGCCACGGAGCCAGCGAATGAGCGGGCGTCAACCTCAAGCGCCGGGCCTGAACCCGGAAAGGGGAACATCATGGGCAAGGGACAGGGAATTGCACCATCCTCAGAAGGTATTTGAAGGAAGAAGGGTGAAGGATTTTTCAGTGGGCTTACGGTTCATCCTTTTCATTATCTGTGTGCTTACGCCAACAACTTTGAGCGTGGGTTGCTCCAGTGCCTTTGCGGGCCAGCGTTCGTCCGGACTGCGCTACAACCAGGTCCAATGGAAGGCTTCGCACAATTCCTATGCCCAGAAGGCCGACATGATGACCCAGCTTCGGGACTGGCACCTCCGCTCGATCGAGTTCGATCTCCACACTGCCAAGCGAAAGCTTTTAAGCCGGGAAGCCGCGCCAGCCGGAGATTTTCTGGTTTATCACACCACGCGGGACGAATTCTCCAACTGCCGCCTGCTCTCTGAGTGCTTCGAAGCCGTGGCGAGCTTCCACCGGGAACAGCCGGACCATGAGGTTCTCACCATCTTCTTTGACATGCGAGGCGTGGGGGAGGAAGGCCACACCAAGGATGACTTATACGCGCTGATGCGGAAGAAATTTCCCGACGGCGGCATCTTTACCCCAGGCGACTTATTAAGCGGTTGCCCCGGCGCGCAGAACCTGCAGGAAGCGGTGACTAAAGCCGGCTGCGGCTGGCCGCTGCTGGATGACCTGGCCGGAAAAATCATCCTCGTGGTCTCGGACGGCCGCGATGACATCAAGGCCGCGGGCTATGACCTGCAAAAGGACTTGCTCTTCCTGGTCGCCAAGGGTCATGACCCGAAAAGCCTGCACGCCGACCTTGACCTGGTCTTCTTCAACATGGCCGGGCCGAACCCTTTCCTGACCGAGGTCAAAAAGGCCGGCTTTGTCAGCAGGAGCTATTGGCTGAATGATAAAGATTCTTACCTGAAGGCCAAAGCCCTGGGCGCCAACCACCTGGCCACCGACCGGATTGATCCCCAGGAATATCCCTGGGCCAATATTGAAGATCAGAAATATTAAGAAAGAAAAATTAAACACAGAGGGCACAGAGAACACTGAGCCTAAGAAAATCTTATTTTTATAAAAGAATATTAGTATTTTTTCTTGGTCTTGTCTCTGCGATCTCTGTGTGCTCTGTGTTAAAGTCTTATCTCTTTTCTTTCTCTTTCACTTCCTCATAAAACTCCGCCTCGCGGAGCGACAATTGCCCCTGCGCCACCAGCTCCTGGATGCGCTTCAGGTCCACCACCGGCCCCTGGGCAAGGCGCAGGTCGCGCTGCCAACTGGTATAGATGACCAAAACCGCTAAAAGCAGAGTCAGAAGAATCGCTGATAAAAATTTGATATCATCTTTTTTCAAGGTAGCGCCTCAATAAAAAAATATTTCTAGAATATATTTTTTCTCCGTGCTCTCTGTGTCTCTGTGGTGAATTCTTCAAGTCACGAGCTTGTCCACGAACCGCGCCAGTTGCCGCAGGTTCATCACCTCTTCCACTTGGTCGCAGTGCCGGGCATAAAGTTTCATTTCCGAATCGCCGAAGCCCCAGGAAGGCTTGCCTTCCGGGTTCATCCAATAGACGCGCTTGGCCCGGGTGTGGACGTCGCGGAGCGTCCAGTCCTTGGCGTCGTTGTAGTTGTTGCGGCCGTCGCCCATGACGATCACGGTGGTGCGGGAGTTGACCGCGTCGAGATGGTCGCGGTGGAACTGATAAAAGGCATGGCCGAAGTTGGAGTGGGCGAAGAGGTTGACGACCTGGCCGGAGAGCGCCTGCTCGATGGCGGCGTTGATCTCTTGCTCCTTGAAGAGACCGGTGACCTCGCCGATTTCGCTCACGAAGATGAAGGAGCGCACCCGGTCGAACAACTCCTGCACCGAATAGACAAACTGGAGCATGAAGCGGGAGGCGGTGCGCACCGAGTCGGACACGTCGCAGAGCAGGATGATCTCCGGCTTTTGCTTCTTTTTGCGCTGGAGCACGATCTCGATGGGGATCCCGCCGTATTGGAGGTTGCGGCGGAAGGTGCGCTTGACGTCGAAGGTGCCGCGGCGGTCCTCCTTCCGGCGGATCACGGTCACCTGCTTGAGCTTTTCCGCCAGCCGCTTCACCTCGTCCTGCATCCGGATGATCTCTTCCCGGGTCAGGTAGTTGAAGTTGCGGTCAGCCAGGCTCTCGGCCCGCAGCCGGTCGCGCTCGCCGTAGGCCCGCTTATCCCGCTCCTGGCGCACGAACTCGCGGACCAGGCCGGGGAAGGCTCTGCTCAGGTATTCCAGGTAGGCCAAGAGCTGGGCCTGGAAGGGCGTGGGATCGGGAAGAGCGCGGAGCTGGTCCAGCAGCCGCTCGATCTGGCCCAGCGCCGAGGGCCAGTCCATCTCCGAGAGCGTGCTCCGGGTGTAAAAGCCTTCCTGCAGCAAGTTGCGGATGCGCTCCACCCCGGACGCCTGCGCGGCCTGGCGGATCATTTCCTCCAAGCGGCCGGCGTCGCGGAAGAGGATGGCGAGAGTCAGCTCGCTCAGCTCGAGCCCTTGCTCTTGCAGATATTCGAGCAGTTGGCCCAGGAATTCCTGGAAGGCCTGAAGCGAGGAGAACAGGGCCTGGGCGCGGTCTTGGTCCTGGCGAAGGAGGTTGCCCAGTCCGGCGAAGAAAATCTCGAAGAGGTCTTCAAAGGCCTGCAGGTCGCGCGAGCTTTTGATCAGGGTGGTGCGGAGCGCGGCGCGGAAGTCCTCGCGGCTTTCCACTCCCACCTCGGCCAGCGCCCGCAGGGCTTCCAGGTTCTCGGAGATGCTCACCCGGATCCCGTTCTGGCGCAGCACCTCGATGAATTCGCGCACCCGCTTTTCCACACTCTCAGTATAGGTAGAAATCCCGGCCCGGGCAAACCGGGACACGCCTGCCGTTTGACAATTCCGCCTCGGTCCAGTAATCTAAGATCCTTGAAAAGCCTAATGTCTAAGGCCTTAAGCCTTTCTTCAAATGCCGGCGTAGCTCAGTGGTAGAGCAGCTGATTCGTAATCCAGACCCATGCAAAACTGAAACTCCCCAAAAAGACGGAGAAAATGAGAAAAAGTGAATACAGGGGGTGGACTTGCGCCTTGGCCGTCTTTTCCGCCGAAGTCCGTCAACTTCCGTCAAAATCCGAGGAGTCTGAGCCAGAGTTGTAGCAGAAATGGTAGCAGTAAGGCCCGACCTGCCCGATGCGGTCAAGGCCGGGATCGTGGCGATGGTGAAGGCGGCCCGGAGCCGGAAGCCATGAGGGGGGAAAACCCCCCTTGCCCGCGTGCTTTCCGCAAGTCCTGGGGCGTAATGGGCGGCCTGGGGCTATTCTTTTGAGTATCATGGCCGATGCGAGACCGCAAAAGGTAAAGCATGGAGAACGTGGACTACCGAAAACTGGAGAACCGATTGACGCCCGACCTTCAGGCCGTGGTGGACGCCTGGTCGAACCTGCTCGAATTGGTCCACCGGGTCATCGTGGGGATCGTGGAGAGCGAGCAGGGGGAAGGCCACCGAATGGCTGCCCTTGGCTTATCTAGCCTGGTTTCATTGCTCCTTGTACCACCTGGCCTTGGGGTGGAAACGGAGTTTCTCGACCAGGGGGCTATGGCAAATAAAGCGATACTTGATCTTCTTCGGCTTATAGAAGATGCGTTTCCCCGCGATTCGGCTTGGGCCGGGCCGGGCTTGGGTGGTATAGCCGACGGCTGCGGTATCCAGAGTCTCCTGAAAAATCGGGTGGGGCAGGATCGGCTCTGGCGGTTTGGCTTTGAACAGAAAATAGAAACCCGAAAGCCTCCAGAGCAGGAACAGGTATCCAAAAAAGAGCAGGGCCAGAAGAACCCGGGCGAGGAGCAGCCCAAGGGTTCCCGCGCTTCCCCTCCAGAAAGACGGCGCTATGCAGATGATAATAAGGGTCAGAACCACGCCCACCGCCAATTTGGCCAAAGCCGCCACCAGCCAGCGTTTCATCTCTTCCACCCCTCTCAAGCAGCCGCCGGCCGCGCCAGCGCCGCCAGCCTTTGACGCGCCACGTCGCAATAAGCGCCGGTCGGGAATCGGACTAAATACTCTTGCAGCCACTCCTCCGCGGCCTGGGGAGCGCGGAGACGATCAGCCAGAAGCTTTGCCAGGGTGAGGTAGGCCTGCTCCAGCTTCCTGCTATCCGCCAACAGCGGCTTTTTCTTGAGAACCTGGATATAACCCTCCAAGGCCCGGGCGGCAACATCGTATTCACCAATCCGAATCAGCTCACGGCAAAGCATCGGCGGAGCCTCCTGCAATGACAGCGCCGGGTATCTGCGAAGGAACTCCGCAAAGGTCATGGCCGCTCTCCCCCGCTCTCCCTCCTGCCAGTAACAGCGGATCGCCATCCGGTAAAGCGACGCTCCTCTGGGGGTTAGCTCATACCGGGTCTCGATCCGGGCCAGGTCAAGATAAGCCTCAGCATTGCCAGGGTCAGCACAAAGCAACTTCCTCAAATCTTTGCGCACCTGGTCAAAACCCACGCCCTTTTCCAGCCAAAAGTCAGCCCTCTCCCGAAGCTGGTCCTTCTTCGCTTCCAGGTATTCCTTGTCCCTCAGGGTTGCGGCTACTCCCCAGAAAAAGCCTCCCAAATGGGCCCAGTGGCCAACACGGATCGCAGGGTTATCAAAAGTGCTCAGGGCGCCCATGATGTCCCCAAAAAGGTAATAGGCCAGGATCAAGACCGAGGGCACCCCGATGCGCTTGGGCCAATAGGCCAGGCCTCCGAGGAACCCCACCCCGATTTTCACCTTGGTGTGATAGCAACGGACCAGGTGAGCGCCCATCAGCCCGGAAATCGAAGCCGAAGCGCCAATCGAGGGTATTCCAAGATTTTCCGGGGGCCCAAAGTTCAAGGCCCAGGCGGTATGCAAACATACCCCGAAGAAATCACCGAGAAGGTAATAGGCCAGGAACTTCCTGGGTCCGACCACGGTTTCCAGGTAAGAGCCAAAGGTCCAGAGGAAGATCATGTTGGAAAACAGGTGCCAGAAATCAACGTGGATGAACTGGCTGCCGATCAAGCCGGTCAGGTTCATCTCGCTGACCACCCAGCCATAGCGCAACACCGCCTTCAAGAGCTCGCGATTGTCCAGGGTCAAGAGGTAGAGATGCACAAAAGCGTTGGAAGCAATCAGCGCGGTCGTAATTACCGGAAACCGCTTGAGTTTGGCCTTAATCCCCATTGGCACAAAAAACATTTCGCCCTCCTGCTGCTAACCCGGTTACCTGACCCAGCCCAGGTAATACCCGGCTTTAATTAAAGAGTTAAAGGCCCCCATCCCTGTTACTTTGGATAAGGGCTGGTAAAGGCGGGGTTCATGAAAATCAGGAGGACTAGTGAAAAGTCATCAACGGTTGATGATGAAAAAGGGCATGATGAAAGTGGGGAGAGGGGCGAAGAAAGGCACCAAGGCCATGCCCCGACACAGCCAGTGCCGAGGTCTCACCTGTGCAGTCCAGGCAAGAGATTGACCGCCTCATTCCGTTCTGTTATACATCAGGGGTCGCTCGAGAGACCCCCCATGCTATTTAGATTAGCAGACCCTTTTGCGAGGTTCAGAAAAATTCCAGGAAAAGGGCTTTAATTTCGACTATGCCTGGTTGACTTGACAGGGCTTAAAGCATCATCTAAGCTGATGCCAATTTTAAGTCCGGGGGTATAATCATGTGAAGCGCATTGCACTGGTGAAAAAAAGGGGGTTGTAAAATGAAGATGGTGGGGAAAATAATGATCTTTTTAGCAATGGGATATAATGCACTTTTGTATATCTTTATAGAGATAAACCTCATTAGAGAAAGCTGGTTTAATCTAATCAATCCATTTGCTTATTTTGCAGCTTTATGGCGATTGGTAAGTGGGTTGGACTTTTGGGTAGCGATCATTATTGGCTTGGCAGGGTATGGATTGGTTCGATTATCCGAAGATGCTAATAAGGAGGGGTAGGTTAAAATGAATAAAAAGCAAAAAGGGGTCGTCCTTGCGGGAGCTATGGTGATTGTCCTGATGGGCCTCATTCCACCGTGGAAGTATCTAAAGGGGGGGGCTCATAGGATTGAGAGGCCAGGAAGCTATGGGCTGATTATGGCCCCCTATATAATTAAAAAGAAAAAGTCTCCTGATGCTTCTGATAAGGCTGTGAGTGATGATGTTAAAGCTTTCTTGGCGTTGAGTCAACCGCCAAAGACCTCAGCTTTCGATCAATGTTATACAGAAGATAATAATTGCGGAGCGCGAGTTGATACCACCAGATTACTAATCCAGTGGTTTATCGTAGCCATTTTCACAGGAGCTTGGGTTATGTTTCTAAAAGACGAAAGGCCGCCAGTCCAAAGATAAGGGCGCCTGAAACCGATCAGGCCATGCCGCGAGTTTATCCCCGCTCTTTACCCCAGGCCGTGAATCCTCAAAATCTCCCTGGCCGCCGCCAAGCGGGTCTCGTGATCCGGCCGCTCCTGCCCGTCCTCGATGGTGGTAGCGGACGATTTTCCAGTCCTCGTCGCTGTTGTCCACGATAAAAAGCTCGCTGCCGGTCTTGCTCACTCTTTGGGGCATGCTTCCGCCTTTTCAGGGCCTGAATCAGGATGCCTGTATTCTATCTCAGTGGCTATCCGTGTCAAGCGTAGGTACGGATTTCAGTCAACGGCTGACGCCTCTGAAGCAGTGGACAGTGCATCAAGAGGCTTTAGGCATTAAAGGCTTAGGCTTTAGTCTAAAGCCTAAAGTCTAATGTCTAATGTCTCAAGCCTTCGGAACCTGGGGTGGTTGCCGCACAGAATGGGGTGGTTCGCTGGCAGGATGGGGTGGTTGCTGCGTAGAATGGGGTGGTTGGCGTGCAGAATGGGGGGGACTTGCGAAGAGAGTAGGTAGCAGGTAGTAGGTAGTAGGTCGGGGAAGAGAAGAGGAAGAAACCAAGAGAAATTTCGCCAGGTTAAGTTGGTTCCCGGGTAGTCGGGGAGGAGGATCGGAGGATTCAGAAGGGCCGATGGCAGGAATGGGGGTGCATCTTGGGGGAGCTGGGACAAAAAGGTCTTGAGAAATCGCCTGGTTAGGATCTCGAACATTCGTTTGATTTCAGACCTCATCCTTCATCCTTCACCCTTCAAAATTCACTGTCCCCTATTAGTGTAAGAATGTTACAGCAGCTAAAATGCAAGTGCTTAATATTTCAACTTTTTCTTGGTTGGATTCTTCCCGAGTGGCATAAATGTTCCCAAACTTTTGAAATCTGCTAATGGCGACTTTGATATCATCCAGGGCCGATTAATTAAGAATCCAGTCCTTAACAGGTCCGGGCCTTCCTCTCAGTCCTGGGCCTGCGCAAGAAGAGCCTCTATGAGTTCCAGGCCACTCTGGGCCTCAAGGAGAAAACCAATGGCAAGGGCAAGTTCTTTGTGATCCAGTTCGCGAACCTCAAGGAGAACACGCCGGAAGAAAAGGAGGTCTTTCGCGCGCCATGTACTTCCAGTTCGTCGGACACACCATAGATCAGACCTTCGACGCGGAGAAGAAGATGAAGGATGATCTGAGTGACGTGCCGTTCGCATAAACAAACCAAGGGGGCAGGTCAAATGACACTGCCCTCTTTATTAATTTTTGGCTGCGACCTGATGGACGCAGTTTTGATGACCATTGGCATCAGACCAATTCAGAGATGTTCCACCGCTCCTTCATGCTAGAGGGGACGACCCCGCTTAGCACGAGTTCGCCGATAAATCGCATGGCGTCCTCAAGGGTGTATTTGCTATCAAGAGAGATGCGGAAACTCAGAACCTCGATCAGCCCGGTCAGGGCAAAGGCCAAAAGCTCGGGATCTACTTCGGCCCTGATCTCGCCCCGCTCGATGCCCTCGCGGGCCTCCTTAATCACCGGACCGGTCAGGGCCTTATACATGCGGTTGATCTTCTCCTGAGGCCATTTCTCATCTGAGGCGATTTCGGCCCGGAGTTGATTCAAGATTTCCACGTAGCGAGTATAGTTCTCGAAAAAGGTCCGGCCCCGAATGACAAGCCTCTTGCCCAGGTTTTGCTCCCCTTTGATATTCCTGGCCGCATCTCCCACGATGTGGCGGAACACTTCCTCCACCACTTCAATAAACAGGTCGCGCTTACTTTGAAAGTGAACGTAAAAGGTCCCGATGGAGATTCCTGCTTTTTGGGTTATGTCACTCACTTTGGCGCGGTGATAGCCCTTTTGAGAAAACACCTCGATGGCGGCGTTTACAATTTCCAATTTCCTTGACTCTTTAGGTTCCTGTTCCGCATCGGATTGGACATTATCATCGGAAGGCTTATTGTTCAGCACCTCCAGCCGTTCCAATTCCTGTTTTAAAAACGCAATGGGCATACGGAGGTCTTTGCGAAGCCGCTTGATTGCGGACAGCCGGTAAAGATGGCTCGAGTCATAGTAGGCCATGGTTCGCCCGGTCTTGGTCGGGGGATGGAGCAGACCTTCTCTTAAATAATAATGGATGGTAGATTTAGGAACGCCGCTTTGCCTCGAAAGCTCGCTGATCTTCATGTATTTTTGCTCATTCATGGTTTTTCCTTTCCCTTGATCATGAGCCTTGCTTAGTATCAACTATAAAGTATTACCTTATGAACTTAAATTTTTTATTCATTATTTATCAATGAGATAGCAGATTATTCAATTCGTCCCCTCATAGCCTTCCTTTATAAAACAACAGGTTGCACTGCCGAACTATGTTCACGTAACCATCTAATAAATATAACTTTTCTCTTGACATCGTTTTCTTTTTATGCTTGAATACAGAACGATGCTTCATTCATGGACTATAGACTTTACACGAGTCCAAAGGAATTGTCAAGATTAAAACCAGGATCACCTGGGCAGGAGGAGAAAACATGCCGCTAACGAAAGAAGAAGCGACGAAAAAAAGTTCGGACCGCAAGTCGGACGAAAAAACCCTGGCGCAGGAGAATGCGGGGAAATCCGCCAGCACTTCACCCCCCAAGCCCGCCTACCCCGAGCTATTTCAGCCCATCAAGATCGGGGACTGCGAGATCAAGAACCGGATCGTGATGGCGCCCATGAACACGGTCTTCTCGCTTGACAACCTGGGCTATGTGAATGAGCAGATACTCGCTTATTACGCGGCCCGGGCCAAGGGTGGCACCGGTTTGATCATCACTGAGTGCGTGCTGGGCACGAAGCTGTGCTCCCGGTTCCCTTATACATCGAACCTTCACCTCTTCAACGGCACGCACGTGCCTGGGCTGGAAGAAGTGGTGGAGACCATCCACGCTTTTGGCTCCAAGGTTTTCATCCAGTTATCGCTGGGGTTCGGCCGGCAGGGCCACAGCCATGACCATTCCTCCCCGCCCGCGCCCTCCGCCATCCCCTACCAGACCGACCCGACCTTGATGCCGAAGAAGATGATCGAGTACCTGTCGAAACACCCGCAAGCCCTGGACCCGCGCATCCCCAGCATGGCCTACGCGGCCATGCCCCGCGAGATGACCAGGGAGGAGATCAAATCGGAGATCGCCGAGTACGCCAACTCCTGCGTGCTGGCCCTGATCGCCGGTTTCGACGGCATCGAGCTGCACGCGCCGCACGGCTATCTTGAACATCAGTTCCTCTCGCCGCGCTCCAACAAGCGCACCGACGAGTACGGCGGCTCGCTCGAAAACCGGATGCGGATCGTGGTCGAGGTCTACCAGGCGGTGCGCGCCAAGATCGGGAACGCGGCGCCGGTGGGCATCCGTTTTTCCGGGGATGAGCACATGCCCGACGGCATCCATCATGATGAACTCAAGAAGGTGGTCAAGAGGATGGGGGAGTTGGGTATTGATTACGTGCATCTGTCCGACGGCTCCTACGAGGCGCTCAGGTATTTCTTCCCGGACGAGGAAAACCTGCACCTGGTGGAGGAGGCCGCGGGCTTCAAGTCAATGTTGCCGCCCCACGTGCCCGTGATCTCGGTGTCGCTCCACGACCCGAAAAACTCCTCGCAAGCCATCCGGGAGGGCAGGATTGACATGGTCAGCCTGGGCCGACAGATGCTCTGCGATCCGGATTACGCCAACAAAGTGATGAACGGAGAGAAGTATCGCAAATGCGCCCGCTGCAACGACTGCCTGATGCGCACCTCCGTGGGCCTGCCCGTGCGCTGCAAATTAAACCGCGACCTCGGCCGCGAGAAGTATATGCCCGAATACTGGCGGCCAACGCGCCAGGCGGGGACACCTGTCCTGCCCGAGGTCCCCAATCTGCCGCCGCTGGTTTGACGAGTTGCGGGACCGAGCACGAATGAGTTTCAAGGAGGACGGAATGAGCAAAGTGGAATTTGTGATCATCGGAAACGATGAAATCTTCCTGCGAAAGGCCTCTGGAGTCTAAGATCAACGGAATTGATATTTGAGCCGGAAGGTAATGTTGATGAATAAAGAGAGAAAACTCGGCTTCGGGGAAGGCTATTCCAAGTTCTGCCACGATTACGCGGCGGGAACTACCATACTTTCCGGAGTGGTTCAGGTAAGAGGCGCCTTAAAAGCTCAAACGGTCAGGGAAGCCCTTTCGATCGTTCAGCTGCGGCATCCCATGCTGCGGGCCGGGTTCATGGATAAAGAAGATGATTTTGATTATTTTACGTTCGATGAGGAGCCGAAGACTCTCCCCCTTACGGTGATGGACAGGTCTGGTCGAGATGATTGGATCGATTTCCATCAAAAGGAATATTTGACGCCGTTTACGGACGCCGATGATTATCTGTGGCGTACAACGTTTCTGCAAAACAAGGAAGATGAATCGGGCGAACACGAACTGGTGGCTTCCTTTCATCACTCCACCAGCGACGGAATTTCCCTGGCCAGTTTTTTCAAAGATTTTCTGTACTGCTGCCGGTGCCTGGCAGATGGTGAGAATCCGGACGTAAAGTCCCTTCCCATTACGCCTTCGGGAGAAGAGCTGTTAAACCTTGGAACCTCTTGGCCCGCCTGGATCGCAAGGAACGCCGTCGCGGCGGCATTCTACCTGTTAGAGGAGAATAAACTTTACGGCTATGAGGAGCATGCGCCGCTTCAATTAAGACGCACGCGCCATGTATACCATGAACTTGATCGGGAATACCTGCCTCTTCTAATCGCCTTGTGTAAAGCCAACGGCGTGACCATCACGGCACTCTTTTCCGGGGTGCTCATGAAGGCGTGTAATGAAATACTGGGGACGGAAAAAGGGAAGTCGAGACAAATAGCCTTTACGCCTTTCAGCCTGCGTAAGCGCTTCGATCCGCCCCTCGGGAACGAGCATTTGGGCTTGTACGTGGGATTCGTAAATACAAAGTATCGCGTCGGCCCTAAAAACACTGTTTGGGATCTGGCCGCCAGATTCGGCGAACAACTTGAAAAAGGGATACAAAGAGACATACGGATGCCCGGTGAATTCCGCAAATCATTGGGCCGGCGATTCCTGACGAGTTTTGACAAAGGACTGTTAAAAGACGTTTTCCAATACGGGGTGGGAGTTACTAATATCGGGGCTATAGACATCAGTGCGCGGCAAGGTCCGTTCGAAATTACGAGGATCCACTTCGGTACCTGCCGAAACTGGGGCGACTGGCTAATGCTAGTCCACACCTCATCTTTGGATGGAAAACTCTTTTTCTGCTCCTGCTATACGGAGCCCCTTCTCGGAAGGGATGCCGCTGAAAAGATAATGAGCAGGTTCGTGGCGTTACTGAAGGGGACCGTGAATGAATCCAAACTGTCGGCGCCGACGCGTGACCGGGCGGATTCCCGAGCGTGGGATAATCGGGGGCCGGCTGAATAATTTAGCAATTTTTACAAGGGAGGGATTAATGAGTAAGGGAGAATTCGCGATTATCGGAACCGGTGAGGTTCCCTGCGGGCAATACCCGGAGAGGACCGAGTTCGAGATCGCCTATGAAGTGGCCAGGCTGGCGA
Source organism: Deltaproteobacteria bacterium RBG_13_61_14 (assembly GCA_001797815.1). GTDB lineage: Bacteria > RBG-13-61-14 > RBG-13-61-14 > RBG-13-61-14 > RBG-13-61-14 > RBG-13-61-14. The sequence continues at coordinate 17,134 of MGQK01000056.1, read as the reverse complement.
TCAAGGACGCGGGTATCGATAAGAATGAGATCGGCGCGGTTCTCAGTGCCCAGCACATCATGGGCAGCGAGTACAACACCGAGGCGGTTTTTGGCCGCCTGCCCGAGGCCATCGGGGCCAAGGGTTGCAAGATCACCTGTATGACCAGTTCGGGCGGAGCTTCGAGCTTCTCGATTCGCAAGACCGCGGAGGGAATCCTCCACTCCGGCGAGACGGACACGGTGCTGGTCATCCACGCCCAGCGCTTCTCCCAGTTCACCATGAACGAGATGGCCAGGTACTTCGCGGTCGCGGGCTCGGACGAGGAGTGGGACGTGCCCTATGGCATGACCTATAACTCGTTGGCGGCCATGATCACCCAGGGCTATCTGGCCGCCACCGGGACCACCATCGAGCAAGTTGCCGCGGTTTCCGTGGCCTGCCGGAAGTGGGCCTGCCTCCAGCCCAACGCCATGTACAATAAAAAGGAAATCACGGTCGAGAAGGTCCTCTCCTCGCGCATGGTGGCCTGGCCGCTGACCTCTCTCATGTGCAACGTGCTCGCCGACGGCGGCTCGGCCTACATCATGACCACCGCCGAGAAAGCGAGAAAGGTGTGTAAAAAGCCGGCCTACATCCTTGCCGACGCCTCGGAATATTCGCATCGTGGCATCACCACGGCTAAGGTCAAGGATCTGGAAAGCCTGGGGACCTTCCTCACGCCCATCGCCATGAAGGCCTACGAGCGCGCGGGACTCGGTCCCAAGGAGATGAGTATTTTCGAGATGTATGGGTCCTATCCGGTCGTGCAACTCATCCTCCTCGATTCCATCGGCATCTGCGAGCCTGGAAAGTCCGGTAAGCTCGTGGCCTCCGGCGCAACCAGCCCGGGCGGCAAGTACCCGACCACGACTAACGGCGAGGCCCTCTCCTTCGGACACACCGGTACCGGAGTCGGCTTCGGACTTTTTGTCGAGGGCGTGCGCCAGCTCCAGGGCAAGGCGGGCAAGGCCCAGGTCCCGAACGCCCGGTTCCTCATCGAGAACACCGGCGGCGGGGCTTTCATGGACTGCCACTTCACCATTCTCGGCAACGAGATTCCGGCCTGACTAGGCCTCGATTCAGGAGGGATGAACATGGGAATCAAGGAATTATTGAATTTGTCGGACGAGGACGTCAAGAAGCCGATGCCGAAGCCATCCAAGTGGTCGCGGCCCTTCTGGGAAAACACGAAACAGGGGAAGCTCACCCTGAAGCGGTGCAAGGACTGCGGGCACATTGATCAGCCGCCGTATCTCTATTGCACCAACTGTATGAGCGAGAACAGCGAGTGGATCGAGGCCTCGGGCAAGGGCAAGCTCAAGGCCTATGCGATTAACGTCTACATGGTGCCTTTCCCCTTTTGGGATGATATGCCCTACGTGGTGGCCATGGTCGAGCTGGCCGAAGGGGTAACCATGATCTCGAACATCGTCGAGTGCGACCACGATAAGCTCAAGAACGGCATGGACCTCGAAGTGGTGTTCGACGATGTGTCGCCTGAATTTACCCTGCCCAAATGGCGGCCGGTGAAAAGGTGAAACATGGGAGCCTATAACACTATTCTCTACGAATTGAGCGGGCCGGAGAACGCGGTGTGCAAGATCATCATTAACCGCCCCGAGCAGCGCAACGCCATCAACCGCGAGATGGCGGAGGAGATGCTCGACGCCTTTCTGCGGGCCAAGAAGGACCCCAAGGTCAAGGTGATCCTATTTTCCGGCGCGGGCAAATCCTTCTGCGCTGGCGGCGATCTCTCGGTGCTGCCTACCTTTAACCACAATTCGGTCTACGACTGGATGGCCCACGAGGGCTATGAGATTGCTAGAGCCATCGCCGAGAACGACAAAATCGTAGTGGCCAAGGTCAAGGGACATTGCATCGCCGGCGGGCTCGAGCTGGTCCTGGCTTGCGACCTGGTGTATGCCTCCGAGAAGACCAAGTTTGGCGTGACCGAAATCACCCTGGGAATCCTGCCCGGCTGGGGCGGCACCGCCCGGATCGCCCGGAGCATGCCCATCCACCGGGCCAAGGAAATCCTGTTCACCGGCCGCAAGGACTACCCGGCAAGGGAAATTTACGAGATGGGCCTGCTCACTCGGGTCTATACTGACGAAGAACTCGACGCCAAGGTGGACGCCATCGTGAACGAGATGGCCGGCCGCTCGGCCGACGCTCTGCGCATGGGCAAGAGCGTGCTGAACCGCTCCTTCGAGGGCATCCCCTGGGACGCGGCCATGACCATCGAGAGGAACGCCATAGCCTGGCTCTACCATTCCGAATACGCGACCAACCTCCGGAATTTCGCCTTGGCGGCGATCAAACAGAACAAGGAGTAGCCGAGATGGACTTCGCCTTTACCGAGCAGCAGGACCTCATGCGCCAGCAAGTGCGGCGCATGTGCGAGAAGGAACTCTCCCGCGATTACGTCCGCTGGATGGACGAGAACTGCGACTTTGTGCCGGACGAGTTGTGGAAGAAGATCGCGGACCTGGGCTACATGGGCATCGGCATCCCGGAAAAGTTCGGCGGCATGGGAATGGGCATGGTGGATGCCATGATCGTCTATGAGGAGCTGGCCATCGCGTCAACGGCGGTGGGACTCTGCATCGGGGCCACGGTTGGCTTTGGGGCCAAGACCATCATGGGACTGGGATCGGAAAAGCAAAAACAGGAATTACTCCCCAGAATTGCCAAGGGCGAACTGAAATTCTCGATGGGTCTCACCGAGCCTGGAGGCGGGACCGATATTCTGGGCGCTATAAAGACCAAAGCCGAGGACAAGGGCGACCACTGGCTGATCAACGGGACCAAGATGTTCATCACCGGCGCGCACAAATCGGACTACATGGTGCTCATCGCCATCACTGACCCCGCGGCCAAACGCACCAAGGGGTTATCCATCTTTCTGGTCCCGCAACCCAGCGAGGGCCTGGAGACGAAACTCATTCCCAAGGTTGGTTGTCACGCGGCCGGGACCAACGAGGTGGTCCTCGAAGACGTGAAGATACCCAAGGAGAATCTGCTCGGCACGAAAAACAACGGATGGTTCGAACTCCTGGGCACCTTGAATCCCGAGCGCATCGGCACCGCCATGCTGAGTTTAGGGATAGCCAAAGCCGCGTTCCGCGACGCCATGCAGTACGCCAAGGAGCGCGAGGCCTTCGGCGGGCCCATCTCCCGCTTCCAAATCCTTCAGCACTACCTCGCGGACATCGCCATTGAGATCGAGTGCGCGACCGACCTGATCTACAAGTGCGCCTGGCTCTCCGACGCCGGCAAACCCTTCCACATCGAGGCCTCGATGGCCAAGATCGTGGCCGGCCGGGCCTCGGAAAAGGCCGCCATTTACGGGATGGAGATCCTCGGCGGCTACGGCTACACCATGGAATACGACATGCAGCGCTACTTCCGGGACTACAAGCAGATGATCTTCTCGCCCATCTCTGACGAGATGGCCAAGAACATGATCATGCAGTTCATGGGCCTGCCCAAGTCGTGGTCCTGAGCGAAACCTGACGAGGAGACGAGACCATGCAGATACTCGATGACATCCCGAGGAAGCACGCCAAACTCGACCCCGACTTCGAATGCTTGGTCTTTGAGGAGTTCCGCCTCACCTGGCGCCAACTCAACCAGCGGGTGGATCGCCTCGCCAACGGCCTCATCGCTCTGGGCGTCAAGCCGGGCGAGCACGTGGCCATCCTGGCCCAGAACAGCCACCGCTTCATGGAGTTCTATTACGCCTGCGCCCGGGCCGGGATCGTGGCGGTGCCGCTCAACTGGCGGCTCTCCGACAATGAGCTGAAATATATCCTGGACCACTCGGAGACAATCGCCTTGATGGCGGGCGCAGAATATCTGGATACCGCCAAGCGCTTGCGGCCCAAACTGGCCAAGGTCCGGCATTACATTTCCCTGGACGGCCCGGCCGAGGACATGAAAAACTATGAAGAGTTGCTCTCCCAATCCTCGTCCAAGCCGCACCAGGGGCCGCGCGATGAGAACGCCGTGTTCATCCTGATGTACACTGGCGGGACCACGGGCCTGCCCAAAGGCGTCATGCTCAGTAACCGCAACATCATGACCGCGGCCCTGGGCTGTCTCCTGGGCATGGGCATTACCAAAGCGGACAGCACGCTGATGATCCTGCCGCTCTTCCACATCGCCTTCTGGCCGGTGATCGTGGTGCATTACATGGGGACCAAGGCCGTGCTCAGCAAGAAGTTCGATCTAGGTTTTGTGCTGGAAACCATCCAGCGCGAGCGCTGCACCCACATGAACATGGTGCCCACGATCGCGGCTTTCCTCCTCATCTTCCCGGACCTGGATAAATATGACCTGTCCAGTCTGCGCGCCCTCACCTATGCCGGTTCCCCCATGCCCTTCGAGCTGCTCATGAAGCTCAAGGAGAAATTCCCCAACCTGGACCTGGGCCAGGGCTACGGGCTTACCGAGGCCGCGCCCACGGTCGCCCTCCTTGATCAGCACGACCACCAGCGGACCGAGACCGACCAAGACCGGCGGCGGCTCGCCAGCGCCGGCCGCGAGTGCCTGGTCACCGAGGTCCGGGTGGTGAACGAGAAGGGGGAAACCGTGAAGCCCGGCGAGGTGGGCGAGATCACCGCGCGGGGGGCCAACATCATGCTCGGCTACTGGAAGAACCCGGAGCTGACCGCGGAAGTCTTGCGAGGCGGCTGGCTCCACACCGGCGACCTGGCGACCGTGGACGAGGACGGCTACATTTACATTGTGGACCGCAAGCACGATATGATTATCTCAGGCGGCGAGAACGTCTACCCGCGCGAGGTGGAAGAAGTAATTTTCAAGCATCCGGCGGTATTGGAGTGCGCGGTGGTTGGGGTTCCGGACCCTACCTGGGGCGAGGCGGTGAAAGCGGTGGTAGTGCTCAAGCAGGGAATGAGCGCCACGGAAGAAGAGATCATTGCGCTGTGCAAGCAGCATCTGGCTGGATACAAAAAGCCCAAGAGCGTGGAGTTTGCCGGAGCTCTTCCCAAAACGGCCATCGGCAAGATCCTGCGCCGCGAGGTCAGGGAAAAATATTGGGCCGGCCGGGATAAAAAGATCGGTTGATGGGAGAACCCTCATGGTGAAAGGCCAATCCGAGGAACGCGGGGTCAAGGGAACCATGGTCCTGGACATCGTAAAAACCATCCACGGCTTCAAGGATGTGCCTTGGGACCGGCATTTGTCCCCGCAAGCGATGGCGCTGGTCAGTAAAAAGATACTCGCCTCGACCTGGTATCCGGAAAAGCCGGTCAAAGAATGTTTTAATGCCATTTATCGGGTCCTCGGCGGCGGCAAGCCGGAGGCCGCGCGAGAGTGGGGACGGGTCAACGGACGCCGCGTTTTCGAGGACGTTTACAAAAACCTGATCGTGCCGGGTGACCCTATGCAGTCGCTCAAGAAACTGAACATCATTGCCAATGCCTTCTTCAAGGGCTGGACCTATCAATTTCAAGAGCTTGGAACAAGGAGCATTCAACTCAAGGTATTGGATTCCGATCGCGAGACCGAGGTGATCTATTACCTAATCCAGGGATGGATTGACGTGATCATCGAGATCACCGGCGGCAAGAACGCCAGGGTTCTGATCCCCCAAAAACACTGGGAAGGCAATGAATCCACCATCATTGATATACGCTGGGAATGAACGCCGGGGGGGCCGGAAAGGCGGCAATCGCCCCTTGCCCTTTGGAAAAGAAGCATGAACATGAACTCCCGAGAGCGCATCGCCGCCGTGGTGGCCCTGGAGCAGCCGGACCGGGTGCCGGTCGCTCCCTTGATTGATCATTTTGCCGCAACCTATGCCGGGATTTCAAACGCGGAGCTGATGGACCACGGCGACAAGCGCATCGCCGCGGTGCTCAAGACCATGCGTGAGCTCGGGCCCTGGGACATGACCTTTATCGCCGACACCGCCAATGCCTACCTGCTCAAGATGGGCGTCCTGGCCCGACTCCGCCTCCCCGGACATGAACTTCCCGCCAACGAGATCCACCAGTTCGTGGAAACCGAGTTCCTCAAGCCCGAGGACTACGACCTGTTAATCAAGCTCGGCTTCTTCCGCTTCATGATGGCGGTCACCGGCCGCAACCATCCGGAGCTGGCCGGCGTCGGCAATATTTTTAAGATCATCTCGAGCCTGCTTGAAATGCGAAGGCATCGTCAGATGGTGGAGGCCGCGGGGGCCGTGCTGGCCTGCGGCTTTATCCATCCCGGGCCCTTGTTCGAGGCCTTCTCCTTCGGCCGCGGGCTCGGGCCGATCAGCCTCGACCTCTTTGACCGGCCCGAAAAAATCAAGGCCGCGAGCCAGGCATGGGTCCAGGCCTCGACCCGGATGGCCATCCTGACCGCCAGGTTCATCGGTGAACCCAGGATTTTCATCGGCCTTTCCCGGTCGTCGCCGGTGAATATTTCGCCCGCCCACTTCGAGGAGTTCGTTATGCCCGAGCTCGAATACATGATCCACGCCTTCATGGACGCCGGCGTCACGCCGCTCCTGCACTGCGACTCCGACTGGACACGAAGCTTTCCGATGTTCAAGCGGTTCCCGGCGAAAAAGTGCATCCTCGAACTCGACGGCTTCTCGGACATCTTCAAGGCCAAGGAGGTCCTGGGCGATCACATGTGCATCATGGGTGATGTCCCGGCCTATCTTCAAGCCTTTGGCTCCAAGGATGAAGTCATGGCTTACTGCAAGCGTCTGATTGAGGAGGTGGGCAAAGGCGGCGGCTTCATCCTTTCCACCGGCTGTTCGATCCCGGCCAATGCCAAGCCGGAGAACGTGAAGGCCCTGGCCGAGGCCGTTGAAGAATGGGGCTGGTATTGAAAAGGCAAGGGTTATGAGTGAAAAGCGCGTGGTAAAGTCGGCCTGCCGGATGTGTCACGGCGTGTGCCAGGTGCTGGTGCACCTGGACGGGGACCGCGTGATCAAGGTCACCGGCGATCCGGACAGCCTCACCAGTAAAGGGTATCTCTGTCCCAAGGGAGCGGCCTCTCCGGAACTACTCTACCATCCTGATCGGCTTAAATACCCCCTCCGGCGCGCGGGCCAGCGCGGCGAGAACAAATGGCAACGCATCTCCTGGGATGAAGCGTTAGACGAGATGGCCGCCCGGCTCACAATGATCAAGAAGGATAGCGGTTCCGAGTATTTCGGCATGATGCAGGGCACCGGCCGGCCGTATACCGGCTTCACCACCCGCTTTGCCAACGCCTTTGGCACGCCCAATTTCACCGGGGTAGCCCACCTCTGCTATTTCCCGAGGTGGATCGCCAGCCTGGGCACCCTGGGCCAACTGCCAGTGGCCGACGTTTACGGCTTTGGCAACCGGGGGCCGGAATGTATAGTGATCTGGGGCTGTAATATCACCCATACCGGGGCCTCCGACGGCATGTGTGGCGGCAGGGTGGAACGTGCCCTCCGGCAGGCGAAAAAGATAATCGTGATTGACCCCCGCCGGATCGGGCCCGCCGACCGCGCCGACCATTGGCTCCAGCTCCGGCCGGGCACCGACGGCGCGCTCGCCCTCGCCATGCTCCATGTGGTCATCGCCGAGGAACTTTACGATCATGAGTTCGTGGAGAAATACACCAACGGTTTTGAAAAACTCCGCGTGCACGTGCGGCCCTTTACCCCGGAATGGGCCGCTCCCATCACCCGGCTTAAGGCCGATGACATCCGGGCCGCGGCCAGGACCTACGCCGGCGCGAGACCGGCCTGCATCCAGTGGGGCAATGCCCTCGATATGAGCATGTCCAATTATCAGACCGCGCGCGCGATCCTTATCCTGAGCGGCATCTGCGGGAACATTGACGCCCCCGGCGGCGACGCCCTCTGGGTTGCGCCCGAGGGCATCAAACAGCGTTCCATCTTCCGCAACCTGGAGGTGGCGGGATTGCAATTCCTTCCCCCGGAAAAAGCCGGCCGGAGACTCGACGGGGGAAGGTTTCCACTTTGCCCGGCGGTGCACCCTCCAACCTTCTGGCGCTCGATCGTATCCGGAGATCCCTATCGGCTCCGGGCGTTTTGGGTGGTAGGCTCAAACCCGCTTACCACCATGACCAATACCGCGGACGTAGAGGCAGGTTTGAAGCTCCTTGAATATACCGTGGTCTCGGAAATTTTCATGACCCCGACCGCGCAGTTGGCCGACCTTGTGCTCCCCGCCGCCTCCTGGCTAGAGCAGGACGAAGTGGTCAATATTCATAAGATCTGGTGCGTACTGGCGAGGAAAAAGGTCGCGCAGATCGGTGAGACCATGGATGATAGGGAGATCATTATTCAGTTGGCGCGTCGTCTTGGCCTTACAGAGGCCTTTCCTTGGAAAAATTACCGTGAATACCTTGAATGGGTCTTGGAGGATGCGAGTTTGACCTTCGAGGAGTTCTGCGAGCGCGGCATGCTCGCGGGCGAACAGCGCTATTATAAATACAAAACCCAAGGTTTCGAAACCCCTTCCGGCAAGTTGGAAATTTACAATGGCATGATGGCAATTCTGGGGCGTGATCCGTTGCCGGTCTACCGCGAGCCACCGCTGACTCCCGTGTCAGCTCCCGAGCTCGCCAAGGAATATCCGTTGATCCTCACCACCGGCGCGAAAATCCGGGCCTTTTTCCATTCGGAAGGCCGCCAGATCGAGTCATTGCGCAAAGCTAACCCCGACCCCCTGGTCGAGGTCCATCCCCAAACCGCTAGCTCACTCGGCATCCGCGACGGCGACTGGGTCTTTATCGAAACGCCGCACGGCAAGGTCAAGATGCGGGCCAAGCTCACCGGTATTGTGGCCCCGGATGTGGTCAGCGCCCAACACGCCTGGTGGTTCCCGGAGCAGGCCCCGCCCGACTACGGCTATCAGCAGTCCAACGTGAACCTTCTCTTCGGTCCCATGGCTTACGATCCCGACACCGGCTCCGAGTCCCTGCGGAGTGCGTTGTGCAGGGTTTATCCCGAAGGAGAAAGCAAGCCATGATTCTGGGGCGCCCCCTGAAAACCGCGGCGGTCCTCGCCTGCGCTCTTCTCATGATTTCCGTTTCTTCCCCGTCCCCCGGGCCCGACCTGAGCCAGGGGTTGTTCCCGGAAAGCGCCGTCATCATCCGTGGCGGGGAAATGCCCTCATTGGCCGGAACGGAAATTTCCGCTCTCCTCCTGGCGGCCCTGCGCGACGGCGAGCTTCGCGCCATCCCCTTCCAGGTGGATGAAGTCAGGAACGGCGAGCATGTATTTGATTGGGTAAGCCCACTCGGTCGAGAGAAAGGTCTCTATGACCGCGACGTTGACAACGGCCGGCTCGACGCTGACGATGAGCTGGTGTTCATGGCCAGGGACCTGGGCCCGCGCGCTGAGTCGGTCAAAGAATCCGGCGCGGAGAAAGCCGTGGAGCTGGCCGTGACCGATCCCACCTCCGGCAAGACGGCTTATGCCTACCTTCTGCTGAAGTCCAGGCTGACTCCCAGCCGGGACGATTACGTGAAGATGGACATCTCCGGCGGGAGACTCCATGTGGAGACCAGCCGCTACAAGCTCTCCCAGCCGGCCGATCGGGGCTACTTTGATGAATTGCGCGTCCTGACCGCCAAAGGGGATTTCAGCAAGAACCTGGTAATCAGGAACCAGACCCCGGCCCGGATCAAGGTTAAACTGATCGGTATCGCCGGCGAGAAAGACTTCTATGACCTCATCCGCGGCGAGCCCATTGCCGCCAAGGACGGCCCTGTCCGGGTCCTCTGGCGCTGTGCCGGCGGCGCGGACTTCGGCGGGTTCAAGATCAAGGGCGAGGGCGGCACCGAGCAGCACTATTACGTCAACCGCATGGACCAGCCGGTCATCATGGACATCCCCTTCAATTTCAACATGATGCTCTCCTCCTTTGACATCCGCGGCGTCATGCTCTTGAACCCGCAGGCCCGCCCCTTGACCTATTACGACATCTCCCATCGGGCCGGCGTCAAGATAGATGGAGTCCCCGATGCCAAAGATGGCCACTTAATCGGCCAGGAGCCCCGCGACTGGTGTGTGCTAAGCGGCAATGGCCTGAGTGTATATTTTATCACTCACTTTCCTGAAGGATGGGACTCGAGACTGAAACGGGTTTCCTTTGTTGACGACGGCCCGGCCCGATCCGCGGTGGGGTCTGAATTCGGGGAGATGGTGGACCTTTTAAGCAAAGGCATCCATGTTTATATGGTGCGTTTTTATATTATGCCGGAAGATTTCAAGTGGGGTAAGGAAAAGGAGATTGAGGACATGGCGGGACAAAAGCTCACGGTTTCTTGCCAGGCCATGCCCTGAAGGTTTAATACGGCTGGCAACTCCCGCCGGCCAATCGCAAGGAGGAAGACCAATGGCGGAAAAATTTAAGAAGGACGAGTATTTCAAGATTGATCCCGAGGCTCACTTGATCGGGAACATGGAACCGGTGAACCATTTCCCGGGGGTGCAGATGTGGTGGCGGGCGATTGCCAACATCTCAAGGCCGCTCATGCTCGGCGCGCCAGCGGAGGCAATGGCCATGCTCGAGCCTTGGGAAGCTACAAAAAGCGCGGACCCGGCCACTCTCCTCAAGTCCATGGATAAGTACGGAGTGGACGTGGCCTGCCTGCTCCCGGAGTCCATGATGGACACCACCGGATATACCAGCCGTTGGTGCACCAACGGCGAGATGGCCAAGATCGTTGAGGGAAACCCCAACCGTTTCATGTATCAGCCGAATGTCTCGCCCATCAAGCACAAGGGCGTAGAGAACACGATCTGGGAGCTGGAGTATTGGGTCAAGGAGAAGGGCGCGAAGATTTTCAAGTTCTACCCGCCGGAGGATACCTACATCAACGATCCAGAGCTATGGCCGTTTTACAAGAAGGCCGAAGAACTCGGCATCGTGCTCGACATCCACACCGGGTTCTGCTGGGTGCCGCCGGGAAAAAGCAAGTATGCCCTCCCAATTCTGCTCGATGACGTGGCCCGCGATTTCCCGAACTTGAAGCTTGTCGCCTTCCATATGGGTTACCCTTACTGCAACGACCTTAACATGGTCGCCCTCGGCCATCCCAACGTCTACCTGTGCCTGTCTCTGCTGATACCCTGGGCCATTACCGCGCCGCTAAAATTTGCGAGCATCATCGGCGAGGCCCTTCGTTTTATCGGTCCTGACCGTATCATTTGGGGCACTGACTACGCGGGGTTCAGCGCACAGATGGGCGCCGCGGTCAAGGGCTTCCGGGAATTTCAGATTCCTGAAGATCTGCGCAAGGGATATGGATACCCGGAAATCACTGAAGATGATAGGAGAAAGATCTTCGGGCTGAACCTGGCCGGGCTTCTCGGGATCGAACCGAAAAGGAGGATTACGAACCTGTCGCTCAACACCGAAAGCCTGGGGCACTAGAAGAGGCAAAGGAAACATTTTTATGGACTTGATGACAGAACTTAAAGAAATCATTGGGACCGAGCGAGTAAGCGACTCTGCCGCGATATGTCAGGCGTACTCCTATTCCTGTTTTCTTGGAATGAACTGGGTGAGGAAGCCCGACGTGGTGGTTATCGCGGAGACGCCGGAGCAGGTCTCGCGGATTTTAAGGCTTGCAAATCATCACAAGGTACCAGTGACCCCGCGAGGCGCGGCCGGCCAGGGAGGGCACGGCGGGCCTCTCCAAGGCGGCATTCTCCTGGACCTTACCCCTATGGAGAAGATCATCCTGATTGATACGGAGAACATGAAAGCGGTGGCCGAGGCCGGTTGCAGTTTTTTCAAGCTCTCCCAGGAACTGTTCAAACATGGGCTTATGCTGCCCACGGCGGAATATGGTCCCGGGCCCAATGTGGCGGCTTCAGCCATCACCCCGGTAAACGCTTTCGGTAAAACCCGTTACGGGAGGAACATTGACCTGGTCGAGGGCTTCGAGGCGGTCCTGCCCGACGGCGAGATCATCACTGTAGGCTCGATGGCCTACGCGGACAAGGACTTCGGTCCCTTCTATCGCTACATCACCGGCCCGGACCTGGTCGGCCTCTTCACCCAGTCTAACGGCGCATTCGGGATCGTGACCAAGGTGGCGTATCGGTGTTTAAAAAGATCCCCACATTGGGCCTTCCATTCTTATTATTGGCCGCTCTCCAGGATTGAAGAGGTCAAACAGACGCTCCTTGAGGGCACGGCCTTGGAGATGTTCGACGTTCATGTCAACGACAAATATAAATACGCCGGGCTCGAGTATATCAAGCTGTTGCCTCCTTTGCCGGAAGACTGCCACTTCATCGTCTATTTTACAGTCAACGCGGAGACCGGTGAGGAGCTTTCTATCAAGGAGAAAGCCGTCCACGATCTTGCCCAAAAATATGGAGGGAAATTGTTGCCGGGTCTGGCGGAGTCATTCTTTGCGATCTGGCCGACCTTTTTCTGCCCGGTTTCCAACCCCATCGCCAGCGCCATCTCACGTGTGGTGCTGGACGTGGTCAAGGGCAACTACATGTATATCTATGACAGCCTCACCTATCCGACCAGTTGGTTCCCCAGGGTCTACCAGAAGCTTATGGAGGTCGGGAAAAAGTATGACATCTGGGAGTCGCCGCGCTTCGCCGTTTTCGACGGCTTTGCCATGAAAAGCCAGGTGATGTGCTCGCAGACCTGGGCGTTCGTGGACTATAACGATGAGTATTGGGTCGGACAGATTCAGAAGTGCCGCGATGAGTTCCGGGAGTGGTTTGGAGAACGAGGCGGGGTGTTCCAATCCATGCTGCCGCCGCTCACGCCCGATTATACCTGGACCAATCAACCTGGCGCGCACCAATTGCTGCGAATAATCAAACGCGCTCTCGATCCCAATAACATTCTCAGCCCAGGGAGCTTTTAGTGGAGTGGTCGTCATGATGGATTTATCTCAAGCCAAACTGGAGGATTTCAGGGAGCGGTTAAATCTCTGCCTCAATTGCGCGGCCTGTTTTTATCGAGGGCCGATTGTGCCGCATAACTGGCGGGAATTGCCCCCACCTGAATGGCAGGCGCCTTCGAAGAAATGTCCTTCCTTCGAGTATTACCGGTTTCGTTCTCACACCGCGCTCGGCCGATTGACGCTGGCGGCGCTCGTCTGGAGGAAGGACTTCCCGATCTCCGATGACCTGATAAAGATTCTTTATACTTGCGCCGGATGCAATATGTGCAACGAGATTTGCCAGACCTTTTTACCGCTCCATTCTATTTTGGCTTTGCGCGAGGAAGTGGTCGAAAGAGGGATCGCGCTGCCGGAGCCGCTTCCTGAAATGAATGCTGGCATCAAGGAATTTCATAATATCTTTGGAAGGAAAGCCAAGGCGAAGACCCCGGAGAAACTCCCAGCCGAAGGCGAGGACATGTACTTCGCCGGCTGTTACGCTAATTACCGCCTGCCAAAGACCGCGACCGCTACGATAAGGGTCCTAAAGGCGGCTGGAATTAATATCGCATCACTGGGCGAAAATGAAAGATGTTGCGGATTTCTCGCCAGATGGTCGGGCAACCGCGCCCAGGCGGAAAAATCAGCCCGTTATAATGTCGAGGCGATGAAAAAGGCCGGGGCGAAGCGGGTGATCCTGTCTTGTGCTCACGGTTATCATATGTGGAAAAATGACTACCCGAGATATGTCGGCCAGCTTCCGTTCGAGGTCATCCATGTGACCGAGTTGTTGGCGAAACTGCTCGAAGAAGGAAAGATCGCTTTCCGCCATGAGATTAACGGGAAAATAACTTACCACGATCCCTGTTTCCTGGGGCGGCATGGCAAGGTGTATGAGCAGCCGCGAAAAGTATTAAAAAGCATTCCCGGCCTTGAACTCGTAGAGATGGAGAGGTGTGGAAAATGGTCATATTGCTGCGGGGCTGGGGCCAAAGTCATCTTGAATTGCTATCCTGATTTTGCCCGGGCCGTGGCCAAAGAGCGGTTGCGGGAGGCCCAACAGGCTGCGGATACTTTGGTTACTGCATGCCCCGTTTGTTTTGAACACCTGAAAAAAACAGCCGACCAAGAAGCCATCCGGTTGAAGGTTCGAGATCTGCCAACCCTGGCGGCCGAGGCCATGGGGATTGAGTGGTAGATAAACCTGACATGAACCTGCAGGATAAAAATGCTTTAGTTACGGGCGCGGCTGGCGGCATCGGACGGGCCGTGGCGGTCGAACTTGCTCGGCATGGCGCGCATTTATCTCTGGTAGACATAAATGAAAGCGGTCTGGAGGAAACGCTCGAGCAGGTTGAAGCGCTTGGCAGGAGATGCATGACGATCAGGGCCGATGTTGCGGACAAGGGCCAAGTGCAACACGCGGCCGAAGCCGCGATCAAAGAATATGGACACCTTGACCTTCTGGTCAACAATGCGGGCGTAACTCTGATCGGAGAGGTTGGCGATTACACCATCGAAGACTGGGAATGGATCGTCGGGATCAACCTGTGGGGCACGATTTACGGTCTCCATTACGTTCTGCCCCATATGATCGAGCGAAGGAGCGGACATATTGTGAACGTGGCCTCCGCCGCCGGCCTGATCTCGATGCCGGGAAACGCCGCTTACTGCGCAACGAAGTTCGGGATCGTTGGACTGAGCGAGGTGCTTCGGGCGGAGCTTGCCAGGCACAATATCGGAGTAACTGTGATCTGCCCGGCCGGGATTGTAACCGAGTTCGAGAAAAATGCCCGCGTCAAAGGTTGGTCTAAATTCAAACCGGGCAGCTATGTAAAGAGTTATGGTCGGACGCCGGAGGTTGTAGCGAATAAAATTGTTTCCACAATTGAAAAGGAAACTTTCCTGGTAATCATCGGAGCGGAAGCGCGGCTCCTCTATGCAATAAAAAGGTTCTTTCCCCGACTTTATTATCGCATTGGGGTCATCATGGCCCGCAGACTTGAGCATTTCCGATGACAAGGATATTTACGGTTAATGAAGTCAGATCAACATAGAGGCTCGATAGTAATAACTGGAAGTTCAACCGGGATCGGTAGAGCGTGCTCTCTTCTTCTGGACAGCATGGGGTTTACGGTTTTCGCGGGAGTCCGAAATCAGGCCGACGGAGATGCTCTTATCAAAGGATCATCCGGCCCGCTGACTCCCATTATTCTTGATGTCACGGATGACGATTCGATCCGGAGATCGGCTGAGTTTGTTGCGAGTTCAGTCGGAGAAAAAGGGCTGGCCGGCCTGGTCAATAATGCGGGAATCGTCGTCACCGGACCGCTGGAATTTATTAGAAAAGACGACTTGTGGGAACAATTCCATGTCAACCTGATGGGGCAGGTCGCCGTCACCCAGGCTTTCCTCCCCTTGCTTAAAAAATGCAAAGGCCGAATAGTCAACATTACCTCAATCGGGGGCAGACAATCCGTGCCTTTCATGGGCCCATATTGCGCATCCAAGGCGGCGATGGAAGTGCTTTCCGACTCCCTGCGGATGGAGCTTCGCCCTTTTGACCTTCCAGTTATCATCGTTACCCCCGGCAATATTTCAACGCCTATCTGGTCAAAAACCAGGAAGATATCTGAGCAAAGGACACATGAACTTGCGACGAAAGTGCGCAACCTTTACGGCGCCAGCTTGGACTTGGTTTTGAAGGCCTCGGCGAAAATGGAAAAAAGCGGAATTGATCCTATCGCAGTGGCCAGAGTCGTGGCTCATGCTCTTACTACAGGCAAACCGAAAACTCGTTACATCGTCGGATGGGACGCCAGACTACAGATAGTGATGTCGAAGGTGCTGCCGGATTGGATTCGGGATTACATCGTTCTAAGGTTTATCGGTCTCGCCTCGAGTCGTAAAAACTATAAAGGAGGAGCAGATGGTTGATTGCGAAGTCGCGGTGGTCGGGGCGGGCCCGGCGGGAGCGTCAGCAGCCCGATCCCTGCTCAAGAGTGGAATTAGCGCCGTCATCATTGTGGAAAGAAAAAGGCTGCCACGGCACAAGCCATGTTCGGGTTTGCTGATACCCAAATCCATTGCCTTGATCAAGGAGCATTTCGGAACTCCCCCACCTGAAATTTTCGCTCAACCGGATTATTTCAAGGCGATGCGTTGGCATTTTTCTAGCGGAAGAATGCTGGCAACGCCCATCGGAACTGGCGCCTAGAGCGTTTGGAGGAACCGTTTTGATAAATGGCTGTGCGATCAATCAGGGGGCCGGCTGATGGATGCAGCCACCCTCGTGGCATTCGATGAAGGCTGGGAAGGCCTCACCTTGCATTGCCAACGACGAGAGGGAGAACAGGTGAACATCCGTTGTCAGGCGATGATCGCCGCTGACGGCAGGTTTTCTTCCGTGGTAAACACGATTGATCATTCAGGCCAAAATGGCATGAAATTGTTTATTGCCTGGCAGAACCTCTACGAGGCCCGCTGCGATATCGAGCCGGGCTTTTAAGCTCCTCTCACGAATCTGTGGGCGACCGGTGAAGCATGCGCTACTGACCGCTACCCTGAAGTGACAAGACTATCGCTGCTTTTACGATTGTCCTTAATCTCTCGTTCAGAACCTTCTCTCTAGTAAAGCGTATGGAGTGGCATGACATTCCCCTTTACGCTTTGATAATGCCCTTGGGTTCAATAGCTCAAGGTGTCCAAAAGGTGTCCATTTAGAGTAAAAGCAGTTAAAAAGCTGATGAAAATGATCCTAACTGGATGAAATCTAGTGAAAAGCCAACCTTCTGAAATTTCTTGCTAATTCAGAAAAAACTCCATGAAAAAGGGGAGTTGCCCAAGCTCCCCTTTATGCAAGTTTGTTGCAGTTTCCAGGGATGATCCCTGGACTCAACCTTGGCCTGCTCCCGCTTCGGCCTGAGCTCAGGGTCGAAGGACCGCTGGTCGCGGGCTTAAATCATCGAGCCGCCGGGGGCCACCTGCCGGTGGGGGAAACTGGGCCCTTTCTCCCGCCAAGGCGGGATCAAGGGCAGAAATCTCAGAGCCGCGGCCACCTGCCGGTGGGGGCCGGCTGCCGCCAGTTGAAATATTGGCCCGCTCCCGTCCGCCTCCGCGAGGGACGAAGCACTCCCGCCGCGCCGTCGCCAAAGCGCTTTTGCGCGTCGGATACTGCGCGAAGCCAGCTCCGGCGGGCATAGGCAGGTCGGCGGAGTCCCTTGGT
>MGQK01000055.1:27912-30301 GCA_001797815.1 Deltaproteobacteria bacterium RBG_13_61_14 | reverse complement strand
CATCGAGGCGGCCCGGGCCGGCGAATACGGCAAGGGCTTCGCGGTGGTGGCCGACGAGGTGCGCAAGCTGGCGGAGAGCACCTCCAATTCCGCGGAGCAGATCACGGACCTGGTGGCCGAGATCGAGGCGGAGAGCGAGCGGGTGGTCTCGAACATGAAGGAGACCGCCAACCATATCGCCGAGGGCCGGGAGGACATCGGGACCATCAACGAGTCGCTGGCCGAGATCGTGCACATGGTCACCACCGCGGCGGAGAAGGTGAAGAACATTTCCGACCTGAGCCAGATCCAGGCCGAGGGCGCCCGGGAGCTGGTCCGGAGCATTGACGACATCGCCAAGGTGGCCCACGATAACGCGGCCTCCACCCAGGAGGTCTCCGCGGCCACCGAGGAGCAGACCGCCTCCATGCAGGAGATGGCGAGCGCCGCCCAGGAACTCTCGCGCCTGTCCGACGACCTCAAGGAGGTGGTCTCCCGCTTCCGCCTGGATGCGGAACGGGTTCTGGCCCAGGAGCCGGCCCGGGAGTTCTTGCCGCCCGAGCCGGAAAGTAAGGTCCGGGCGGCCAAGCCCGAGACGGCGAAGCCGGGAGCGGGCCGGCGGCCGAAGGTGCAGGCGGTGGGCAAGAATCCGCCCAAGGGCAAAAGCAAAAGCGACTCGGACGACATTGAGTTCGTCTTCGACTAGATGCCGACCACGGCGACCAGGGAAGCGGCGCGGGAAAGCCAGGGCGAGCTCCGCCGGCAGGCGATCAGTTTCAAGCTTTCCGGCGAGCTTTACGGCCTGGAGATCGGGCATGTGGACAAGGTGATCGAGGTCCCGGCCTTTTCCTTTGTGCCCCGGGCCCCGGCGTTCACCCGGGGGGTGATCAACCACCGGGGCAAGGTGATCGCGGTGGTGGACCTGGCCCAGTTTTTCGGCCGGCCGCCGACCACGATCACGGTGGAATCGCGGATCCTGATCCTGGCCAGCGAGGTTTATCACCTGGGGTTGCTGGTGGACCGGGTGGAGCGGATCGAGAGCGTGCCGGTCCGGGGAGACATGGTGCGGCCGGTCAGTGCGGGGGAAGGCAATCCCTATGTGTCCAAGGTGGTCAACCTGGGCGGCCGGCTCTTTCATTTTATTGACGTGGACAAGCTCTTAAGCGAGATCGAGGAATATTACGCCTGAGAGGAGCGGCGGCCGCGGCCGCCCTCTTGAGGATGGAAGCCTTCGGGAGGATGGTGATGCGAATTCGGGTTCTGATCGTGGATGACGCGCTCTTCATGCGCAACATGATCAAAGAGGTTTTCTCCGGCAACGATTTCGAGGTGGTGGGCGAGGCCGGCAATGGCGTCGAGGCCGTGGAGCGCTATAAGGAGCTGCGGCCCGATATCACCACCATGGACATCGTCATGCCTCAAAAGAGCGGGATCGAGGCGGTGCGGGAGATCATCAAGGTCAACAAGGACGCCAAGATCATCATGTGCTCGGCCCTGGGCCAGGAATCGCTGGTGATGGAGGCGATCGAAGCCGGGGCCGCGGATTTCATCGTCAAGCCCTTCAAGCCGGAGAAAGTCCTGGAGATCGTCAAGAAGGTGGTCAAGCTCTGAAAGCCGGTAGATAGTAGCTGTAATGACTCTTGAACTCGCCATACGATCCACCGGGCACGAATCCAATCGTGCCCTACGATGAATCCAGCGTAGGGCAGGTTTGGATACCTGCCCGAAGCCAACGTTCGTATGACAAGATATTGAGTCATTACAGCTACTGCCTACTTTTTCCTGGGGGCGCCCCATGGACATGTCCAAATACAAAGCCATGTTCGTCAGCGAGACCACGGAGCACCTCCAGGCCATGAACCAAAACCTGCTCCTGATCGAGCAGGATCCTTCCCACCCCGAAGCCATCCACAGCGTCTTCCGCTCCGCCCATTCCATCAAGGGCATGGCCGCGAGCATGGGCTATGACCCGATCCGCGACCTGGCCCACGCCCTGGAAGACTTGATAGACGACTTCCGCCAGGGCGCCCGGCCGGTCAGCGTCGAGGCCATGAACCTCATCTTCCAGGGGATTGATCTGCTCGAGGGGATGGTTCGGGAGGCGGCGGAAGGCAAGCCTTTTTCCCTGCCCGTCGAGGAACTGGTGGCGAAGATTCGCGCCTACCGGACGGGGTCCCCGGCCGCTGCGCCGGAAGCCCAAGAAGAAAAACCGCGGACCGAACCCCTGACCGCGGAATTGCCGGAGGAGCCGGCGCCGTCCTTGCCAGCGGCGGCGCCCGGCGCGCCGGCGGCGAATTATACGATCAAGGTGGTGATCTCCCGGCAGGCGGCGGCGCCCAGTGTCCGGGGTCTGATCCTGTTCAAGCGGTTGTCCGAGCTCGGCCGGGTGGTCACCAGTCGGCCCACCCTG
>MGQK01000055.1:27700-27888 GCA_001797815.1 Deltaproteobacteria bacterium RBG_13_61_14 | reverse complement strand
AGCGAGCCACGACCCGTTCGCCGCGGCGGTGCCGCTGCCCCAGACGGTGCGGGTGCGGACCCGGATCCTGGACCAGTTCATCAACGCGGTGGGCGAGATGATCCTGGTCAAGTCCGAGCTCCGGGAACTGGGCAAGCGCCAGCCGGTGCCGGGGCTGGACCAGAGCCTGGACCGGCTCGAGCGCCTGG
>MGQK01000055.1:14978-27692 GCA_001797815.1 Deltaproteobacteria bacterium RBG_13_61_14 | reverse complement strand
TTCCACGAACTGGTCATGGGCATCCGGCTGATGCCCCTGGACAGCGTGGTGCAACGCCTGCCCCGCACCGTGCGCGACCTGGCCCAGGACCAGAAAAAGCAGGTGCGCTTCGAGATCCAGGGCAAGGAGATCGAGCTCGACCGGGCCATCCTCGAGCAATTGGGAGACCCCCTGCTCCACCTGCTCCGCAACGCGGTGAGCCACGGGATCGAAAGCCCGGAAGAGCGGCAGCGCGCGGGCAAAGACCCGACCGGCGCCATCGTGATGCAGGCCTTTCGGGAACGCGACATGGTGCTGATCGAGATCCGGGACGACGGCCGGGGCATGGACCCGTTCCAGCTCAAAGAAGTGGCGGTGGAGAAGCAGTTGGTGCGGCCGGAAGAAGCCGAGGCGCTGTCGGATGAGGACGCGCTGCAACTGATTTTTCTGCCCGGCTTTTCCACGGCGCGGGAGGTGGGGCTGGTGTCGGGCCGGGGCGTGGGCATGGACGTGGTCCGGAGTTCGGTGGAAGGGGTGGGGGGGTTTGTCAGCCTGGCCTCGGCCATCAACTCGGGGACCGCCATCACCCTGCATTTGCCGCGCACCATCTCCATCATCAACGTGCTCTTGATCCGCCTGAACCAGGAGGTCTTCGCGCTTCCCATCAGCAAGGTGCTGAAGACAGTGGAGATCCTGGAGCACCAGATCCGGCGCAACCAAAAGCAGCAGTATTACGTGGACCGCCAAGAACTGATCCCGATGCAAGACCTGCGGCCGTTCCTCAACCTGCCCCAGAAAAACCACCGCTCGGCGCCCTATCCGGCCCTGATCGTGGAGGTGCAGAAGCGCAAGCACGCGCTGTTGGTGGACGAGTTTGTCGGCCAGGAAGAAGCCTTTATCCGGCCGCTGGGCAAGCCCTTGGAGCGGATCTCGGGCCTGAGCGGGGTCACCATGCTGGGGGACGGCCGGATCGTGTTTGTGCTGGACACGCTGGGTTTGATTTAGGAGGGACCATGGCCAAGCCCAAGCTCTCGATTATGGACCAGTTGCGCGACGTCCATCTCGACGCGCTCCAGGAGATCTGCAACATCGGCATGGGCCATGCCGCCACCGCGCTCAGCCAGATGATCGGCAAGACCGTGAACCTGAACGTGCCCAAGGTGACCTTGGCCGGGCTGGACCAGGTGCCGGACATCATCGGCGGGGCCGAGCAGGTGGTGGTGGGCATTTACTTGCAGGTCTGGGGAGACTTCCGCGGCAACTTGCTCCTCATCTTCCCCCGGGACTCCGCCCAGAACCTGAACGCGCTGCTCACCGGCCAGCCGGCTACTTCGGAGCTGATCCTCAGCGAGATCCACGCCTCCGCGCTCAAGGAAGTGGCCAATATCCTGGCCGGGGCTTACCTGGGCGCGATGGGCAACTTGCTGGGCTTGTCCCTGCTTCCCTCGGTGCCTTCCCTGGCCTTTGACATGGCCGGGGCCATCGTGGACTACATCCTGATCGAACTGGGTCAGGAGAGCGACCTGACTCTGGTGGTGGAAACTCAATTCTTCGGGATGGGCTCCACCATCCGCGGGCATTTCTTCCTGCTGCCCGACCCCAACTCGCTCAAATTAATCCTGGAGGCCAGCCGGGTGGAACCCTTAATCCGCTCCGGGCGGGATTAACCTGAACCGAATGATGCAAACCCCTGCCATCAAAGTCCGCATTGCCGAATGCAAGATCGCCCGCGCGCCCGCGCTCCTCAAGTCCTACGGCCTGGGCTCCTGCGTGGGCGTGGCCCTCTACGATCCCCAGACCCGGATCGGGGGACTCGCCCATATCCTGCTCCCGGCCTGGTCCAAGGCCAAGAAGCGGGCCGGCGACCTGCCCCGGAACCCGATGAAGTATGCCGACCTGGCCCTGGAACGTCTTCAGGAGCACCTGATCGAAGAGGGCTGCGCTCAGGAGCGGCTGGAAGCCAAGATCGCCGGCGGCGCCAACATGTTCTCCTCCTTGTTCCCCAACCCTTCCCAGGGCCCGGTCAAGCCCACCATCGGCGACCGCAACGTGCGCGCGGTCAAAGAGAACCTCAAGCGGCTGGGGATTCCCCTGCGGGGCGAGGACGTGGGCGGGGAGGAAGGGCGGACCCTGGAACTCGATACCAGCACCGGCGCGCTCCGGATCACCACCTCCCGGGGCTTGAGCCGCGTGCTTTGAGGCGCCGCCATGCAGGAAAAGCGATTACGCCAACTGCTCCGCGACTTCCGCCAGGGCCGGCTGGATGAAAATGCCGTCCTGGAAAGCCTGCGCCGCTTGCCCTTCGGCGACCTCGGCCACACCAAGGTGGACCATCACCGCGAGCTGCGCCAGGGTTTTCCCGAGGTCATACTGGGCGAAGGCAAGACCGTTTCCCAGGTGAACGCGATTGTGCGCGAGATGCTCCGCCTTCGGGACAACGTGCTGATCACCCGGGTCAGCCCGGCCATGGCCCGGGGCATCCGCCGGCGCTTCACCAAGGCGCGTTACAACCCGCTGGCCCGGACCGTGACCCTCCGGTCGGCGCCGGTGCCCAGGCAAGGCAAGGGCACGATCCTGATTGTCAGCGCCGGGACCTCGGACCTGCCGGTGGCCGAGGAGGCGCGGGAGACCGCGGAAATGCTGGGTAACCCGGTCGAGACCCTGTATGACGTGGGCGTGGCCGGGATCCACCGTCTGCTCCATTTCAGCAAGCGGCTGCGCTCGGCCCGGGTGATCGTGGTGGTGGCGGGCATGGAAGGGGCGCTGGCCTCGGTGGTCGGCGGCCTGGTCAACAAGCCCATCATCGCGGTGCCCACCAGCGTGGGCTACGGCGTGGGCCAGGGCGGCTTTGCCGCGCTGGTCGGGATGCTCAACTCCTGCGCGTCCGGGGTGGCGGTGGTGAACATTGACAACGGCTTTGGCGCGGCCTGCGTGGCCTCGCTGATTAACCGGCTGTAGATGAATTTCGTATTTTGTATTCCGTATTCTGTATTTCGTATAGTTTGTTTTGAATTGGGGTGCCAAATGAATGGGATTGATCCATCGCTGGGTCGCGATATACGAAATACGAAATACGGAATACGGAATACGATCTCCGGATTCTAACGATGCGTATCGCTTACTTCGATTGCTTCGCCGGAGTCTCCGGCAACATGGCCTTGGCCGCGGTGGCGGATGCCGGGATCGGTCCGCGCGGGATCCAGGAGGCCCTGGCCGGGCTCAAGCTTTCCGGCTACCGCCTCCACTTCCGCCGGCGGCAAGAGCAAGGCCTGGCCGGGCTTAAGCTCCGGGTGGAACTGACCGGCCGGCGTCCCCGCCACCGCAACCTCGAAGATATCACCCGCCTGATCCGGCGGAGCCGCTTGTCTCCGGAGGTCAAGGAAAAAAGCATCGCGGTCTTTGCGGCCCTGGCCCGGGCCGAGGCGAAAGTGCACCGGGTGCCGGTCCCGGAGGTCCACTTCCACGAGGTGGGCGCGGTGGACGCGATTGTGGACGTGGTCGGCACGGTGGCCGGGCTGCAGGCGCTGGGGGTGGACCGGGTGCTCTGCTCGCCGTTGCCGCTGGGCCGAGGGGAAGTCCTTTGCCTTCACGGCCTGCTCCCGCTCCCGGCGCCCGCGACCCTGGCCCTGCTCCGGGGCGTGCCGGTTTACGGCAGCGCGGCTGAGGGCGAGACGGTTACGCCCACCGGCGCGGCCCTGGTCCGGACCCTGGCCCAGGATTTCGGGCCGCTGCCGGCCATGACCCTGGAGAAGACCGGGGTGGGCCTGGGCGATCGCCGGCTTCCGGGCCGGCCCAACCTGCTCCGCCTGATCGTGGGCGAGGTCTTGGCCGGCGGCGAGGACACGGTGGTGGTGGAACTGGCGGCCAACCTCGACGACCTGCCGGCCGAGCGGTTCGATTACCTGATGGAGCAGCTCTTTGCCGCCGGCGCCCTGGACGTGCTGGTGCTTCCCGCCCAGATGAAGAAGAACCGGCCGGGCGCGCTTCTGCAGGTGCTGGCCCGGCCCCAGGACCGCTTGACCATCCTTCGCACGCTCTTCCTGCATTCCACCACCCTGGGCGTGCGTTACCGCGAACTTTACCGCACCGTGCTGCCGCGGCGCACCGAGACCGTGGCCACCCGCTTCGGAAAGGTGCGGGTGAAGTGGGCGCTGCGCCCGGACCGGAGGGAAACGGCGCACCCCGAATACGATGACCTCCGCCGCCTCGCCCGCCGCACCGGACGGACGCTGGCCGAGATCGAGGCGGAAGTGCTGCGCCAGTCGGGTTCGACCCGCTCTCCCCAATCCAGGAAGGTCCGGCAGTGACGCAAACCCATCCTTTGCTGGTGGTGGACAAGCGGCGCGGTTCGCTGCACCGACTGGTATCCGGGCTCGAGCGGAGCGGCTACGCGGTCCGCTTCTGCGAATCCGCGGCCGCGGCCTTGGCCCGGGCGCGCGGCCAGGAATTCGCCGCGGCCCTGCTCGGCCCGGGCTTTCAGGATTTGGCCCTAAAGCTGCGCCGCCACCCGAAAACCCGGCGGCTGCCCATCCTGGTGGTGGCTCCGGGAAAGCAGGCCTCCCGCGCTTCCCGGCGCTCCTTGCCGGCCGACGAGTTGTTATTCCCGCCGTTAAAACTGGACAAGCTTCAGTTCCGCCTAGAGCGCGTGCTCCACCAGGAGCAACTGCTCGAGGACGCGGAGACGGTGCAGGCCGGGATCCAAACGCTGAACCGGATTGCCCGCTTCATGCGGAGCGAGCCCGATGACGTGACCATCCTCAACCGGACCGCCCGCGAGTTGGAGAAGCTGATTGCGGGGGCGAGCTGCTCGGTGGTGCTCCTGACCGAAGACCGCCGGACGGGTTACGTGGTCACCCAGGGGGACCGGCCGCAGGAGTTGAACATCCGGCTGGAGCTGAGCAAGTACCCGGAGCTGCGCAAGGTGATTGAGACCAAGAAGACGCTCGCCATCCCGGACGTGAGCCGCCACCCGCTGATGAAAGAGGTGCGCGAGTTCATCCGGCACAAGCCCTTGCAGTCGCTTTTGGCCGCGCCGATTCTTTACCGGGACGAGATCATCGGGCTCTTGTTCCTCCGCTCGGAAAAAGAGCGGCGGAAATTTTCTCCCACCGAGATTTATTTCCTGGAACTGGTGGCCAACACCACCGCGACCGCGCTCAAGAACCTGCGTCTGGCGCGGAACGTGCTCGCGGAGATGCGCGGCCGGCAGAAGGCCGAGGCCGACGCTACTCAACTGGCCCAATCCTCCCTCCGGCTGGAGGCCCTGTTCGCCCATGCCTCGGACGGCATCCTGGTGGTGGACCGGGAGGGGACCATCACCGACGTGAACCAGAACTTCCTCCGGCTTTCGGGCTACGAGAAGAGCGAAGCCCAAGGCCGGCCGCTCGACCAGGTGCTGCTGTCAGAGACGGCCCCGGCCAAATCCCTCTCCCGACTCCTGCGCGGGGACCGCATCTCCCAAAGCGTGAACGTGCGCCTGTTCTGCCGCGACCAGTCCCAGCGTCTGGCCACCGCCCACTTCGAGCCGCTGCCCGGGCCGCGCGACGAATACCTGATTTCGCTTTTGGATGTGACCGAGGAGCGGCAACTCAGCCTGGAGCTGCGTCGGACCAAGGAGTTTTTGGAGAAGGTCATCCAGGGAACCATGGACGCGATCATTGCCGCAGACCTCAAGGGCAAGATCGTGCTGTTCAACGAGGGGGCGGAGCGGATCTCCGGCTACCGGGCGGAGGAAGTGCTCGGGAAGATCAATATCGTGGACTTTTACTCGCCGGGAGTGGCCCGGGACGTGATGCGCAAGCTGCGCAGCCCCGACTACGGCGGGGTGGGCAAACTCGAGACCTGCTCCAACACCATTCTGGGCAAAGACGGGGAAGAGATTCCCATCAACATGTCGGCTTCCATCATTTACGAGGACGGCCGGGAGATCGCGAGCGTGGGCATCTTCCACGACCTCCGCGACCGGATCAAGATCGAGAAGGAGCTGCGCCAGGCGCAGGAGCGGCTGATGGAGTCGCGCCGGCGGGAGGCCCTGGTGGCCCTGGCCGGGGCGGCCGCGCACCAGTTGAACCAGCCGCTGACCTCGATCCTGGGCTATGCCGAGATCCTCCGGCGGGTGGAGCGGAGCTTTTACGAGGTCGCGCCGCAGCACCCGGCGCTGGCCTCGCTCAAGAACGCGGTGAATGCGATCTCGGAGAGCGCGGAGCGGATGGCCACGGTGGTGCGCAAGATCGGGGAGACCGCGGAGTTCAAGACCCAGGCCTATCTGGGGAGCACCCAGATCGTGGACCTGGACCGGGCCGGCGGACCGGCGGCGGAGTCGCCCGACACCGCTTACCTGGAGTCGTTGCTGGACCTTTGCCCCGATGCGATCCTGATGATCGGAGAAGACACCATCATCAACCGGAGCAACCCGGCCGGCCGCGCCTTGACCGGGGAGGATCCTGCCGGCCATTCCTTCACCCGCTACCTGCAAGGGCTCGCCCATGTCCAGGGCATGGCCGCGTTCGAGAAAGTGCGCCAGGGCCAGCGGGTGGAGTTTGAGCTCGCCCTGACGCGGCCCGAAAGCGGGGACCGGCGCCAGGCCCGGAGCGCGGCGATTCCCATCCCCGGCCGCAACGAGTTCCTGGTCGTGCTCCACGATGTCACGGCGCTGCGCCGCGCCGAGCAGGAGCAGCAATGGCTCGCGGCTTTCAAGGAGCAGGTGCTCCAGCACGGGCTCTTTCCGATCCTGACCCTGGACCTGGACGGCCGTATCACTTTTTGGAACCAGGCGTGTGAGGCGCAGTTGGGTTACTCCGCGGCCGAGGCCGCGGGGCGACCCCTGGAAGGGTTCCTGACCGAGGCGAGCCGGGCGGACTTTTCGGAGCGACTTCGGAACCTGGGGCGGGAAGGCCGGAGCGAGAGCCGACTCGAGTTCCGCCGGCGCGACGGCTCAATGGTGGAGATGCATCACCTGGCTTCCTGGCTGGGGGACGAACGCTCCGGGGTGCTCGGCTATTTTCTCTTCCTTCGCGACACCTCCGAACGGCCGGCCCTGGAGCCGGCGCGGGTCCAACCGGAGGATCAACTGCGGGTGGCGCGGGAAGTGGTGGATTCTTTCCGGACCCGGGCCTCGCTGGAGGAGTCGTTAGAGGCCGTCTTCGCTCACCTGGGGAGACTGGTTCCTTTCCAGGTGGCGGCTGTGGTCTTTGCCGATCGGGAGGAGAACACGCTGGCGGTGCTGGGCCCGAATGAGCAAGGCCAGATGCAACGGAGACTCATCCTGATGGAAGATGACCATGACCGGATCAGTGCCATCCTCTTCCAGAGTCAGCCACAGTTTTACGAAGACGTTTCCCTGCTCACCTCGCGGTTTCGGTCCCGCGACCTGAGCGAGAGGCTGGCCCGCCTGCAGAGTCAGGGGATCCGAGGCCTGATCTGCCTGCCGCTGCAGTTCCAGGAGGAGGTATTGGGGAGCCTGATCCTGGGCAGCACCCGGGCCGGCGCTTATGGCCCTTCGGAGCTGGCCCTGCTCGGACCCGTGATCGGACAACTGGCGCTGGCCCTGGCCCATGCGCGGCTGAACCAGGAAACCCAGAGGCAACGCCAGACCTTGCTCCGGCGCAACCGCCTGCTGGAAAACCTGATCCGCGCTTCCCGCGAGACCCCGATCAACAGCCCCTTGCCCGAACTCCTGGAAACTTATTGCCGTCCCTTGCTGGAGGTGTTCCCCCGCGCTCACCTCAGCATCGCTTTCCGGCCGCCGCAAGCCCGCCACTTTCGCTACTCCTACCTGGGCAACCTGCCCCAGCAGTTCCTCGGCCAGCCGGTGGCGATTTCCCCGGAGTTCGAAACGGAGTTCTTGCAAGCCCAGGGCCCGCTCCTGTTCAAGCAAAACGATCCCCGCCTGCCCGCCTTGATGCCCGATACCCAGAGCATGGCCCTGTTTCCCTTGATCTTCGAGAACCGACTAGTAGGCGTGATCGCGTTCGAGTCGCACCACGACCCGGCCTTCCCCCCGGCCGACCTGGCGCTCCTGCAACTGCTCAGCCTGCACCTGTCCTCCGCCCTGGGCAATTACTACCTCTACCAGCAGATCAACCGGTTCCGCAGTTTCCAGGAGACGATGATCGAGAACGCCAACGCCTTGATCCTGGTTCTGGACCGAGGGGGCCGGGTGGCCATCTTCAACCGGGCCTTTGCCGAGCTGATCGGCCGTTCCCGCGAGGAAGTGTTGGGCCGCACCTTGGAAGAGCTCTTACGGGAATTTCTCCGGGTGGAGCCGGAGGGCTCGTTTAAAGAGCTGGAAGCGCAGGTGCGCCGGGGCGAATCCCTGGTCAATCTTCGAGTCCGGTTAAAGACTCTGACCGGGCAGGAGGTGGAAGCAGTCTTCAACACTTCGACCCTGCGCGATGCCAACGAAGAGTTCCAGGGCTTCGTGGCCATCGGCCAGGACATCACCCGGCTCAAGCAACTGGAGGCCCAAATCCTCCATTCCGAGAAGTTGGCCTCGCTCGGACAAATGGCGGCCAGCATCGCCCACGAGCTCAACAACCCCTTGACCGCGATCTCTTCTTATGCCCAGATCCTGCTCCGGCAGCAGCCACCTCCTTTGAGCAAAAACCAGGAGCGGCTAAAGCGGATTTTGGAGGAGGCGAACCGGATCGAGGGACTGATCCAGAACCTGATGAGCTATGCGCGGCCCTCGGCGGGAGAGACGGGGCCGGTGCCCGTGGGCGAGGTAATCAAGCAGGCCTTGACCCTGAGCCGCTACGAGGTCAGCCGGGGCGAGGTGAGCATCGAGACCCGGATTCCGGAGGACTTGCCTTTGGTCTGGGGTGTGAAAGACCAACTCCAGCAAGTGTTCATTAACCTCTTGACCAATGCCAGCTATGCCTGCGGCGAGAAGGGCGGCGGCCGGGTAGTGATTACCGCCGGTAAAGGCAAGGCTGAGATGGTGGAGGTCAGGGTGAGCGACACCGGGATTGGGATCAAGCCGGAGCACCTGGACAAGATCTTTGATCCGTTTTTCACGACCAAGCCGGAGGGCAAAGGCACCGGCTTGGGCTTGAGCGTTGTCAAGGAGATTATTCACCGGCATCGGGGCGAGATTCGGATGGAAAGCCGTCCGGGAGAGGGCACGGAATTCACCGTGTCCTTGCCGATCGCCGGTTGAAGCCGCGCCTGAGGGCGCCAGGAAAGGGAGCGAAGCATGATTTGTCCGAAATGCGGGTTTGAGCAGGCGGATGCAGTGGAATGCCAGAAGTGCGGGGTGATCGTGGCGAAATATCGGCCCCGGGAGCAGCGGCCGTCCGCGCCGCCGCCGGCCCCGGAGGCTGGGCCAGGATGGGCCGCGCCGGGCTCGGATGCATCGCCGGGCTGGGCCCGGGGTTCGACGCCGCCCCCGCCGCCCGCCGGGGAAGGATACTCCCGCTTTGGGCCTGGGGTGGACCGGGACGCCCTCCGCCGGGTGGAGGCTCAGGCCGCGACCAAGCGGTTCGTCCTCATCCTGATCCTGGCCGCGCTGGCCGGCGCCCTCTTCACCTTTTCCGGGTCGTTCATCAAGACCTACGGTAATCGGGCCAAGCTCGAGCTGGATGTGTCCAGCGATGCTTCCGCTTCCGCCAACATGACGCCGGATGGGGTTCGCTCCATGATCCGCAAACAGGCCAAGGGTTATGGCTTTACCATCAAAGACGATCGCATTCGGATCAGTTATTCCGAAGTGGACGGCAAGCCTTTATCCAAGATGCTTTTAAGCTCGGCGGGGATCTCGTTTATGACCCTGAAAGTGGCCATCGAGCTAACGGTCGAGACCCGCATTATGGGGTTCCCGTTGTCGTTCGATATCAAGGGCAGCTCCACGATCACCACCAACGTGCTGATCCAAGATCTCCGGCGATGGTCCAAGGATGAATACGGCGAGGGGCTGGTCGGGACCAAAACCGAGCTCGAGCTGGAAACCGAGCTTGAACCCGAGCCCGAACCGGAACCGGAACCTTCGGATTATTTATCGGAACCTACGGATTATTTACCGGAGCCTTCGGACCAGGAGTAGCCAGGGAAAGAAGAGAATTCCGGAAAAAGTTTCCCTCCCTTCATCCTTCACCCTTCACCCTTTTCCGCGCTGGCTGAAGCAGGAATGGAGAAGCCTCGGGCGCTCCGCTGTTCTGGCCGGACCCTGCCCGACTGGTTCCTGGTTTCTGGTTCCTGGTTTCTGGTTCCTGGTTTCTGGTTCCTGGTTTCTGGTTCCGTCAATTATCACATTTCGAGCGCGCCCCTTATTTGGAAAAGGATTGCGGCCCTGAGCCTTCAAAAGCCCGAAAGGGACTGAAGAAATAGTTCCGTGACTCCTGGCCTCGATTCTGAGGCCGGGCCTTTTCCGGCCCGTGGCCCGGCTGGCCGCCTTCCCCGCGACCAGGCGGAGGCTGGGCCGGCCCCGGGGCTCCCGGCGCGCTCGGCGCTGTGGGCGGAGTCTCTTGCTTGGGGGTTCCACCCTTTCTCTGAGGGCGGGGCGAAGGCTTGGGCTGAGGAGCCGGCTCGACCTGGCCGGGCGGAGCGCCTTGGCCCGAAGACCCGCCGGGCTGATCCATAGCAGGAGGGCTGGGCCGCGGGCCACCCGCAGGCCCTTGCTTACGGCCAGGAGGGCTGGGCCGCTCGGGCCGTTCCTGAACCGGTCCGGGAGGGATCACCTCGCGCGGTCCCTGACCGGGCCGCTCGATGCCGGGTTCGACTCCTTTGCCCGGTTTCTCCTCCCGGCCAGGAGGCGCCGGCCGTTCCGGCCGCTCTTTGATCTGCCCGGGAGGGCTCACCTCGCGCGGTCCTTGACCGGGCCGCTCGATGCCGGGTTCGCGCCCTTTGCCCGGTTTCTCCTCCCGGCCAGGAGGCGCCGGCCGTTCCGGCCGCTCCTTGATCTGGCCTGGAGGCGCGACTTCTCCAGGCCCGCGGCCGGGTCGCTCGATTTCACGAGGATTGGCCGGCGGAGTGCGCTCCTTGCCCCGGCCGGGCGGGAGCGGACGTTCCCGGGTTATTTCCGGCCGCTCGCCGGGGCCGCGCTCCGGCCGCGGCCTGGTCTCCCATGCCGGCGGCACGCGCTCGGCCAGCCGGCGGGGCGGTTGCCGCTCCGGCTTGACCCAGCCCCGGGGCTCGGGTGTCATGAATTCGCGGGTGTCGCGCACGTGGCGGAACTCATGCCGGGGATTAACTACCGGCACGGTCCTGGCGCGGAAGTCCCGAGGCAGGGGGCGGTTGTAGCGGATGTAGTTGGTTTGGTTAAAGTTGTTGACGTTGACAATCGTGATGTTGTTCTTGGTCACATATTTGTAAACCAGCTTGGGATCCCGATGCACCAGCGTGATGTCCACGTGGGGCGGGATCGGGCACCAGCCGATCCAGTCCGGCCCGTCCAACCAGAAGACCAGGGCCGGCGACCAGGCCACCGCGAGGAAGGGTTGCGGCACCCACAACCACCCGGACCCCGAGACCACCCAGCGACCGTAGTGGTAAGGATACCAGCCCCACGGCTCGTAAGAGATCCAGGTCCAGCCCCAGGCTGGCTCCCACATCCAGCGGCCCACGCGGTAAGGAGCCCATCCGACCGCCATGACCCGCGGCCGCCAACACCAGCCGTAAATCGGGTCGTTAAGCCAAAAGCCATGATAGGAGAGGTCGTAGGCGACCGGCGGGGGCAGGTATTGTGCAGCCGGGGCCGGCGAGGATGTGGCCGAGGCTAGTTGCCGGTCGCGCTGGTCTGACCAACGGTCGAATCCATCGGCGGGAGGCGCCGCGGAAAGGTTGTAAGAATTAGCTGCGGCCGCCAGGTAAAGGCTTTGGCCGGCACGGACCGAAGCGTAGCCGGCGGGCCCGCTGATCTCGGCCTCACCCCGCTGGGTGGTCACCTCGGTGCTCTCATCCTCGGCCACGGCGATGCGGACGCGGGAGTTGGGGTGCAAGGTAATCCCCAGTTTGGGGGTCATGAGATAAATCCAGCTATCGCTTCCGGTCTGGTGAATGGCCTGGCCCATGTTCTGAGCCAGATCAAAGGAGGTCTGCTCCAGGGTGTCGAAGCGCAGGCTGGCCGTGCCCTCCAGGCGGACGAAGGTATTGGCGTTGAGGAAGATCTCGGCCTTGCCCCCGGCGTCCAGCCAGAGGTTGTCGCCGGCCTTGATCGGAGTATTCAAGGTGGCGCGGAACCATTCTTGATTGCCATGCTGGAGAAAAAGGGTATCCGGCTGGCCCTGCATGGCACTCACCCAGGGCACGGCCTCATCGGCTAATGCCCTGGCCGCGGCCAGGGTAACGCCGAGGACGCCTGCCGCGAGAAGCAGGAATTTCAATCCAGGAGCCTTGGGGATCTTCCGGCTCTGGAACCCGTTTTTCCAGGTGAAAGCAAAGTTTATGGCTTGGACCAGAAGTTCCAGGGGCCGGAACAGCACTCTCAAGATCAATACTTTTGCCGTTTTCATGGTTTCATCTCCTTGCCAGGGTTAATTGCCTTTGACTAGAACCATTTTATTTAGACAGCAAATCGGATGCCAAGATGCAGAATTTTTGTTGTTCGACCTAACCTGTTGCTTAGGCGGAGTTTTTTCTTGGCCGCCTGGTGACCGGGATCGGCAGGCGCAAGGTTTTATTTCAGGCCCATGAAATATTACCTTTCTGGGCTCTGACCCCAATGAGGGGGATCAAGCTTGGTCTTCGGAGAGGGCCTTGGCTTTGCCCTTGGGCTTGCGCTTTTGTGCTTGCAGAAGGCGC
>MGQK01000055.1:13473-14859 GCA_001797815.1 Deltaproteobacteria bacterium RBG_13_61_14 | reverse complement strand
ATGGGCCGGGTATTGGAGGCGGGAGACCCCGGCGAAATCGGCGCCGGCATAGGAACACCAGTTGCAAGCGAAGACCACGATGCGCTCAAGCGGCTCTTCCTCCAGGATCGCGTCCACCTGCGCCTCGATCTGCGCGTCGGTGAAGTGATGCATTTCGATCGCGGCGAACGTGCACTCCGCGGCGCAGTTGCCGCAACCCATGCAGGCCGCGGCGGTGACGACCGCGGGGAGCTTGGCCCGGACATCCACGCTGATGGCATGGGCGGGACAGACCTTGGCGCAGACGCCGCAGGCGGTGCACAGGCTCGGGTTCACCTCCGCGGTAATCGCCTCCACCCGGAGCTTGCCCGGGGTCATGAGCCGCATCGCCCGCCCCGCCGCGGCCGAAGCCTGGGTCACCGAGTCCTTGATGTCCTTGGGTCCCTCGGCGCAGCCGGCGAAAAAGATCCCGCGGGTGGCGGAGTCCACCGGCATGAGCTTGGGATGGGCTTCGAGGTAGAAGCCGTCCGCACTCTGCTGGAGCGCCAGCATCTCCTGGATCACCTTCATGTCTTCCGGCGGATGCACGCCCACCGCGAGCACCACCAGATCGGCCTCATGCTTTTCCAACTGGTTGGTGGCGGTGTTTTCCGCGGTGAGGACCAGGCTTTTGGTCTTGGGAACCTCCTGGATGCTCCCGGGCAAACCCCGGATGTAGCGCACCCCCGTCCCCTTGCTGCGCCGGAACAGATCCTCGAACCCTTTGCCAAAGGCGCGGATGTCCAGGTAAAAGACTTTTATATCCATTTCCGGATAATGCTCCTTGAGCAGGAGCGTGCTCTTGACCGTGTTCATGCAGCAGATAGCGGAGCAGTAGGGTTTGCCCCGCCGCTGCGAGCGCGAACCCACGCACTGGATGAAGGCCACCGCGGCCGGCGGCTTTAAGTCGGTGGGCCGCAGCACCCGGCCCTGGGTCGGGCCTCCGGCGTTGACCAGGCGCTCCAGCTCCATGGAAGTCAACACGTTCTCGTAACGGGTGTAGCCGTACTCGTCCAGGACCGTCGGGTCGTAAACTTCCATGCCGGTGGCCACGATGATGGTGCCGACCGAGAAGACCAGCTCCTCGTCGTTCATGTCGAAGTCAATGCATTTCTTCTCGCATTTCTCGATGCATTTGCCGCAGATGATCGGGTTGTGGCCCAGGCAGTTCTTGGTATCCACGGTATAGGCCGAGGGCACGGCTTGGGGGAAAGCCTGATAAATGGCGCGCCGGGAGCTTAAGCCCATGTTGAACTCGTCGGGGACGACCACCGGGCAGACTTTGGCGCAGTCGCCGCAGGCGGTGCATTGCTCGGCTTGGACGTAGCGGGCCTTTTTCAGGATCTGGACTTCAAAATTGCCCACGTA
>MGQK01000055.1:9566-13432 GCA_001797815.1 Deltaproteobacteria bacterium RBG_13_61_14 | reverse complement strand
CCGATGACCAGGGTGGCCGGGGTGACCGGCACTTCGACCTCTTCCCGCCGGCCGAGGCGGCGGGCGCGGGCCACCGAGGACCGCACCAGGTCCTGAGCCTTGATCGTGGCGCCTTTGGGGTCGTGGGTGTGGACCCAGGAACATTGCTCGCGCAGATTGGCCATTTCCAGGAGATAGGGGTTGAGCCCGGCCTCCTGCAGGCACTGCCGGAAAGTGGGTTCGTGCAGCCGGGGCGAGCAGGAAGCCACCACCACCCGGGTCAAGCCTTGCTCCCGGATGTCCGCCTTGATCTGGTTCTGGCCCGGCTCCGAGCACAGGTAGGGGTCGTGGCGCGCGACCACGACCTGGGGCAGGCCCTCGGCGGACTGGGCCACCGCGGCGCAGTCCACCACCCCGGCGATGTTCAAACCGCAATGGCAGACATACACGCCGATCCGAACCTCTTCCGTCCGATTGTTTGCTTCCATCTCCGCTCCTTCTCGACTGAAATTATCCAATTTTGCTTAAACGATCCCTCGGCCCGAAACCCGCGATCGGATCCGGTTTATCTCGGGCGCGGCCCGACCGGCGCCTCGCCCCCGGACCACTCAATCTGGCCGGCCAGGACATTGGCCAGGTCGCGGATCGGAAGGGCCAGCGAACCCTGGCGCAGCGGGTCGCGCATGGCGCAGGTCAGGTGGATCATGCACTTGGGACAGGCGGTGACCAGGAGCTCGGCCCTGGTGGCTTTCGCCTCCTTCAGCCGCTCCACCTGGATCCGCTTCGAGTATAAATCGCAATTGATAAAGCCGTTGTTGCCGCAGCAGACGGCGCTCCGGCCCGAGTTCTCCATCTCCGCGAGCGTAAGCTCCGGGATGAGGCTGAGCAGGGTCCGGGGGACCTGGTAGCGGCCCGACATCCGGCCCAGGCGGCACGGGTCCTGATAGGTGACCCTGCGGGGGAGGGGCTGGAACGACAGCCCGCCTTTGCGGATCTCCCGGTCCAGGAGCTCCATGAGCAAGGTGATCTTCAGGTCAAACCCGGGGATCACCTGGGGCATGAATTGACTCAGGACCTGGTAGCACTCCGGGCAGGAGACCACCACTTCCCGGACCCCGGCCGCCTTGAATTCCTCGTAGTTCTGACGGCACAAAGTCTCAAAGTTCTCCCGGTCTCCGGTCCAGAGCAGGTCGTGGCCGCAACAACGCTCCTCCCCCAGGACCACCGGCACCAGGTCCAAAAAATTGAGCAAGCGGATGCTGTCCCGGGCGATGGACAAAGTGTCCACTTCGATCCAGGAAAAGAACACGTCAAAATAAGGCGCGCATCCGGTGAAAAAAGCGAGCGGGCCGGAGCCGGCCACCCGAAGCTCCGGGCCGATCCAGTCCAGCCGGTTCTGTTCCAGGTCCGGCGAAGTCATCAGCCTCATCCAGGAATGCAAGGCGCCGTCGTGGGAGCGGTAGCCCTTGAGACCTTTGGTCCCGGCCAGCAGGGTGCGCATGTCCAGGATGAAGCGGCTGTAGGCGACGCCGGAGGGGCACCGCTCTTCGCACATGCCGCAGGTCAAGCACTCCCAGACCGAGTTCTCGATAAAGGCCTCGTCTTCCGGCTCGGTGATCAGCTTCTGCGCCAGGAGCCGGGGCGAATATTCCTTGCCCGTGAGCATGCGCGGACAGGAGGCCGAGCATTTGCCGCACTCCAGGCAGAAGGACAGCGACCGCTCCCGGATGATCCGCTTGATTCGGGGGTCATCCAGCTTCATGGCCCCTCCCGCTCTTGGGAGGGCTTGGCCGGGTTGGTGCCCATGGCTTCCATGTCCCGGGCAAACTCCCACAGGGCCGCGACCAATTCTTCCCTCTCGTTGGCGGCAAAGTTCTTCTCGACCAGGCGCTTCTGGCCGATGCCGAGCAGGTGCAGCAGCTTGCGGACCCGCTGGACGTTGTTGTGCCCCACTTCCGGGCCCGGACCGTAACGGCAGTCCTCGTCCTGGCACTCCAAGAGGATCACCCCGTCCGCGCCGTATTCAAAAGCCCGAAGGATCAAGGCCTGGTTGATCCGGCCGATGCACATGACCCGGATCAGGTCAAAATTGGAGGGCAACTCCATCCGGGCCATCCCGGCCGCGTTGTAGCAGGCAAACGGGCTCCAGGAGCAGCAAATCCCGAGCAGATTCACCCGTGCCATGTTATCGTTCCTCGGCCCAGGTGCCGGCCACGATCTCTTCCAGAAGCCGATTGGAAAAATACGGGACATCCAGGGCGGTGACCGGACAGCGGCCGACACAGCCTCCACAGCCGACGCAGTTGTGGCGGAGAACTTCGGCCGTGTAGATGCCGTGCGGGCCGGGGACCATGGTCACCGCGTGAAAGGGACAGATCTCCGCGCAGCGACCGCAGCCGCGGCAGCGCTCCGGATCCACGTGCGGAGAGAGTTCGTGATCCTTTAAAAAGGCCTCGGCCGCGGCCCCGGCCACCTGGGCGGCCAGGGCGGCGCCGGCTTCAAAGGCATTGACCCGATCGAGCGTTCTCGGCAGGACTCGATACAGCCCGGGCTGGGGACTGTGGAAGAAGGCGAAGTCGTAACGATAAAACTTCTTCAGACCGGCCATGTCCTCGGGAATGGCCAGGGGCAGGACATTTTCGTCGGTCAAGCAGACAATGTCCGCCCGCCACCGCCGGCGCTTGCCGCCCTCGCGAACCGCGACGGTAAAATTGCCGATATGACCCCGGATGTCCTCGATCACCGCTTCTTTGACCTGGGTGATGGATTTGCTTAAAGAGGGGGAAGACATCGGTTTGCGGGCCCGGTCCGCCGGCTGGCTCTCTCCCTTGAGCCGGCCGTTATGGACCAGCCGCACCCGGAAGCCCTGCAGATCCAGGTTCAGGGCGCAGCTCAGTCCGATTTCGGAGCCTCCCAGAATCAAAATATTCTTCCCGATTTCGGTAATGCCCTGGCGCAGGGGACCCATGAAGCGGGTGCGGATCAAGGCGGCGCGCAAGAACTCCCGGGCCTTGGCCAGAATCTCGTCCTCGGAATGGACCTCGGGTCGGAGATGATCCCGGATGTTGATCATCTCGAAGCTTGAGCGATCCAGGCCGTGCCGGTCAAACAGGTGAATCCGGGGGCGGGTGCGCTGATCGTTGCAGGAAATGCACTCAAATTCCAACGGACAGCACACGCACGAGGCCAAAATCGCCCGGGTCAGCCGATGCTTTTTCACCGCGGCCGCGATCCGGTCGGACCCGCGGGGATGGCAGGCCGAAAAGATCAGGTCGGCGTGAACGACGCCGGGCAGGCTTTCGGCCAGGGCCTGGATTCGCTCGAGCACCCCGGCCGGGGCCATGGTGCCGTTGCAGGTGCAAATAAACACTCCCAGCGTGGCCGGACCGGAAAGGTCCTGAATCCCGGTCAATTCGGGAACGGCCGAAGTGCGAAGCTCTTTGGCTTGGGCCATGACTCGTCCCGCGGCCGCGCTCCCGGCCACGAGCAGATCCATGATATCTTTCTTCAGCTCCCCGACCCGATAGACTCCCTCATCGTTTTGAAACTCTCCCGAAGGCATCTCCTGGTCATCGGCCACGATCACCCCGGGGCTAAAAAATTCAAACCGCCTGGAACCCCGGAAGTGATCTATCGCCCCGACCTCGGCGCAAGCGGTGTCGCAGACCCGGCACTCGCAGCAACCGCTGCACTGGAGGCAGCGCTTGGCCTCCGCCACCGCCTGGTCCGCGGTGAACCCGAAATCCACTTCCTCAAAGTCGCGGCGCCGCACCTTGGGCTGGCGTTGGGCCATCTCTTGCCGGGGCTGCTGGGGCACGTCCTCCGCGATCGCCATGGGGTCTCCCACCCCTCGGGGCTCCAAAGGCAGCTTGCCGAAAGGCAAAGGC
>MGQK01000055.1:0-9493 GCA_001797815.1 Deltaproteobacteria bacterium RBG_13_61_14 | reverse complement strand
GCCCGGTCACCCCGTCGCCGGCGGCCAACACGCCCGGCCGCGAGGTGCGGAACGCCTCATCCACCTTGATGGCATTCCGGGTCTTTTCCACCCGGCTGGTTTCCGGAAGGAATTCGAGGTCCGCGCTCTGGCTGATGGCGGAAATGATGGTGTCCGCCTCCACCAAGAATTCCGAGCCCGGGATCGGCTCCGGCAGTCGCCGGCCGTCCGGGCCCATCCGGCCCAATTTCATCCGGATCAGTTGCAGGCCCGAAACCTTGGAGTCGGTGACCTTCACCCGGGCGGGACCGACCAGATACTCGATCTCAACTCCCTCGGCCTCGGCCGCCTGGATCTCGGGCTCCTGCGCCGGCATGTCCTTGCGCTCGCGCCGGTAGTAGACGGTGACCGAGTCCGCGCCCAGCCGGATCGCGGTCCGGGCCGCGTCAATCGCGGAGTTGCCGCCGCCGATCACGGCCACCTTCTTCCCGATTTGGAAATTCCGGCCCAGGTGATAGGCCCGCAGCATCTCGACCGCGCCGAGCACCCCTTCCGCATCCTCGCCCGGAATATTCAGGGCATAGCTCTGGTGCGCGCCCACGGCCAGGAAGATGATGTCGAACTCCTGAACCAACTGGTCAAAGCTGATTTCCCGGCCCACCCGGACGCCGGCGCGGAGTTCTACCCCCGCGGCGAGGATGTCCTGGATTTCCCGATCGAGGACGTCGCGGGGCAGGCGATAGGCCGGGATGCCGCAGCGCAGCATGCCGCCGGGCTCGGGCAATTCCTCGAAGATGGTAACCGGGAAACCGGCCCGGCAGAGAAAATGAGCCGCGGTCAGCCCGGCCGGGCCGGACCCGACCACGGCCACCCGTTCCCGGCGCCGGGGAGGAGGAGGCGCTTTCGGCAAGCTGGATCCGTGCTCCCGAACATAGTCGGCGAGGAAGCGCTTGATGTCTCGGATGGCCAGGGGCTGGTCCAGCTCGCGCCGGCGGCAGGATGCCTCGCAGGGACGGGGGCAGACCCGGCCGCAGATGCTGGGCAAAGGATTGTCTTCCCGGATCACGGCCAAGGCCTCTTCAAACCGGCCGGCCGCGGTCAGCGCCAGGTAAGCCTGGACGTTCACCCCCAACGGGCACTCGAGCCGGCAAGGACTGATCGGTCGCTTGTCCAGTTCCAGGGCGCGGGAGGGGCAATAGGCCGGGGTGCGGGTCAGGGGCGGATGCGGGCTTTCGCGCAGCGGGCAGATTTCCATGCAGCGGCCGCAGCCGCTGCACAGGTCATAATCAATGAAGTGGGGATCTTGTTCCACCACGACCCGGAAATTGTCTCCGGTCTTTTCGATGGATTCGA
This sequence comes from Deltaproteobacteria bacterium RBG_13_61_14, assembly GCA_001797815.1. Classification (GTDB taxonomy): domain Bacteria; phylum RBG-13-61-14; class RBG-13-61-14; order RBG-13-61-14; family RBG-13-61-14; genus RBG-13-61-14. Next base: position 8,161 of record MGQK01000055.1, on the reverse strand, counting down.
TCCGCGATCGGGTGAGCGGGGTCACCAGGGGATGGCGGGTGACCCGCAGGTAGAGCGGCCGGAACTGGAAGCTCAAGTCCTCGGGCCATTCGGGCAGGTATTCCATCCCGGCCGGCAGCTTAAGGAAATGCTGGGCCCGGGTCACCCAGACCGCCGGGATTCCGGATTGGGCGAGATCCTCGGCCACCTTGAGGGCGCCGTAGCCCGAGCCGGCGATCAAGACCGCGGTCGCGGGCGCCGCGGATGTTTTCGCTTCGCTCACGCCTGCTCCTGACCCTGGTCTTTTTTGGCCCGGCTCTTGAGCAGGCTTTCGCCATACTCCCGGCCCCGTTCAAAGGCCTTGGCATTCGTGTCCCGGGTCTTGGCCGGCACCGAGCTTTGCACCGCCTGGCGCAAGGAATCAACGCCCACCAGCTCGCTCACCGCGGACAAGAAGCCGAGCATGACAATGTTGGCCATCATCTTGTTGCCCAATTCCTCGGCAAACCGGGTGGCCGGGATCTGGTAGGCGGTCCAGCTCGGCTCCAGCTCGCGGGTCGTCACCAGGTCCGTGTCCCAGATCAAAAGCCCGCCGGGGACCAGGGAGGCTTTGGTCTTGTCATAGCCTTCCTGGCTCATGCAGATCAAGACCTGCGGCTGTTCCACATAGGGGAAGAGGATCTCTTCCTCGCTGATGATCACCTGGGACGAGCAGGAACCTCCCCGGGCCTCCGGCCCATACGACTGGGTCATGGTGGCGTGCCGGCGGTCATACAGAGTCGCGGCCTTGCCCAGGATGCTGCCGGTCAGCACAATCCCCTGGCCCCCGAATCCGGTGATCAAAATTTCTTTTTCGTTGCGTGCCGGCATGGTCATCATCCTGACGCCTGCTTTTCCGGCCGCGGCAGCTTTGGCTCCAGATCGGGCCAATCCCCCAGCTCTCCGCGGTTGAGCAATCGGTAATTGTCCAGGAAGGTGGGCCGCTCGATGTCCACGAACTTGCCCACCACCAAATTTTTCTTGAAGTCGAGGACGGCGTCCTTGGGATCAATATAGTTCCGGATCACCGACCGCTCATGGTAGAACTTGAGCAGTTCGAGCGGCTTGCGCATCTTGTTGTGCCGGCCGAAAGAGGTCGGGCAAGGGGTCAGGACCTCCACGAAAGAAAAGCCGCGCTTGTTCATGGCCTCGCCGATCGAGGTGGTGAGCCGGCGGATGTGCAGGGAAGTCCAGCGGGCCACATACACCGCGCCGCAGGCCGCGGCCAGCGCGCAGAAGTTGAAGGGTTCTTCCGAGCAGCCCTGGGTGCTGGTGGTCGTCCTGGCCCCAAACGGAGTGGACGGCGCCAATTGCCCGCCGGTCATGCCGTAGTTGAAATTGTTGACGCAGATGACGGTGAGATCCAGGTTGCGCCGGGCGGCATGGATGAAGTGGTTGCCGCCGATGGCGAGCAGGTCGCCGTCGCCCGAAGCGACAATGACGCATCCCTGGGGCCGGGCCAGCTTCAACCCGGTGGCAAAGGGGATGGCCCGGCCGTGGGTGGTGTGGAAGGAATCCAGTTTCAGGTAGCCGGCCATCCGGCCGGTGCAGCCGATCCCGGAGACCATGGCCACGTCGTCCAAGGGAGTCCCGGATTTCTCCACGGCCGAAAGCACGCAACTGAACACGGTGCCGATGCCGCAGCCCGTGCACCAGATATGGGGCATCCGGTCCGTCCGCAACAGCTCATCGTGAGGATGCGGCGCGTCCGGCTTTTTCTTTTTCGTGCTCATCACGCCTCCTTGAGCGCCGATTCGACGGCCTGCACAATCGCTCCGGGCCGGATGATGCTTCCGCCGGCATGGGGCACCAGCCGGACCCGGCAGCGGCCGGCCGCGGCGCGCTCGAGTTCCCGCACCATCTGGCCCAGGTTGATCTCCGGCATCACCAGGGCCCGGACCCGGCCGGCCAGGTCCCGGATCATCTCTTCCGGGAAGGGCCAGACCGTGTTCAACTTGATCAGCCCGGCCCGGATCCCGCGGCCGCGGGCCTCGGCCACGGCCCGCCGGGCAGACCGGACGCTGATCCCGTAAGCCACCACCGCCGCCTCCGCATCATCCATGGCGATGGCGTCATAGCTGATGATTTGATGGGCATGGTCCCGGATTTTACTCACGATCCGGTTGATCATCTGCTCCTGGGTCGCGGCATCCATCACCGGATAGCCGCGCTCGTCGTGGGTCAACCCGGTCACATGCATGTGATAGCCGTCCCCGAAGTCGGCCATGGGCGCGACTCCGTCCGGGCCCGGCTGATAGGGCCGATACTGGTCCGGAGGGACCGAGGGCTTTTTCCGGGACACCACCTGGATCTGGTCCGCGGGCGGGATTACCACCCGCTCGTTCATGTGGCCCACCACCTCGTCGGCCATGATCAGGACCGGCAGGCGGTATTGTTCAGAAAGGTTGAAAGCCCGGATGGTAAAGTCGAACATTTCCTGCGGGGAGGACGGCACGATCGCGATGATTTCATAATGCCCATGCGCGCCCCAGCGCGCTTGCATCATGTCCCCTTGCGCCACCAGGGTGGGGAGCCCGGTGCTGGGACCGGCGCGCTGGACGTTGCAGACCACGCAGGGCGTTTCCGTGCATAATCCCAGGCCGATGTTTTCCATCATCAGGGAAAAGCCCGGGCCCGAGGTGCTGGTCATGGCCTTGACCCCGCCCCAACTCGCGCCCAGGATCGCGGCCATGGAGGCCAGCTCATCCTCCATCTGGATGTAGATGCCTCCCACTTCGGGCAGACGCCAGGACATCCGCTCCGCCACCTCGGTGGCCGGCGTGATCGGATAACCCGCAAAAAACCGGCAGCCCACGGCCAGGGCCCCCTCGCAGCAGGCCTCGTCGCCGTTCATGAAATAAGTTCCGGTCAAGACCGCTTTGCCAGCCACGTCGCTCCCCCTGTCATGTTTCCTGAAGCTTTATCATCTAGGCAACCGCCGGCTCCGCCAGCGAAAAGATGGCAAACTCCGGACAGAGCACCTCGCAAAAATGACAGTTGACACACTTGGACTCGTCCCCCACCTCGGGGAAATGGTAACCCTTGGGATTAAAGGCCCGGGACATCTGCAACACCTCGCGCGGGCAGAATTCGATACAATATTCACAGCCCTTGCACCTCTCCTCGATGACCATGACCTTGCCCCGGCTCGCCGGGATCGTTCCAAGGTCAAGGGGAACTCTCCAATATTTCATTCTTTCTCCTTCTTCTCGCTACGGGTTGAAGTGTTCGGTAAGCTACATCATCTGAAAGAAGGTATCTGGTGGATTCCAGAATGCCCTTTGGATATGCCGGCTCAGTTTAATCTTGATTTTTAAAAATAGCAAAACCTTGTTGAAAAAGCAAGTAAAAGTCCCCCTCCATCCCCGGCTAAGGCCAAGCGTGGATCAGACAACGGATAACCGAAGTTCAGAGCCGGAGATTGAGAATCCTTGCCCTCCCTCAGTTTTTTTCCGCACCGCATATTTTCGGCCTTCGTAGTGGCGCAATTCATTGCGCCCAGTCCCGGCAAGGGCGCGATAAATCGCGCCCCTACCCCCGGTTTACCGGAAAACTGCGGGAGGGCAAGATTGAGAATCCGCTTGCGCTGCTTCAGGGCCTGGTGTAACGTAACGCCTGGACCGCCAATCCATATCCACTCGTCTTCGTCCATTCGGAGGCCCGCCGCTAAGGAGGGGGAGCAGTGTCTGAATTGAAATATGATCAGAAGATTTGCACGAAGTGCGAGAAGATTGATTGTCTCACCCGTTGCCAGCACATCGCCCTGGACCTGGAAGAGGCGCGGCAGGAGTGGATGAAGATCCTGGCCGGCCGGGACTCGCGGGTGCTGCACGAGTGCCTGACCTGCTACGCCTGCGAGGAGTATTGCCCTTACCACAACCACCCTTTTTACCTGATCGTGGACCGGCAGGAAGAACTTTCAGCGTGGCCGGTGCCGGTCCCGCTCACCAAGCAGCAGATCGCCATGATGGCGCCCAAGGGGCAGATAGTCGCCCAAAAGGTTTCCGCGCCGGTGATCAACCTCTGCTCCTTTCCCATGCTGGCCGGCAGCATCCAGGGCAAGCTCTTCGCCGGGGCCTCGATCATCGGCGGCAACGATCTTTTCTGCAACATCATGTGGCTTCATTTCGCCAAGAACTCGGTGATCCGGGAGCGCCTTCCGAAAGTGATCAACAACCTCATGGATTATTATCTCAAGGTCAGCGGGGTGGACGAGCTGATCTGTTTTCACGACGAGTGCTTCGGGACCTACACCCAGTTGGCTCCGGCCTTTGGCATCGAGGTTCCCTTCAAGCCCATCCACCTCTTCGAATATCTCACGAAAAAGCTGACCGAGCTCAAAAAGGAGATCCGGCCGATCAACGCCAAGGTGGCCTACCAGCGGCCCTGCTCCAACCGCCTGGTCCCGGAGACCCAGCATTGGGTGGATGAGATCTTCAAGCTGATCGGCGCCATCCGGCCCGCGCGCGAATACGAGGGGGAAAACGCGCTCTGCTGCGGGATGGTGGTCCAGGCGGCGCAGCGGGACGACCGGGCCGATGCTATTCAAAAGCGAAACCTGGACGACATGGCCGCGGTGGGCGCCCGCTATTGCGTGTTCAATTGCCCGATGTGTTTTATGACCTTGAAAGGGATGGTGGCGGAGCGGGGCATGACCCCGATCCTGATCAGCGACCTTTGCCGGATCGCTCTGGGCGAAGGGTTCTGGGGGTGATTTCATGGAGGAGATTTACCGGGAACTGGTCAAGATCGTGGGGGAACGCTTCGTTTCGAATCAGCCGGAAGAGCGGTTCCTGTATTCGCGTGATCCCGGGACCATGGAGCCTCATGCGCCGGACTGGGTGGTGATGCCGAATACCACCGAGGAAGTGCAAAAGATCGTGCGCTTGGCGAACCGCCAGAAGATCCCCCTGGTGCCCATGGGCGGAGGGCTGGTCCTGTCCGGCCTTTCCCGGCCCCTGCAAGGGGGCATGGTGCTGGACATGAAACGCATGAATCGGATCCTGGAGGTGAACGAGGCGAGCAGCTACGTGGTGGTGGAGGCGGGCGCCTCCCAGGGCATGCTCCAGGCCTACTTGAAAAAACATCACCCCCGGCTCAAGCATTCCATCCCGGATGCCCCTCCCATCGCCACCATCGGCGGCAACGTGCTCATCCACGGTTCGGGTCATCTCTCGGCCGCCGGCGGCTTTCACTCGGAAATGCTCAACGGGCTGGAAGTGGTTCTGCCCACCGGCGAAGTGGCGCGGATCGGGTCTTGCTCCGCTTCCCCCTACTGGTTTTCCCGATCGCCGCTCCCGGACCTGGCCGGGCTGTTTCTCGGCTGGCACGGGACCACCGGGGTGGTTACCAAACTCGCGATCAAGCTCTTCCCGGCCCGGCCCTGGAACGACGTGGGCATCTTTGTGATCGAAGACCCGGAACTGGCCCCGGACATCATCCGTCGGCTGGCGCGGGTGCAGGTGGCGGAGGACATCCTGGCCTGGATGTCGCCCAAGCCGGACTGGGCAAAAGGCTTCCAGATGATCAACATCGCCTACGGCGCCGAGACCAAGGCCGAACTGACCTTGAAGCGGGACCTGATCCGCGAGTCGGTTCGCCCCTACCTCGAGCGGAAGGTCGGGGGATTCATGCCCCTGCCCCCGGACATGAAAGTGCGCTTCCTGGAAGCGCCCCAATCCACCCTGGCGGTCTTTGCCGACGTGAACAAAGGCGGCGGCTTCGAATACGTGGGAGCCATCATGCCCGTCGAACTCTTTGCCCCGGCCTTTCGCAAGGGCCTTGAGATCGCGGAGAGCCGCAAGGTCCCTTACTCCCTGGGCGCGCGGATCGTGGGCCTGGCCCACTGCATGATGTTCTTTTACGCCTATGCCTTCAACCGCGCGGACCAGGCGGACGTGAGGCGGGCCCAGACGGCCCTGGAGGATACCAATGCCATGGTCCTGGAAATGGGCGGCATCCCCTGGAAAGCCGAGACCCCGGCCCAGAAGCAGATCATCAAGAAGATGGACCCGAATACCTTTGCGCTGATGAACCGCCTGCGGGCGGTCCTCGACCCCCAGGGCATCATGAACCCCGGAAACTGGGAGGCCTAACATGGAACACGCGGAAATCCTGCACCGCTGTTTCCGCTGCGGATATTGCAAGCTGCCCGGCTCCTACCAGGACCTGAACTGCCCCTCCTATTTGCAATACCGGTTCGAGACCTACTCGCCCGGCGGCCGCATGTGGCTGCTCCGGGCCTGGCTGGATGAGGAGATCCCCACCAGCGCCCGCCTGCAAGAGATCCTGTTTTCCTGCACCGCTTGCGGCAACTGCGTGGAGCATTGCGTGTTCCCCAAGTTCAAGGCCGACGTCTTAAACGCCATCACCGCCGGCCGGGGGGAACTGGTCAACGAGGGCTCGGTTCCCCGGCGGGTGTCGGATTTCTTCAAGGCCATCCACTTGTATGGCAACCCGTATAAGCTGCCCGAGGCGGATCGGGGAGCCTGGGCCAAGGGTTTGGGGCTGGAGCCGTATCGCGGGCAGGAATATCTCTTTTTCGCCGGGTGCGCCGGCTCTTACGACGAGCGGGGCCGGAAGATGGCCCGCGCCGTGGCCGGCCTTCTCCAGGACCGGGGAGTGTCCTTCGGGATCCTGGGCGCTTTAGAGCGCTGCGACGGGAACGAGGTCCGGGCCATGGGCGAGGCCGGACTGTTCGAAGAGATTGCCCGGCATAACATCGCCAAGTTCCTGGACGCGGGCGTTGTCAAGATCATCACCCTCTCCCCCCACGCCTATCACGCGATCAGGAACTACTACCCCAGGTTCAACGGGATTTTCCAGGTGCTCCACTACAGCCAGGTGCTGGCCAGGATGATGAGCAAAGGGAAGGACCAGGGAGCGGACACCCCGCTCACGGTCACCTTCCACGACCCCTGCTACCTGGGCCGGCACAACCAGGATTACCTGACCCCGAGGATGGTGCTGGCGGCCTTGCCTGGGGTGGAACTGGCGGAAATGGACCGCGCCCGGGTGGACGCGCTCTGCTGCGGCGGAGGCGGCGGCAACTTTTTCACCGACCTCCTGGGCAGCGGCCCGGACAGTTCCTCCCGGGTCCGGGTGCGGGAGGCCGCGGCCACCGGCGCCCAAGTCCTGGCCGTGGCCTGTCCCAAGTGCGCCAAGATGCTGGAAGACGCGGTCAAGGCCGAGGCCCTGGAATCGGCGCTCCGGGTGATGGACCTGGCGGAGCTGGTGCAGGCGCGCTCGGTGTAAACAGCGCTCCGATGCCGGCCTGACTATTTTTATCCCTGGTCGACCCCGCGCAATTCTTTTTTCCGGATTATTTTTGCCTTGGAATTTTTAGTCGGCGGCACCAGGAAATCTCCGGTGCCGGTGTTCATGAACCTGTTGGCAAAGTCCATGGCGGTGACCGTAGCCAAAATGTCCCGGCGCTCCTGCTCGGTATAAGACGATTCGAACTCGGCCACCAACCCCTGGTCCGGCATCACTCCCCGAAACAGGGCCCAATCCCGGGCCCAGGCCAGGGCGATCCAGGTCCTGCGCTCGAAATCATTGGGATCAAGGTCGGTCAGCTTGACCATGTCCTCTTCGCTTAATCCCGCCTGTCTCCCAAACTGGGAGTGCGCTTTGTGTCAACCCACGCAATGGTTGTTGAGGGTCACCACCAGGCACAACTGCTCGCGGAAGGCAGGGGTAAGCCAGCCGTGGTTGTCCACCCAGGGCCGGAGCACGCGCTGGCCGTCGAGCTTTTTGAAGAGGAAGATCTTGGCCACTCGCGCGAAGGAGCCGAAAAAGTCTCCCGGGCCTTTGAACTTGGGGTGGTTCATCTGGGTGCCGAAGTGCTCCGAGTTTTCCTTTTCCTGGGCCGCACCGACCGCCAACATCAGGGTAAAAGCCAGGATGACCCCGAACCGATTCCCAACCTTCACCTTCATCGGGTCCCCCTTTTCAGGAAAAAATGCCCCGATGGACTGGTTTATTTCAAACTGAAGAAAATCAAATTGGATACCCAAAAGGTTGCAGTTGGGACCAATCATAACCTGAGGTCCTCAGGCTGTCAATTCTTTCCCCGGTCCTTGCCCACCTCCATTGGGGGGTGGATTGTGGATTGGGGTCACTTCTGAAGTCGCTTGTCAAGCCC
>MGQK01000054.1:5993-6257 GCA_001797815.1 Deltaproteobacteria bacterium RBG_13_61_14 | reverse complement strand
TGCCCAACAAACGACGTTCCATCGTCTCGCTCAAGGAAACGCTGGCTGATCCCGCCTTCACGGAAAACGAGCGCGGCCTGCCGGTGGCCCTGGGCAAGGACATCATGGGCAATGTCCAGATCGCTGACCTGACGCAGATGCCGCATTTGCTCATCGCCGGCGCCACCGGCTCGGGTAAATCGGTCTGCGTCAATTCCATCATCTGCTCTATCCTGCTCAAGAAGTCGCCGGAAGAAGCGCGGCTCATCCTCATCGATCCCAAGA
>MGQK01000054.1:4948-5938 GCA_001797815.1 Deltaproteobacteria bacterium RBG_13_61_14 | reverse complement strand
CGAGCCCAAGAAGGCGTTCCAGGCGTTGCAATACTGCATTGCGGAGATGGAGCGGCGCTACGCCCTGCTGGACGCGCTCTGCGTGCGGGACATTGCCGGGTTCAACGTCAAGGCCGCCAAGAGGACGCACACCACTGACCCCCTGCCGCATATCATAGTGGTGATCGACGAGTTCGCCGACCTGATCGCGGTCACCGGCAAGGACCTGGAGTCCACCCTGGCCCGCTTGGCCGCCATGTCGCGCGCGGTCGGCATTCACATCGTGCTGGCCACGCAGCGCCCGTCCATCGACGTCATCACCGGCCTGATCAAGGCCAACATCCCGGCCCGCATTGCCTTCATGGTGGCGGGCAAGTTTGATTCGCGCATCATTATAGACCAAGTGGGCGCGGAAAAACTGTTGGGCCAGGGCGACATGCTCTTCCTCTCCTCCCAGGACCCGTTCCCGGTGCGTATCCAGGGCGCCTACATCTCCGACCGCGAAGTGGAGGACCTGGTGGCCGAGGTGAAGACCTTCGGCGAACCGGACTATATCGACGACGAGATTTTCATCGAAGAAGAAAGCGATTTCGACATCGGCCTGGGCGAGTCCGACCCCATGTTCGACAAAGCGCTGGAGATCGTCATGGCCGCGGGCAAGGCTTCCACGTCGTTTGTCCAGCGCAAGCTGAAGATCGGCTACAACCGGGCCGCCCGGTTGGTGGAGGAGATGGAAGTTCGGGGCATCGTTGGTCCGGCCAACGGATCAAAGGCGCGCGAGATCATCCACGTGCCGAGTAAGGCGCGGGACTGAAGACGGTCCCATATTTCGATTATAGCTATTTCTATTTCCTTATCTCATTAGGGATTAGGGCAGGTTGGCTATTCTGGATGTCGAAAATTATTTACTATTTGAGTATAAATCTCAATGAGTGTGATCTTTCAGATTTTATCAAGGAGTGTCTATGGCAGGACAAAACATCGACATGGATACATTAATCAAAGCATTAT
>MGQK01000054.1:4532-4886 GCA_001797815.1 Deltaproteobacteria bacterium RBG_13_61_14 | reverse complement strand
ATGGCCAAAGGACTGGACCGCGATTGCTCTCAGATCATCGTCTCTAATGTGAGAAAGGCCTTCCTGGACGCCAGAAAGCAACCCTAAATCCGGGACACTTTGGACAGTCTCAATTCCTTGAATACTGATTGATTGATTTCCTCCCCGCCTTCGCTTATCATGAATAGTATACTCAATAGAAAACCATTATAATCGGAAATGCTGAAAATCATTTGATTTTTAAGCATAGCACACCACGAGCAGGGAGGACGTTCTCATGGACCGGGTTCAGTGGATCGAACATAAGGGGAAGAAGATACTGCTGCTGGATTATTCCAACCTAAACGCAAAGATACCGGAGCAGAAGAAGACGGC
>MGQK01000054.1:3885-4462 GCA_001797815.1 Deltaproteobacteria bacterium RBG_13_61_14 | reverse complement strand
AAGAGGGGAAGGATTACCTGGCGGAGTAGGCTTTATTCCGCGATCCGCAGGTTCCCCTTCTCCTTCTTCGTGCCCTTCGTGTCTTTGCGGTCATCTTGCTGGCCGATAGAGTGAAGTCATTCCAGGGACAAGCGGATATACCCGTGATACATTTTGTCCCTGAGAGCTGGCACGTCCGGGTTTTCCAGATACTCGTCAAAACGCATGATGCGGTCGATGACGCGATTGGCCTTGGTATCCACGAACTGGTGGTCGTGCGATGAGAACTGCACCGCCCCCACGGGTCGTGTCAACCTGATTGTCCAAGCGGACACTGACGGCTATACTCAGTGCCCATGAACATCATTTCCCTTGACGGCGTCGGCAAGACGCTCGCGGATGCGCCTCTTTTCCATGACGTTACGCTGGGCCTAGACGCAGGCGAGAGGATCGGTTTCGTCGGCAGGAACGGCTCGGGCAAGTCGACCTTCTTAAGGATACTCTCTGGCGAGCTCGAGCCGGACACGGGGAGCGTTTCCCGGAACCGTGAGCTGCGTTTGAGCGCCGTGGCGCAACGCCCGGCCTTCGCCCCGGGAGC
>MGQK01000054.1:3636-3845 GCA_001797815.1 Deltaproteobacteria bacterium RBG_13_61_14 | reverse complement strand
GTCCCGGGGGAACCCGGAGAACGAGAAGTGATCGTTCTCCGCTACCGCTCTTTTTGTATGGAGCTGGGGCTTACCGACTTGGCCCGGACCATGGGGGACTTGTCGGGCGGAATGGTGCGCAAGGTCTCTCTAGCCCGCTGTTTGGCGCAGGACGCTAACTTTCTCCTCCTCGACGAGCCGACGAACCACCTCGACCTTGACGCTATCGA
>MGQK01000054.1:1815-3524 GCA_001797815.1 Deltaproteobacteria bacterium RBG_13_61_14 | reverse complement strand
GTCTCCAAGTACCCCGGCAGTTACGAGTCTTACCTGGAAAGGCAGGCGGAGCGGCAGGAGTCACGGGAGCGCGCGGAACAAAAACGCAGCTCGATTCTGCGCGTTGAGCTGGAATGGCTCAAGCGCGGACCGCGGGCCAGGACCGGCAAGGACAAAGGACGTAAGGCGCGCCTGGATGACCTCCTCAATGCGGCGGTGCCGGAAGAGGCCGCGCTGAAGGGATTCACCGCCCCCCAGCGCCGCCTTGGGGGAAAGATCCTTGAGCTCCACGGGATTGCGAAGAGCTATGGCGGTCAGGCGGTGGTCCGGCCCTTTACCTACGCCTTCAGGAAAGGAGAGCGCATTGGGATCATCGGCCCGAACGGCTCGGGCAAGACGACCTTTCTCCATCTGGTTTCCGGCGCGCTCTCCCCCGACCCAGGGTCGGCTGTTAAAGGCGTGACCACGGTCTTCGGCCAGTTCGACCAGACTGGGAGTTGTAACAACGGAGAGCTTTCGGTCATCGAATACATGAAGGAACCAGCCGAGCGGGTCCTTCTGGAACACGGCGGTTCCGTGGCCGCGGAACAGTTTCTGGAACGATTTCTTTTCCCCCGCGCCATGCAGTCCCTTCAACTGAAGCGGCTCTCGGGTGGTGAGTTCCGCCGGCTCTGCCTGGTCCGCCTGCTGGCCTCCGCCCCCAATTTCCTGCTCTTAGACGAGCCGACCAACGATTTGGACCTCGACACGATTCGGCTCCTGGAGGAGTTTTTGGTTAATTTCCAGGGCTGCCTTATCGTCGTTTCCCACGACCGCGCCCTGCTGGATCGCCTCACCGATTGCCTTTTCATCTTCGACGGCGAGGGCGGAATCCGGAAGTTCGTGGGCAACTATGAGGATTATCGTGTCCGGCATGAGGAAGAAAAACTAAAAACCGCTCCCGCGGAATCGACCAGACGGCCAAAGAGGGTGGCGCCGCGGGAAAAGAAAATCGAGCTATCGTTTCGGGAGCGCCGGGAATATGAAAGCCTTTTAGTTGAAATCGAGGAGCTTGAGAAAGAAAAAAGAGAGTTGGAAACCGGCTTCCAGGCGGCGGTCCGAGACCCGGCCGACATCGAAAAAAGCAACCGGCGCTACCATGAACTCGAGGCCCTGCTCGACGTCAAGCTGGGCCGCTGGGAGGAGTTGGCGGGCCGGGCGGGTGAATAGGGGAGGAACGCCGGGCGCGGTTGGTCTATTCCAAACTCAAGCGGATATGCCCATGATACATCTCATCCCTGAGTTTCTGCACGTCCGGGTTTTCCAGGTACTCGTCAAAGCGCATGATGCGGTCGATGACGCCGGAGGGCGTGATCTCGATGACGCGGTTGGCCACCGTGTCCACGAATTGGTGATCGTGGGAGGAGAACAGCACCACGCCCGGGAACTGAATGAGGGCGTTGTTGAGCGAGGTGATCGATTCCAGGTCCAGATGGTTGGTGGGCTCGTCCATCACCAGGGCGTTGGCCCCGATCTGCATGAGCCGGGCGATCTGACAGCGCACTTTCTCGCCGCCGGAAAGCACGCTTACTTTCTTGAGGGCCTCGTCCCCGGAGAAGAGCATGCGTCCCAGGAAACCGCGCAGGAGGGTTTCGTCCTTGTCGCGCGCGAACTGGGCCATCCATTCGACAATACTCATAGCTGAGTCGAAGGCGTCGCCCGGGTCCTTGGGGAAATAGCCGGTGGTGATG
>MGQK01000054.1:1153-1789 GCA_001797815.1 Deltaproteobacteria bacterium RBG_13_61_14 | reverse complement strand
ATCTGGTTTCTCCTCCCCCATGATAATGCGAAAAAGCATGGTTTTGGCCAGGTTGTTGGGACCGAAGAAGGCGATCTTTTCTCCCTTGGACACGACCAGGGAAAAATCCTTCAATACCGCCGTACCGTCCACGGTCTTGGTGATTTTTTCCACGGACAGGACATTGGTGCCGGGTTCACGGTCCGGCTTGAAGGCCACGTAGGGGAAGCGCCGGGATGAGGGCGGTATCTGCTCGGGCGTGAGTTTTTCCAGCAGTTTTTTCCGGGAGGTGGCCTGCCGGGACTTGGAGGCATTGGCGCTGAAGCGCATGATGAAGGCCTTCAATTCCTTGGTCTTCTCTTCCTTCTTCCGGTTCTCTTCCTTCTTCTGTTTCAGGGCAAGTTGGCTGGCTTCGGCCCAAAAATCATAGTTGCCGGTATAGACCTGGATGCGGCCGAAATCGATGTCCGCTATGTGGGTGCAGGCGCGGTTGATGAAATGCCGGTCGTGGGAAACGACGATGACGGTGTTATCGAACTTTTCAAGAAAGTTCTCCAACCAGGCAACCGATTCGATATCAAGATGGTTGGTGGGTTCGTCCAGCAGCAGGATGTCCGGATTGCCGAACAGGGCCTGGGCCAGGAGGACGCGGATCTT
>MGQK01000054.1:0-1075 GCA_001797815.1 Deltaproteobacteria bacterium RBG_13_61_14 | reverse complement strand
CTCGGCTTCGGCTTCATAGCCGTTCATGGACGCCACCAGTTCCTCGAGTTCGGCGGCGCGGTGGCCGTCGGCCTCGGAGAAGTCGTCTTTGGAGTAAATGACATTGCGTTCGGCCAGCACGTCGTGGAGGGGCTTGTGGCCCATGATCACCGTGTCCAAAACTTCATGCTCGTCGAAGGCGGACTGGTCCTGTTTGAGTACGGCGATGCGCTGACCCTTGCCTACGATTACCTCGCCGGTAGTCGGCTCCATCTCCCCTGAAAGGATCTGGAGGAAGGTGGATTTTCCCGAACCATTGGCGCCGATCAGACCGTAACAGTTGCCGGGAGAAAAGATGATATTGACGTTTTTAAAAAGTTCCCGCTTGCCGAAGGCCAGGGTCACATCCGAAACCTGAATCACGCGTAAAACCGCCTTTATGGAGTTTGTCCCCAAAAAAACCTGGCCCGAAAGGGAGGTGGGGTCTCCCTAATCTACTCAATTTTAATGTGTTATGGAAGGTATTTTTTCCCCCGGTCTAGTCACCGGCGCTTTCTTTCAAGTCTCCGCATCGTTATCCGATATAGAGAAGAAAGGCGGTGGCATGAAATACGGTAATAGACGATTTATTTTTCTGACAATACTTGTCCTGTTCGTCCTCCCGTCCCTCCAGGCCGGCTCTGATGACGGTTATATGGTGTGCGCGCCGGAGACGCAATGATAGAAGGACGCCGAGGACACGTATGCTTACCCTCATGACTTGTCCCGCTATGACGAGGCTTTTTTCACGGCCGCGCCTGGCTGGCCTGTTTTTATCATAAGAACATCGACCGATTCTTAAGCGATCATATGAATAGTGAGTTTAGTATTTCTAAAATAGTAGTGGACCGAAACAATATCAGAAAATTATTTCACTAGTGATCTTGCATCCGCGCGGGATTCTTTTATACTGATAAGTAAAGGAGTACGCGTGGAAGAGTTGGAATCCCAAGAGCGGATAGGCCATTTTCTGGTGCGCATCGGCGCCATGACCACACGTCAGGTGGAAGAGGTGCTGGTCGAACAGGAAACCAATCCGCACAACCTGTTCGGGATG
>MGQK01000053.1:147814-151101 GCA_001797815.1 Deltaproteobacteria bacterium RBG_13_61_14 | reverse complement strand
CCATCCTGCGGGGTCTCTTCTGGCTGATTGTCACGCCCGGCTTCTGGATCGGAACCGGCGGGACCCTGGGCTGGGTCTGCCATTTCCTGGCCGCTTACACCGCTTACCGCCGAGCCCAGGAAATCAACGCGGGCCTGATCGCAGACCCTTGGGGATGAGATCCTGTCCGATCCGATTGAAATTTAAGCCTTTCCAGCCGATCTGAATCTTTCGCTTGTCCTCCCCACGGCCTCCAAGTCTATAACCTTTTTACGCTTTTCCTGCATTTTCTTCTTGCCATTATTCACCATTCTGATAAGATAAAGGCTGGAAGTCAGGGACTTCGGCAAGGAGTGCTCGATGGAATTGTATCTGCTTCGCCATGGCTCAGCCGCGCCGAAAAGCATGGGCGTTGCCGATGCGGAACTCCCGTTGACCAAGCAGGGGGAACGGATGGTGGAGAAGAGCGCGGTGGCTTTGCGCCTGCTCAAGATTCGCTTTGACCGGATCCTCTCCAGCCCGTATTTGCGGGCCTATCAAACCGCGGAAATCATCGCCAAGGGCCTGGGCCTCAAGCGCCGGCTGGAGAAATCGGATGCCCTGAAATCCGGCGCCACCCTGGAGAAAATCCGGCCGGAGCTGGAAAAGGCCGGGCCGGATGACCGCATCCTGCTGGTGGGCCACGAACCGGACCTGGGCCAGATCATTGCCGCGATCCTGCGCCTGGGACCGGGCCAGGCCTTGCCCCTGGGCAAGGGCGACCTCTGCCGGGTGGATTGGGACCCCTCCGAGCCGGGGGAGTTGGTCTTCATCCTCTCCGCCGAACTCCTCGGCCAAATCGCCCGGCAAGCGGGGTAGGAAAGCTAAGGCTAGAGGACTCCCAATTGGGGACCGAGACCATGATTCCTTACATTCATCAGGTTCAGATTAGAAACTATAAAAGCCTGGATCAAGTAGTAGTTAACCTAGAACCCTTTACGGCCTTGGTCGGACCTAACGGCGCCGGGAAAAGCAATTTTATTGATGCGCTTGCTTTTGTCAAGGATTGTCTTTCGGAATCGATCGAAATGGCTTTAAAAAGACGGGGGGGCATTACGGCGGTTCGCAGATACAGAGGAAAAGGTTTTCCTCCCCGACAGATGGAGTTTATCTTCCATCTTGTTCTGAAAAACGATCTGAAAGCCCAATTTAGTTTTGCAATAGCAGCGCAAAGTCCAAGAAAATTTAGAGTGGCGAAAGAATATTGTTCCTTGCAAGCTAAGAACAGGTCTTACAATTATGAGGTCCGTGATAGTAAATTTATCAAGCCAATCCACGGAATAAACCCCAAACTGAAGCCGGACCATTTAGCGCTGTTTGTTGCTTCGGCGACGGAAGAATTTCAACCGGTTTATGAGTTTTTGACCTCGATGCGTTGTTATGCTATTGCTCCGATCCGGCTCCGTGAATTGCAAGACCCTGACCCTGGTGACTACCTTCAGCGCGATGGCAGCAATGCGGCCGCAGTATTAAAACGTCTGAAAGAGGCGGAAGGCAATGGTGATAGGTATGAACGCCTCTGCAGATTACTCGCTGCTGTTACCGAGGGAATTACCAAAATTGATTATTGGCCGGTTGGCCCCAAGGAAACGATCGGGTTTAAGCAGGAAATCGGATCGGCGCGTTCCTTGGATTTTGGAGCTTTGAACATGTCCGATGGCACCTTGCGCGCCTTGGGCGTTCTCCTGGCCGTCTATCAGGCCGGCCAACATTCTCTCATCGCAATCGAAGAGCCGGAAGCCACCGTGCATCCCGCGGCTACCGAAGTGATTGTCGAAGTGCTGTTGGATGCGGCACGGCAAAGGCAAGTGCTGATCACCACCCATAGTCCCGACTTGCTGGATAAAAAGGATATCCAAGAAGGGCAGCTCCGAGTGGTGAGCATGGAAAAAGGCAAAACCCTGATCTCTCCTCTATCCCCCGCAAGTCGAGAAGCCATTCGAAAGCGTCTCTATACGCCGGGAGAATTGCTCCGCATTGATGAATTAAATGCGGACTTGAAGTCGGGCACCGTTTAGAAACCGGTGAGGCCCTTTGAACGTTTCTTTAGCTTCGATAGTGGAAGGAAAGGGAGAAGTCAAGGCTGTTCCAGTTTTATTAAGGAGAATTTTGGACCAAAGGCAAGCCTGGCATATCAAAGTTGCCTGTCCCTTTCTTGTCAGCCGAAAGAAGGTGGTGAAACCCGGTGAGTTGGAGCGAGCGATTGAACAAACCCTTCGCAATCGAGAAAATGTGAGGGCCATCCTGGTTCTCCTCGATGCAGATAAAGATAAGCCGGAAGAGTTAATCCCAAAACTATTACAACGCTGCCAAAAGGCCACTTCTTTGCCAACCGCGGTGGTATTCGCAAGAAAGGAGTTTGAAGCCTGGTTTTTAGGGGCAAAAGAATCTTTGCGGGGATTAAGAGGAATCCGAAAAGATGCTGTTGCTCCCGATGATCCGGAAACGATTCAGGGAGCCAAAGAACGTCTGAGTGAGAATATGATTCCGGGCCGCGGCTATATTGAGACGGACGATCAACCCGCCTTTGCTGCGGTTTTCGATCTCGAAAAGGCCCAGGCCCGGTGTCGGTCTTTTAATAAATTCCTTCGGGAAGTGGAAAGACTGGTAGCAGAAATGCAAAACGATTAAGAGACTATCTCAAAAGTCATTTGGTTTGGGATTTTCGGGCGGGTATCTAAACCCGCCCTACGAAAAATCACCCCGTTTCGTAGCGTGCGATTGGATTCACGCGCGATGTTCTTCAGTTTTGAGATAGTCTCCAAGCCCTTACCTTTGCGCTACTACTTCGTTTATGCTTTCCTGGACTGCGCGCAAGAGTAAATCGGTCTCCTCCCCGGAAATGCACAGCGGCGGCATCAGCACGACCACGTCGCCCAAAGGCCGCAGGATTGCGCCCCGCTTCCGCGCCGCCAGGATCACCTGCCGGCCCATCATCAGCCGGGGGTCAAAAGGCTCCTTGGTCTGTTTGTCCTTAACCAACTCGATCCCCGCCATCAGCCCGCGTTGACGCACCTCCCCCACCTGCGGGAGCTTCCGGATCTCGGCCAGCCCTTTCGCCATTTGCTCGGCCCGCGCCCGGACGTTCGCCAGGGTCTGGTCCTTTTCGAACAGTTCCAGGCTGGCCAAAGCCGCGACGCAGGCGAGAGGGTTCGCGGTATAGGAGTGGCCGTGGAAAAAGGTCTTTTCCGACTGCACCGGGCCCAGGAAAGCGGAGAAAACCTCCTCGGTGGCCACGGTCGCGGCCAGGGGCAGGTAGCCGCCGGTCA
>MGQK01000053.1:143255-147746 GCA_001797815.1 Deltaproteobacteria bacterium RBG_13_61_14 | reverse complement strand
CGGTTTTTGATCGCGGCATTTATCGGGAGGAAGCTCGAGCGGACAGCGGTAGCAATAAGGCGCCGGCACCCGGATCACCGGGAAGAGCAAGGGCCGGTAGGCGGCATGGAACAAGTCCATCCCGCCCAGGCTGACCGAGCCGACCGTATCGCCGTGGTAGGCATTGACAAAGGCGATGAAAGTCTTGCGCTCCGGCTCGGCCGGCTGCTTCTGGTTCCAATATTGAAAGGCCATCTTCAGCGCCACTTCCACCGCGGTGGAGCCGTTGTCGGAAAAGAAGACGCGGGATAAGCCGGCCGGGACCAGGGCGAGCAGGCGCTCGGCCAGCTCGATGCCGGGCGGATGAGAGAGGCCGAGGAAGGTGGAGTGGGCGATCCGGTCGAGTTGTTCCCGGATGGCGGAATTAATCTCGGGCCGATTATGGCCGTGCAGGTTGACCCAGAGCGAGGAAATCCCGTCGAGGCAGCGGTTGCCTTCGGCGTCGGTCAGCCAGCAGCCCTGGCCGGAGACAATGACCGGAAAGTCTTCCTGGTCCCAGAGCTGATGCTGGGTAAAGGGATGCCAGAGAACCTCCCGGTCGCGCCGGCGCCAGTCTGCCATCATAAAAACCAAGCCGGAATCTTCAAGCCCAACCGATAAAGTGAACCTTATGGATTTGCCGCGGCTTTAAGTTCATAGGAAAAAGCCATAGGATCGCTGACATGGCGGGAGGCGTGGAGAAGCTCGATGGCAACAATCCGGCCCTGATTGTCGAAGTCCACGATTACGCCTGGACGGAGCTCATCGCTTTCCGAAACCTCGCCCTCGTGCAAAACAATCGTGAGGCTGTCCGTTTCCTGGTCATAAGTGGCTTTCATCGAGATCACTCCTTTTCATATTTGGCCAGCTGACCGGTTAAGTACGCCGTGATCATCATCATCGTCCCGCCCCGTTTTTCGATCACAACTCGGAGCAACAATTCTCGGTTCAGCCGGGGAACCAAGACCCGGCCCTGCCGAATTTCTCGATTGCCTTCCGCTGGTCGAACTGAATTCGGCCTTCGCGCGACCGCCTCTACCCATGCTTGGTCAATTCTTCGACGCCGGCATTCCTTCTGGGCATGCTCGGTCCAGACAATATCCGCTTCCGGCATTACTAAAGTATAGAATAAAGTGAAAGCCTTGGCTAGAGTGAGAGCGAAACCCGATAGAATTACCAGCGGATCAGGCTGGAAGCCCAGGTCAGGCCGGAACCGAAGGAAGCCAGGCACACCAGTTGCCCGGGTTTCAGCTTGCCCTCCTCCCGCGCCTCGCACAGGCAAATCGGGATCGTGGCCGCGGTGGTGTTCCCGTATTTCATGATGTTGTTGAACACCTTGTCTTCGGGGATGGACAGCATTTTGGCCACCATCTGGTTGATCCGGAGGTTGGCCTGGTGCGGCACCAAGAGGTCCAGGTCGGCTAACGTATAGTTGTTGGCCTGCAACGCTTCCATGATCACCCGGCTCATGCCTTCCACCGCATGCCGGAAGATGAACTTGCCGTCCATTTTCGGATACCACCGCCCCGAGGTCACCATCTCCTGGGTCAGGCGGGGCGTATAGACGCAGCCGGGGCACTCGACCCAGAGCTTGTTGTAATGCCGGCCGTCGGCATGGAGGTGATGGGAGAGGATGCCGACCCGGGGATCCTCGGAAGGACCCAGGATCACGGCGCCGGCGCCGTCGCCGAAGAGCACGGTCACGTCGCGGCCCCGGGTGGCAAATTCAATCCCGGTGGAATGAACCTCGGCGCCCACCACCAGGACCCGGTTATACATGCCGGTCTTGATGAACTGGTCGGCAATAGCGAGCGAGTAAATGAACCCCGAGCACTGGGCCCGGATGTCAATGGCGGCGATGTGGGGGAACTCCATCAGGCTTTGCAGGACGCAGCCGGAGCCGGGGAAGGTGTAGTCCGGGCTGAGGGTGGCGAAGATCATGAGGTCGAGGTCCTTGGTCTCCAGCTGGGCGTCGGCCAAGGCCCGCTCCACCGCGATCTTGGCCAGGCTGGCGGGGCCGTTGCCTTCGTCGGCGTAATGCCGCTCGACGATGCCGGTCCGCTCCCGGATCCACTCGTCCGAGGTGTCCATCAGCTTGGCCAGGTCGCGGTTGGTGACCACTTTCGGGGGAATATAAAAACCCATCCCGATGATTTTCGAGTTACGCATCGTCCCAACTCCTTAAACTAAGTCCAGTTCAAAATCCGAAAAAGACTATCTCAGGGCAAGCAATATTACGGCCAGTTTTCAATTATTTAAAAACATTGTTTATTTACAATGAGTTACAGGAAGATATTGAGTGGCACAACCAAGCTTGAAGCAGTGATTGTGTCGCAAAATTATCGCCACTGTCCCCATCTTGTTACAAAATTGCAACGCTATTTAGCGGTTAAGCTCAGCGATCTTGGATTCGATCAGGTTCCGAATTTCCTGCAGCCGCTTCTCGCTCTCCGCCTCGAAACGCATGACCAGCATGGGCTGGGTGTTGGAAGCCCGGACCAGGCCCCAGCCGTCCGGGAAGATCACCCGCACCCCGTCCACGGTCACGGTTTCATATTTGGCGCTGAAGAATTGGGTCGCTTCTTCCACGATCTGGAACTTGCGCTCGTCCGAGGAGGCGATCCGGAGCTCCGGGGTGGCGAAGGTCTTGGGCACATCGGACAGCATTTCGGATAACTTTTGTTTCGAGCGCGAGAGCAACTCCAGCAGCCGGCAGGAGGTGTAGATAGCGTCGTCAAAGCCGAAGTAGCGGTGCTTGTAAAAGACGTGGCCGGACATCTCCCCGCCCAGCGCCGCCCCGGTCTCCCGCATCTTGGCCTTGATCAGCGAATGCCCCGCCTTCCACATGATCGGCCGGCCCCCGTGCTGGGAAATGTCGTTGTAGAGCCGATGCGAGCACTTGACCTCCCCGATGATGGTGGCGCCCGGCACCTCCCGGAGCAAGGCGCGCGAGAGCACGATCATCAGGAGGTCGCCCCAGATGATCCCTCCCTGGTCGTCAATCACCCCGATCCGGTCCGCGTCACCGTCGTAGGCGATGCCGCAGTCCGCCTTCTCCTGCTTCACCCGCTCGCGCAGCTCGGCCACGTTTTTCTCCACCGTGGGGTCCGGGTGGTGGTTGGGAAAGCGGCCGTCCATCTCGGTATAAAGCTCGATCACCTCGCAACCCAGGTGGCGCAGGATCACCGGCGCCACCGGCCCGGCCGTGCCGTTGCCGGCGTCCACCACCACCTTGAGCGGCCGCTCCAGCCGCAGGTTTTCGCTCAGCCACTTGATGTAATCGTCCCGCAACGGATAACTCTTCACCGCGCCTGGGCCCGAGGGGAAATCGCCCTTCTCGATAATCTGCCGCAGGTGCTGGATCGCCTCGCCGTATAAGGTCTCCTGGCCCAGGCAAACCTTGAAGCCGTTCTGGTCCGGCGGGTTGTGGCTGCCCGAGATCATGAGCCCGCCGTCGGGCTTGAGATGAAACAGGCTGAAGTAAAGCATGGGCGTAGTCACGATCCCGATGTCCGTCACTTCCACCCCGCTCTCGAGCAATCCCGCGAGCATGGCCTGGCTGAGCGCGGGCGAGCTCACCCGGCAGTCGCGGCCGAGGGTGGCTCGGCTGCCGCCGTGATCCCTGAGCAGCCGGGCAAAGGCCCGCCCCAGGATCCGGGCGAAAGATTCGTCAAAGTCTTTGCCGACCACGCCCCGGATATCGTATTCTCGAAAAATGGCCGGGTTCATGCCCGATCCTCCCTGACCTAAAGTTCAATCATGGTAACCGGGAGAAGGGGAAAGGTCAAGATCAGTCGGCGATGAGTTGGGGGACAAAGGCCGGGGCGGCGCTGAGGGCAGAGTCGGAGTCCAGCCAGGGGAATCCCTCATGCGAGCTTTTCAGCGAGCGCTCCGCCGCGAGCAGGCCCAGCAATTCGGCGTAAAAGTTTTTCCCGGCAAAGCCGAAACCGGGTTCATCAAAGTCCGTGATAATGTCCGCCAGGTTTTGGGTCAAGAGCCGGTTGCTGGCGCGCTCCATGCGCGTGGCGCCGGTATTGTAAGCGGTCACGGCCAGAGGCCAGCTTTGCAGCCGCTGGTAATTGGCCCGGAGCAGTTGGGCCGCGGCCCGGGTGGACCGCCAGGTGTCCAGGCGCTCGTCCTTGGTCTCGTTGATGGTCAGGTATTGGCGGCCGGTGTCGGGCATTAACTGCCACAGGCCGGCGGCGCCGGCCGGGGAGACGGCTTCGGCTTGAAACATGGACTCAATGAACACCAGCCGGGTCAGGGCCGGGGGCACGCCCTCGTCCTGGAAGATGTCCTCGAACAGGGACAACTGAGGATACGCCCGCCGGTAGCTGCGCTCGAACTCGTCGGCCCGGCCCCGTTGCACCCGGATCATGCCCGGCCCCGCGGCCTGGGCAAACTTGTCCGGGTCCGGGATGCCCTCGAACAGGCTCGCCAGCCGCAGGAGCCGGTAATAGTCAGGGTCGTCGG
>MGQK01000053.1:132541-143243 GCA_001797815.1 Deltaproteobacteria bacterium RBG_13_61_14 | reverse complement strand
CCAGTCCCCCGGGTTCTTTTGCCAGCGAGGCCAGCCGGGCCAGGAGCTGGCGGTATTTGTTCACCACTTCCGCTTCCCGCCGAGCGCGGATTTTTTCCAGATCCTGGGGGGCGAACAGGCTGGAGAGGACGTTCAGCCAGTCGAAGCGGATGCGGCTGTAGATGATTTCCGGGTGATCGCGGTGATAGACCAGGGTGCGGGAGGAAGGGATGTCGGAGAAGATTTTGGTCCAGAATTCGATCCGGCTCTCCAGGCCCGGTGGCACCGGCAGGCCGGCCACGGCTTCGGCCGGACGCGGCGCGGTCGCCGGGGGCGGTGCGGTCGCCGGCGGGGGATGCTTCTGGTGCGTGCCCACACTCAGGGCCACTAAGCCGATCATGATGATAGCTTGGCGCGCCATACTCCGTTCTCCTCTCGCTCCTTCGCCCCGGCCGGTTTGACAAGCCAAGGCTCTTTAGCGAGAATGGGATAGACCGTTGTTAGATGATGGAAGCGAGGAAAGAGGTGCCGATCGAACCCTTGCGGAAAACTTGCATTGTTTAATATTATGCCATATCGTTTCCTCAAAGTCAACTTTTTTCTTCTTTTTTTTCTGGTTCCTGACTGTCGTCCCTCGGGTTCTCTGCCCTCAACCCACCAGGGCCTGGTGATCGGCCTGGAAGGAAACCCCACCACCCTGGACCCGCGGGTGGCCCGGGATGCTTATTCCACCCGGATCCTTCCCCTGCTCTTTCACTCCCTGGTGCAGGTGGATGCCAACGCCGAAGTCATCCCCGACCTGGCCCAGAGCTGGGAACAGCCCGAACCCCTGACCGTAATTTTTCACCTGCGCGCCGGCCCCCGCTTCAGCGACGGCCGCGAGGTCCGGGCCCGGGACGTGGTCTATACTCTTCAGAGCCTGGCCGACCCGGAGCTCCGCTCGGCCCGCCAGGCCTTGGCCCAGCGGCTGCAAGAAGTGACCGCCCTCGATCCCCGCACCGTGCGCCTCCAGCTCCGCGAGCCTTACGCCCCGCTCTTCACCGAACTCGTGTTCGGCATCGTGCCCGAGGCCGACGCCCGGCGCCTGGGCAAAGAGTTCGGCCGGCGCCCGATCGGCTCCGGGCCTTATCGGCTGCGCTCGTGGGAGCAAGGCGGCGAGATCGTGCTGGAACCCAATCCCTTTTGCGCCGGCCCGGCTCCCAAAATTTCCCGCCTGGTCTTTCGCGTGCTTCCCGATGATGTCACCCGGGTCATGGCGCTCGAGCGCGGGGAGGTCCAACTGCTCCTCAACTCGGTCCCGCCCGACGACCTGCCGGTGTTGGAGCAAAATCCCCGGCTGCAAATCCGGTCTCAGCCCGGGACCAACTACACCTACCTGGGCTTTAACCTGGAAGACCCGATCCTCAAGCGCCGGGAAGTCCGCGAGGCGATTGCCCATGCCATTCCCCGGCAGGAGCTGGCGGATTGCTTTTTCCGCGGCCAGGCTCAGCTCGCCACCGGGCTGCTGGCGCCCGGCCACTGGGCTTACGAGCGCGAGGCGGAAACCTATGATTACAACCCCGCGCGGGCCCAGGAGTTGCTCGACCGGGCCGGTTTTCCCCGGCCGGCGGAGGGCGCTCCGCGCTTCCATTTGCTTTACAAGACCTCCCAGAACAAGCTCCGGCGCCGGATGGTCGAGGCCATTGCCTACGCGCTGGGCGAGGTGGGGATCGAGGTGGCGGTGCGGAGCCTGGAGTGGGGCACGCTTTTCGCCGACATCCAGGCCGGCAATTTCCAGCTTTACTCGCTGGATTGGGTGGGGGTGACCGAGCCGGATATCTATTACACCGCTTTCCATTCCAAAAGCATTCCCCCAGCCGGAGCCAACCGCGGCCGCTATCGCAACCCGGAGGTGGACCGGCTGACCGAGGCCGGCCGGAAGACGTTCGATCCGGCCGAGCGCCGGGCCATTTACGGCCGGGTCCAGAAGATCCTGGCCCTTGACCTGCCTTACGTCAGCCTGTTTTACTCCACCGACACCGTGGTCAGCGACCGCCGGCTGCAGGGCTTCCAGCTTTTTCCCGAGGGCGATTACCGCTCGCTGGCCCAGGCGGATTGGAGTTCGGAATAAACTTATGCTATTCTGATGCCATGATCCGGGAAGAGGACATTCAGGCGCTGGCGCACAAAATCGGGGAGCGGTTTCATCCGCAAAAGATCATTCTCTTCGGTTCCTGGGCCTACGGCAGCCCCGAGGCGCACAGTGACGTGGATCTGCTTATCATCCAGGAGACCGCCCTTCCGCCCCATCGCCGCGGGCTGGAGATTCGGAAATTCCTCTGGCCGCCTTCCTTTCCCATGGATATTCTAGTGTTGACGCCGGCCGAGGTTGCCGAAGACCAGAATGTCCGAGGGACCCTGATAAACCTGGTTTTAAAAAAAGGCAGAGTCCTTTATGGATAAACCTCCCTCGGAAAGTCCGGAAAAAGAGTGGATCGAAAAGGCGGATCACGACCTTAAAGTCGTTGAGTTGATTTTGGCAGATCCAGAGGGTCCCTTAGACGTGGCTTCCTTTCATTGCCAGCAGGCCGCGGAAAAATATCTGAAGGGTCTTCTCCAATATCACTGACGCGAGCCGGAACCGGTGCATGATATCGCTTATATCCTGGCTCAATGCGTTTCCTTTCATCCCGAACTCCAAAGGCTCTCAGACCATGCCAATCTCTTGAGTCAATTCGCAGTGGCTCCTCGTTATCCGAGGAGTCGGTTCGTGTTTTCTACGGAAGTGATCGAAGAACTCTTGGCCGCGGTCAAAGCCATTCGGGAAGCCGTTCTTTCTTTGATAAAGCGATAATCGAATTTCTCGCCCTCTATCCTTTCCCCCAAAAATTTCCTACAATTCCCTTGTGCGCCTCTACCTCCTTAAACGGCTCCTCCTTACCCTGCCGGTGCTGATCGGCGCCTCGGTCCTGGTCTTTCTCTTCATCCACCTCATCCCCGGCGACCCGGTGGAGGTGATGCTCGGCGAGTCCGCCTCCGCGGCCGACCGCGCCGCGCTCCGCCACCAGCTCCACCTGGACGAGCCGCTCTCGGTCCAGTTCGGGCTGTTCTTCTCCGGCCTGGCCACCGGCAAGCTGGAGAGCATCTTCTACCACGAGCCGGTCAGCCGCAAGGTTTTTGCCCGGCTCGGCGCCACCTTCGAGCTGGCCCTCGCCGCCATGGCCCTGGCCTGCCTCTTCGCCATCCCCCTCGGCATCGTAGCCGCGCTCCGCCGCGGCCGCTGGGCCGATTCCTTATCCACCGGCTTCGCGCTCCTTGGCGTCTCCATCCCCAACTTCTGGCTCGGGCCCATGCTCATCCTGGTCTTCTCCCTCAAGCTGGAGTGGCTCCCGGTCTCCGGCCGGGGCGGGCTTTTTCACCTCGCGCTCCCGGCTTTGACCCTGGGCCTGGCCATGGCCGCGCTCTTGTCGCGCATGACCCGCGCCAGCCTGCTCGAGGCGCTTTCCGAGCCGCACCTGACCGCGGCCCGCGCCCGCGGCCTCTCCGAGCCGCGGGTGATCCTCAAGCACGCGCTCCGCAACGCCGGCGTGCCCATCCTCACCATCATCGGGCTCCAGTTCGGCGCGCTCCTCTCCGGCGCCATCATCACCGAGACCATCTTCGCCTGGCCCGGACTGGGCCGGCTCCTGATCGAGGCCATCCAGACTCGGGACTTCCCCCTGGTCCAGGGCTCGGTCCTCGCCATCGCCCTGACTTATGTCATGGTGAATCTGATCACCGACCTCCTCTACACCGCGGTGGACCCCCGCGTCCGCCTGGAGGGAAGAGCATGAGCCGGGCCGGCCTCATCCTCGGCGCGCTGGTGGCGCTTTTGCTGGTGGCCACCGCGCTCCTGGCGCCCGCACTCGCGCCTTATTCACCCAAACAACAGGCCTTGTGCGACGGGCTCCACGGCCCCTCGGCCCAGCACTGGCTCGGCCAGGACAAGCACGGCCGCGACGTGCTCTCGCGTCTGATCTACGGCGCGCGGGTCTCGGCCATCGTGGGCCTGGCCACGGTGACCATCTCCGCCCTGATCGGAATCCTGGTCGGCTCGCTCTCCGGCTATTTCGGCGGCGCCCTGGACCAGCTCTTCATGCGGGTGGTGGACGTGCTCCAGGCTTTTCCCGGCATCCTCCTCGCCATCGCCCTGGCCGCGGTGCTGGGCCCCAGCCTGGAGAACGTCATCCTCGCCCTCTCCATCCTGGGCTGGGTCGGCTACGCCCGCCTGGTGCGCGGGCAGGTGCTGGTCGAGCGGGAAAAGGATTACGTCCAGGCCGCGCGCGCGCTCGGGGCCAGCCCCGGCCGCATCGTGCTTCGGCACTTGCTCGTCAACGTCAGCGCGCCGGTGATCGTGCAGGCCACCTTCGGCATGGCCGCGGCCATCCTGGCCGAAGCCTCGCTCTCCTTCCTCGGCCTGGGCGCGCAGAACCTGCCGAGCTGGGGCGCCATGCTCAACGAGGGCCAGAGCTTCCTGCGCACCGCGCCCTACCTCTCCATCTTCCCCGGCCTGGCCGTGCTCGTCACCGTGCTCGGCTTCAACTTTTTGGGCGACGGGCTCCGCGACCTCTACCTCACGCCCCGGAGCCGAGCATGAAGCGGGAGTTCGAGCAAGGGGCTTTAGAAAAATTAGGGGAAGACTACTGGAAAAATTATGCCGGCGGCCGGGGTCCGCATGACCCGGACTCGGTCCTGAGCCCGGAGGAAATCTTCGGCGACCTGGCCGAAGCGGGGATCGAGATTGCGGGCCAACGGGTGCTGGACCTGGGCTGCGGCCCGGGCCATTACGTGAGACTCTTCCGGGAACGCGGCGCTAATGCGTTCGGGATTGATATTTCGCCCAAGGCCTTCGAGCTGGCGGCGCCGGAGGTCCGGCCCTATCTCTATCACCTGGATATCGAGAACCTGGAGATCTTCCCGGACCGCGCCTTTGACCTCGCTCTCCACAACGCCGCGGTTTATCTCCACCCGGAGGCGCTGGCGGCCCATTTCGCCGAGCTCTTCCGCGTGCTCGCCGGCCACCTCTACCTCCACGTCATCTCCTCCGACCATCCCTTCTGGTGCTCGCTCGACCGGGAGCGCTATGCGCCTTATCCGGGCCGGCCCGCGGACTGGTGGGTGCAGACGGTGGAGGGAGCCGGGTTCGCGCTCACCAAGGTTTTCGACCACCCGGGCTGGAGCTGGTGGATGCTGTTCGGAAAGAGGAAGAGTTAACCACAGAGACACAGAGAGCACAGAGGAAGAAAATAGAATTTATTTTATAAGAAAAGGGATAATCTATCTGGCAGAGTTTGAATGGAATTAAATACTTTTTTTATTTTCCAAGCTCTGAGTCCTCTGTGTCTCTGTGGTGAAAAATTTTTTAAGGAGTTGGAGATGATTCTGGAGTTCAGGGGAGTGAAGCCGAGGCTGCATGAGAGCGTGATCGTGATGGAGAGCGCGTTTGTGATCGGCGACGTGGAGATGGGGGCGGAGTCGAGCGTGTGGTTCGGGGCGGTGGTGCGGGGCGATGTCAATGCCGTCCATATCGGTGAAAAGACCAACCTTCAGGACATGGTGATCTGCCATGTTACCCAGGGCGGGTGGCCGGTGGAAGTGGGCTCGGAGGTGACCGTGGGCCACCGGGTGACCCTGCACAGTTGCAAGGTGGGGGACCGCTGCCTGATCGGGATGGGGGCGGTCCTCTTGGACGAGGTGGAGGTGGGCGACGAGTGCATCATCGGCGCGGGTTCTTTGCTCACGCCCGGCACCCGGATCCCGCCGCGCACCCTGGCCCTGGGCGCGCCGGCCAAGCCCCGGCGGGAGGTGACCGCGGCGGAGCTTCAGGAGTTCAGAGATTCAGCCCGACGCTATTGGGAATATGCCCAGGGCTACCAGCACCTTAATCTGAACCGCAC
The DNA here is from genome assembly GCA_001797815.1 of Deltaproteobacteria bacterium RBG_13_61_14. Classification (GTDB taxonomy): domain Bacteria; phylum RBG-13-61-14; class RBG-13-61-14; order RBG-13-61-14; family RBG-13-61-14; genus RBG-13-61-14. Next base: position 137,349 of record MGQK01000053.1, on the reverse strand, counting down.
CGCTTAAATCAATAAGAAAAGAGGCCGGTTGCCCGGCCTCTTTGTCGCAAGGGTGGACCGAAAGGATTAGTAGGGAGTAGTCTTGGTGGGCGCGGCTTTCGGCTGGGTTTTTTCTTTCGCCTTCAAATTGTCCACCTTGACCTTGAGGTCGGCGATGTCCTTGTCTAGGGTCTTGACCCGGTCGTTGACCTCCGGGTGCTGGGCCAGCCAGGCGTCGCGCTTGGCGTTCAGCTCCTTGTGCTCGGCGCTCATGTCCTTTTTCTCTTCGGCGAGCACATCGTCATATTTTTTGTCAATGTCCTTCATCTGCGCGTCCAACTGGGCCTGAAGGTCCTTGAGCTGCTTATCCAGCCGGGTCTCGGCTTCCTTGGCGTCCTTGGCCGTCTGGCTCTCGGCCGCTTTCTTCTCGTAGGCCGCGGCCACGTCTTTCAGGTGCTGCGTTTGCGCTTGCAGCTTCTCCACCCGCATGTTCCAATACCGCTCCAGGGTAGCAACCGCCTTGGCCGGCTCCGATTTCTTTGCCGGCGCGGTCTTGGTTTTGGTCGGGGTGCCGGTTGCCTGCGCCAGGGCGACACTGGCTCCAATCAAGCCAACCGCGAGAATGAGTCCCACTACCATCATGCGTTTCATGTTTTTCCTCCTTAGGTTTTGGGTTGAATCATTAGTCCTCTTCCATTTACCAGGCAAGGCTCGGATTGCTATCCCCTTGTCATTCCTTGGTTTTTGGCCCGCAAATGTTGAATCCCCCAGCAGCATCCGCTTCCGCCTCCACGCCGGTAAAACCGTATCCCTTCCCCCGGGGTCATCCGGGACATAAAACTCCGGCAAGACAAGCGAATCAGTCAATCTTTAGTTCTGGAAAGAGCCCTTTGAGGTTATCAGATGCAAAAGATGGGAAAAGGATTCCGTTCGTCGCGGGGAAATCTCCTTTGAAAATTAAGAGGTTCGGGGGGATAGAATTTTTACCCTCAGAAACACCCCAACAGCTTGCCGATGATCAGGCGCTGGATCTGGTTGGTGCCGCCGCCGATGGTGCCGAGGAGTGCGTCGCGCACGTAGCGCTGCATGTCGTATTCCATCATGTAACCGTAACCGCCCAGCACCTGCATCCCGTCCTGGGTCACTTTCTTGGCCATCTCGGTGGCGAAGAGCTTGCAGTAGCTCGCCTCCAGCGAGCAGGGGAGATTCTGGTCCTTGAGCCAGGCCGCCCGGTAGGTGAGCCAGCGCGCCGCCTCGATCTGGGTCTTCATGTCGGCGAGCATTTGCACGATCATCTGGTAGGTGCTGATCGGCTTGCCGAACTGCTCCCGCTGCTTGGCATAGGCCAGCGCGTCGTCAAAGGCCTTCTCGGCCAGGGCCACGTGGGTGGCGCCGATCATGATCCGCTCGATGTCGAGCTGCATCAGCATCTGCGGCCAGCCCTGGTTGAGGCCCTCCGGCCCGCCCAGGATCAGGTCCTGGGGAACCCGCACGTCCTCCAGGAAGATCTCGCAGGTGGAGATGATCCGGCCGCCCAGCTTCTTGAGCTTCTTCACGATCAGCCCTTTGGAGCCTTGCGGCACCATGAAGATGCTCAGGCCCTCGTAGCGCCGGGCCTCGAAGTCGGTGCGGGTCACAATCATCAGCAGGTCGGCGATGTCCGCGCCGGTGATCAGGGTCTTGTGCCCGTTAAGGATCCAGTCCTTGCCGTCCGCGACCGCCTTGGTCTTCACCCGCGAGGCGTCCGAGCCCACGTCCGGCTCGGTCAGCCCGAAGCAGCCCTTGAGCTGGCCGGCGATAATCCGGGGCAGGTATTTCTGCTTCTGCTCTTCGCTCCCGTTGTTCAGGATCATCTCGCCCGCGAAAAAGACCGGGAGCAAAAAGAGCGCGCAGGCCGCCTCGCTGCCCTTGGCCAGCTCTTCCACGGCCAGGATAAAGTCCATCACCTGGCCGCCGGTGCCGCCGTATTTCTCCGGGAAGGGCAGGCCGTAAATCCCGGTCCGGGCCAGCTTCTCGTTCAGCTCGTGCGGAAAGCGCTCGTTCTCGTCGCACTCGCGGTCCAGCTCTTTGCTGGTCTCGCGCTTGCAAAAGTCCTGGATCATTTTGCGGAGCTGTTCTTGCTCCTCGCTCCATCGAAAATCCATGATTGTCGCTCCTTAAAGAAAGATTCTTACCACCAAGACACCAAGGCACTATTCTCTATTTCACGATCCTGCGGATGCCGTCTGCAATCCTGGAAACGTTGAAGTTAATCAGCAGTCCCAGCCGATGGCCGGTCAGCTTGAGATAAGTCAAGAGCTGCGCCTCAAAGAGTGGATTCATTTTTTCCACCGCCTTGATCTCGACGATGACCGAGTTATCCACCAACAGGTCCAAGCGAAGACCGGCGTCCAACCGAACGCCGTCGTAAATCACCGGCCAAGCCACCTGGGATTGAAAGGGGACGCCGCGTTGCTTAAGCTCGTGACACAAGCAGGTTTCATACACGGACTCCAAAAGTCCGGGGCCGAGCTGAGAATGCACTCGATAGGCAGCATCTACAACTACCTTGGTGACTTTCTCCGTCTCATCGGGTATTGGATCAAAATTGGTGTTTTTTTCTTTCATTAATTGATTACCAATACTCTTTTCTTGGTAATTAGTGTCTTTGTGCCTTAGTGTTTGAATCTTTTCTTCAACTCAGAACCGGCCGGAACTTGGGCAGCGTTACCTCGTCGTCCACCTTCTCGAACGCCACTTCCACCGGCATCTCAATATAGATCTCTTCGTTCCGGCACCCGATGACATTGGCATGCAGCCGAGGACCCTCTTCCAGCTCGATGATCGCGGTGTTGTAAGGCACGTCGTCGGCATAGCCCGGGTAAAAGGCCTGGTGGAAGATCACCCAGGACCAGACCTTGCCCCGGCCCGAGAGCTTGACCCACTCATGCCCGAGCGACCAGCAGCGGGGGCAGATCACGCTCGGCGGGAACCGGACCAGGCCGCAGCCCTTGCACTTCTGCATCCGCAGCTCCTGCTTGCGGCAATAGTCCCAATACGGCTCGGTGTCCTCGGTCGGCTTCGGCAAAAACTTTTCCCATTCCGACATCGCTTCCTCCCCAAAGAATTTCACACCACAGAGGCACAGAGAGCACAGAGAAAGAAAAGAAGTTTAGAGGTTAAGAATTGAAAGAGTATTTTATGAGATTTAGCATAATTATCTCTGTGTTCTCTGTGTCTCTGTGGTAAAACTCTTTTCTTTTAAGGCCGGCGCAGAATCAAAGTTGAATAGCACAAGGTGACCGGATACGTGTGCGGCGCCCCGCCGTAGCCGGTCACGAAACAGATCTCCGCGTCCTTGACCTGCCGCTCCTTGCACTGGCGGCGCAACTGGCGCACCCCCTCCACCACGTGGCCCATGCCCATCAGATGCCCCTCGCTGAGCAAGCCCCCAGCGGTGCAGCAGGGCAGGGCCCCGCCCACCTTCAACTTCCCGTCCTCCGCGAACGGTCCGCCCTCCCCGATCGGGCAGAACCCGTAATTTTCCAGGCTCGTGATCACCAGGATGGTGAACCCGTCGTAAATCTGGATCACGTCCATGTCCTTTGGCTTCATCCCCGCCATCTCGAAACACATCCGGCCGGCCGGGATCCCGCCCCGGTGGCCGGTTTTGCCGGGCCAAGGCTCGATGATCTCGGCCGAGTGCGACTGGCCCATGCCCGAGATCAGGACGGGCGGGTGCTTCAAGTCCTGGGCCCGCTCGGCCGAGGTCACCACCACCGCGCCGCCCCCGCAGGTCTGGACGCAGCAGTCCAACAGGCGCAGCGGCTCCACTACCCAGCGCGACTGCTGGTGGTCCGCGAGGGTGATCGGCCCCTTGCTGAACATTTGCGCATCGGGGTTGAGGCAGGCGTTGTGGCGGAAGGCCACGGCCACCTGGCCGAGCTGCTCGCTCCGGGTCCCGAATTCGTGCATGTGCCGGCGGGCGATGTGGGCCTGGAGCGCGGTGGCGCCGATGTCGCCGTAGGGCATGGTGAACTCGAGGTTGGGTATGGCAAAGGCCGCGCCCTGGGGGTTCTCGGAGTGGCCGTAGGCGCAGACCACAGTTTTGCACAGCCCGGCCGCGATGGCCAACGCCGCGGTCTGGACCATGGCCACCGGCGTGGCCCCGCCCATGTCCATGGTGTAGGAGAAGGTGAGCGGCAATTCCAGCAGCGCCCCGATCCGGGCCGCCCAGGCGTGCTCCTCGCCCATCATCGCGGGCATGGCCACCAAAAGCCCGTCAATGTCATCGCGGCTTAGCCCCGCGTCTTCCACCGCCAACTTGATCCCTTCGAGCGTGAACCCGACCGGGCTTTTATCAAAAATCTTCCCGAACTTGGTCAGCCCCGCGCCGACAATGGCATACTGGTCCTTCAGGTTCGCCAAGCCTACGCTCTCCTTTCCTCGGCCCGCGCCTTGAACCACGGCTCCAGATCCTGCCAGCGCACCACCCACTTGCCCTCCTGCTCAAAGGCCGGGAACTCGCCTTGCTTGGCCTTTTGGAGCAGCTCGCGGTATTCCACGTGGAGGATGGCCGCCACTTCCTGGAGCGAGTAGAGCATGCCCCGCTCTTTGATCTCTCGCACCACCGGCCCGTCCTCCGCGGCCACCAAGCAGGTGTTCTTCCACCAGGAGAAGCTCGCTTCCATCAGGGCCGAGGATTCCTCCCTGCCCTGGAGCAAGGTCTCCCCGGCCTGGCCGATGAACTGCACGAACGCGCCTTGCATGGCGATGGGCGCCACCGCCAAAATGAGCGCGACCAGGTGGGGGCAGGTCTCGATCCGGGGAAGGAGCTCGCGGACCTTCTT
>MGQK01000053.1:118421-132528 GCA_001797815.1 Deltaproteobacteria bacterium RBG_13_61_14 | reverse complement strand
GTGATGGCAAGCCCTTCCAGCTTCTTCACCCCTTCCAGCACCAGGCGGCATTCGGGCTGGGGGATGTCCTGCATCTCGGCCCGGGCCGCGAGCACGGTGAAATCCGGCAGCCGCACGGTAAGCTCCAGGGTCAGGTGGTGGATGGTCTCCGGCTCGCCGCCGGTGCCGCCCAGGCCGAAGGGCCGGTCGTCCCGCAAACGGCCGCAGAGGAGCAGCCGGTCCGGGCCGAGCAGGAACGCCTCCGCCTGGATGTCGCGGACGTGGACCGGCCGGGCCTCAGTCATCGCCGCGGTCAAGGTCCAGGTGGATGCCCCGGCCGCGGCCGCGCTGCCTGGGCGTTGAGAGTGACTTGTTCTCCGCGCGGAGCCTGGGCGAAGGCGAAAGCTCTTCGCTCTCCAAGGTCTCGACGCGATGCCGGACCACGATCCGGCCGCGCTCGCGGATGACCTTCCTCTTGCTCACCAGTTTTCCCATGATGGTGTCCTTTCTTTTAAAAATTCGCAAGGACCGGAGGGCGGCATTGGACTTGCAGGCTTAATAGTGAATAGTCAGGCTCTGACCCCATTGGTTCTATTTTCCCTTCCATTGCGGTTTCCTTTTCTCCAGGAAGGCCAAAGGACCTTCGGTGGCGTCCTCGGTGGCAAAAATTTTAGCCGCGAATTCCAATTCCAGGTCCAGCGCCTCGGAAATGGGCAGCGACAGCCCCTTGATCGCGCTCTCCTTGACCGCGCGCACCGCCAGCGGGCCGTTGGCCAGGATTCGCTCGGCCATTTTTTCCGCGGCCTCCATCAATTTTTCCTTGGGCACCACCTGGTTGACCAGGCCGATGGCATAAGCCTCCTGCGCCGAGACCGGGTCGCCGGTGAGCAAAATCTCCATGGCCCGGGCAAAGGGGATCTGGCGGGGGAGCCGCACGGTGGAGCCGCCGCCGGGGAAAAGCCCGCGCTTGACCTCCGCAATAGAGAAAGTAGCATGTTCCGCGGCGATTCGGATATCGGTGCCTTGGAGCATCTCCATGCCCCCGGCCGAGCAGATGCCGTTGACCGCGGCGATCACCGGCTTGTAGAGGTCGCCCTCCCGGAGCACGGCCAACAGCGGCGCGCGCGCGTCAAAGTCCTCGCCCAGGAGCGAGGTCTCCATGGTCGCCAGCTCCTTGATGTTCTCGGTCACCGCGGGCACGAACTCCTTGAGGTCCGCGCCCACGCAAAAGTCGCGCTCGCCGGCGCCGGTGAGGATGGCCACCCAGCATTCCGGGTCTTCCCGGAATTCCACCCAGGTCCGGGCCAGGCCGCGCATGGCCGGCAGGTTCAAAGAGTTCCTCCGCTCCGGCCGGTTGATGGTCACGTAGGCGATGCGGCCTTTCTTCTCGTAAAGCACTTCGTTGGCCATGTTCCTCCCCTTAACGGTCTTGGCCCATGTTTAAAAATAGAGATCGGCCTCCCGCAGGCCGACGTTGGTTTCGATCTTAAGGTAATCCACTTCGGCAAACCCTTGCGGGTCGAGGTTGCCGAAGTAATCCACCCGGAGCGGCAACCAGCTCTTCGGGTCCAGGACCACGGCCATGTTCTGGATCTCGGCCGGCCGGGGTTGGCCCTTGCGCTTGAGGACCAGCCGGGGACAAACCCGGCCATGGTAATTCACCATTTCCGTGGCAACCTCCCCCTTTTCCGCATACCACTGGATCCGGTCGAGCAGGGCGAACAGGTTAAGCTGGTCCAGGCGTTCGCCGAACGGGAAGAAAGTCCGCGGGTCGCTCACGTTCATGGTCTGGACGCCCACCATGCGCATGGCGCCCCCGCCTTCCGCGGCCACTTCCTGCTCGCGGCGGTGAAAACAAATCCGGCCGCCGGGCGAGGTCAGGTGCAGGTGGTTGATGCGGAAGTCCGGGTCCAATTCGAAAGCGAAAAAGAACGGGTCCCGGATCACCGACGCCCGGATTTTTCCCCGGGCCTTCAGCCGGAAGTATTTTTCCGAAAACACCATCTCGGCCCGGTAGTCCCGCACCTGGGCCAGGGCCCGGCTGAATTTTTCCATTAGCTCCGAAAACGGCGGCGCCGTTGCGTCCGCGGCCGGCTCTGGCGGCTGCCAGCGCAAGCTCTCCAGGCCCTTGGCGTTGGCCACGAACCGGGCCGGAAAGTTCCAGAGCTCGAGGCCCTCGAACTCGAGGTCTTCCTGCCGCAAGCCCACGTTGGGCTCGAGCCGGGTGAGCTGGTAATCGAACACCGGCTCTTCCCGGCCCGGCACAAAGCCCTGGTAGCGCCGGGGCAAGTGGTCTTCGGGATCCACCCAGATCTCCAGCCGGTTGATTTCCGGCCGGCCGGCGAACGATTCCACCGGGTAGCTCAGTCTCAGGACCGAGTAAGGTTTGTTCTGCCAGGAGTCCTGGCGGAGGCTCATCTGGGCAAAGGGTTTGAGCGCCTGCCAGCGCTCGAGCCAGGCCCACAGCGCCTCAGTTTTCAGCTCTTCCCCGTTCAGCCAGCGGCACTTGACGTCCTCCGCGAAAATGTGGACCACGCCCAGGAGCCGGCGGATGCCGGGCAGCAAGGCCAGGATCTCGTCGGTCCTTGGGTCGTAGATCAACTGGGTGCCCGGGGTGGTCGGGTCGTGGAAGTTGTCCTGCATCTTGACGAACTTCTGCCAGGAGCGGGCCGGCTCTCTCAGGAACTTGCCCTGCGAAGTCCGGAGGCCCTCAATCGGATGGCCCCCCACCGTGGCGCTGTAGTGAGACCACTCGGCCTGGTAATCTTTCAGCGCCGCAATGGCCGCCGCCATCCGGTCGAAGACCGCTTCGGCCTGGGTCCCGCCGTTCGCGGTCGGACCGGCCCCCACCACTTGCAGGGCGGCCAGAACCCCGAGCAGGCAGACGAGAATCTGTCTCCCCGGCCGGAGCCAAAATCTCCGCGCTGTCGGAATGATTGTTTTCACATCGCTAAACTTAAATGATCCCGAGCTTCTGCAGCTTGATCCCGGTATTCATGTCGCCCTTGAACTTGAGCTTGCCCGACATGAAGGCCTTCTGGCCCGAGAGCTCCCCGTTGACCAGCTTCAGGTAGTCCTCGTCCTTCATCTTCAAGGTGATCTTGGGGTTCTCGACGGTGCCGGCCTTGATCTCGGCCTTGTTGTCCTTGATGATCAGGACCCACTCCCCGCCTTTCTCGCCGGTGATGCTGAACTGCAGGGTCAGGTCCAGGCCGGCCAGTTTCTCCGGCAGCAACTTGCCCGGCAAAACCGTTTCCATGAATTCCTTGGGCGAACTGACTGCCATTTTTCCTTACCTCCTGATTTCAAAAAAATGAGTGGAACCGGTTTAAAACCGGTTCCCTTTAAAGTCCCAGCGACCTGGCAATCACCCAGCGCTGGATCTCCGAAGTCCCGCCGCCGATGCGGAGCAGGCGGGCCAGGCGGAACAGGCGCTCGACCGGCAGCTCCTTCATGTAGCCCATGCCGCCGTGCACCTGCAGGATCTTGTCCGCGGCGGTAAAGGCCATCTCCGAGGCGAAGAGCTTGGCCATGGAGATTTCCCGCATCGCGTTCTGGCCCTGGTCAATCAGCCAGGCGCAATGGTAGGTCATCCAGCGGGCGGCGTAGATCTCGGTGGCCACGTCGGCCAGCATCCACTGGATGGCCTGGAAGTTCTTGATCGGCTGGCCGAACTGCTCGCGCACCTTGGCGTAGTCCACGCCCAGGTCGAGGAGATATTGGGCGATGCCCACGCCGTTGATGGCCACGATCAGCCGCTCGGCGCTCAGCCACTTCATCGCCTCGACAAAGCCCAAGCCCTCGGTGCCCACCAGGTTCGCGGCCGGCACCGCGCAGTCCTCGAAGAAAAACTCGGCCTGGAAGTCGTCATCGCCCATGGATTTCTGCAGCCGCCGGGTGAAGCCGGGCGTGTCCGCGTCCACCAGGAACAGCGAGCAGCCGCCTTTCAGGCCCTTGGCCGGGTCGGTCATGACAAAGACCTGGGCAAAGTCGCAATAGGGCCCGTTGGAGATGAAATGCTTTTGGCCGTTGAGGATGTACTGGTCCCCTTTTTTCACGGCCCGGGTCTTGATCGCGGCCACGTCCGAGCCGGCTCCCGGCTCGGTCAGGGCAAAGCAGGTGGTCTTCTCGCCTTTCATCAGCGGCTCGAGGTATTTCTCTTTCTGAAACGGCGTGCAGGCGATCAGCATCCCGGTCGGGCCCATGGGCGGGTCCCCGAGGACATAGAGGCCGAGGATGACGGTGCCGGAGCTGGCGATCGCCTCCCGCACCGCGGTCAGGGCCACGTGGCTGAGGCCCCCGCCGCCCGCCGACTCCGGCAGGTGCAGGGTGTAGTAGCCCAGCTCCACCGACTTCTTGCGCACCTGGGCGCCCAGCGCCCGCACCTCCTCGGTGAACCGGCCTTCCCAGACCGTTTCCTTGTGCTTCTCCTCCAGGGGCAGCACCTCGCGCTCCATGAACTTCTGGACCGCGTCCCGGACCTGTTGCTCTTCCTCTGACAACCGAAAATCCATTTTTCAACTCCTTCAGGATTTAAACACAGAGCGCACAGAGCACACAGAGATTTTTATGCTAAAAAAGAAATTCTTTTGCTTTCTTAAGGGCCTGTTGCCGAAATCATTTTCTGTCGTGTTTTAGTCCGTCGGGGCAGGGCTTGCCCTGCCCATCATCCTGATTTGATTGGGCGCGGCAAGCCGCGCCCCTACCCAGGAATCATCAATCCGGTTTGGGCAACAGGCCCTTAAACCCCAAATTTTCTTCTTACTCTGTGCCCTCTGTGTTCTCTGTGTTAAAAAATTCTTTATCTTATCTTCCGATACTCGCCCCAATTGTAATCCTCCCGCTCGAGGATGGTGGCCCCGCCCTGGCCGTAGCCGCCGCAGATGGTGGCCAGGCCGAAGCGGTTCTGGCGCCGGTTCATCTCGTAGGCCAGGTGCCCCACCAGCCGCGCCCCGGTCGCGCCCACCGGGTGCCCGATGGCGCAGGCCCCGCCGTTCACGTTGATGCGCTCGTTGGAGGTGACCCCGAACTCCTTCATGAACACGATGGGCACGCAGGCAAAGGCCTCGTTGATCTCGATCACCTCCATCTGGTCAACGGTCATCCCGGCGCGCTGGAGCGCCTTGCGGGTGGCCGGCACCACCGACCAGCCCATGATGGTCGGGTCGCAACCCGCCACGGCCATGGCCCGGATGGTGGCGAAAGGCTTGAGCCCTTTCTTCCGGGCCATTTCCTTGCTCATCAGCATGCACACGGCCCCGCCGTCGGCCTGGCCGGAAGAGCTGGCCGCGGTGACGGTCCCGCCCTCGGGCATGAAGGGCGTGGGCAGCTTGGCGCACTTTTCGTAAGTGGTGTCGGCCCGCGGACTCTGGTCAAAGTCGAGCATGAACTCCTTGCCTTCCAGGTCGTGGGCCGGGACCGGCATGATCTCTTGCTTGAGCTTGCCCGCTTTCTGCGCGGCCACCGCCCGGAGGTTGCTCATCACCGCCCAGTGGTCCATCTCCTCGCGGGTGATCTTGAACATCTGCACCAGCTTCTCGGCCGTGATCCCGCCCACCAGCTCGAGCGGGTTCAGGTCCTCATACATGCGGGGGTTGGGGTTCATGGAGCTGAGCATGGTGCCCGGCTCCTTCAAGAGCTCGTCAAAGTCGGTGTCCATCGTGACCACCGGCAGGGTGATATGGGTCATGCTGTCAATGCCGCCGGCCACGTAGATGTCGCCCAGCCCGGCCATGATGCTGAGCGCGGCCACGTGCACCGCGCTCATCGCGGTCACGCAGGCCCGCTCCACCGAGAGCCCGGCCACCTCGAAGGGGTAGTGGGCCAGCACCAGACAGTTGCGGGCCGGGTGGGCCTGCTCGCCGAGTTGCTCGACCGCGCCCAGGATCACTTCCTCGATTTCGGCCGGGTCCACCCCGGTGCGCTTCACGATCTCCTGGAGCACCAAGACGCCCATGTCGTCCGAGCGCAGGTTGCGGAGATACCCCTTCTCCTTGTGCCCGCGGCCGAACGGCGTGCGCACCGCGTCCACGATCACCACTTCTCTCAGTTCCGGCATCTCTTTACCTCGAAGATCTTTTCCACCACAAAGACACTAAGACTCAAAGCTTAAGAAAATCTGTTATGCTCCTTGGTGTCTTTGTGCCTTGGTGGTTAATTCTTTCTAGTCCGCTAAGAGCACGGCCTCGCCCAGAAGTTTTTCCTCCCCTTCCCGGTTGGCGCCCTTCAGGTCCACGGTCACCAGGTTCTTTCCGCCCTCTTGCGACTTCTTGGTCACGGTCGCCACAAACCGCAGCGTCTCGCCCGGCCAGGTCTGTCTTCGGAAGCGCGAATGGATGCGCTGGATCGCGCCCACGCCGAAAAGGTCGGTCAGGTATTTGGCGGCAAAGGCCATGATCAACATGCCCTGGGCGAACACCCCCGGATAGCCCAGGTCGCGGGCGTATTCCTCGTCAGTGTGCATGGGGTTGCCGTCGCCCGAGGCCTCGCCATAGGCCTGGAACAATTCAATGTTGAGATCCCCCCGCTCCCAGGCCGCGAACTCCTGGCCCACGGAAATCTCATTAAATTTCAGTTTTGTATTAGCCATCTTCTTTCTCACAGGCTTTAGGCATTAGACATTAGACTTTAGGGAAGATGCATCCTCACTTGGGTCTAGTGCCTAACGTCTAAAGCCTAAAGCCTTTCTTCAAGCCCGGCGAGAGATCAGCGTCATCCGGGCGGTGAAAACGTGCTCCTTGCTTTTTTCTTCCAGGCCGGTCGCTTCAAAGGTAACAAAGTCCAGCACCCCGCTCTTGCCTTCCTTTTCCCAGATGTCGTGCACCTTGCCGAAGATCACGAACTTCTCGCCGGCTATGATCGGCCGCTGGTAGATGAACTCCTGCTCCGCGTGCACGATCCCGGCCAGGTTGAGGCCCAGCTCGAAGAAGAGGTCCGGGTCGAGCGCGTCAAACAGGAAGCGCATGGGAAAAGTGGGCGGCGCGACCAGGCCCTGGAATCCGGCCCGCTTGGCCGCGGCCTCGTCCAGGTATTCCGGCTGAAGATCGCCCACCGCCTGGGCAAAGGCGATCATTTCCTCCGCCTTGGCCTCGGCCCGGCCCGGCGGGGTCTCCTTGCCAATCAGATTTCTGTCCGCCATCTCTTTTCCTCTTTGTAGCCCACTCTTGCGAAGCAAGGGCGGGTCCCGATCAAGCCCAGCCTTTCATTTTTTCAACCAGCTCGGCCGGGTTCCAGCGGCTCTCTTGGGAGAGGCTCTTTTTCACCTGCCAGACCTCGTATTGGTCAATGTCGCCGCCGGAGATGCCGAACACCTGGCCGGTTAGATGCGCCGCCGCGTCGCTGGCCAGGTAAACCACCAGCGGCGCCACATTGTCCGGGTGCATGGAGTCGAACTCGTCCTCGGCCGGCGCCTCCAGCTGGCCAAAGGCGGACTCGGTCATGCGGGTGCGGGCCGCGGGAGCGATCGCGTTCACGGTCACGTTATACTTCTCCATCTCCCGCGACCAGGTGAGGGTCAGGTTGGCGATCCCGGCCTTGGCCGCGCCGTAGTTGGACTGGCCCACGTTCCCGATCAGGCCGGCCGCGGAAGTGGTGTTGATGATGCGGCCGGCCTCGCCCTTTTCGCGGAAGTAGCGGCAGGCCCACTTGCCCAGGTTAAAGGCGCCCTTGAGATGCACCGCGATCACCGAGTCCCACATTTCCTCGTCGAGGTTGTAGATCATCTTGTCGCGCAAAAAGCCGGCATTGTTGACCAGGATGTCGAGCCGGCCGAACTGGGCGACCGCGGCGTCAATGATCCGCTTGGCCGCCTGGTGGTCGGCCACGCTCTCGAAGTCGGCCACCGCTTCCCCGCCCTCGGCCCGGATCTCTTCCACCACCCGGTCCGCCAGCTTCTGGTCCCGGCCCGAGCCGTCCAGCTCCACGCCCAGGTCGTTGACTAAAACTTTAGCGCCCTCGGCCGCGAGCAGGATGGCCTCGCCCCGGCCAATGCCCCGGCCGGCGCCGGTGACAATCGCCACTTTACCTTCCACTAGTCCCATGTTCCTGCTCCCCTTTTTTTCACCAATTGGTGAAATTAGAGGTTCCGAGCGATAAGTCTCCGCATCTCCTCTTTACGCTTCTCCAGGTTCTCGGCGTCCAGGGGATCCGCGGTCCCGAGCCGGCGGAGCAAAGGCTCGATCATGAAATAAAGGAGGTTGGCGCCGCCGAAGCTGACCAGGAAATGGAGCAGTTGTTGCTCGGGTTTTTTCTGGCCCCGGAACATGTCCTTGAGGATCTGGTTCCCCACCCCGAACAGGGGCTGGAAGTAGCGCTTGGTGAGGAGGTCGAGGAAGGGGCCATCGTCCATGATTTCCCGGATCAGGATCCGGATCGGCTCCTGGTGCTGGGCCACAAAAGTCGTGAAATTATCGCTGAATTGGAGCAAGCTGAGCCAGGGATCGGTCGGCTGATGTTCCGCCGGCGAAAAATTTTTCATCAGCGTTTCGATCCGGTGGAAAAAGACGGCCAGGGTTTGCAGATAGAGGTTCTCTTTGGTCTGGAAATGGTAAAAGACCAGACGTTTGTCCACCCCGGCCTTATCCGCCACTTCCTGGGTGGTCACCGCGGCGAAACCCTTTCGCGAAAACAGGCTCCGCGCCGCCTGGAGAATTTTCTCCTCGTTGGACAGCCACTCGTCCGCAGCGACTTGATGATTTTTAACCCCTGGTCGCGATCGCGCCAATTTTTTCACCACCCGGTGTAATTAATAGCAACTTTACCTGATCCTGTCAAGAAAATTTTTCTTTGACCCAGACCTTAAGTTTAAGCTCGTTACATCGGGGCGCGGGTGACCGTTCGGCTGTCTTCGACCCTGAGGCTCCGTTCGGCCTGAGCTCACGGCCGAAGGCAGACCGAAGGGAGCTCACGGTCGAAAGCCTCACCCGCGCAACCTAACCATCATGCGGCAACAACCCGCTCTACCGCCACGCCCTTGCCCACCCCCATTTTTCCGGGAACCATGGGTAGGGGCGCGATTTATCGCGCCCTGCCAGGAACTGGGCGCAATGAATTGCGCCCCTACGCAGGCCGAAAATATGCGGTGCGGCCCAAAAATGGGGGTGGGCAAGCCGCCACTCCCACTTGCCCGGCATCTCAAGACCGCGTAAAATACCAGACCGAAACCCTAAGCCCCCAGGAGAAGGACCATGTTGGATTTCCATACCCACCCGCTTCTGGTGCGGGAGCTGTTCGAGCGCGAGCCGGACCTGGCCCGGATTGCGCGGGACGTCTTCTTCATCCGCAACCATCCCCAGCCGCTCCGCACGTTTCTTTTAGAACTGGACGTGGCCGGGCTGGAGCGGGCCGTGGTCCTGCCCATTGACGCCCGGACCAGCCGGGGCTGCCAGATCTACTCCAACGAGCTGATCGCCGAGCTTTGCCGGATGAGCGACCGCTTCGTCGGCTTCGCCAGCGTGGACCCGCACCGCAAGAGCGCGGTGGAAAAAGCCTGCGGCACAAGCTGGTGTTCGGGTCCAATTATCCCCGGGTGGAGATCAAGAACATGGCCGCGGCAGTGCGGAGCCTGGGCTTGAGCCAGGAGTGCCTGGAGCCGATCTTTGCCGGCAATGGCCGGAAACTTTTGGGCGCTTACGGCTGAAATCCTTGCCCAAGCGGGCTCGATTTTATGCCGGGCTGAAAGAAGAATTTCACGCTAAGCCGCAAAGTCGCCAAGGTGAGGAGAAAGAGAGAAGAAGCCGACACCAAGAACCTGAAGACGCCAAGAGTCTTGTTCCTTTGCGACTTTGCTTCTTTGCCGTTCGGCCCGAGCTCACGGCCGAGGGCGGCGCAGTCGTGAGAGGAAAAAAAGACCTGCAATCCGAGTTGCTCTCTCTTCTCGGGAAGCTTTAACCCTTAGCGTCTTGGCGCCTTTGCGTGAAATCTTCCCCTTTTTCTTTGCTTCCGGCTCGGCCGGGTTAGGGCTTGGCCGGTGCCGGTCGCGGTGTTAAGATAGCTGCGAAGGGATTTTGACCATGAGTGTGCCCAAGCCGGCGGAGCGGGCCAAGCTGTTCCTGAGCGCGATCTACGCGGATCGCGGCCGCTTCGAGCAATGCCAGGAGCGGCTGCAGGAGCGCTTCGGAGCGTGCGATTACCAGAGCAAGGAAGTCCCGTTCCAGCGGACGTCTTACTATCAGGAAGAAATGGGCGCCCCGCTTTTTCGCCGGTTCCTGAGTTTCCGGGACCTGATCCGGCCGGAAGCGCTGCCTGAGATCAAGCTGTTCACCAATAACCTGGAGCGGGAATTGGCCGAAGCCGGGCCGCGGCGGGTGAACCTGGACCCGGGCTATCTCAACTTTCAGCATTTGATTTTGGCCACCGGCAAAGGGGCGGCGCACCGGCCTTACCTGGGCCAGGGGATTTACGCGGACCTGACCTTGATCTACGAGAGCGGGACCTTTAAAGCCCTGGCCTGGACTTATCCCGACTACGCGGAGGAGGCGGTGATCGGGATGCTCAACCGCTTGCGGGAAGTCTATAAAGATAATCTTCGTCGCTTGGTGGAAGCGTGAAGTCGGGATAAACCCTCGGCCGCGCGGTCAAAGTCGGCAGACTCCGGCCGGCGGCCGGATCAGGACTTGACAGCTCTCGCCGGTATGATAATCTAGCATACCGGAGGCAGGAAGATGAGCACGGCCAAGGTCGCGATCACGCTGGACGAGCAATTGCTGCGCACGGTGGACCGCTGGGTCAAGCAGGGGCGCTATCCCAACCGCAGCCAGGCTATCCAGGCGGCGCTCAAGGAAAAGCTCGCGCGCTGGGAGCGGACCCGCCTGGCCGAGGAGCTCAATAAGCTGGACCTGGAGGAAGAGCGCGCCCTGGCCGAGGAAAGGCTTTTCGGCGAAGCATGGCCCGAATTCTGAGAGGAGACATCTACTGGGTCGAGCTATCGCCGGGCCGGGGCCGCGAACAAACCCGCCGCCGGCCGGTCCTGGTCCTCAGCCGGGAGATTTTCAACGAGCGCTCCGGGACCATCATGGCCTTGGCGATTACCAGTCAGCCCCAGCGCGCCGGGTTCCCCTTGACTTATCCCCTGCCCGAGCGCCTTTTGCACAAACCCTCCTGGGTCAAGATCAGCCAGGTTCGCACCCTTTCCACCGAAAGACTCGGCAAGAAATTAGGCCGCCTGCCGGAAGCGGAGGTGAATCGCATCATCGAGGGCCTGCTCGACATCATCGGTCCCTGAGAGGTGGACCAGAGTGGCAGGGTGGCAGGGAGGGTGTATCGGTATGCGACTTGCTTTTGATTTTGCAACCTAATAAGATAAAAGAAGAAAATGACGGCGCAAGAGAAAATCCAGGAGATGATCCGCCGGATCGTGGAAAAATTCGACCCGGAAAAGATTATCCTCTTCGGCTCCCATGCCCGGGGTGAAGGCGGGCCGGACAGCGACGCGGACTTGCTGGTGGTCATGCGACTGACCGGGTCGCGAAGAAAAAAAGCGGCGGAGATCCACGTCGCGCTCTGGGGGATCGCCCTGCCCGCGGATATCCTGGTTTTCACCCCGGAACAGATTGACAAATACAAGGACATCGTCGGCACCATCATTTACCCCGCGCTCCGGGAAGGCAAAGTGGTCTATGAACGCGCCGCCTGAAACCTTGAATTTAGTCAGACAATGGATCGAAAAGGCTGAGCACGACCTCCGCAATGCCGAACACACTCTGAAGCTAAAAAAGAATTGCCCGTTCGATACGGTTTGCTTTCATGCGCAGCAATGCGCCGAAAAATATCTGAAGTCGCTTTTGATCGCCAGAGGCATTGCCTTTCCCAAGACTCATGACCTCCGAGCGATAATCCAGTTGGCTCCCGCCGAAATCGAGTTGGGCCTGGAAATGGACTTGCTCTTTACCCTGACCCAGTATGCGGTTAATGGAAGATGTCCGGAAGAGGAGGAACCGATCACGCGACAGGAAGCCAAGCAAGCGGTGGCCGTGGCCCGTCAAGTCCGGGAGGCGGTGCGCTCCAAACTGCCCAAGGGGGCGCTGAAATAGCCTGGCCTTTTCTGGGGAGGGGAAGAAGGCAAGGAGCATCCGCAGATGACGCGGCTCGACCGAGCTCGCCGAGGTCTGATTTCGCAGATTTTTCGGGGTAGCCGCGACCGTCCCGCCTTTGAGCGGGATCGCGGAAAGAATAGGGAATTAAGTATGGTGTCCCCCGAATTGAGTAGGTGAAAGAAGGTCAAAATAAAATGTCAAGTGATATTTGTAATTTTATTTTATTGGGTGCCATAAGTGCGGCGACTAATGCACTTCTACTGGTGGTTCTCGGTTTTTTATTCCGAAGTCTTATCCTCCATCTATTATCTAAAAACATAGAGAGCTATAAAGCGATACTAGAGAAGGAACTCGAATCCTTTAAGATTAAATTGCAGCATGACAAAGATAGAGAAATAGAAATGCTTCGAAAAGATTTAGAAATGAAGGCGCTTGAGCATGAAATACGATTCAGTAAGCTGCATGACAGAAGAGCCGTAATCATTGCTGAGTTTTACGCTAAATTTATAGAGGCATACTATTCTGCGGGAGAATTCCTTAACTCTATCGGATACGAAGGGCAACCCTCGAAAGAAAAACTCGGTGAAAAGACATATAAACAGATAAGGGAAATGGATCGTTACTTTAATTTAAATAGATTATACTTTGATGAAGCATTATGTGGAAAAATAGGTGATGTTATTGAAGGAATTTTTGATCCTACAATAAAGTTTATTCTCGCCCTACAAGAAGAAAAGGAAACAGGTGGGGAACACAGGGCGATCAATGAGTGGATAATCTCTTTAAAAGCATATCAAGAAAAAGTTCCAGAAATTAAAAGGCTCATAGAAGATGAGTTTCGAAAAATACTTGGAGTGAAGAGTTCTTGACCGGAAAGTTTGGGGTCAGAGGCTAATATAAGATATAAGGCTTGACAGCGGTTAAAGGATGACAGACAAGAGAGACTGCGCCGAAGCGCTTCGTCCTCCGCGAAGGCGGAATGTCTGTCCCCCACCTTGACATCCTGACACCATGACACCATGACACCATGACACCATGACACCTTGACACCTTAAGATGAGTTACGACAGGAGATGATATGGCACAGAGCATGACGGGTTTTGGCCGGGCGGAGGGCGAGATGCTCGGCCGGAAGCTCGTGGTGGAGGCCCGGTCGGTGAACCACCGGTTCCTGGACGTGCGGCTTTTTCTGCCGGCCGAGATGCAGGCGCTGGAATCCGAGGTCCAAGGTTTGATCAAGAGCCGCCTTAACCGGGGACGGGTGGAGCTGACGGTAACCCTGGGTCCGGCGACTGCTCCGGCTGAGCTTTCCTGGAACCGGAGCCTGGCCCAGGGCTACCTGACCCTGATGCGGCAGATGCAGGCGGAGCTTGGGCTTTCCGGCCAGCCGGACCTGGCGTTGCTCCTCCAACAAAAAGATGTTATTATGAACTTGGAGATGGAGTCCTTCTCGGCCGCGGCCTGGGAAGCGGCAAGAGAGATTTTTAGCCTTTGCCTGGCCGCGCTCTCGTCCAGCCGGGCCGCGGAAGGCGAAGCCCTGGCCCGGGATCTGGCCGAGCGGCTGAAGCTGCTTAAGGAGCGGGTCGGGTATGTGGAGGCTCATGCCCGGCGGGGAGTGGAAGCCTTTCGCGAGCGGCTCATGCGGAGGCTGAAAGACCTGGCCGTGGAGGCGGACCCGATCCGGCTGGCGCAGGAAGTGGTGCTGGTGGCCGAGCGCTCGGACGTGAGCGAGGAGCTGGTGCGGCTCCGGACCCACGCGGCCAAGTTCGGGGAGATCCTGGCCGACCGGGAGCCGGTGGGACGGCGCCTGGATTTCCTGCTCCAGGAGATGCACCGGGAGGCCAACACCGTGGGCGCCAAGGTCCAGGACGCGGAGTTGTCCCAGGTGGTGGTGGAAATCAAGGCGGAGTTGGAACGGATGCGGGAGCAGGTGCAGAATCTGGAGTAGGCACAATAAGGTATTTCGTATATCGTATGCCGTATATCGTATAAGAGGATCAGGAGAGAGGGCGGCTCATTTAAATTCCCGTCTGCGGAATACGGAATCCTGAATACGATATACGATATACGAAAAAAAACCTGATGGAATCGAGAGG
>MGQK01000053.1:109596-118408 GCA_001797815.1 Deltaproteobacteria bacterium RBG_13_61_14 | reverse complement strand
GTTTCCGCGCCTTCAGGGGCCGGCAAAACCAGCCTCTGTCAGGAGGTTCTCCGCCGGGTTCAAGCGGATGGCGCTCGACCTTTGCGCTGGTCTTGCTCTTATACCACCCGGCCGCCCCGGAGCGGAGAGGTCCACGGCAAGGATTATTTCTTCGTCTCCGAAGCCGAGTTTGACCGGATGGTCCGTGCCGGCGAGTTTGCGGAATGGGCCCGGGTGCATGGCCGCAAGTATGGCACCTCGCAGCGCTATTTGGAAGAAGCCGAGGCCGAGGGGATTGACCTGCTCCTGGAGATTGACTGCCAGGGCGCCCGGCAGTTGCGGGAGAAATACCCGCGCGGACGCTTTATCTTTGTGTTGCCGCCTTCCTGGCAGGCGCTCCAGGAGAGGCTTTTGGGCCGGGGCACCGAATCGGCCGAGGAGGTGGCGAAGAGACTGGAGACGGCCCGCTCCGAAGTGCAGGAATGGGGCATGTACGACTACCTGGTGATTAATGACAGCTTTGCGCGCGCGGTGGAGGAGCTCTGGGCCGTGATCACGGCCGAGGCTTGCCGGCGCGAGCCGCGGCGCGAGGCGGTGGAGCGGATTTTTAAAACCTTTGCGGAGAAGGAGTAAGCAGAGCATGGCCAGGATTACGATTGAAGATTGTCTGGAAAAAGTCCCCAACCGGTTTGCCTTGGTGATGCTGGCGGTGAAACGCACCAAGCAGCTCTTGGCCGGTTCCAACCGGATGGTGTCTTCCGATAACAAGGATATCATCACCTCGCTGCGCGAGCTGGCCGCGGGCAGGGTGATCGCCATCCAGCCGCCGCCGAAAAAGCCTTCCAAAAAAGCGCCCAAGCTGGTGCCGGTGACCCCGGTCGAGGACGAAGGGTGATCCCGGCCCCCGTGGCGGGGGCGCGCGCTTCTGATCGCCGGGGTTAAGCCATGGCGGTGATCCGGATCCACGAGATCATCGAGCGCTTGCTTATTTACGACCCGCAGGCCGATGCCGACCTGGTGAACAAGGCCTACGTCTGGAGCGCCACCCTGCACAAGGGGCAGTTGCGGGCCTCCGGGCTGCCTTACCTCTCCCATCCCCTGGAAGTAGCCGGGATCCTGACCGAACTCCGGCTGAATGCGCCCGGGATTTGCGCGGGCCTGCTCCACGATACCCTGGAAGACTCCTCCACCACCCTGGAGGAGCTCCACCGGGAGTTCGGCAAGGAGATCGCCGGCCTGGTGGACGGGGTGACCAAGATCAGCATGATCTCGCGGGCCTCCCGGCCCCAGGCACAGGCGGAGAATTTCCGGAAGATGATCCTGGCCATGGCCGAGGACCTTCGGGTGATCCTGATCAAGCTGGCCGACCGGCTCCACAACATGCGGACCATTGACTATTTGCCGGAAGCGCGCCGGTTCCGGATGGCGGAAGAGACCCTGGAAATTTACGCGCCCCTGGCGTCGCGGCTGGGGATCTACTGGATCAAGTCCGATTTGGAGGACTTGAGCTTCCGCATTCTCAAGCCCGACCTCTATTTCCGGCTGGTCAAGCAGGTGGCCCAGATCCACCGGGCCCAGCAGGCCGGGATCGAGGAGGTCCAGTCGGTCCTTGGCCAAAAGCTGGCCGCGGCCGGGATCGAGGCCCAGGTGGAAGGCCGGCACAAGCCCTTTTACAGCATCTACCACAAGATGGAGACCCATAAGCTCTCGCTGGACCAGGTTCACGACCTGGTGGCGTTCCGCATCCTCTGCCAGACCATCCGGGAGTGTTACGAGGCGCTCTACGTGATCCACTCCTTCTGGGCGCCGGTGCCGGGCCGGATCAAGGACTACATCGCGCTTCCCAAGCCGAACATGTATCAGTCGCTGCACACCACCGTGATCGGTCCCGGCGGCCAGCGGGTGGAGATCCAGATCCGGACCCAGGAGATGCACCTAGTGGCGGAATTCGGCATCGCCGCGCACTGGCGCTACAAGGAGGGCGGGGCCCTGGCGCCGGAGGCGGACGACAAGACGCTGGGCTTTGTCAAGCGCCTGGTCGAGCTGCAAAAGGAGTTGCACGATCCCCACCAGTTCCTGGAGTCGGTCAAGTCCGACCTGTTCCCGGACGAGGTCTTTGTCTTCACCCCCAAAGGCGACCTGCGCGAGCTGCCCAAGGGCGCGACCCCCATTGATTTCGCCTTCAGCATCCACAGCGCCATCGGCTGCCAATGCGCCGGCGCCCGGGTCAACGGCCGCATCGTCCCGCTCAACTACAACCTGCAGAGCGGGGAGACGGTGGAGATCATCACCAGCCGCGACGCCCACCCGGTCAAGGCCTGGCTCGACCTGGCCAAGACCGCCCAGGCCCGCAACAAGATCCAGCACTGGCTGCACGGGCGCGAGGTCGGGAGCAGCGAGGAGTTGGGCCGGCAGATCCTGGAGGCGGACTTGCTCCGCTACAACATCCACCTGGACCGGGCGATCAAGAGCGGGGTGCTCGGCCGGGTGGCCAAGCAGTTCAAGTTCACCGATCATCAAAAACTCCTCCAGGCCATCGGCTACGGCAAGTTCCCCCACCGCAAGGTCCTGGCCCGCATGGTCCCCCACGATCGGCTCCGAAGACAGCGCCTGGCCGGCCCTCCCTCGGCCAAACGCAAAGCCCCGGCCCAGGCCCCGGCCGAGCCGACCCTCCCGGAGGGCGGACTGGTCCTGCAGGGCTTCGATGATCCGCTGATCGAGTTCGGCGCCTGCTGCTCGCCCCTCCCCGGCGACGAGATCGTGGCCTTTACCAAGGAGGGCCAGGGGGTGGAGGTCCACCGGCCCCAATGCGCCCGCGCGCGCGAAGCCGACCCGGACCGGCTGCTGCCGGTGCACTGGGGCGAGCGGGTCAAAGGCATCCGCACCGTCACCATCGAGGTGCTCTGCGCCGACCGGCCCGGACTGCTGGCCCAGATGGGCGGCGCCATCTCCGAAGCCCACGGCAACATCTCCCGCGCCCTGGTGCGCACCACCGACGACCAGAAGGCCGTCAACACCTTTGAGGTGGAGGTGAAGAGCGCCGGGCAGCTCCGCCGGATGATCAAGAAGCTGGAAAAAATCGAAGGCGTGATCTCGGTGGAGCGGCTGAAAGCCTGAAGGAAAAGTATGTCGTATGTAAGGAAAAGAGATGTAGCCGCGACCGTTCGGCTGCATTCGACAAGCTCATGCCCCGAGATTGCCGAGGGGAGCTCTCGGCCGAAGCCGCCCTTCAGTCGCGGAATGAAAGGAAACGATCCATGAAGCAAATCGAATTCTTCTACGATTTCGCCAGTCCCTACTCCTACCTGGCCAGCACCCGGATGGAGGGCCTGGAAAAGCGGACCGGGGCGCCGGTGATCTGGCGGCCATTTGCCCTGGGCCATGTCTTCAAAGAGGCCGGCAACGCCATGACCGCCTCCATCCCGGCCAAAGCCAAATACATGATTACCGACCTCAAACGCTGGGCCGAATTTTATCAGGTGCCGTTCCAGTGGCCGAGCCTCTTTCCGCTCCGCTCGGTCCCGGCGCTCCGCGCGGCCCTGGCTGCGGAAGAGCTGGGCCAGTTCCTCCAACTCTCGGCCGCGCTCTTCCAGGCCTATTGGACCGAAGGCCAGGACCTGAGCCAGACAACCGTCCTCCAAAAAATAGCCGACAGCCTGGGTCTGCCCGGCGCCAAGATCGCGGCCCGGATCGAAGACCAGGCCATCAAGGACAAGCTCCGGGCCAATACCGAAGAGGCGGTCCGCCGCGGCGCTTTCGGCGCGCCGACCTTCTTCGTCGGCGAGGAAATGTTCTGGGGCAATGATCGGATCGAGATGGTGGAAAGATTTCTTCAGGGCCGAAAGGCTTGACATTAGCGCCCGATAGTTGTATGGTTAATTATATGGATAATATCAGCGCCCGGGCAGAAGGATGGGCGTTCGCTTTGAATGGGACGAGAAAAAAGACGCCGCCAATCGGCGCAAGCACGGCGTTGCCTTCGCCCTGGCCCAAATGGCCTTTTTGGACCCGCGGCGTGTGATCGCGCGGGACCTGAAGCACAGCGGAGCTGAGCCTCGCTATTACTGCCTGGGCGAAGTCGAGGGCGGGATTCTTACGGTCCGCTTCACTTATCGTGAAGATGTGATCCGGATTATCGGCGCCGGCTATTGGCGGAAAGGAAGGGAAGTTTATGAAAAAGAAAATTCGCTACACCGATAAGCCCCTGGCCATGGAAGTGGTCCGGGATTTCCTGCCTCCGCCGGAACAACTCGTCCTCAAACCCGACGCCGTCAAAGTCACCCTCAACCTGAGCAAAACCAGCGTGGCCTTCTTCAAAAAACAGGCGAAAAAACACAAAACCCCCTACCAAAAAATGATCCGCCGGGTCCTGGAACTCTACGCCTCCAAGTATGAGTAAGGGAATTCCTTTTCGTGGGCGATGAGATGTTCTGGGGCAATGATCGGATCGAGATGGTGGAAAGGCATCTGAAAACAGTAGGCAGTAGATAGTAGGCAGTAGGCAGGGGAAGAAATTTATTACCCTTGAACGTGAACGTGAACGTGAACGGAATCTTCGTAGGTCGTAGGTCGTAGGTCGCAGGTGGGGAAAACCTCTTCAAGCTGAACTTGGAACAATTTCCTCTTTTCCTTTGCTCCTTTGCGACTTGGCGTGAAACCCCTTTTCACAGATTTTCAGAAAAGCTCAAACTTCTAAATCTGGAAGGGGGACAGGCATTCTTGCCTGTCAACCATTTGAATCACTTTCCACTGCTTTCCGCCAACCGTCAACTGCCAACCGTCAACCTTCTTAAACGGCATTCCTGCCTGTCATCCTTTTTATTTCCCGTTTAATGCCTAATCAACTGAATTAAGGATGGTGTCCCCCGAATTCACGAATTCAAGCTGTCGGATTAAGTGAGGTTATCGAGAATCATCTGCTTGATCTGTTTGAGATTATCTTGTTTGAGAGCACGGGCATTGCGGTGGTAGCGCCATCCGGTGGGATAAGTTAAATGGATAGGGACCATCCCTTGTAATTCTGCAATTTCGCTTCGAATGCAACCGCGGTCGTTCAGAATTTTGAGATAGCGAGTTATTTTCTTTTTTGCGATGCGGTTGAATACCCCTTTGTTAAAGGTGACTACCGCCCGGACTTTTTCTCGGGTCAAGGTTTTGAGAAATTCCTTTTTTGCGGCCAGCTCAATAACATTCCGAAAAAACTCCTGGCTAAAAATCTTGGGAAGGTCTTCGGGAAAATCAGAGGGGAAAGCATAATAGCAATAAAAAATCAGCTCGAAGGGGCTGTCGTATTCGACTCGAAGAAAAATGTCTCGAAGTTGTGCCGGGGCCAAATTGCTTGCGTAAATATTGAACCACCCCGCTTCTGACATTGTTTGCCAAAATGAATTGGGCAGGTTGCGGCGGTTGGGGGACAGGAACATGCCTTGCCGAATCGAATGGGGATGGGGATTGGAGAAGATCAGCATCACGCAAGGCCGGCCGCTGGCGCGAAGGGGGATCAGACGCTCTGAGGTAAAGGTAACGCTTGTGCTGAGATCATCAAAAATGAACAGGCCCGGATCGTGGAGATAATCCTTCAAAAATTTTGCGGCTTGGTGTTTAACTTGATTGTAGGCCTGATCCAGCCGGTAGGTTCTCTGAAAATTGATTCCTTGCATCTTCTTGCCTTGAGGAGTGCGGGAAATTTGGGGACACCATACTCATTGTAATGTTCAGCTCGCTTTTGGCTTCGGGTTTGATCCGGCCTTCCATGGCCGGAGATTATTGCATGATGGAGTAGGGTTGTCAAGGACCGGAGGAGGCATTAGGCATTAGGCTTTGGGCTTTAGGCTTCAGAACAAGAAAATCTGTGAAATCTGCGGAATCTGTGGATCGTTTTTCTTTTCTTGGCTCCGCGACCGGGGCGGCTTCGGCCGTGAGCTCCCCTCGGCAATCTCGGGGCCTGAGCTTGTCGAATGCAGCCGAACGGTCGCGGCTACATTTTAGTTATGCGTGGGCGAGCTGGCCGGCGCATCCTGGGCGCGATGAATCGCGCCCCTACCTTACGCCAACTGCAAGCCGCCAACCGTCAACGGATTCCCCTGAGACCTTGACACCTCTGAAGCAGTGCACAGTGCTTGGAGTAGAGGTCCCCAGGCCGGAACCCTGGGGTGGTTGCCGCGTTGGATGGGGTGGTTGCTGAGCAGGATGGGGTGGTTGCCGTGCAGGATGGGGTGGTTGGCGTGCAAAATGGGGGGAAGTTGGAAGAGGGTATGTCGTATGCCGTATGTTGTATGTCGGGGAGATAACTCTCGGAAAAGACTGAGGAGTTGAGGGGAATTGGAAGAAAAGGAAGAAAATGTGAAGCGGGGCTTTACAGAAATGGAAACATTGGCCCGAAAACGCGATTTTTTGTCCTTTTTAAGCTGCGGTCCCTGGCGCACACGGCCAAGGGCAGCACACAGAAAAATTATGTAAATACAATAGGTTATATCAATGAGGACGGCCCTTGATTTTGTCTTTGCCCAGTTCATTTACTTCCCTTATTATATGGAGAAATGTTGCAGTTTTTTAAGAGAGTGGACCGTGCTTATTCGTGTCCCTTCGTGTCTTTTCGTGGATAATTTCTTTCTCTCCCCCTTTTGGAGCCTTGGTTCCTTAATGGTTAGTTTTTCCCTTCCTCCCCTGTGCTCTCTGCCTTCGGCCCGCCCTCGGCCATGAGCTCGGGCCGAATGGAGCTCAGGCCGAGGGGTGTCTCTGTGGTGAAAAATTATCTTGGCGGCTTTGCGCCTTGGCGTGAAATCTTATCCGTTCAAGTTCAGGTTCAAGGTTATCTTCATCCTTCACCCTTCCCGCCCGCTTTTCGAAGTGGGCGGAGGCTTGTTTTTAAGTTGGAAAAGTGGTGGAATGGGCTATACTAAAGGAGGGAGTTTCTCAGGAATCCTTCCAGGAGTTTGAGCGCGGTGGATGAGTGGAGAGAAGAGTGCGGGGTCGTGGGGATTTACGGCCACCCGGAGGCGGCCAAGCTGGCTTACCTGGCCCTGTATGCGCTGCAGCACCGGGGCCAGGAATCGGGCGGCATCGTCTCTTCCAACGGGAGGTTCATGAGCTCGCACCGGGCCATGGGCCTGGTCCAGGACATTTTCAAGCACGAGATCCTGCTGCAACTGCCCGGGCACATGGCCATCGGCCACGTCCGCTACTCCACCACCGGCGCCTCACTCCTCAAGAACGCCCAGCCCTTTGCCATGGATTCCAGCCGAGGCCGGCTGGCGGTGGCTCACAACGGCAACCTGGTCAATGCCCGGGAGCTGCGGGAAGAGCTGGAAGAGCACGGGGCCATTTTCCAGACCACCATGGACACCGAGGTGATCGTGCACCTGATGGCCTCGGCGCGCTCCGGCCGGCTGATTGACAAGATCACCACGGCCCTGGACCAGATCCAAGGCTCCTATTGCCTGGTCTTCCTCACTGAAAGCCAGCTCGCCGCGGCCCGCGACCCAAACGGGATCCGGCCCCTGGTGCTGGGCCGGCTGGGCGAGACGGTGGTGATCGCCTCGGAAACCTGCGCCCTTGACCTGATCGGCGCGCACTACGAGCGGGAGATCGAGCCGGGCGAGGTGATCGTGGTGGACGCCCACGGGATCGAGTCGTTCAAGCCGTTCGCGCCCCGGCCGGCCAAGGCCTGCATTTTCGAGCACATTTACTTTGCCCGGCCCGACTCCACGGTCTTCGGCCGCAATGTTTATCAGACCCGGATCCGCCTGGGCGAGCAACTGGCCAAGGAGCAGCCGGCGAGAGCGGACATCGTGATCGGGGTGCCTGATTCGGGCCGGCCCGCGGCCATGGGCTTTGCCCGGGCTTCGGGCCTGACCTTTGAGGAAGGGTTGATCCGCAACCATTACGTGGGCCGGACCTTTATCGAGCCGAGCCAATCCATCCGGCATTTCGGGGTGAAGGTCAAGCTCAACGCGGTGCGCGAGGTCTTGCAGGGCAAAAGGGTGGTGGTGGTGGACGACTCGATCGTGCGCGGCACCACCTCCCGCAAGATCGTGAGCATGCTCCGGGAGCAGGGCGGGGCCCGGGAGGTGCACATGCGGATCAGCTCGCCGCCCATTGCCGGCTCCTGCTTCTACGGCATTGACACCCCGACCCGCGAAGAGCTGATCTACAACACCCGCGACGGCCAGGTCGAGAAGATCCGGGAGTTCATCGGCGCCGACTCGCTCGGCTACCTTTCCCTGGCCGGCTTGTGGCAGGCGGTGGAGCCTTCGGGACTCGGGTATTGCGACGCCTGCTTCAGCGGGCAGTATCCGATCGAGTTTCCGGAGAGCATCCGCCGGCGGCAGATGGACCTGTTCATCCGGGAAGTGGGGAGGCTGTAGCGGGTGAAGCTGTGCTTGATTGCCTGCCGGGTGCTGTGGCGGGAGCTCTGCCGCTTCGCCGCGGATTCCCCTCACGATATTCACTTCCGCTTTTTGCCCCAGGGCCTTCACCTGGACCCGGCCCGGCTGCGCCGCGAGTTGCAGACGGCCCTGGACCAGGCGGAAGCAGAGGGGTTTGATCGGATCCTGGTCGGTTACGGGCTTTGCTGCCTGGGCACCTGCGGGGTCAAGACCCAAAAGACCCCCTGGATCATTGCCCGGGCTCACGACTGCATCACCTTTTTGCTCGGGTCCAAGGAGCGCTATCAGACCTATTTCACCCGGCATCCGGCCACCTACTGGTTCAGCCCGGGCTGGATCGAGACCGGGACCCAGCCGAGCGCGAAGCGGCTGGAGCAGAGCTATGCCTATTATCGGGAGCGGTTCGGGGAGGACAACGCCGGCTACCTGATGGAGAAGCTGGAGGG
>MGQK01000053.1:108476-109516 GCA_001797815.1 Deltaproteobacteria bacterium RBG_13_61_14 | reverse complement strand
GGTGCGTGGAAGAGCTGGGCTGGGAGCTGGAGGTGCTTTCGGGCGACCCCCGGCTGCTCACCTCGTTTTTGAACGGGCCCTGGGAAGAATCGGAGTTCTTGGTCGTTCCGCCGGGGCGGATCATCCGGCCGAGCGGGAACGAAGGGATTATAATCTTAGGTGAAGAGACCGACCAGAAGGAGGAGACAAGCCATGCTAGCCAGAAAGATGCAGGGGCTGGTGGTGTTCGGGTTGCTGCTGGCTCAGAGCGCCTGCCCGGGCCCGATGAAGGACTATGATTATCAGCCCTTCACCCCATCGGTTTATTTCCTGACCACCCAATACGCCGAGATTGACGGCATCCGCGTCGCCTACGTGGAGACCGGCCCGCCCGAAGCGCCGGCGCTGATCTTCATCCACGGTCTTCTCGGCCGGCTGGATTCCTGGCAAGACAACGTGCCCGCGTTCGCCGACCGCTACCGGGTGCTGGCCCTGGACCTGCCCGGGTTCGGCGACTCGCAGAAGGACGACCGGGACTACACCATCGCCCTGTTCGCCCGGGTGGTCAAGGGCCTGATGGACCAGAAAGGCCTGGCCCAGGCCACCCTGGTCGGCAACAGCATGGGCGGCCAGGTCGCGGCCTATTTCGCGCTCCACTATCCGGAGCGGGTGGACAAGCTGGTCCTGGTGGACTCGGCCGGGCTGATGCACCCCCCGTTTTTCGTCCGGCTGGTCCTGGGCCACACCGACAAGATGGCGGACTGGATCGTGCACCGGGCCCAGCGCCGGAGCCAAGGCAAATCCGTCGCCGAGATTTACGAGACCCTGCATCAGACCATCTTCAACCCCGAGCGCAAGCAACGGATCCACCTGGCCGCGGACCTGAAGAACCCCAACGTGGTCGCCCTGACGGACAGCTACGCCCATTATTATGCCGGCTTGCTCAAGACCCGCGATTTCGAATGGCACGTCAAGGCCGCGCTCCGCAGCGCCCGCAGCATCGAGCGCACCAACCTGGAAAAACAGGTGGGCGCCGTTCGCGCGCCGACCTTGATCATTTG
>MGQK01000053.1:106255-108323 GCA_001797815.1 Deltaproteobacteria bacterium RBG_13_61_14 | reverse complement strand
AGCGGATACTCGATGATCCCGGAGGCGCCGGCGCGCTTCAGCTCCGGCACCAGGTCGCGCACCACCTTCTCGTCAATCACCACCTCCAGGCTGAACCACCCCGGGTCGGAGAGGCTGGATACGGTCGGCGTGTGCAGGGCCGGGAGTTTCCTCATCACCCGGGCCAGGCTCGGCTTGGGCACGTTCATCTTCAGGCCCACTTTGGCCCCGGCCTCGAGCGCGCCCTGGAGCAGGAGCGCCAGGGTCTCGAGCTTGGCCCGCTTCCAGGGGTCCCGCCAGGACTTGAGGTTGGCGATCAGCACCGTCTCCGACCACATCACCGTGTCCACGATCCGCAAGTTGTTGGCCGCGAGCGAGCTCCCGGTCTCGGTCACCTCCACGATCGCGTCCGCCAAAAGCGGCGGCTTGGCCTCGGTCGCGCCCCAGGAAAACTCGACCGTCGCCTTGACCTGGTGTTTTTTCAGATAGGCCCGGGTGAGGTTTACCGCCTCGGTGGCCACGCACTTGCCCCGCAGGCCCCGGGGCGAGCGGATCGGCGAGTCCTGGGGCACGGCCAGGACCCAGCGCACCTTGCTGAAGCCCACCTTGGAGTAAGTGAGCGCGCACACCTCCTTGACCTTGGCCCCTTGCTCGATCACCCAGTCCCGGCCGGTCAACCCGCAATCCAACACGCCTTCGGCCACGTAGCCCGCCATCTCCTGCGCCCGGATCAGAAGCCCGGAAAGCTCGGGGTCGTCTATCCGCGGGGTCAGCTCCCGCGAGCCGATGTAGATGTTCCAGCCCGCCTTCTTGAACAGCGCGACCGTGCTCTCCTGTAAGCTGCCCTTGGGCAGGCCGATGATCAGCTTCTTCATGCGGAACTCCTTGGAGGCTGCATTGTAAAACGATCCGCCCGGCAAATCAAGTTGCGGGAAAGGTTCAAGATATATTTGATGGAATGCAGGGGTCTCGGGTTGAGAGCTTAGTGCGGAAGGCTTTGGCCTGGCGAAAAAGTCAAGCAGCCGCCACGCCAGGGTCGAGCCCGCCAGAAAAGACAGAGAGCCTCCGAGAGTGGACGGACCCTTCCTTTAGCCGTTCAACTGGCGCGGCGGTCTGCTTGAGTAATGGATTAGATGCCCGGTTTTGATTTCGGGCGTTCCTCAACCTCCGTTAAAGCTGCCGCATAAATGCCACCAGGTCCGTCTTTTCCGGCTCGGTGAGCTTCAGTTCCAGAACCAGATTGAAAAACTCGACCGTATCTTCCAGGGTCAGCAGCCGGCCATCGTGGAGATAGGTCGGTGAATCCTTGATGCCGCGCAAGGGAAAGGTCTTGATCGGACCGTCGGCCGAAGCCATTCGGCCGTTGATCATCCGCGGCTTGTAGAAGCGTTCCACCTTCAAGTTGTGCATGGTGTTGTCCGTGTAATAGGGCGCGGGATGGCAACTGCCGCAAGCGGCCTTTCCGAAAAAGAGGTTTTCTCCCCGCATCTCGGATTCCGCGGCTTTTCTGGGATCCAATTGGCCGTCAATCCCGAGCTTGGGAGCCGGCGGAAAATCCAAGAGCGCCATGAACTCCGCCATCGAATGCACCTGGTGCCCCCGGTCCAGAATGTTAATGCCTTTCTTGGTGGCAATGACCGGATCACCATCGAAATAAGCGGCCCGCTGCTCAAACTCGGTGAAGTCTTCCACACTCTTCAGCGCCCGTTGGGATCCAAATAAGCGCTGAATGTTCACCCCGCGCAGCGGGGGAGTGTCCAGCCGATGCCTGAACTCCTGGGGGCGAATATCTCCCACCAGGTGAGTGGTGGCATTGGTATGGCCGTTGGCATGGCAGTCAAAACAGGTAACCCCTCGACTGGGCCGTTCGGAACGACGGTCTTCGGTCGGGTTGAACTGTTGCTGCGGAAAGGGCGTCACCAGCAGCCTCAGGCCTTCCAGCTGCTTGGGGTTCAGGATCCCATTGAATAACTCGTAGTAGTTGTCGATCGTTACCAGTTTTCCCTGCGAGACATCGCCGAGGTCGGTCCGGGTCGTCAGGAAGATCGGCGCCGGGAACTCGGGCAACAAGTGGTCGGGCAGATCAAAA
>MGQK01000053.1:63921-106213 GCA_001797815.1 Deltaproteobacteria bacterium RBG_13_61_14 | reverse complement strand
ATCGCGTCAATGTGAAATTTCGGGAAGACCATGCCGCCTTCCGGGTGGTTGGGGTGGGGAAGGGGAAAGAGACCCGCGGGAAAGAGATCCTTCTCGCGGATCTCTTCGGGGCTCATGGCCGCCAGCTTCTCCCAGGTCATGCCTTTGGGAAGCTTGACCCGCACGCCTTCCTGGACCGGCTTGCCCCTGGACATGGTGACGCCCTTGGCCGGACGGTTGCTCAGGTCGTAACGCTCATTAAGCAAATCCATCTGCCGCTTCATTACCCCCGGCTTCGCCGCTTTCATTCGAGCCATGGTTGTTGTGAATTCCTCCGTAATATTGACGGGGGCATAGCTCGATCGGTTCTTGCTTGTCTCCTTGGCATAAAGCGTCCCTAAGATCGTGAGCATGGCGACAAGGATGACCGCCAACGCCCAGCCGCGCCTTGATGTTACCTCTCTCATCGTTTCCTCCTTTGGTCCTAGTTCAGCGGGAATTAGAGTGTTCCCGCCTTTGCTGGGTTCGTACTATGTCCTACTCACCCTTTCTCACCCCTTGGCTCTGCCCTTCGGCTGGCCGGCCGGCCACGGCGCAAATCGGTAAAGCCAGCTAAACCCAGGAATGCAATTTCCACCCCCTCTCATCCTGGCGATAAGTCCAACGGGTTATCTCTTGACCGGCCGCAGGCTCGTTTCACCAAGTTGCTCTCCCGCCAAGCCCGCCTCCGTTTCACCCGGCAAAAGGGAAGGTAGAGTCAAGCCGCCGGGTTGTCAAGAGCCTTGGAAAAAAAGTAAGCCAGGCCGCTTGGCGATTTGGGTTGGACGCTTGAAGGGATCGAGGTCAGAAATTTGCTATCAACATTTCACAATTGAATGGCAGGCAAGTCTAGAATCATCAACCGTGAACCGTGAACCGCGAACTTCTTCAGGGCTTCTGCGCATAAATGATCAAGCTCTTGGGAAAAACCCAATCCAGAAATTTTTCTACGCGGGAGAGGGTGGGGGAGAGGATGGTCTTGACCAGGAACTTGCGGTAGGTGGCCGGCACCGGGTGGTTCTCGTTGGGCAGGCCGAAAGCGCAGCGCAGCAGCCAGTAGGGGGAGTGGAAGGCGTGGGCGTGGCCCACGGCGTAAAGCTTGAGGCCGAGATGGCGGAGCCTGGCCGCGAGTTCGTCGGGCATGAACTTGCGCACGTGGCCGCCGGGGTTGGTGAAGTAGAGGGGGGAGAGGAATCCGTAGGCGGCCTCGGTGAAGAAAGTGGGCACGGTGACCGCGAGCCGGCCGCCGGGTTTGAGCACCCGCTTGAGCTCGGCGATGGCCCGGAGGTCCTCATGCAAGTGCTCCAGCACCTCGGCGCAGATGATCCGGTCGAAAAGGTTATCGGCAAAGGGCAGGCTGAGCACGTCGCCCCGGAGCACCGCCCATTGCCCGCCCTGGCGCCGGTCTTCTTCCGAGGCGGCCACGAACGAATACATCACCTTCTCCACCTCCGGCCGGGCATAGTCCATGCCGCAGATCAAGGAGCCCCGGCGGAAAGCTTCGAAGCAGTGGCGGCCGGCCCCGCACCCGGCGTCGAGCACCCGATGCCCGGGCCGGACGTCCAGGATCTGGTAATTGACGGTCAACATGGAGCGCCCAGTTTAAGGGATTTCTTGCGCCAACGCAAAAGCGCAATCAATTTTAGATTTTGGATTTTGGATTTCAGATTGGGGCCAAACCTTAGCCTTTTTTCACTGTGCACTGGTCACTCTCTCCGCAGCTTTTTCACTTCTTCCAAAATCCGGGGCAGGATTTCTCCGGTCTTGCCCTGGAGGAGATAGTCGGAGATGTTCTCAAAAGTCAAAGGCGTGGGCTCGGCGTTGACCTCGATAATGGTCACCGCTCTATGCCGGCGGGCATCCTGCCGCTCCCGCGCCACCCGGGGCAACAGGGCAAACGGGTAAACGACCGCGGAGGTGCCGCAGATCAGCATCAGGTCGCAAAGGCTCGCTTGCTCCAGGCTCTGCTCGGCCACGTCCGCGGGGATCCCTTCGCCGAAATGGACCACGTCCGACTTGACCGGGGCTCCGCACTCCTTGCAGGCCGGCGGCAGCTTGCCTTCCTGCCTCAGCCGCTTCAAGTCATACTCGCCCGGGTCATACCGGGAGTGGCAGGAGCTGCACCTCAGCCGAAAGGCATTGCCGTGATATTCGAGCAGGTTTTGGCTGCCGGCCTGGCGGTGGAGGTTGTCTATATTCTGGGTGATGGTGCATTTCAGGATGTTCATCTTCTCCAGCTCGGCCAGGGCCAAATGGCCGGGATTGGGCTTCAGGCTTTCCAGGCTCCCCAGCAGGGAAGGCTGGCTCAACCGCTCTTCCCAGTATTGCTTGGGATCGGCCTGGAACCGGGCATAGGCTTGATAAGCCTTTTTCTCCGCTTCCGGGTTCTTGGTCCAGATGCCGCCGGGGCCGCGAAAGTCCGGGATCCCGGATTCGGTGGAAATCCCGGCCCCGGTCAGGGCCAGCGCATGCCGGGAACGGACCAGGTCCCGGGCCGCCCGCTGGATCAGCTCTTCCATTTCAATCGTTCCTCATTTGGCAACCTGGATACAAGGTTTGGTATCTTCCTTCTTGGCTCAATTTTTCCACCCGGCCATGCCGCTGTCAACTATCGGCCGGGCCGGGCCAAAGCCGGCGAGAGCAAGCCCGGGAACCGGGTCTCTTGCCTGAACCTGAGTTTGACACGAGGGCAACCTCTGCTATACTTGAGCGCGATTTCAATGAAAGTCATGGCCATCATTCCTGCGCGTTACGGCTCGGAGCGCTTTCCCGCCAAAGTCCTGGCCCCCCTCCTGGGCAAACCCATGATCCAGTGGACCTGGGAGCAGGCCCGGCGCGCCTCCCGGGTGGATGAGGTCGTGGTAGCCACGGACGACGAGCGGGTGCTCCGGGCGGTGGAGGCGTTCGGCGGCTGTGCGATCCTGACCTCCACCGAGCACCAGAGCGGCACCGACCGGGTGGCGGAAGCCGCGGCCAAGAGCACCGCGGAGTTGATCGTCAACCTCCAGGGCGATGAGCCGCTGATGCACCCGGAGACGATTGACCGGGCCGTGGTCCCCTTCCTGGAAAACGAAGAGCTCTCTATGGGCAGCGCCAAGGTGGAAATTACGGAAGCCCAGAACTACCTGGACCCGAACGTGGTCAAGGTGGTCTGCGATGACCAGGACTTTGCCTGCTACTTTTCCCGGTCGCCCCTGCCCTATTACCGCGGCCGGGAGAATTTAGTGCAGGCCTGGAAGGAAAGCGGGAAGCGGCCGGCCGAGCTCCAACCCCCGCCTTACAAGCACCTGGGACTTTATGTCTATCGGACCGATTTTCTCCAGGCCTTTGCCCGGCTGCCGCGGCCGGCCATGGAGGACGCCGAAAAACTGGAACAGTTGCGGGCATTGGCCTGGGGCTTCAAGATCAAAGTGGTGACCACGCCCCATGATTCGATCGGGGTGGACTCGCCGGAAGATTTGCGGCGAGCGGAAGCGCTGCTAAAGGCGCGGGTGGGGTCACCCGCGCCCCCAGGGTCACCCGCGCCCCTAAAGGAATAAAAAGGGATGAGTCGAAAAACCAAGGGCGGCCGGCCGGCCAAGTTCATTTTCATCACCGGCGGAGTGGTTTCGTCCCTGGGCAAGGGACTTTCCGCGGCGAGCATCGGGGCGCTCCTGGAGGCGCGGGGGCTGCGGGTCACCTTGCAGAAACTGGACCCTTACATCAACGTGGACCCCGGCACCATGAGCCCGTTCCAGCACGGGGAAGTCTTTGTCACCGACGACGGGGCCGAGACCGACCTCGACCTCGGCCATTACGAGCGCTTCACCCGGGCGGTGCTGGGCCGCAAAAACAACTTCACCACCGGCCAGGTTTACGAGGCGGTGATCAACCAGGAGCGCAAGGGCGACTACCTCGGGTCCACCGTGCAGGTGATCCCGCACATCACCGACGAGATCAAGCGCCGGATCGTGGCGGTGGCGGAAGGGGTGGACATCGCGGTGATCGAGATCGGCGGGACCGTGGGCGACATCGAGAGCCTGCCCTTCCTGGAAGCCATCCGCCAGCTTCGCCACCAGCTCGGGCCGGAGCATTGCTGCTACATCCACCTCACCCTGGTGCCTTACCTGCCCGCGGCGGAGGAGTTGAAGACCAAGCCCACCCAGCACAGCGTCAACGCGCTCCAGGAGATCGGGATCCAGCCCGACATCCTGCTCTGCCGCTGCGACCGGCCCTTAAGCGACGGGATGAAGGACAAGATCGCGCTCTTTTGCAACGTGAGCAAGGAGCGGGTCATCGCCGCCCAGGACGCGGAGAGTATCTATGAGCTGCCGCTCCGGCTCCACGACGAGGGCCTGGACCAGCAGATCGTGGACGCGCTCAATATCTGGTCGGCCCAGCCGCGGCTGGACGAGTGGGAGAAGATCGTGCGCCTGGCCCGCTCGCCCCACGACCAGGTCAAGATCGCGGTGGTGGGCAAATACACCAACCTCAAGGACTCTTACAAGAGCCTGCACGAGGCCTTGGTCCACGGGGGCTTAAGCAACAACTGCCGGGTGGAGCTGGAATACATTGACTCGGAGAAAATCGAAAAAGGAACCGTAGTCAAGGACCTGCTC
The DNA here is from genome assembly GCA_001797815.1 of Deltaproteobacteria bacterium RBG_13_61_14. Taxonomy (GTDB): domain Bacteria; phylum RBG-13-61-14; class RBG-13-61-14; order RBG-13-61-14; family RBG-13-61-14; genus RBG-13-61-14. The sequence continues at coordinate 101,597 of MGQK01000053.1, read as the reverse complement.
AAGGACTGCGACGGCGTCCTGGTCCCGGGCGGCTTCGGCAGCCGCGGCACCGAGGGCAAGATCCGGGCCATCGAATTTGCCCGGGTCAACAAGGTGCCCTTCTTCGGCATTTGCCTGGGCATGCAGATGGCCACGGTGGAGTTCGCCCGCCACCTGGCCGGGCTTACGGGCGCCAACTCCAGCGAGTTCGATCCCAAGACCCCCCACCCGGTGATCCACCTGATGAAGGACCAGGAATACCTCGAGCGCCTGGGCGGGACCATGCGGCTGGGCGCCTGGGAATGCCGTCTGGAGCGGGGCTCCCAGGCCTTCCGGGCCTACGGCCAGCCCCACATCTTCGAGCGGCACCGCCACCGCTACGAGTTCAACAACGCCTACCGCGACCGGCTGAGCAAGCGGGGGCTCAAGCTCTCCGGCTCCACCCCGGACCGGCTTTTAGTCGAGATCATCGAGCTCGATGCCAAGAAGCACCCGTGGTTTTTAGGCTGCCAGTTTCACCCCGAGTTCAAGTCGCGGCCCTGGGCGCCGCACCCGCTCTTCCGCGAATTCATCCGGGCGGCGCTCCTCTACAAAAAATCCTCCCGCAGGAAAGCCCCTGCCAAACCCAGGGCGAAAAGCTAGGCCATGCTTGCTTCGGCCAAAGAATTGAAGATCCGAGGAGTCAAGGTCGGCGGCGACCAGCCGCTCTTGCTCATCGCCGGCCCCTGCGTGATCGAAAGCGAGTCCCTGGCGCTCAAGACGGCGGAGGAACTCAAGCGCATCACCGCTTCGCTCCGGATGCCCTGGATTTACAAGGCCAGCTTTGACAAGGCCAACCGCACCAGCGTCAACTCCTTCCGCGGGCCCGGTCTCGAAGCAGGACTGCGCGTGCTTGAAAAAGTGCGGCAGGAATTCGACGTGCCGGTGCTCTCTGACGTCCACGACCTCGCCCAGGTGGAGCCGGCGGCCGAGGTGCTGGACGTGATCCAGATCCCGGCCTTCCTTTGCCGGCAGACCGACTTGATCCTGGCCGCGGCCAAGACCGGCAAGGCGCTCAACCTGAAAAAGGGCCAGTTCCTGGCCCCGGAGGACATGGGCCAGGCTATTGCCAAGGCCGAGGCCGGCGGCGCCAAGCAAATCATCCTCACCGAGCGCGGCACCAGCTTCGGCTACCACAACCTGGTGGTGGACATGCGCAGCCTGGTCCTGATGCGCCGGTTCGGATACCCGGTGGTCTTTGACGCCACCCATTCGGTCCAGCTCCCGGCCGGCCAGGGGAACGCTTCGGGCGGAGACCGCCGCTTCATCGCCCCGCTCGCCCGGGCCGCGGTCGCGGCCGGGGTGGACGGCGTTTTTTTGGAAGTCCACCCCGACCCGGACCGGGCGCTGTGTGACGGGCCCAACTCCCTGGCCCTGGCCGACCTGCCAGACCTGCTCCGCGTCCTCCTCGATCTCCATCGGACGGTCTGCCTCGAAAAAACCTAAGTCAGTGCCTGGCACCATCTTCCGCTCGGGGGGAGTGAAGATGAATGAGCAAAAGAAAAGCAGCAAGAGCAAGGTGAGCTGGGTGATAGCGTTGCTCGTAGCGCTGGTGATGTTGGCTGGAGGAGGATGGTGGTTGTGGGGGAAGGGATTGAAGCGGGAGGTGGGAGCGGAAGAACAGGTGGTGAAGAGGGAGGCTCCGCCCCCGAGAGTGAGCGAAGCAATGCCGGCACCAGGGGGAGATGAGGAGCGGCTGGCGGAGATGGAAAAGGGAGAAGCAGTTGTCCAGGAACCTACCTTGGCCCAGGAAAGCGCCAAGAAACCTCCAAAGATGATTGAATACAAGAAACGGGTGATCCGGGAGTTCAGCTGGAATGAGGGCATTGATTCGTTGCACAGAGGTATTTGTAATGGATTGGATTGTGGGGCAGAAAATCTGGGACCGGATGGCTTTTTAGTCAACAAGCACGGAGACATATATATTTTTGATTATGATGCAAATGGTGACGGCTTTGGTGCAAAATTATATAATCCTGAAGGTAAGCTTATCAAGGCGGTGCCTGGAGGAGGGGAACCATTGGGAATAGATGGTAATGGAAATATATTTCTCACCAACACCATCTACGATTCGCAATTAAACCTAATTAAGACATTCAGAAATCAGGAAGGTCTTTCCGTTCATGCTTATAATTCCTTTATATCTGAAGACGGCATGCTATTCATTTTATCTAGTATTAGGCATTCAGAAGATAAGACAAAGCGTTTTTATAGTTGCAATCCCAAAAGTAATGATTATGTGGTTGATAAATATCTTGCTAATAAATATCCTAATGTTCTATCCAAATATCATGAACGATCACCATGCAATATTATAGAAGAAAAAGATGCCCCTTATTTTTTAAGATTTCTAAATAATTACCTTAAAAGAGAATTTATCGGACCCCAATTGGCTTATAACTCTAATCTATATTTATTCAAAGTTGGAGATACTAATTATAAAATACAAGTTGAAAATGGGCGAAAAGCTGAGGGTGATAGACTAATTTGTATTGATAATGGTGGTTATATATATATATACTATCGATCATATGATTACTCATTAAACCGTTCTAATACAGTAACATATCACATTGCAGTACTAAATGCTATAGGTGAGACCATTCCTCAGGTCCAGCTTAATGAAAATACAATAACTTTTACTGAACCGCATGATATGATTAGATACATTTACATTGAACCTTATTCGGGAAAAATTTATCAGTTATGCGTAAGGGAAGAAAAACCATCATTGATCGTTTGGGAAAGATGAAAGGATTCTAAAAATGAATATCAAAATTGCAATCGTTGCATTTTTTTCAGTCTGGAAGATCGGGGTCAGAGCTTCACATAATACTTTACATATTTGCATGGAATAGTTGACAGTGCCCGGTGGACAGTAATTCAAGTTGATGACAGGCAGGAGAGACTCCGCCGAAGTGCTATGTCCTCAGCGAAGGCGGAATGCCTGTCCCACTCCAGAAAAGGTTCACGGTTCACGGTTGACGGTCAAAAGCAGTAGGCAGTAATTCAGAAAAGTAGGCAGCATACAGTAGGCAGTAGACAGGTAAGAGCAGACATTTTTGAAAGCCTTCGTGCCTCTTCGTGTCCTTTGTGGATAATTTCTTTCTCTTCACCTTTTTGATCCTTTGTGCTTTAGTGGTAAAATCTCTTCCTCCTCCTCCTCTTCCCCTGTGCTCTCTGCCTTCGGCCCGAGCTCAGGCCGAGGGGTGTCTCGGTGGTGAAAAATTATCTTGGAGGCTTTGCGCCTTGGCGTGAAATTCTTTCTTCCATCCTGGTATAAATTCATGTCCTTTTTGACAACGATTTCAGCCGTAAGGGACTACTGACCTCCGGTTACAGGCCGAGGGTGGAAGCGGCGAATTCCACGAGTTGGTAGAGGGGGATCCAGTAGAGGCCGAGGGCGAGGGTGATGAGGGCGAGGACGGCGAGGAGTCCGCGGAGCATGGGGCTGGCCGGGACAGGGGTTTCATCCAAAGGTTTTTCCAGGAACATCCGGCGCACGATATTCGCGTAATAATACAAACTGACCACGCTGTTGAGCACCCCGACCACTGCCAGCCAGTAAAGCCGGCCCTGGATCAGAGCGGCGAAGAGGTAGAACTTGCCGATGAAGCCCCCGAGCGGCGGGATTCCGGTGAGGCTGAAGAGGAATACGGAGAAGGCGATGGCGATGGCGGGGGATCGGGCGCCGAGGCCGCGGTAGTTCTTGATCTCGGGGGGGAGTCCCTGGTTTTCGAGCATGATCACGGAAAGGAACGCGCCCAGGTTCATGACCAGGTAAACGGCCAGGTAAAAGATGACCGCGGTCAGGCCGGCCACGCTGAGGAGGGGGATGCCCATGAGGATGTAGCCGGCGTGGGCGATGCTGGAGTAAGCGAGCAGGCGCTTGGCATTGGTCTGGGCTAAAGCGATGAGGTTGCCGGCGGTCATGGTGAGCGCGCTGATCACGGCGATGAGCATGGGCCAGTGCAGTCCGCCCAGCGCGGTGAAGAGGTCGGCGGAGCCGCGCACGCAAAGCCCGAGGTAGAGGAAGCGGAGCAAAGCGCCCATGCCCGCGGCCTTGCTTCCGACGGCGAGGAAGGCGGTGATGGGAGTGGGCGCGCCCTGGTAAACGTCTGGGGCCCACTGGAAGAGGGGGAAGGCGGCGATCTTGAAGAGGAATCCGGCGAGGGTGAGGAGCAGGGCGACGAGGAAGGTGGCAACGGGGAGCGCGGTCTGATCGGAGAGTCCGGCCACGTAGGCGTTGAGGTCGTGGAGTTCGAGGGAGCCGGAGAGGCCGTAGAGGAGGGAGATGCCGTAGATCATGGCGCAGCTCGCGCCGGCGCCGTAAACCACGTATTTGATCCCGGCCTCGGTGGCGGGCCGGGAGCGCTTGGGCCAGGCGACGAGCAGGTAGCTGGGGAGGCTCAAGAGTTCCATGGACAGGTAAAGCATGAGCAGGTTCTGGGCGGCGACCAGGAAGAACATGCCGATGGTGGCGCCGAGGATGAGGAGGTAATACTCGCCTTGGCCGGCGGTGGGCTGGTCCGAGACTTCCCGGGTCCAAATGGAGGCGAAGACCACCAGGCCGGCGGCGAAGGCGGCCAGGAGCTGGAAGATAATGGCGAAGTCGTCGCGCACGATCATGCCGCTGAAGAGGGTGCGGGCGGGTTCTCCCAAGAGCCGGAGGTCGGCCACTGCGGCGGCGAGGAGGCCGAGCAGGGTGAAGCCGGCGACCGGGAAGCGGCTTTGCCGAGGGCGAAGGATGAGTTCCAGGAGCAGGCTCCAGATCAGGGTGCCGACCAGGATCAGCTCAGGGAGAAGGTAGGCCAACTCCTCGGGTTTGACTAGCTGGAACGGGGTCACGCTTGCCACCTCACATGCCCCGGCCGGCCACGCCCAGGATCTCTTGCAGGTGATTAAGGGTCGCGGTCATCCAGTTCAGGATGGGCATGGGATAGACGCCGATGAGGACGGTGAGCAGGGCCAGGGGCGCGAGGGTGAAAAGCTCGCGGCCGTTGATCTCGGAAATCTTTTCGTATTTGGGGTTGAGCGGTCCCAGGAAGACGCGCTGGAAGGCCCAGAGGAAGTAGGCGGCGCCCAGGACCACGCCGCTGACGCTGAGGGCGGTGGAGGCCGGGAAGACCGGCCAGGCGCCCAGGAAGCAGAGGGCCTCGCTGACAAAGCCGGCCAGGCCGGGCAGGCCCAGCGAGGCCATGAAGGCGAGGCTGACCATGCCCGCGTAGATGGGCATGGCCGCGGCCAGGCCGCCGAAGCCGTCGAGGTCGCGGTGGTGGGCCCGGTCATAGACCACGCCCACCAAAAGGAAGAGCTGGCCGGTGATGAGGCCGTGGTTCCACATCTGGAGCACGGCGCCGTGGAAGCCCTGGCTGGTCATGGCGGCCATGCCGATCAGGCAAAAGCCCATGTGCCCGATCGAGCTGTAGGCCACGAGCTTCTTCAAGTCGGTCTGGGCCATGGCGCAGAGCGAGCCGTAAACGATGTTGATCACGCCCAGGGTGATGAGGAAGGGGTAGGCGAACCAGTGGGCGGCCTCGGGGAAGAGGGGGTAGTTGACGCGGAGTATGCCGTAGGTGCCCATTTTGAGGAGCACGCCGGCCAGGATCACGCTGACCGCGGTCGGGGCTTCGACGTGGGCGTCGGGGAGCCAGGTGTGGAAGGGGAAGATGGGCACCTTGATGGCGAAGCCGATGAAGAAAAGGACGAACACGATCTTCCAGAAATAGGGCACCCAGATGAGGTTGCCGGACCACTGGCTGGAGGTCAGGATCAGTTGGGGCAGGTTGAAGGTGTGCGGCTCGCTGGCGAAGTAGAGGGCGAGGATGCCCAGGAGCATGAGCACGCTGCCGAGGAGGGTGTAGAGGAAGAACTTGATGGCGGCATACTCGCGGCGGGGTCCGCCCCAGATGCCGATCAGGAAATACATGGGCAGGAGCATGACTTCCCAGAAGACGTAGAAGAGGAAGAGGTCGAGGGAGCAGAAGACGCCGAGCATGCCGGTTTCGAGGAGGAGGAAGAGGGCCATGTAGGCCTTGACCCAGCGCTCGATGCCGAAGGAGGCGAAGATGCAGAGGAAGCTGAGGAGGGTGGTGAGGATGACCAGGGGCAGGGAAAGCCCGTCAATGCCCATGTAATACTGGATGGAGAAGGCCTGGATCCAGTCCCGCTGCGCCACGAACTGGAATTCGGTGATCCCCCGGCCGGCGTTGTCGAACCGGCTGAGCAGGACCAGGCTGAAGAGCAGGCTCAGGGCCGTGGCCAGGACCGCGACCCCGCGGATGGCCTTGACCTTGCGGCCGGGCAGGAGCAGGATCAGGGCCGCCCCGATCAGGGGGGTAAACGTTATCCAACTCAGAATGTTCGTTGCGGTCAACACCAGCCTCTCCTTTTCCTCACCCACCCTTGCCGGGCCAGGGCGGGCTACAATTTAGATCGCGCCGCTCCATAGCTCCGCCAGCCAGGGTTGGATCGAGGGCCAGAGGATGATCCCCGCCACCCCGATCGCGACCATGGCCGCGGCAAAAGTCAAATACTGCTGGACCCGGCCGGTCTGAATTAGCCGCAGCCGGCCGCCCGCGGCCCGGGTGACCTCGGCCACCCCGTTGACCGCGCCGTCCACAAAGGTGTTGTCAATCCAGCCGGAGATCGCGCTCACCCGCTCGGTCAGCCAGGCGCTGCCGTTGACCGCGCCGTCAATCACGGCCAGGTCAAAGCGGCCGGACAGCCGGGTGAGCCGCAGGAGGTTGTCCACCACCAGCCACTGGTAAAGCTCGTCTACGTAATACTTGTTGAGCACCCAGCGGTAGAGGTTGGGCCAGCGCTGGAAAGCCGCCTCCGGGATATCCCGCCTCCGGGAATACATCCACCAGCCGATGCCGATCCCAAGCAGGGCGACCCCGACCGAAGCCGCCATGAGCAGGGCCTCAAGCCCGTGCGAGCCGAGTTCGGCCGCGTGCTCCGCCGCCTCGGCCCCGCCATGGCCGGCGGCCCAGGTCACGGCCGGCTCCATCCAGTGCTCGAAATAGTTGGCGCCGTGCAGGATCGCGGGCACGCCCACGTAGCCGCCGATCACGCAGAGGACCGCCAGGACCGCGAGCGGGACGGTCATGTTCCGCGGCGACTCGTGCGGGTGGGCGTGCTCGGGCCAGCGGCTCTCCCCGTAAAAAGTCATCACCACCAGCCGGGTCATGTAAAAAGCGGTCAGCCCGGCCGCAATAAAACCCACCAGCCAAAGCGCCCAGTGGCCGTGCTCGCTGGAAAAGGCTTGCCACAAGATCTCGTCCTTGGAGAAGAAGCCAGAGAGGCCGGGGAAGCCGGCGATGGCCAGCCATGCGGCCATGAAGGTGAGCCAGGTCCAGGGCATCTTGGATTTGAGCGCGCCCATGCGGCGCAGGTCTTGCTCGCCGTGAAGGCCGTGGATGACGCTGCCGGCGCCGAGGAAGAGGAGCCCCTTGAAGAAGGCATGGGTCATCAGGTGGAAGATGCCGGCGGAGAAAGCGCCCACGCCCACGCCCAGGAACATGTAACCGAGCTGGCTGACGGTGGAGTAGGCGAGCACCTTCTTGATGTCGTTCTGGGCCAGGGCGATGGTGGCCGAGAAGAGCGCGGTAAGCGCGCCGACCGTCGCCACCACCATCATCGCGTCGGGCGCGCTCAGGTAAAGGCCGGAAAACCGGGCGATCATGTAAACGCCGGCGGTGACCATGGTGGCGGCGTGGATGAGCGCGCTGACCGGGGTGGGGCCGGCCATGGCGTCGGGCAGCCAGACATAGAGGGGGATCTGGGCGCTTTTGCCGGCGGCGCCGCCGAACAGGAGCAGGCCGACGGCCAGGGCGATGCCGGCGGGGAGCTCCGGCGCGAGGCGGTTGATCTCATAGAAGTCCACCGTGTAGGTTCCGGTGTATTTTCCCAGGGACCAGAAGAGGAGGAGGACGCCGCAGAGGAAGCTCCAGTCGCCGACCCGGTTGACGATAAAGGCTTTCATGCCGGCCGTGGCGTTGTTGAGGTCGTGGAACCAGAAGCCGATCAGGAGATAGGAGCAGAGGCCCACGCCTTCCCAGCCGATGAACATGAGGAAGACGTTGGAGGCCAGCACCAGGACCAGCATGGAGAAGGTAAAGAGGTTGAGGTAAGCGAAGAAGCGGATGTATTTAGGGTCGTCGTGCATGTAGCCGGTGGAATAGACGTGGATCAGGAAGCCGACGCCGGTGACCACCAGGAGCATGACCGCGCTCAAGGTGTCGGCCCGGAAAGCCCAGTCGGCCGAGAAGGCGCCGACCCGGATCCAGGGCAGGAAGTTGTCGAGGAGGTGCCGCTCTTCGGCGGGCAGTTCCAGGAGCCGAAGGAGGACAACCACGCTAAGGCCGAAGGAGATGAAGACGAGCAGGCAGGCGAGGATGCCCACGAGCTTTTTGCCGAGGGTGCCGCCGAGGAAGATGTGGACGAGCACGCCCAGCAGCGGCATGAGCGGGATCGTCCAGAGATGAGTGTCAACCCATTCCATAATTGCAAACTACCTTAATTCACCCTTCATCCTTCACTCTTCCTGCCTCACCCCTTCATCTCGTCCGCCTCATCCAGGTGGACGCAGTGGAACATCTGGTGGAGCGAGAGGATCAAGGCCAGGGCCACGGCGAACTCGGCCGCGGCGAGCATGATCACAAAGACCGCGGCCACCTGGCCGTCGAGGGCCTCGGGCCGGGCCTGGTTAAAGGCCACGAAGTTGAGGTTGGCGGCGTTGAGCATCAACTCGATGCCCATGAACACGGCGACGGCGTTGCGCCGGCTGAGGAGCGCGAACAGGCCCAGGCAGAACAGGGCCGCGCCGACCGCCAAAATATGAGTCGCCGGAATCATTCGTCGCGGACCTCCTTGCGGGCCACGGCCACCGCGCCGATCAGCACCACCAGCAAAAGCACGCTGGCCACCTCGAAGGGCAAGAGGTATTTGGTCAGGAACATCTGGCCGATGCGGGCGCTGGTGGGAGCGTAAGAGGCCGCGGACTCGGGCCAGGGGTAGATGAGGACGCCCAGGACCAGGGCAAAGGCGACCAGGGCGCAGGCCGCGAGCGCGGGGAACAGGTTGAAATTGACCAGCCGGAAGGGCACCCGGCCCAGGTGCTCGGTGAGCATGACCCCGAAGATGATGAGGATGTTGACCCCGCCCACGTAGATCAGCACCTGCACCGCGGCCAGGAAGTCGGCGGCAAAGATCACGTAAAGGCCGGCGATGCCGAAGAGCGCGGCCAGAAGCCCGTAAGCCGCCCGCACCACGTTGCGGGTGGTGACCACGTAGAGCGCGGCCAGCAGCACCCAGGCGCTCATGACCACAAAGGCCAGGTAGGTAAGGTTCATCGCTTCATTCCATCAAAAAATTTTAACCACCAAGACACAAAGGCACGAAGTAAAAAGAAAACACAAGAATTTTTCTTCTTTCGTGTCTTGGTGCCTTTGTGTTTAATCTCTTCCTCTTCATTCTTTCTCAGCCTCCACCTTGGTCGCAACCGGCTTTTCCGGCTTGGGCTTGGCCGCTTCCTCCGCCGCCAGCTTCCGCACCCGCTCCGCTTCCTCCGGGCTGATGAAATGATGGATCAGCTTGTGGTATTCACCGGCCGCGCCCCGGAACTCGCGGGTAAAATGGATGCAGCCCGTGGGGCAGACCTCGGTGCACAGCCCGCAATACATGCAGCGGCCGAGATGGATGTCGAACTGGACCGGGTACCGGGTCTTGGGCGATTCCTTGCCGTCCGGCCGCAGGGAATTCACCGTGGTCTTGGGCCCTTTTTCGCTCTCGACCAGGATGCAGTCCACCGGGCAGACATGGGCGCACTGGTTGCAGGAAATGCAGACCGTGGTGTCCACGGTCAGGAAACCGCGAAAGCGCTCGGAGACGGGCTTGAGATGGCCGGAGTAGCCGGGCATCCGCGGGTTGAGCACGTCCACCTCCGGGTATTGCACAGTCTCGGGCTTCGTGAAGAACTGGCGCAGGGTCACGGCCATGCCCTGGGCAATGGAGGAGATCGCTTCCCAGATGTTCCTGAAGTAGTTCATTCGCGTTTCTATTCAATCAAGGGTAGGGGCAGGGCATGCCATGCCCCTACCTTATTCTATGGCCCAACGGCGACGAGGCCGAAGAAGGCGCGGTCGCCGAAGACACTCATCCAGAGCATGGTGCCGATCAGACAGACGAAGGCGATGGGCACCAGGTATTTCCAGCACATGGCCATGAGCTGGTCCACCCGCAGCCGCGGGAGCGTCCAGCGGATCCAGATCAACACGAACACGAAGAAGCAGGCCTTGAGGAAAAACCATCCCGCGCCGATCATCACACCCCACCAAGTATCCGGGTTGGCGAGCGGGCCTTGCCAGCCGCCGAGGAAGAGGGTGGTGGAGACGGCGCCGATCAGGAAGAGGTTGGCCCACTCGGCGAAGAAGAAGAAGACGAAGCGCATCCCGGAGTATTCGGTATTGTATCCAGCCACCAGCTCGCTCTCCGCCTCGGGCAGGTCGAAGGGGGTGCGGTTGCCCTCGGCGACGGCGGCGATGAAATAGACGAAGAAGGCCACCAAGGCGAAGGGGCTCTTGAAGATATTCCAGCCCAGGATGCCGAGCGGCCCGGCCTGGGCTCTCACCATCTCCTGCAGGCTCAAGCTGCCGGAGAGGGCGACCGCGGTGGCGATGGCCAGCCCGGCCGGGACCTCGTAACTCACGATCTGGGCGGAGCTGCGGAGCGCGCCGAACAGGCCCCACTTGTTGCCCGAGGCCCAGCCGCCCATGAGGATGCCGATCACCACTAAAGAGGTGATGGCCATCACGTAGAGGATGCCCACGTTGAGGTCGGCCGCGTAGAGCCGGGCGCTGTAAGGCAGCACCGCCCAGGCCCCGAACATGCCGGTGAACACGAGATAGGGCGCGAGCCGGAAGAGCGGCTTGTCCGCGTTGGCCGGGGTCACGTCTTCCTTGAACAAGGACTTCAGCCCGTCCGCGATCCACTGGAAAAAGCCCCGCGGTCCCACCCGGTTGGGCCCGATCCGGGCCTGCATTCTCCCGGCGATGCGGCGCTCGACCCAGGAGGTGATCCCGGCGATCAGGCTGGCGTAAACCAGGAGCGCCGCTCCGGCGACCAGCATCCAGAGCAGGTAAAAGACCCAGTCCGGCGCTTGACCGAGGAGCGGAACTTTTTCGACCGCGAGCGCGATCAGTTGATCTAAAAGTTCTTTCATCGTCTTAAAACTAATGCCTAAAGCCTAATGCCTTCTTCTCAGCGGTCCACCTCCGGCGCGATCACGTCCAGGCTGCCGATGATCGCGACCAGGTCCGCGATCATCCAGCCCTTGGACAGCTCGCGGATGATGCTCATCGCCGACCAGGAGCCGGTGCGGATCTTGACCCGCGCCGGGGTCTTTTCGCCGTTACTGATCACGTAAAAACCCACCTCGCCCCGGGGCGCTTCGGTCCGGCAATAGACCTCGCCCTTGGCCGGCCGCAGCACCTTGGGCACCTTGGCCTGGATCTCGCCCTCCGGGATCCGGTCCAGGCACTGCCGGATGATCCTGATGCTTTGCCGGAGCTCCTCGATCCGAACCATGTAGCGGTCAAAACAGCTCCCGAGCACCCCGTCGCGATAGCCCCGGCCCACCGGCACCTCGAATTCCAGTTGGGGATAAATCCCGTAAGGCTCGTCCTTGCGCAGATCGAATTTCACCCCGGACCCGCGCAGGTTGGGCCCGACCAGGCCGTAAGCAATCGCCATCTCCGCGGAGACCGGCGCCACCCGGCGCAGCCGCTCGACAAAAATCTTGTTGTCGGTGATCAGCCGGTTGAACACGTCAATCATCGGCTCGTAATAGTCGAGGAATCCCCGCACCCGGTCGAACCACCCCGGCGGCGCATCAAGGCTGACCCCCCCGATCCGGCAATAGTTGAAGGTGAGCCGGGCCCCGCACAGCTCTTCGAAAAGGTCGTTGATCCGCTCCCGGTCGCGGAGGGCGTGGACAAAGGGGGTGAAAGCGCCCATGTCCGAGGCGAGCGCGCCCACGCTGATGAGGTGGCTGGCGATGCGGTTCAATTCCGCGGTGATCACCCGCAGATGCTCGGCGCGGGGGGGAACCTCGATCCCGGCCAGCCGCTCGATTGAGAGCGCCCAGGCCCAGTTCATGTTGATCGCGGCCAGGTAATCCAGCCGGTCGGTGTAAGGCATGAAGGACGGGTAGGGCACCAGCTCGGCGATCTTTTCCAGGCCGCGGTGGAGGAATCCCACGTCCGGGTCGGCGTCGGCAATGATCTCGCCGTCGGTCTTGAGCACGAACCGGATCACCCCGTGCGTGCTGGGGTGTTGGGGACCCATGTTCAGGGTCCAGATATCGGTTTGCAGAGGACTCATTTTTCTAGATCATCTATCTTGTTAGGGCACGAATCCAATCGTGCCCTAACAATTTTCCCTCACCATACCCTCTCCCTGGGGGAGATGGTTAGGGTGAGGGGTAGGGCAGGTTTGGATACCTGCCCTACAGAATTATTTATACAATGCTTCCGCGCCGGGATCGGGCCAGTCCTCCTCGTCTCGTCGGAGCGTAATCCCGTCGTAGCTTTCCGGGTATTTGTAATCCTTGCGCAAGGGGTGCCCCACCCAGTCCTCGGGCAAGAGGATCCGGCGCAGGTCCGGATGACCGGAGAAGCGGATGCCCATCAGGTCAAAGGTTTCCCGCTCGTGCCAGTCGGCCGCGGGCCAGATCCCCGAGACCGTGGGCACCACCGGGTTGTCGCGGGGCGCGTTCACCTTCAGGGTGAAAGCATGATGATGAGCATAGGAGTAGAGCAGGTAAACCGCCTGCAACTGCTCGCCCAGGTCCACCCCGGCGACGGCGCTGAGGAAGTCAAACTTGAGCTCCGGGCTTTCCCGGAGAAAGGCGCAGACCTCCTGGAGCCGGCCCGCCTCCACCACCAGGTGGGGCAGTCGGCCTTCGAGCACGGTCTCGAGCACGGCCGTCCCGAACTGGGCCTGGACCCGTTCCGCGATTTCCGCCGGCGTGGCCATTAGGCATTCCTATCCAGATCAGAAAGCCCGGCAATTACCTGGAAATCTTTATGGTAGGGGCGCAATTGATTGCGCCCGGCTTCTGGAAGCAATTGCCGATCAGCGGGCGCGATGAATCGCGCCCCTACGCCCGTAGTCAAAACGGCCGCATTCATCCCTTTAGGCCTTGCGCAAAACCTTGGAGCCGGTGATTTTCTTCTGCAACTCGATGATCGCGTGGGTCAGGGCCTCGGGCCGGGGCGGACACCCAGGCACGTAAATGTCCACCGGCACGATCTTGTCCGCTCCGCGCACCACCGAGTAGCTTAAGTTGAACAGGCCCCCGCAATTGGCGCAACTGCCCATGGCGATCACCCAGCGCGGCTCGGCCATCTGCTCGTAGAGCAGGCGCACCCGGCGCGCCATTTTCAGGGTGAGGGTGCCGGCCACGATCATGAGGTCGCTCTGCCGGGGCGTGGCCCGGAAGACGGCGCCGAAGCGGTCGAGGTCGGAGCGGACGGCGCCGGCCTGCATCAACTCGATGCCGCAGCAGGCCAGGGCGAAGAGCATCCACCACAGGCTGTTCTTGCGCGACCAGTTGATCAGGTCGTCGGCCTTGGCAAAGAGCACGTAATCAGGGAACCGGCCGGGTAAAATATCTTCCATCGGGTTTCTCACTCCTGGCCCGGGGCAGCGCCGGCCGCGGGCTGCAGCCTGGAAGCAATGGGTTCGGCGGGAGCAGCGGGGGCGGTATCCAGGACCGCCCGGGTGGTCTTGACCCAGCTCAAGTCGCCCTTGGCCCAGACATAGGCCAGGCCGGCGATCAGGATGAGCACGAAGAAGAGGATCTCGGAGAAGATGAACCACCCTTGCCACAGCCCGGCCCAGCCGCGGAACACGACCACGCAGGGCAGGATCAAGACCACTTCCACGTCGAAGAGCAAAAAGACCAGGGCGATGATGTAGAAGCGGTTGTTGAAGCGGATCCAGCTCGGGCCGATGGGCGGCTCGCCGCATTCGTAGGTCTTGAGCTTTTCCGGCGCGGGCCGGTGCGGCGCCACGAGCCGGCTGGTGACCAGGGCGGCCAGGACGAAAAGGAAAGCCAGGATCAGAAACACCCCGACAGTTGCGAAGTTAAACAGCATGGTGAACCTTGAAACAATTCTTCAACGAGTCAGTTAAAAGCCGCCCCCCGGTCGGGAATTGCCGGCATCTGGAATTTCTTCTTTTTCTTTTAGGAACTGCGCATGAATTTTGAGGGGACTTGCGCTTTTTACCCCTGCACGAGAACTGCTTAGCGGTTTCGTGATTGATTTTGGCATATTGCCGCCGAATGTCAAGTATGAACCGGCACTATTCTTAACGGCCCCGTTGATTGCGATTTTTAGAGAAAGTAAGGTTGAAGACCCTTGATCGGGAACGTGTCCGAGAGAGGCTTTAGGCGCTTACAACTCAAATCATTGCCAAAGTGAGCACGATTTTATGCCCGAGCGTCAGAAGAGTCTCACGCCAAGACGCGAAGCCGCCAAGTTGAAGATTTTATCAAGTGCGGCGAGAGAGCTCGGGTTGGGCGATGACCGGCAAACCCGGATGAGAAAGAGGGAAGAACCCGACGCCAAGAACCTCAAGACGCGAAGGGTGATTCCTTTGCGACTTTGCTCCCTTGCGGCGGGGCTGGGGAAGAAAAGAAGAAACGAAAAACATTCCCGGCGCTTCTGAACCCGAGTGCTTGAACCTTTGGCGTCTTGGCGTCTTTGCGTGAAACTCTTCTTTGGTTCCGGCTCGGCCGGGTTAGGTGTTAGGTGAAGCTCTTATGCCACCCATGCCATGGAGGGAAGCCATCGCCATAATTGAGACCCGACCAGGGTTGCTTTTGAGCTTTAAGACATGATAGAAAAGAAGGAGGGGCAGGGGCCGTGAAGATCATTGATATCCATACCCACGTGGGCGACCTGATTTACGGCCAGCCCCTGGACGAGGCCTACGAGGAGCCGGTATGGACCCCGGCTGCGCTCATGGAATGGAGCGGATTTCGCGCCAACCAGCCGCCGCTTGGCTTCCGCACCCTCTCCCGCTACCTGGAGATCATCCACATCCACCACCGCAACAACCTGGGCACGGAGAAGAACCTGCGGCGCTTCGCGGCTTTGGCCGGCGTGACCCACGCGGTGCTCCAGCCCATCGAGCCTTTCCGCTCGACCGAGGACAACCTGGCCTTGTGCCGGGAAAGCCAGGCCGCGGGCAGCCAGAGTCGGCCCCGGCTTTTCACCTTCGCCTCGGTCAACCCCCGCGACCCGGAGCGGCTCCAGAAGCTCGAGCGCTATCTGGCCCAGGGCTGCCTCGGGCTCAAGCTCCATCCCATTGTCCAGAACCTGCCGCTCACCGACCCGGCGTGGTTCGAGCTGGTCGAGGCCTTCCGGCCCTATCGCCAGCCGGTCCTGATCCACTCGGGCAAGGCCACCTATTACATCGCCCATTTCCAGCGCACCGAATACGGCGACGCCCGCACCTACGAGAAGCTGATCGCGGCCTTCCCCGAGCAGCCCTTCATCCTGGCCCACCACAACCTGGGCGAGCCGGGCGTGGTCTGGTCGCTGGCCAAAAAATATGCGAACGTGTATGCCGATTTGAGCTTCCAGCCGGCATCGGTCATCCGCCGCGCCTTCTCCGAGATGGGGGAAGACCGCGTGCTCTACGCCTCGGACTTCCCCTTTACCCTGCCTTATTATGCGGTGAAAGTGGGCATGCAGGCCACCAAGGGGAATGACAAACTGCGCGAAAAATTCTTCGGCCAGAACGCCGAGGCCCTGATCGGTAAACTGCCGGAGGTGAGTCCATGACCAAGCCTTCCCGCCCGGGCGCCGTCCTGGCCCTGGCCATGCTCATCAGCCTCGGGAGCCTCGGCGCCGGCGAAGACGCCCGCGCTCTCTACGAGCGGATGCGGGCCGAGCTCTTCCGGCACCAGAGTTACACCGCGGTTTACGAGGACTACAGCGCCCGCGGCAAGAACCAGGAGATCAATGCCTTCCGGGTGGTCTCGGTCAAGTGCATCCAGAAGCCCAAGTGGTATTGCGGCACCATCCTCGAAGCCAAGTATTCCTTTCCCGACCAGATGAACCCCGGGTACCAGGAGTGCTACACCGAGAAGGACGACCTTTCCCGCCTGGTCCTGCCCGGCGCTTACCGGATGCTGGGCGTGGTGCTCATGTTTCCCGAGGATCCCAAGGCTTATTACATCAACGGCGAGAACCTGAAGTCCGAGGGCATCTGGGACTTTTTTAGCGATTGGGACCGGATGCTGCAGGCCGGCGCCATCAGCGCCGAGCGGGTGCAGTTCAAAGGTCAGCCGTATTGGCTGCTCACTATCCGCCGGGGCGAGATCCCGGACCCGGACTTCCATCTCGACCTGTGCAAGATCTGGGTGGACCCGGACACATGGTTCCCCATGCGCATGGAATATTTCCGGCCGGGCGAGCCCAGGGCCGCGCACGTGTATGCCTACCGGGAGGTCAAGCTCGATGCGCCGCTCTCTGCGGAGGACATGAATTTCCAGGGCCTGACTATGGGCTGGAACCTGGCCAAGCCGGCCGGAGGCGCGGGCCTGGGTGAGCTCGCGGCGCCGGAGTTGAAGCTCGCGGCTGAGCCGGCGCCGGACGCGGAAGACTTACTCAAGCGGTTCGAGGAGGCGCTTCAACCCATCCGGGACTACACCGTGACCATGGCCACCCGCTTTCGCTTTCACCGGCTGCGCCTGCTCAAGCAGGACCGCTACAGTTATCTCCGGTCCGAGCGCGGGTTCGAGGTCGAGACGCTCTCGCTCGCGGCCAACTACATCCTGCTCGGATCGTCCGCCGGCAGCCGCATGTTCTACGTGCCCAGCCAGAACCCGCTCATCCACCTGCTGCCCGGCGGAGTTTACCGGGTGATGGGCGAGCAGACCTTTACCCGCGACGACCCCCGGCTCTTCAGCTCGTTGGGCGACAATGTCCAGGACCTCGACTTCTTCACCATCCGCGACCGGGTGCGCGGGAAGTTGGCCGACTCGGAAGTCCGCACCGCCCGGAGCCAGGAGCCGGCCGGGATCCTGATCGAGCTCAAGACCAAGGTCCCGACCGGCCCGCGCGAGCCGAAAATCATGCGCCTCTTCCTCGACCCCTCGACCTCGCTCCCGCTCCGCGTCGAGTTCCAGGGCTACGACGACCCTTTAGCCTTTTGCCAGGTGGACTTCAGCGACTTGAAAACCAACACCGGCCTCACCGCGGAAGATCTTCTGCGCTAATTTTCCATCAATAATCCCGTGAAATTGAACGTGAACGATGTTTAGCGGTTGCGCGGGTGAGGCTTTCGGCCGCGGAATCGAAGATTACAGAAAAACCCCGAGTGAAATTACTTTTGTCGCTCCGTGATCTCTGTGTGCTCTGTGTTTTATACTAATTTTACGTCGGTCATATAGTATTGCCCAAGTGTGCCACTGGCTAAGCCCGGAGGGCTTGCCAGTGCACGGGCAATCCCTTCGGGATTGGCCCGTGGCACCCGATCATTAATCTATGTTTGATGTAAAATTGGTATCAATACGTCTCAATGGGCCAACTCCTGACAAAGAGAGAAGCTTTTTTCAAGTTCAGATTTGACCCCAATCTCTGCAAATCTCCCCTGATCCGGTAGCACATTATTATCATCATTGACATAAAGTATTATGCGATGATATCATCATAGGTATTTGTCTTCATATTGAATTTGAATATTTTATATTCCCTAAATAAACGTATACACCTTGTAAATTGTTCATGAGATATTCTATAATCTGTAATTTTCCCATCTGCGTTTGCGTTAATACTCGATCCTAGTCCGCTGCATTTTTCTGATTCAAATTCTATGTTTATATTTGCAGAATCAATACCTGTAACCAAAGACAGGATATCAGTAAACCATGGCTTAAAACATGTATCTTCATTAATTTTTAAGAAATATGTTTCCCATGGTATTTTAGAATATAAATCTGCATCTAATGGAAATCCCAAAGCGGATACGAATGAAGATTTCATAGTAAGGATAAATTCGAGGTAGTTTCTAAAATAATTGAATTCCTCGTCTGTTAATCTAAGCGATAACTTTGCTAACAAATATCTTTTACTTATATAATAGAAAACAATCTTTTTAATAATTAAGATTATAAATAGAAAAACAATTAATAAAATAAAAAATATGGCGAAATGATAAATAATAAGCTGAATATTTTTGGGTGAAGCAGCAATTCCTATCATAATCCCAATAACTGCTAGAATAACTGTTATAAGAACGCCAAAAATAGCCCAGGGATATTTTTGTTCATATTTATGTAGCTTATTTAATAGGCTAAGATTGTGTTGCATATTGGGTTCTTCCTCCTCAGGTTAAAATTGAAGGAGATTTAACAAAATTGATGGACACCATACCTATTTCACGCGGCCCCCTCATAGACCACTTTCCCTTCCCGAAGGGCCGGGTAAATGATGCCGCCGACAATATCGGCGTAGGAGCCGAAGAGGATGATCTTTTCCGGATCAAACTTCGCCACGATCCGGCGGATCATCTCCTGAATTATTTCCATTGTGGATGTCATTTTCGTTACCCAGGGCGTTGGCCTGGGCTATTTTCGATTCGCGCCCTTGGCGCTCTGAAAACCTGACACCTGCCACTTGACACCTGAGCCGCTCTCATTATGGCAGAAATTCGCGTCTATCTGCAAATATTCCATCCGCCACCCTATCGGCCAGGGCCATGATGGTGAGGTAGGGGTTGACGTGGGAGCTTTTAGGGAAGAGGCTCGAGTCGGCGACCCGGAGCCAGGGGTAGCCGTGGACCCGGCCTAAAGGATCGGTGATCGAGGTCTTGGGGGCAATGCCCATGCGGCAGCCGCCCTGGGGGTGGGCGCTGGAGACCGGGGTGGTGCCGGGGATGAAGTTCTCCGGCCGGATAAAGCGGCCGGGATCAGCGGCCGCCTCGGCCCGGCTTAGCTCGAACTGGTCGGCCAAAGAGACGTGCACGGAGTCGCACCCGGCCGCGAAAAAGATTTCAGCCGAAGACGCCTGGGCATGGGCCAGCGCCTTGATGTTATCCGGGTGGATGCGATAAATGAGCTTGGCTTGGCCGCGACTCAGGGTCACGCGGTTCGCGGGCAGGGCCGGGTCGTGGAGCAGGACGAGGATGGACAGCATCCGGTTATAGCGCCGCATGAGGGAGCGGTGCTCCGGGCCCCAGCCGTGGACGCTCTTGGCCGTGCTGAAGGGGTAATAGAAACAGGTTTCGATATAGTAACCGTGGCTTTTCGAGAAGTGGGGCGTGTAATAGGTTTTGGGGAACCCGCGATAGTTCTTGATCGGATGGGGATAAATGCCAAACCCGGTGACCGCCGGGTGCACGGTCACGTAGCGGCCGAGCGCGTCGCAAAGGCCGGGCAGGCCCGAGCGCAGGAGCAGGGCCGGGGTGCCGGGACAGCCGGCGGCGAGCACGATCAGGCGGGCCTTGATTTCGAGCGGGCCTGGCGGATAAGGCCCGGGCTGGGTTCCGGCCGGCGCCGGCTGGACCTGGGCGAAGAGGGTGCGGTCCTGGACGCGCTCGACCGTGCAGTTCGGCACCAGGGTCACGCCGGCCGCGATGGCCCGGGGAATTTGCAATTCCAGCGTGCCCTGCTTGCCGCCGGAGACGCAACCGAGGTTGCAATAGCCGTTCTGGTCGCAGTCGCGGAGGTTGAGGCGCAGGTCTTCGCAGGGCCAGCCCAGTTTTTCGCAGGCCTCCTTGAAGAGGCGGTTGTTGTCGTTGACAAAGTCGGCCGGCGGCGCGTGCACGTTAAGGGCTTGCTCCAGCGCCTCGTAGCGGGGCTTGAGGTCTTCGGGGGTCAGGCCGGGGATGCCCCATTCGAGGAGCACCTCGTCCGGCGCCCGGAAGGTGACGCCGGTATACATGGCAGTAGAACCGCCCACGGCCTTGCCCATCATCATGGTGATGGCGCCGTCGGCCGTGGGCCAGGCGCCGTTGCCCCAGAAGATTCCCATCATCTCGACTTCGCGCTGGGTGAAGTAGTCGCGGGTGAAGTAAGGCCCGGCTTCCAGGACCGCCACTTTCAGGCCCTGGCCGATCAGGGGCAAGAGCCGATCCAGCACCGCGCCGCCGCCGGCGCCGGAACCCACGATGGCCACGTCCACTTCGAGCTTCATGGCGCAACCCCCACCTTGCCTTTTTGCAAGGCGCGGATCTCCGGGTCCGGGAAGGGCCGGTCGAAGAGCAGCGGGCCTTCATAGCCGATGCTGGGCCAGACGTCTTCGCGGCAATAGAAGCCCATCAGCGCCATGGCCCGAAGCCCGAAAAAGCCGGTGCGGAGTGCAGGGATGGGCGAGCGCTCGAACCAGCGCATCTGGCGCTGGCGGGCTTCAGAGGAGAGCCGGGTGAAAGGTTTGCCGCCGAAAAGGAGGCCGAGATATTCCCAGACGGTGAGGAAGACCATGAGGAGCTTTTGCAGGGACGGGTCCAGGCGGGCGATGGCCCAGTCGGCGAGCGCCGCGGTGGCAATCGTGCCTCCGCCCGGGCCGGAATCATCGGCCGGGATGATCTCTTCGGCAATAGCCAGGAAGGTCTGCTGCCGCCGGCCGGCGAGGTGTTTGAAGTGGTAGCGGAAGGGTTCATCAGCCATGATTCTTTCTTCGCCTCCAATCCTGCCTTATATCATAAAAGTATTCATCATTGAAGCGGGACAAAAAATTAAGCCTCTCAAAAAGATAACGCCCAAACCTCTCGTTGATTTTACGCGATAATTTCGCTAGTATAACTCGAGGAAAAGGACGATGGAATACGAAGTGCTGATTTTTCAAGATGGGGCCGGGTTCCTGGCCGAGGTGCCAGCGCTGCCGGGCTGCCGGGCGCGGGGAGAAACTGAAAAGGAAGCCCTGGCCAGGGTTCGGAAGAGCATCCGGAGCTATCTGCGCTCGATTCCCGCTTCTTCCCAGATCCTCTCCCCGTTGCGCGTTCGCCGGATCAAAATCGGTCGGGCGCGCGAAAGCGGCGACCTTCAGCCGATGCCGGCAGATGATCCGGTCCTGCAACTTTCCGGGTTGGGCCAAGAGGCCTGGCAGGGCATTGATCCTGACGAATATGTGCGCCGCGAGCGGGAGTCGTGGGCTTGAAAACATCGAATGTAGTATTACCGAAATATCGTTACCTTGTGGTGCAGGCCTCTGGCCGGCTCAACCTCCGCAGATGCAGGCTGGAAGCCGGCACCACAACCCGGCACAACCCGGCATCCATTGTAAAGCTAATACTGATACACTACACTAGCCCGTGTCTTTCGAGTAGGGGCACGGCATTGTCGTGCCCCTACTTACTGATGGGACGGCAAAGGAGGATGGGAATGATACGTGATCGGCTCATGGTTTCAGTGATATCTTGCGGAATATTACTGGCTGTAACTTTTTCAGTAGCGGCCCGCGAGCCGAAGAAGCCCGTGAGCCAGAAGCCGGAGGCGCAAGCCTTGATTGACCAGGCCTGGGCCGGGCTGGACGAGGAGATGAGCCTGAAGACCATTGACCAGGCGATTGCCCTGGAAGAGAAGGCGGTGAAGGCCGATCCCAACAACGCCGACCTCTTGGCCGAGCTGGCCGACGAATACTGGCAGCGGGGCGACCTGATGCCCAAGAACTCGGACCAGGACTACGCGGCGCGCAAGGTCTATTTCCAGAAAGGCCTGGACACGGCCACCCGCTCGCTCGCGGTCAAGGAAACCGCGGCCGGGCATTACTGGGCCGCGACCAACCTCGCCTCGGTCAATGAGAACGCCTCCATCTTCAAGCAAGCCTCCATCTTCCTCGATCTGTCCAAGCACATGGACTGGATTGACCAGAATGCCAAGGGCTACAAGTATGGCGCGACCGCCCGGTTCTCGAGCGAGGTGAGCGTGCGGGTGCCGGGGGTGGTGATCAAGATGGTGGGCCAGGACCCGAACGAGAACTATGAGCGGCTGAAGGACGCCATTGCCACTGAGCCGCGTTTTTTCCAGAACTACACTTACCAGGCCAAGTTCCTTTATCACCAGGGAAAAAAGGACGAGGCCCTCAATACTCTCGACCAGGTGTTGAAGATGGACCCCAACGCCTTCCCGGAGGAGCGGGCTTATAACAAGTTCGAGCAGTCCCGGGCGCGGCAATATTGGAAGGAATGGACGGGCAAGGATTATCCCCAGCGATAAGAGAGCGGCGAGAGTTGGATAGATGAAAATTTTAGCCGTTGACACCGCGACCCTGGCCGGGAGCGTGGCGCTCACCGAGGACGATCAGCTACTGGGCGAGGTCACGCTGGAGCTGCCCCGCAAGCACAGCGAGCGGCTGATGCCTTCCATCGCCTTCCTGCTCGAACAGCATGGACTGAAGCCCCAGGAGCTGGACGGGTTGGCCGTGGACCTGGGGCCCGGGTCGTTCACCGGGTTGCGCGTGGGCCTGGCCACGATGAAGGGCCTGGCGTTTTCCCTGAACAAGCCGCTGGTCGGGATCAACAGCCTGGAAGTCCTGGTCGAAAACGCCGCTTTTGCCTTCGGGCTTTTAGCGCCGGTCCTGGACGCGCGCAAGGGTCAGGTCTTCACCGCGCTGTTTCGGGGCAAGGGCGGAGGCCGGCCGGAGCGGGAGAGCGAGGACTGGGCGATCGAGCCGGAGAAACTGGCGGAGCGGATTTCCGAGCCGGTGCTCCTGTTCGGCGAGGGCGCCAGGGTTTACCGCGAGCTGCTTCGCGGCACTTTGGGCGAGCGGGCAAGGTTTGCGCCGGCCGGCTGTGACCCGCTACGCGCGCTCTTTCTGGCCCGTCTGGCCTGGCCGCGGCTCCTGGCCGGAGAAGGCAAAGACCCGGACGCGCTAACGCCCCGGTATCTCCGGCTCTCGGATGCCGAGCGGCTGCGCTTAGTTGACAAGAATCGGGTCTCAAACCTATAATGATATTGAAAACATTTGGATCTTAAGGAGAAAAAATCCGTGAGTAATCGGTCTCCGCAGGAAGTAGAGATCATTGCTCGGCTGTGCCAGGAAGATCAGGAATTCAAGCAATTGTGGAACGAGCACGAAGAATTTGATCACCGGGCAGCCGAGCTGGAGAAACTTCACTACCTTACCCCCGAGGAAGAGGTCGAGTTGAAGCGAATCAAGAAACTGAAACTTTTGGGCAAAGATCGGATCGAGGAGCGGATCCGCTCCTGCAAGGCGGTCAACCCCGCCTGAGCGGCCGGCCCGACCCGTGACCCTTTCCTGGCCTGCCCCGGTGGGAGCCATCGGGGTTTGTTTATTTTTAGGAAGAAAAAGATTTAAACACAAAGGCACAAAGACACTAAATATAATAACGTCTTAAATTCCTTAAGCTTAATGCCTTCGTGTCTTTGTGGTAATGAAAAGAGCAGGAAGATGAAAAGCGAAGTGATCAAGCGAGGGGTGGAACGGGCGCCCAACCGGGCCTTGCTCTTTGCCACCGGCCTATCCCGCGGCGACCTCAAGAAGCCCTTTATCGGCGTGGCCACGAGCTTCACCGACCTGATCCCGGGCCACATCGGCATGCGCGAGCTCGAGCGCGCTATCGAGCACGGCGTGCGCGCGGCCGGGGGGGTGCCCTTCCTGTTCGGGGTGCCCGGCATCTGCGACGGCATTGCCATGGGCCACCCGGGCATGAAGTTCTCTCTCCCCAGCCGCGAGCTGATCGCCGACGAGGTGGAGGCCATCACCAGCGCCCATGCGCTCGACGGCCTGGCGCTCTTGACCAACTGCGACAAGATCACGCCCGGCATGCTCATGGCCGCGGCCCGGCTGGATATCCCGGCCATCGTCGTGACCGCCGGCCCCATGCTCCACGGCAGCTACCGTGGCCGGCGCCTGAGCCTGGTCCGCGATACCTTCGAGGCGGTCGGCCTGGTCCAGGCCGGCAAGATGAGTATCGGGGAGCTGGCCTGCCTGGAAGAAGAGGCCTGCCCGGGTCCGGGTTCTTGCCAGGGCCTTTACACCGCCAACACCATGGCCTGCCTGACCGAGGCCCTGGGCATGAGCCTGCCCGGGTGCGGCACCGCGCTCGCCGCTTCGGCGCGGAAGCGCCGGATCGCCTTTAGGAGCGGCGAGCGGGTGGTGGCGCTGGTGAAAAAGAAAGTCACGGCGCGCCGGATCATCAACCGCGCCGGGATCGAGAACGCGATCCGCATGGACCTGGCCCTGGGCGGCTCGAGCAACAGCGTGCTTCACCTCATTGCCATTGCCCACGAGGCGGGGTTAAAGCTGCCGATCGAGCTTTTTGATAAGCTGAGCCGGACCACCCCGCACCTGACCAAGATGCGGCCGGCCGGGGAGCACATGATGGAAGACCTGGACGAGGCCGGCGGCGTCGGGGCGGTGATGTATCGGCTGCGGGAGTTGCTCAAAGACAATCCGACGGTCGCGGGCCGGCGGGTGAAAGAGCTTTTGAAGAAGAAGCCCTACATCAACGAGGAGGTGGTGCGGCCGCTTCTGCGGCCCTATGCGGCGGAAGGCGGCATCGCCATCCTCAAGGGCAACCTGGCGCCGGAAGGGGCGGTGGTCAAGCAGAGCGCGGTCTCGGCCAAGGCGATGAAGTTCGAGGGCCGGGCCCGCTGTTTTGACAGCGAGGAGGCGGCGAACGCCGCGGTGCTGGGCCGGCGGATCAAGCCGGGCGAGGTGGTGGTGGTGCGTTACGAGGGTCCGGCCGGGGGGCCGGGGATGCGGGAGATGCTGGCCGCGACCTCGGCCCTGGTGGGCCTGGGCCTGGGCGAGCAGGTGGCGCTGATTACCGACGGCCGTTTCTCGGGCGGCACCCGGGGCCCTTGCATCGGCCACATCTCGCCCGAGGCCGCGGCCCGGGGCCCGATCGCCGCGATCAAGGACGGCGACCGGATCCGGCTGGACATCCCCCGCCGGCGGCTGGAACTTTTAGTGCCGGCCGCGGAGATCCAACGGCGACTTAAAAAATTGAAACCCTTCCGACCCAAGGTGCGGAGCGGCTTTCTGGCGCGCTATGCGGCGACGGTGACCTCGGCCAGCGAGGGGGCGGTGTGCCGGCTCGGGACGTGATCCCTGTCCGAATCAACCCGATGGAACACCCTGGATAAGAGAGAAGCAAACCCATGGAAAAAACCGGCGCGGAAATTTTGGTGCAGTCGCTCCAGGAGGAAGGGGTGGAGGTGCTCTTCGGCTTCCCGGGCGGGGTGGTGCTCAACATTTACGACGTGCTCTTCGACTCGGAAATCCGGCACGTGCTCACCCGGCACGAGCAGGGCGCGGCCCACGCGGCCGACGGCTACGCCCGGGCCACCGGCCGGGTGGGGGTGTGCATGAGCACCTCCGGGCCCGGGGCCACCAACCTGGTCACCGGTATTGCCACCGCCTACATGGACTCGATCCCGATCGTGGCCCTGACCGGCCAGGTGACCACCGCCCTGATCGGCGGCGACGCCTTCCAGGAGGCGGACATCGTCGGGATCACCCGGCCGATCACCAAGCACTCCTACCTGGTGAAAGACGTGGCCGACCTGGACCGGATCGTGCATGAGGCGTTCCATATCGCCCGCACCGGCCGGCCGGGGCCGGTGTTGGTGGATCTGCCCAAGGACGTGACCAGCGCCCGCACGGTGCATCACAAGCCCCAGCCGGTGGAGCTGCGCGGCTATCGGCCCAACCTCAAGGGCAACCCCAAGCAAGTCAAGCTGGCGGCGGAGGCGATCCGCAAGGCGACCCGGCCGGTGATCTACGCGGGCGGGGGCGTCATCCTCTCCGGGGCCAGCGAGGAGCTTATTCGGCTGGCCGAGCTGATCCAGATCCCGGTGACCCTGACCTTGCTCGGGCTGGGCGGCTTCCCCGGCACCCACGAGCTGTTCCTGGGCATGCTGGGCATGCACGGCACCTATGCCGCCAACCTGGCGGTGTCCGATTCGGACCTGATCCTGGCCATTGGCGCCCGCTTTGACGACCGGGTGACCGGCAAGATCGAGGAGTTCGCGTCCAACGCTACGGTGGTGCACATTGACATTGACCCTTCGGCCATTTCCAAGAACGTGCAGGTGGACATCCCCATCGTGGGCGACGTCAAGCTGGTGCTGAAGGAGCTGCTCAAGGAGCTGAGCGGCGGGAGCGGACAGTGGGTGAAAGTGCGGGAGCGGTGGCTGAAGCAGGTGCGGGCCTGGGCCGAGGAGCACCCGCTTAGTTACACGCCGAGCAAGAAGAAGATCAAGCCCCAGTTCGTGGTGGAGAAGGTGTTCGAGTTGACCAAGGGCGAGGCGATCATCACTACCGAGGTGGGCCAGAACCAGATGTGGGCGGCGCATTATTACAAGTTCAACCGCCCGCGCTCATTCCTGTCCTCGGGCGGTCTCGGCACCATGGGCTACGGCCTGCCCGCGGCGATCGGGGCGCAGATGGGCTGCCCGGACCGGCGGGTGATTGACATCGCCGGCGACGGCTCGATCCAGATGAACATCCAGGAGCTGTGCACCGCGGTGCAGTACCGGTTGCCGGTGAAGGTGGTGATCCTCAACAACCAGTTTTTGGGCATGGTCCGGCAATGGCAGGAGATTTTCTACCACCAGCGCTACTCGCAGTCCTGCCTGGCCACCGCTCCCAATTTCCAGAAAGTGGCCGAAGCCTTCGGGGCCAAGGGCTACACCCTCACCCATCCCGACCAGGTGGAACCGGCGTTGAAGGAAGCCTTGGCCTCGGACGAGACCTGCGTGCTCGACTTTCACGTGGACCGGGAGGAGAACGTGTATCCGATGGTGCCGCCGGGTCATTCCATCCGGGACATGCTCCTGGGCCGGGGCAAGAAGGAAGTGGAGAAGAAGGTGAGCATCGCCGACCGGGACAAGATCACCGGTTGAGGCCGAGCAGAGATTTTCCAGGGTTTGAGGTAAGGTCCATGCGGCATACGATCTCGGTTTTGGTGGAGAACAAGTTCGGGGTGCTGGCCCGGATCGCCGGCCTTTTTTCCGGCCGGGGTTACAACATCGAGAGCCTCTCGGTGGCGCCGACGCTGGATCCCACGGTCTCGCGCATGACCATCGTCACCTCCGGCGATGACCGGGTGCTGGAGCAGATCAACAAGCAGCTCAACAAGCTGATTGACGTGATCAAGGTCTGGGACGTGACTCAGAAGGAGTTCGTGGACCGGGAACTGGTGCTGGTGCGGGTGGAAGTGAGCAAGGACAAGCGGGACGAGTTGTTCCGGGTGGCGGAGCGGTTCGAGGCCCGGATCGCCGACGTGGGGGAGCGGAGCGTGACCCTGGAGGCCACCGGCGACGAGGCCCGGATCGAGGACTTGATCCGGCTCTTGAAGCCCTTGGGGATCCGCGAGTTCGTGCGCTCGGGCCGGGTGGCCATTCTCAAATCCGAGCAGAAATAGCCGCCGTCCGTTTTTTCCTTTCCGGGCACCTCCCCGAGGGGACGGGGTTCAGTCATGCACTTTGCCATTCAAGCCGGTATAGCCGATCCGCCGATAAAACCGGTTCAACTGGATGATATAGGACAGAAAGTCGAGATCGAAGAACCGGCGTTGAGGCGTCGTGTTCATTTTGATCACTTCCACCTCGGCGCCTTTTTCCATGAAGGGGGTGCTCTTCCAGGAATGGGGAAAGAGTTTGCTGAAGACGGTGGAGACGAGCACCTGGATGCGTTGGCGCCAGGGGGGAGCGGTGAGAAACCGGGATTCGGCCAGACTGGCAAAGACCCAGGGCTTCCGGATCATGCGCAGGAGTGGCCGGACCAAGGGGGTGGTGATGGTTTCCAGACCGGGTTGGCGACGCCAGAAGGCGGCCAGTCCCTCCTGGAGCGGTGGAAAGCGGGTCACCTCCCAGGCCAGTTGGGTGGCCACCGTGACGTGTTCCAGCATTCGCTCTCGCTCCAGCGCCTGGGCCATCCGGTCCCAATCGAAAGATCCTCGATTTTTGCCCGCGATATGGGCCAGGTCCGCCAGCGCCACCAACAACAAAGAAGAATCGAAGGCATGCTGCACCGTGCTGTGAACGGCCGCCATGATGAAGCGGTCCTCCGGCGCGGGAACCCACGCGATCTTTCCCCGGTAGTTCAACGGCTGGGCGGAGGACCAAAGCCGGTCTTCCGCCACCTGGCCGGGCACGCCATTGTAAGATTTCAGGTGCCAATGCACTTCGATCAGAGTTCGCCAGGCGTTCACCCACTTGGTATCCTTCACCGCTTGCCGACCGGGAACGGGCAGTTCCCACCACCCGCCGGCCTGGGCAAAGGCGTGGCGAAGATTTTCCTTGTCCGCTTCCTTGGCCAGTAAATCCACGTCCGCGAACATCCGGTGACCGGGGTCCGGGTAATCTCCGGTCAGGATCAAGCTGGTGCCTTTGAAGTAGAGAGTCCGGACTCCCTGTTCCACCAGAGGAGTGGAGACCTTCAAGATCTGATGCAAGCGGAGGGCATTGAGCGCCGCGGTTTGTTCATAGATCCACTGGAAACGGTTTCGGATTTCGGGGGGTACTACTTCCAGCAGGTTCGCGTGGCGCAAGCGGGCGTAAAGGAGGGGAGCAACCAGGCGCTCATGCGCGTATTGGTAGAGATGGGACCAATCGGAAACTTGTTGTGCGGCTGCCGCCAAGTGAGCAGCCTCCGCTTCCTGGGGAGGGGCCAGGCAGCGGGCCAGCAAGTCGAGCTCGCGGGTGGTGGCAAAACTCATTTCGGACAACGGGAGCGGTGCGCGAAGCCGTGGACCCGCCGGGGGCCATTCGAGGCTGGGAAAAGCGCGCTCACGCCCTTAGTCGTGTTCCCTCCCTGGGTTCTTCGAGCGGGACCAACTCTTCGGGGGAGACCATGACCATGACCGCTCGGTTGAAAATCTCCACGTTGAGAAAAACCTTGCGGGGCCGACGCAGGTCGGTCACGATTCCCTCGATGCCTTGCATCGGGCCGGAAGCGATCATCACCCGTCGGCCCACGGCCAGGTGCGGTTGAACCTCCAACTCGGTGGAATGCGACAGCGCCTGGTAGATCTGCTCGAGTTCCCGGACGAACTGTTCCTGCCCGCTCACTTTGAGCAAGTTCAGGATGCGGCCGGTGCGTAAAATCTCGGCCTTTCGTTCCTTATAATAAGTCACGGAAAGATAGCCGGGAAAAGCGCAGACCAAAGATTTGCGCAGCTTGCCGTTGTCCCGCCTTCGCGTTCGCTTGGTCAGCATCGGGAGGTAATAGCCGACCCCGAGCCGAGCTAAATCCCAGGCCAAGGCCTTTTCTTGCCTGGGCTTGACCCGGGCTACCCACCAGGAGCCCATGTCCTGCGACAACGGGCGGCCGATGGGGAAGCGGGGGACGGGATTCTCGGCGACTCTTAACATCGCGCAAAGTCCTGCGCTGGATTACCTCCTGATCCAGTGCGCTTGCGGTGATCCAAAAGGGAAAAATTAAATATCACTGGATTTTTGATATACGGAGTGGACCGTTTGCTTCTTCCCCGGTCCACCCATCCAGTTCAATTGGCATATTCTATTTTAAGAAATCCGCGGGGCGATGTCAAGACCTGATTCCTGGGCGGTTAAGCAGCTTCAGAACGGTTGCGGAACGATGCGTGATGGTTCAGCCTGATCTGCCGCTGGTGGACGAGGGGGCGGGTAAGAGAGGGAGGGTGAAGAGGGGAAGGGTTAGGTGCCGGTTTTCATGGCCGTAGAAACAAGGTGTTCAGAACCTTGATACTCGGGCACCAGGTAAGCAATGAGCTTCTTGAGGTCACTTGCGCTCGCGGAATCGGCTTGGGCGATCAGCTCTTGGATTTGCGCGGGAAAGTCCTCGGGAGACAGATCGCTACAATTGAAAATGAAGACCTTGGCGTGGCCGGTGCGAGAGACCCGCTCGCTGTCCAAGTTCAGCTCCTCGTAAAGCTTTTCGCCCGGTCGAATGCCGGAGAATTCAATTTTGATGTCTTCACCCGGCTTCAGGCCGGAGAGTTTAATCAGGGTGGTGGCCAAGTCCACGATCTTCACCGGCTCGCCCATGTCCAGCACAAAGATTTCCCGGCCCTGGCCCATGGCCCCGGCCTGGAGCACGAGCTGGGTGGCTTCGGGAATGGTCATGAAGTAGCGGGTCATCTCGGGATGGGTAACGGTGACCGGGCCGCCTTTTTGAATTTGTTCCTTAAAGATGGGGATGACGCTTCCCGCCGACCCCAGGACGTTGCCGAAGCGCACGGTCAGGAACTTAGTCTTGTTGGTGGAGGGCAGATGCTGGATATAGCGTTCGGCAATCCGCTTGGTGGCGCCCATGATGCTGGAGGGATTCACGGCCTTATCGGTGGAAATCATGACAAAGCGATCCACGTAATCAAGGGCCAGGCAGAGGTCAGCGAGGGTCTTGGTCCCGCTGATGTTGTTCTTGATCGCTTCGCCGAGGTTGCTCTCCATCACCGGGACATGTTTGTAAGCCGCCGCGTGAAATACCACCTCCGGGCGGGTTTGTCGCAAAATGGACCCCATCCGCTGGGGATCGGTGACGTCGCCCACGAAGAAGAGAAGCCGGGCGCGAGGGTTCAACCCCGAGAGCTCCCGCTCCATTTCGAAAATGCCGTTCTCGTAATGATCCACCAGGATCAGCTCGCTGGGGTCGAAGGCCAGCACCTGCCGGCAGATCTCCGCGCCGATACTGCCGGCAGCGCCGGTGATGAGCACCTTCTTGTCTTTCAGATAATGGGCGATCGCCTGTTTGTTCAGTTCCACCGGTTCCCGGCCCAGGAGGTCCTCGATCTGAACTTCCCGGAGCTGGTTGATGGTCACGCGCCCGTCTATCGTCTGGTCGATACCGGGCACCGTCTTGATGGGAAGGCCGATCTCTTCCAGCGAGCCGAGGAGCTGCTTCATTTGCTTGCCGGTGGCGGAAGGGATGGCGAGGAAGATTTCATCCACCTCGTATTTGACGCAAATTTCTTTGGCTTGATCCACCCGGCCCAGCACCTTGCAGCCATGGATGCGCATATTTTGCTTGTAGGGAGAATCGTCCAGATAGCCGACGATCTTACAATGCAAATCCGGATGTTTGTGCACTTCCCGGCCCAGGGCTTCCCCGGCATCGCCGGCGCCCACGATCATCACGCGCAGGGCGTCTTCCTGGCTGCGCCAGGGGAAGCTGAACAATTGGCCTTCCCGAAAGGCCCGGATGCCGAACCGAGACCCGCCGACCATCCCGACCACCAGGCCGAAATCGAGAATGGGGATGGAGCGGGGGAACCCGGATTGGCGAAAGAACAGGTACCCTATGGCCATGACCAATAAAGCCGAAACCAGGCTCGCCTTGATGATGGTGGTGAGGTCGCGCAACCCCACGTACCGCCACCAGCCCTGGTAGAGATCGAAACGATCAAAAATAAAGATTTGGGCCCCGGCCGCAATCGGCAGGGTCATTAAAAAGACGTTCCAATGACGGACGGGAATATCGAAATCAAAGCGCAGGGCATAGGCCAGCCAGTAGGCCGCGATAAAGATTAAGGAGTGATAGATGATAATGATAATACGGCGATGTTTAAGAATTTGGTTTTTCATGGCGATGCCCCGCCAGCTTTGGAAAGCCTTTTACCAGCCCTCAATTTTAACAGAAAAAAGAAAGTTTGACCAGTCCAGCCGGTGGGACCTAAATCTCCGGCTAATTCCGCCAGGGAGTGCGCGGGCTTGACCGCGCTTGGCTTCGCTCCGGCTTGACCGAGCGCTCCGCGGGCTTGCTCATGCAATATTGGATGATACCGCCGGGCACCCGGAAGGTGAGCCGACCCTCGCCCCGGCGTCGAGCCGCCGGGGCCGGAAAGCGGCGTCAAGCCGCCGCACTCCACACCCCGCCCCTCACCCCGGAGAAGGAAGCCAGTGCTTAGCCGGAGATTTGGGGTGGGAAATCAGGGCCCGGGCGCGCGGGGCCCGGCCCGCGGAAAAACACGGGTCTTCACCGGCGGGGAGTAGCGAGGACCGCCTGGGCGACTCGGGCCAAATCCTCGCGGGTGAGATTGGTCCCGCTCGGCAGACAAAGGCCCCGGGCAAACAAGTCCTCCGCCACCGCTCCGCCCCGGCAGCGGCATCCGGCAAAAACCGGCTGCAGGTGCATGGGCTTCCAGAGCGGCCGCGCCTCGATGTTGTTGCGATCCAGATGCACGCGCACGTCTTCCCGGTCGGCGCCGAACTTTTCGGGATCCACCAGGATGCAGGTCAGCCACCGGGTTGAGCGCCCATAGGAAGCTTCGGGCATGAACTCGATCCCGGGCTCTTCCTGAAAAGCCTGCCGGTAAAAGTCAAAGATGCGCCGCTTCTCTTCCACGCGCTGGTCGAGGACCCCCAATTGTCCGCGGCCGATGCCGGCCAGGACGTTGCTCAGCCGGTAGTTGTAGCCGATCACGCTGTGTTCGTAATGAGGAGCCGGGTCCCGGGCCTGGGTGGCCAAGAAACGGGCGCGGGCGATCAGGTCGCCCTCGTCCGAGACCAGCATGCCCCCTCCCGAAGTGGTAATGATCTTATTGCCGTTAAAGGAAAAGGCGCCAAGCCGGCCGAAGGTCCCGACCGAGCGCCCGCGGTAAGTAGCGCCCAGCGCTTCGGCGGCGTCCTCCACCAGGGGAACTTGATATTCCCGACACAGGGCCACGATCGGATCCAGGTCCGCGCTCTGGCCGTAAAGGTGCACCACGATCACGGCCTTGGGCAGACGGTTCCGGTCCCGGCAGGCCCGGAGCTCTGCCTCGAGCAGGTTCGGATCCAGGTTCCAGGTCCCGCGGTCGCTGTCCACCAAAACCGGCGTGGCCTGTTGATAGACGATCACGTTGATGCTGGCAGAAAAGGTAAAGGTGGAACAGATCACCTCGTCGCCGGCCTGAACCCCCAACAGCACCAGCGCCAGATGCAGCGCCGCGGTCCCGCTGGAGAGGGCCGCGGCATGGGCGCTGCCCACTTTGGCCGCGAATTCGCGCTCGAACGCGTCCACCTGCGGTCCCAGCGGCGCGATCCAATTAGTTCGAAACGCCTCGGCCACGAACTTGGCTTCCCGGCCGGAAAGGTGAGGGGTGGCCAGGAGGATGCGGGAGGGGCTGATCTTTTTCGATTTTTTCATCGGTGGAGTTCGGGCAGGGGCTGGCGATAAGCGGGGAAAAAGCCCCGGGCGTCTTGGGGAGGCTGTTGTGCCAGCTCTTGCCAGCGGGCGGTGGCTCGCTGGTAAAGCTCGGAATGGAAAATGATTCGCCAGGAAGAAAAGCGAGCGCGCAGTTTGGAAAAGCCGGACTTGAAGAAGAACAAGGAATCGGCCTGACTGCCGACGCCTCCCCCGAGGTGGAACTTTTGATTTCCCCGCGCCTTGGCCCAGGATTTGACGAAATCCAGCATGAGCTTGGTCGAGTCCTGATGCGGGCTTTGCGGATCGGTCCCGGAAAGATGGTACTGAATAATGCCGCAACATTCGGTAAAGAGTCCGGCCGAAACGATCGAGCTCCCTTCTTCCACCACGCAGAGACTGATCCGGGAATCCAGTGCCCGAAACAAGCTGCGAAAATAATCGCGGCCAAAGTAGTACCAACCGCTGGCAGCCACGGTGTCCATGGTCCGGTAGTAAATTTCTACAAATTGGTCCAACCCGTCCGGATCTTGGTGGAGCCGGGTTTGGAGGCCGAGCTTTTTTAGCTTGTTGATGTTGTTGCGATAGGTGGCCCGGGTCTGCCGCCACAATTCAGGCTCGGCAAGGGATAAATCAATCCAGACCGTCTCGCCGTGCTCGACTACGGTCCCGTGAGAGTTCAGAACCTTGATCGCGCAGGGAAGGGGTAGCAACGGATGGAGGCGGATAAACGCGGAGACCACCGTGCGCGCCTCCATTTCCGCCTGGAGTTTGGGCAAGGCGGCCTGCAGAAATTCCTCGGCCGCCCCGGCCGAAGAAGGGGCGCGGACCAGCGGGGTGGGATAGCCGTAGGGAGAGATCCCGTCTTGGGCGGCCTCGGCGCCAGGCAGGGCTTCTTCTCCAACCCGTAATTTTCTTAACACCAGGGGGAGGAAGAGGAAACACTCGGCGTCCTCCACCACGATCGCGCGGGCCTCGCCGCCCATGCGATCGGCTTCCAGTTGGACATATCCGGGCAGATGATAGAAATCGTGAGGGGATTGGGTCAACAGGTCCAACCAGCGCGGGGAATCCGGAGTTAAGATGGAAACCTGCATCAAACCAGTCCCCGGTCGGGATCGGGGGCGGGGCTGGGGAGAGGCCTCGCGCCAGGAGAGAAAAAAGCGGTGAGCAATTGGGCCACCCGCGCCACATCTTCCGAAGAATAGCGGTGATCGGCGGGCACCGTCAGGATGCGGCGGGACAAGTCCAGGGCGGCCGGGTCCTCAGAGCAAAGGCCGCCGTCTCCCTGCCGCCAATGGACCGCGGCATAGACGTGGTGTTGGATCAAGTGTTGCCGGAGCTGTTCGCGAATCTCCGGGCTTGCGCACAGGAGGATCGCCTGGAAAGGGGCGGCGCCCCGGCTCCAGGAAGAGAAGAGGGGTTGGCAAAACGAGTTGATCCGTCCGGCCAGGGATGCGAGGAGGAGTTGAACGTTGGCCTGCCGCCGGGACCTGAATTCCAGAACCGGGAGGTGTCGCCAAACCGCCCGGGTAAAATCGGAGGCGGCCCCATCGTCAGCCTGGCCCAGCATTTCCTCGCCCTGCACCTGCAAGGTTCGGAAATCTTCTTTGGCGATGCCGGCGCCTTGCAAATAAGCGCGCTTCAAAATCATGGCGGAGAGCTTATAATAAGCGCCCAGGGAAACCGGCCCGAGCGGCGGGGGCAGAGGCAATTGCCGGGGCGACCAGAGGATAGCGCCATCGGGCAGGGGCAGGGTCTTGCGCAAGGAGGCGAAGGCGTAAGGGGCCGTGCTCTGCATCGCCCAGTCCGATAAAGGATCGTGGGTATGATCTTCGATCAAGCGGACGTCATCGTGGCGCTGGCACCAATCCTGCCAGGCGCTGCCGGTGCGAAGGCCGAAGAAGTTGACCGCCAGGACCCACTCCCCGGGTCGGGCCTGCAAAGAGGCGAAGTCGGGAACGGGTTCGGTGGGCAAATCCCGATACCAGACGATATCCGCCACGGCCTTAAAACAGGTAGCTACTTCCATGCAGAAGAAGGACGGGACATGCAAGCGGGGACGGGGAGCACCTTGGCTGAGAAGCCGGAGCAAGGAAAGAACTGCGGCCCGGCCGGAGGCAAAGAGTTCCAGCGGCTTCGGCCAGACCGCAAGGGCGACTTCCGGCTTTAACAGGTTTTCGGACCAATCAAATTCCGATCCTGTTTCCCATCTTGATTTCATGCCTTTCCCCGAAGAGGGCTTTCCTCGACCCCCACTTTAAGAGCCGGTGCTACGCACTGCCAGGAAATAATGGGTTGAACCAGTGATGTCCCATACCACGCTGGCGGGAATATAGCCTCGCAGGAGTAGGCCTGCTCCTATATAGAGCGGCAAGAGGATTACCCGTCGCCAGAGAAATCGAGGCCTAGAGGCGAGGATCGCACAACCTTGCTGCTGCAAAGTATCTTCCATCCGGTTTCGGTCCACCATTGTCAAGTGCGTTTCATCGTCATAGAAGTTCAAGCAACCCTTGATC
Organism: Deltaproteobacteria bacterium RBG_13_61_14; assembly: GCA_001797815.1. GTDB lineage: Bacteria > RBG-13-61-14 > RBG-13-61-14 > RBG-13-61-14 > RBG-13-61-14 > RBG-13-61-14. The sequence goes on along the minus strand of MGQK01000053.1, from coordinate 65,968 downwards.
CCGTACCAGCCCTGGCGCGCCCGAGGCAAATGTAAAGTTTTTGGCGAGGGGACCTCAATATACAAAACCCCACCGGGTTTCAACTTGGACACGAGGAAGCGCACCACGGTATAAGGATCGCGTGTGTGTTCCAATACATGGCTACACAAGATCGCATCGTAGCGGTTTTCGGCAAGCCCATTCAAGGCTTGGGGGTGATTGAGATCCAGGTGGAAGAACGCATCGATCGCTTGTTCATCCCGGAAATCCACGTTCCAATGGCCATGATCCAGGCCATGGTAGATGCAGTGGGGGAAGTAACGCTTAGTCAAGGAAGGGCTGTGGTTTCCACAACCCACGTCCAAGACCCTCACACCCCGTCGGTTCAAGACCTCGCGCACGGCCAAAAAGCGATGGGGGTATTCAAACCACCGGTAAAGTTTTTTCCACACTGCGAAGTTACGCTTTCCCTTGCAGATGCTGGAGGATGCCTTCCAATTCCGAAAGGCGGGAAATCTCGAAATCCGCCCTTTCGGGGCCGGAAGAGACCCGATAGAAGAAGTAGCTTTGCTCCCGGCGGATCCGGATGCTGGTCAGGCCCGCTCTCCGGGCGCCCTGTATATCCCGCTCCGGATGGTCGCCTACAAACACCGCCTGCGCTGGGGGAACTTGAAGCTGTTGGCAACAAGTGAGGAAAGGCAGAGGGTGGGGTTTCCAATATTGCCGACCCAGCTCGTCAGCAATGACCAGAGCATTAAAAAAATCCTGAATTCCCAACGCCTGGATCTTTCGCCGTTGCACGGCGGAAAATCCATCGGTGATACACCCGAGCCGGTATTGTTGGCGCAAGCACCGTAGAACCTCGTAGTCTTCGGGTTGAATCTGGATCTTCGGCGCATGCGCGCGGAACCTATCCACCAGTTCGCCCACCCAAGATTCCGGGAAAGGCAGCCTGGCCGCCGCTTTGTTCAATACGCGCTCCCGTCCTTCGCCCAAATGGATTCGTTCCAGCAGGATTTGAATCTCGCCGGCGCTCCCGATCCCCCGCGCCTCCAGCTCGGCAGCCACCACCGCGAAGCCGCTCTGAAAGAACTCCTTCTCCAGATAGAGGGTATCGTCAAGGTCAAAGAGGATGGCGCGAATGATCATCTCCGACTAATGGAGGAAAAATTTGGATCGGCTGGGCCCCGTCGTGGAATACGTCACCCAAATACCGGTAAAGTTGCAAGCCTTCCCGGTAATCGTCGGGATCGCCGGAAGCAGTGCCGCCACAAGCCTCGTGTAACACCGATCGGAGTAGCCGGCCACCGGTGGCGAAATTGGAAAAGACACTGCCGGAGCCGAGCCGCGGGTTCACTTCGAGGAGGGTCGGAGGATTGGTCCCAAAAAGCTGGATGTTCAAGGGCCCTTTTAAGCCGAGTCCTGCAAGCGCCTTCAGGGTTCGCTCGGCCAAGTCCGCCACCTCCGGATTCTTGATGGTATGCGATTGCCACACTTCCCCTCCCACTACTTTGTCCCGAACACGCTGTACCCGCACCGTGCTCCGACCTTTCCGTGAAAGATAGCAATCCACACTGATCTCCGGCGCCTCGATTAACTCTTGAAAAATGAGGTCCGGATCGCGCCGCAGCGCCGCCCGGGCCTCCGTCGGGTTTTCGCAACGCCCGGAGCCAATGGATCCAAACCCGCGCCGCCTCTTATAAAAAAGAGGATAAGGTGCTGTATCAAATTGCTCGGCCGTATAACGGCGCGGAGGATTCAAACCGTGCTTCCAGGCGAAGGCCTCAAATTGCAACTTATCAAAACAAAGCTCTACCAAGGGCGGCGACGGGCACACGAGGTAGGTTCCCGTTACGGCGAAGTCCGCCAGGTGAGGGGCGAGTTGGAGCAGATCAATATCGATCAGCGGGATCAAGACCCTCACCGAATGCTCGCGGCAAATTTCCAGAAGCCGGCCGATGTAGGTTGGGTCTTGAATAGGCGGCACCACGACCGATCCGTCTGCAAAACAGCCAGCAGGAGTGAGGATAGCTCGATCCGCGACTAGCACATTGCCCCCGCGAAGAGC
>MGQK01000053.1:54721-63903 GCA_001797815.1 Deltaproteobacteria bacterium RBG_13_61_14 | reverse complement strand
GCAACCCGAGTAGCCGCCGTAGTCATCCAAGATCAAATAACCTCCTGGCACTACCTGGTCGTAAAGCTCGGTGAGGCAGGTTTTGACCGAGTCGTACCAGTCGGCGTCAATCCGCAACAGCGAGATGGGGCCCACTTGTTTCCGCACCCGGGGAAGGGTGTGTTGAAACCATCCGGGGTGGAGCTTAACCAAGTCCGGGGAAAGCTTCAATTTCTGGAAAAGAAACTTGGACACCTCTTCTAGGCTCGCCACATAGAGGCCGACGGATTCCAACTCCTCCCCTTGCCGATGGGAAGGATACAGCAACACCGCTTCCCGATCTTCCAAGGTGGGGCGGGGACAACCTTCAAAACTATCGAAAAGATGGGTCCTTCTTCCTTTGCCCTCTTCCTGGGCGACCAGGCTCATCAGCGCGGCTACCCCCCCCCGCCAAACCCCGCCTTCCACAAAGGCTCCTTCCAGGGACTGGGATGCCACTTTCTGGGCCAGCTCGTAGGTATTCAGCAACCGATCGTAGCTGACCAGGGTTTCGGTTATGACCGAGGCAAATAATAAATTTTTTCTCCATGCTAAAAGATTTTGCCACGGGTGGTTCGAGCGCAAAGCCCAGGCTGTGACTTTCACGTAGCCGGAATTCTTGATTACGAGGCGGAGATTGATCACATTCGTATGCCTTCCATCGCTCAAAGTTTTTTTTGCTCCGTTCCTCCGCGATCCACTCCACGAACGCAAGCCATTCCACCACCCTTCGCCAAGCCCCGCAGTGGCCCCAAAGCATTCCATCCGGCAGTGTCGGATTTGCTTTCCTGATTTCCGGGGCCACCACCGCCAGCTTCCTTAAAACCTAGCCAAAATATTTGAAATTTTAATGCGTTATCAATGTTAGTGATAAATTCTCAGATTGATTTTATAAGAATCCATGATCCTTTCGGAGAAAAAATTTCTCCGACTAAAAATCAAGCACTTAGCACGTATAATTATGCATAATGCTATATCAGCAACCTATTATTCCGACAGACTCCTAGCTTCGGACATCTCCTTCCGAGCCCCGGAGGGATTCCCGCCATGGAAAAGGGTAGGATTAGAGTCCCGGTGAAGCCCCAGATCATCCACCACCGAGACATGCTGGCCTGCCCGATCCTCCAGTCGCCGAAAGAATAGCTTGAGGGCGGTCAACAATAAGATTTTCACGTCCAACCAGAGGCTGAAATGATCCACGTATTCAATGTCGTAAGCCAGCCTTTGGCTAAAAAGCAACGCATTTCTTCCTTTCACCTGGGCTAGGCCGGTAATCCCAGGCTTCGCCTCATGGCGCCGCGCTTGTTCCGGGGTATATCGCTTGAGATATTCGATCAGCAACGGACGGGGGCCTACCAGGGACATATCTCCCTTGAGCACATTGAATAGCTGGGGCAGTTCATCTAGGCTGAGGGAGCGCATGAATTTCCCCACCCGGGTCAGCCGCTGGTCATCGGGCAGGAGGTTCCCCTCCTCATCCCGCGCCTCCGTCATGGTGCGAAACTTGTAGCAGGTAAAAATTTTCGCTCGATAGCCTGGGCGTTGGTGCCGGAAAAAGACCGGCGCTCCCGTGGTCAACCGGATCAACAGAGACAGAAGCAGGATCAAAGGAGAGAGCACGAGCAAGGCGGTCCCCGCGATCAGGACATCCAGGACCCGCTTCAATGCTTTCTGGATCCGGTGCTGCTTTGAATTCATTTACGCGCTTTCCGGCTGGGGAGCGGGAATTCCCTTTTTTTCGAGGGAATCCAGATACTCCTGATAAAGTGCCTGCCAGATATTCTCGGGCCGAAAGTCCCGAAGGATCCGCTCCCTTCCCGCCTGGCCCATTCTTTTCCTTAATTCCGGATCCCTGAGCAAGGCGCGAATTGCCTGGGCCAAGGCGGGGACCTCGCGGGGCGGGACCAGGATGCCGGCCACCCCCTCCACCACTGCATCCATACAGCCCGGAACCCGGGTGGCGATGACAGGAAGTTCCATGGCCGCCGCTTCCAGGGGAACATTGGGGAAGCCTTCGCGATAGCTGGGCAGGACGGCCACCTGGCAAATCCCGTAGACGGGCAAGACGTCCTTGATCATCCCAGTATGGTGGATGCGGGGGTCTTCTCGAATCTGCTGGACCACGCCGCGGTCCAAGGGATCGTGGTCTTCAAGGGATCCCACGAGCAGGAGATGGAGCTTGGGAAATTCGGGCCGGAGCAGATTCCAGGCGGAAATCAATTCATGGATCCCCTTGTCCCGCACCAGCCGGCCGATGAATCCCAGCACCTGGGCTTCTTCCGGGATGTTCCATTGCCGGCGGAATTCCTGGGACCGGGCCTCGCTCAGGTTGGACCGGCAAAAGCGCTGGGCATCCACGCCGTTGCTACTCCCGTGATGAAGCACTTTGATTTTGGATTCGGGACAGATGCCTTCGGCCACCGCGATGTTCCGGATGCTGTGGCTGACGCAGATTACTTGGTGAGCAAAAAAGCAAGAGATTTTTTCGGTCAGTCTCAGGATGCGCCGGAGCACCCCGGTCCGGGAGGTGATATGCAGGCCGCGGATAGTGTAAAACCGGATCGGAACCCGGGCCAAGGCCCCCGCGATCATGGTCAGAAGGCCGGCCTTAGGAGTGCTGCCGTGGACAATGGTGGGGGACAGCTTCCGAAAAAGCCACCACAGCTTCCAGACGGAGGCCAAATCCCGGAACAACGAGATGCCGCGCACCATCAACACCGGATAAACCTTGATCTGCTCCCGCTGGGCCAACTCCTCTAACATCGGACCTGGAGAGGAAATGGCCTCCACCAGAATCCCCTTCCGCTGGACATGCTGAATCTGTCCCCGGAGAAAATAAAAAAGCGTCTGGGGAACCGTCGTCACATGCAGCAGCTTGATCTTCCTCGCCTTCACGTCTGGACCGACCCCAACCCTACGGGAACGCCTAGGGGGTTCCTCGTCGCGCGGCAGTCCCTGGCCATTCTCTCCCGCCCGGGTGGATTCCTCCCGAGCGGGGAGCGGGAAAGGCCGAGGGGGAAGGATGGGGAACGGCAAGATAATTCGATTTTGCATTCCACAAAGCCGTGGTCTTCTGCGCGCGCTTTTGGCCCAAGATCCGGTACAAGGCGATGGTGAGAGCGACCAGGAGCCAAAAGGTGCGGTCACGGACGGCTCGGTTATAAAGGTAGCTCACCTGCAGGGCGAGCAGGCTGGCAAAAAGCAGGGTGCTGAAGTTTTTCCAGCGCGTGTTTCGGGCCAGGAGTATATTCTGGAAGGCATAATATAAAAGAGCGAGGATGAAAGCCGCGTAGGCGATAAAGCCGACGAGGCCGCATTCGGCCAAGATGCGCAGCGGCGTGCTGTGGATTTCGACTCCAAATTCGGAATACTCCGAATCGGCAAACGCGCCATAACCGATGCCCACCAACGGCTTATCCATAAATGCATCAAGGGCGCTGCCAAAGTTGGATTTGATAAAGGTTTCCGATCCTGTCGAATCCTCGGGTAATTCCAAAACCCTGAGACGCTTGAGGAGATGCTCTTTGGCCTCGGGGTTATAGTTAAGGAGAACCGCGGAGGCGGAAAGAGTGAGGAAAAAGATCAACGAATAGAAGATGATCCGGGCCGGCTGACGGATTCGAGAAATCAGGAAGAAGGCCGCCCCGAACGCCAGGGAGGCAATCGCCGAGCGGCGGGAGCTGAAGGTAATCAATACCACCATAGTTGCGGCCAGGGACCAGAGCAGCGCTCGCTTCCGCAAGGAGAGCCAGCCGCAGGACGAGTAAGCGACGGCCAGGAAAAAGGTGGACAGGCAAAACACTCCCACTTGCCCGGTCGCCCGGAAGGTGGCCACAATCCGGTAAGGATCCGGGGTCCAGAACCACCGGGTGCCGCCGAAGACAATCGCAAAGACATCATGCATTCCGACGATGGACATGGTTGCGGCTCCCAACATCCAGGCAGTAATGACATTTTCCAGGTCATGTTCGTTGTCAATCACTTGATCCGCGGCAAAGCAGAAAATGATCGCATAAAGCAGGACCAGGAGTTCGACCAGCGGGAGCAAGTAATTGGTTCTGTCCAGGCCCAGCATGGAAAAAGTCACGGAAATGAAAAAAACGAAGATCAGGGAATGCAGGGGGGTCGGCCGCTTCAGACCTCTTCCCGACAGAGAAGAATAGATGATCCAAAAGATCAAGAAGGGAACAAAGATGAGCTCCGAAAGGCCAAGTCGTTTCAAGACCATATTCCGGCTCGGGTTGGTAATAAAAGGCATGGCAAAGACCACCAGGTAGAGGAACCGTTTCGGGTCCCGCAAGATAAAAACGAACAGAAAGGGGAGCGAGATCAGAGCGATGAGGCCGAGGGTTAAGAGCAGCTTAGAAAACGGAGACATGGGAGCGAAAAGCGGACCCCTTCGCTAATTACAGGAGGTCCGAGTTCTTCAACAAGACGGCCAACCTCTCCTCTGGCCCCCCAGGCTTTACCCGGGAGCCTGTTTGCTCGCTGGATTTTCCGCAGCGCGCTGGGCCACCTTGGAGACAATCCAGCGGTGTTTGCCCGCACCGGTCAGCGGGATAAGGTCCGGATATTCAAACTGGACCTTGATGCTGTCTCCGAGGTAGCTCTGCATTCCGGTCAAGACGCGGGTTTCACTTTCCCGAGAGTAGTCGGGGCCGGTAACGAGCAGAATCCGAAACCGAGTCAGCTCTTCCTGAATCACCTGATACTTTTGAATCCCGGATTCGAAAACCAGCAGATGGGTAAAGAACTGGCCATGAACAAAACGGCCGTCCGGGGCCACGATGAAATCATGGGCGCGGCCGCGCAGGCCTTCCAAGATTCCCAGCCCCCTTCCGCAGGAACAGCCCTGGGTGATGCGATCGGCGATGTCTCCGGTCCGGTAGCGGATGAGGGGGGTCAGGGTATTGTTGAGTTGGGTGGCCACGATCTCCAGGGTTTGGCCGTCTTCGGAAAGGGGCACCAGCTCGCAGTAGACATCTTCTTCCATCAGGTGCATGCTGCCGCAGGGCGGGCAAGCGGCGATCTCGGAGTGTTCGCTCACCCCATAGGTATTCGCCACCGGGGCGCGCAGACCGCGCTCGATCATTTCCTTTTCCCAGTCGTAGAGTTGCTCGCAGGAGGAGAAGACCGCACGGGGTCGCCCTCGATCCAGCTCCAGCCTCTCCGCCACCAGGAATCGTGAAAACAGGAACAGGGAGGAAGCCATGCCCCGAATGTAAGAGGGTTGAAACTTTTCAATCATCTGGCGATAGACCCGCATATTCTGCGGGTTGAGATTGTAGTTGGTGAAAAACCGCCGGTTCATCAGGCGGTGCCGGATCGCCAGGGTCCTTTTCCGGAAGCGGTCGAGGCGCGTGCGAATGATGAAACGAGGAGAGCCCCAGAACATGACATGGGGTTCGCCCAGGGCCATGCCCCACCAATCCACCAGACGCATAAGAGTTGCCGCGCTGGCCGCGTTGGTGGCCGGATCGGTGGCGAACAGGAGCGGCACTCCGGTGGATCCGCCGGTCCGATGCCAGGTGAGTTGCTTGCGGTTACAGCCTTCGGCAATGAACTCCTCGGTGTGCTGTTGCACGTCGGGTTTACTGATGAAAAAAGGCAGGGCGCGAAACTCGTCCAGGCTTTTCAGCTCCTGGGGATGAAAGCCGATCTTTTGAAACGTCCGCCGATAGAAGGGCACCCGCTCGTTGGCCACGGCGAGGACGCGCTGAAGTTTGCGAAGCTGGAGCGCCCGGATTTCTTCGGGCGACCACCACTCGGTTTGTTTCCGTTCGGTAAAAACTCCATACATGTCCCGGCCAATCAGGCGATTGAAGGCCGGATACAAGAAATGGCTGAAACAGTAAGAATAGAAGGAACGGCGGGACATGGGTTAGTCCTGCGGGTGAAGGAAGCCATCCAAGAGGCGCTCTGGAGAAAGCTTGGTGGAGAGATGCTGGGCCATCAGGATCACGTTGGCCTGAATCCAATTCGGATCGTATTGCAGCAGGCCCATCAAATTGAGGTGCACGTGCATCAGCCAAAACCAGATCGCACTGGCCGAGTAATCGAGGTCGCCGAGGCGGTACTGTCGGGCATGTTGCTCCCAGAGGGCTTGTTCAAAGGAGAAGAAGCGCCGGGGGAGAATCACGGAGAGAAAGGCCTGGCCAAAATTCATACCCTGGCGCAGATAGGGATAGCGGGAAAAAAGCGCGATCAGGTCCACTCCCGGCAGGCCTTGCCAGGTGAGCGTATCCATGTCGGTAATTCCCTGAATTTCTCCTTGCTTGCCGAAGAGGAGATTTAAGAGATGATAATCGCCGTGGACCATACCGAGGGAGGTCTGGTGTCCCAGCAAAGAAAGCCGGAGAGCATCTCCCAGTCGCTGCGGGAAGTCAGCCAGAGGAGAGTGGGCCAGGACCGATTCCAGATGCCTCAGGGGGTTGGCAAAAAGACGGTCAAAGTCCGATTCGGTAAAACCCCGGACGGTCTGGCTCTCGGCCCAGAGGTCCGAAAACAGGGAAACCGCCTGGTGAATTCGATTCTGATAAAGAGGGAACGAAACCCAGTAACTTCCAGGCCGGCCGGACTTTTTTTCCTCGACGAAATAAGTTTGGCCTTCCAAAATCCCGGTTCGCAGGGGTCGCGGAAACAACGCTTTTCTCTCATGCCGCAAGGTGGGATGGTCCTGTAACGCCTGCAAGGCATTCCAACTGGTTCGGGTCATCGCCTCCCCGGCGGGGTTCAAGGGTAATCGGATCACGACCCCGGCGGGTGAGGAAGGGGGACTCGCTAAAACCACCACCCGGTTTCCCCGCACCAGATATTGCTCCACCTGCAGGTTGGGAGAACAGTTTTCCATCTCCCGGCCCAGGTGCTGCAAGAGGCGGGTCAAAAAAGAAGAGGGGGCAGAAGAGTGATTTTTTTGCGCGGTGACCTGGAACGAGGGGACGGTTTTTTGCAAAAGCTGGTTCAGGGGGGAGATATCCGCGGCCACGGAGAGAACGCGGTTGACCCAATGAAACCTACGCGTAGTGGGGAAGAAATCAAACGATAAGCTCATGCCCTGGTCTTCCAGGGAGACAATTTTTCGAAAGTTGTGATAGGACGGGAGCGGGCAGAAAAAGTGGGTGGACTCGAAACCCGCCTCGGTGAGCATGTGCGCTAAAACCCGCCGCGAGTGTGTATACACGCGCATTTCTTTCCCATACTTGAGGCGGGAATAGAGGTCGGAAATCCGACGCGGCAGCACGGCTCCCCAGATCAGGCCGGTATGGCCTTCGATGAGAGCCAGGACATCCAGGAGGCTGTAGCGATTTTCAATGGCGACAAAGAGGGATCCCGCGGGTTTGAGGATTCGAGCCATCTCCCGGAGCAGGCGTGTTTGGGCTTCATCGGGGGGACCGGAGAAACTCACGGGCGCCCATTCCAAAACGCCGTTGAGGATGATCGTGTCGAAGGTTTGGTCGCGGAAAGGTAGAGGGAGCCGGTCTCCGGCCAAGACATAGGTCAGGTTCAGGGCGCCTTCTTCCTGGGCGCGCAAGCGCGAGAAGCGCAGCCGGGCCGCGCATAGATCCAGGGACACTACCTGCTGGTAGTGAGGCGCTAACAAGCAGGAGATGGTTCCCACGCCGCTGCCGTAGTCGAGCAGGATGCCGGACTGGTTCAGCGGCAGAAGAAATTTAAATCCTGCCCGGCTGGCATCAAAGACATTGCGGATAAAAAGCGGGATTGTGCTGCCCCGCAAGGCACGGTAGAGCGCCCGGGCCCGGTCGCGCCAGCCAGTGCCGAGCGCGTAGCGCGGAAAGATTGAGGCCATCCTTTTCACATAGGTATTTTTCCATCCCTGGGCCTGGGCCTCTTCAAAAAACCGGGTCATCTCCTCCCGGGGAAAGCCGCTAAACCCATAGTAGTAATCGGTCTCGGTAAACCGATAGAAAAAACCTTCCTGCAAGGGGTAGTGGATTTGGCAGGCGGGGCAGCACCACGAAGAGTTTTCAGGCCGCAGGCTCGTCCGGCAAGCAGGGCATTGCCAGATGGCGGCACTCAGGGTTTGGTCATGTTCCATTGCCAGAGCTTGAACCGACCGAAGGCTCTTCCCGTGTTCCGCGAGAAGAAAAAGAGCAAGGCCAGGGCGATGGTGGCATAGGACAGGGAGGACGCGATGGCGGCGCCGGTCGCCCCGTACGGGGGAATCAAGAGCAAGTCGAACACCAAGGTGACGAGAAAGGCCAACCCCACCGCGTAAGTACTATATTCGGGGTTACCGGTTCCGTTATGGAACGCGCTCAAGGCGCCGTTGCCGCCCTGGGCCGCCATTCCCAGGAGCAGAATATAGAAAGGTAAAACTGCCGGCTGAAACGAGGGGCCGAAAAAGGTAAGGATGAGGATCTTGCCGAGCAAGGCCGCCGCCACCACCAGACCCAAGTTGATCATCATGAGTAGATAAAAGGTTTCTTCGGCCATCCGGGCGGCTTCGGCAAAGGCGCGCTTGCCGAAACGCGGCATGTAAACAAACGCGACCGCATTGGGGAGTACGCGGAGAACCTCCGCAAATTTTGAAGCCAAGCCATAAAGGCCGACGACCGCGGGGGTGGCAAAAAAGCCCAGGATGAGCACGTCCAGGCGATAATTCATGATATTGACGATCGCTCCGATTTGACCGCGGATACCGTAACTGAGCGCTTCCCGGAGAAAAGGGAAATGCAACCGGAGCCGCGGCCGGATTCCCAGGCGCATGACCAGGCCCAGGCCCAACAAGAAACTCATGCCCTCGCCGATCAGGACCGCCTCCAGAATCAGGCGATAATCGGGCTTCGGCTGAAGCAACACCAGACTCCACAAGGTGATTAAGATGGCTAGGTCCGCCGCCATCAGGATGGAATTCGCGGCCAGGTAGTTTTGTTTGCCTTGCAAAAGCCGCGAGGCCATTTGATTGCCCAGGATCATGGGCGCGAGCAGGCCGGCGAGCAGGATCTGGTGCCGGGTGAGGAAGGGGAAATACCGCTGGTGCAGGAAAGGGGATCCGAGCAGCCACAAGCCAAACGTGATGGCCGAGGCGAAGAGGCTGAAAACGATCAGGCTGAGCGCGATATCCTCGATCGGATATTTTTTGCTGGCCACATAATAGGCCACGGCGAGTGGCATCCCGGCGCTGAGAATCAAACACAAGATGG
>MGQK01000053.1:50467-54693 GCA_001797815.1 Deltaproteobacteria bacterium RBG_13_61_14 | reverse complement strand
GCCGATTCCTTCCGGGCCGAAAGAACGGGCGGCAACCCAGGCGAGCAAAGCCGCACAGACGGCTTTTAATAGATTGATGGTCATGGTCCAAAAGACATTCCGACCGGTGACCGAAGTCAGATTGATCTTGGACCATTTTTCCATCATCTCCTTTTTACCTCCTCGGATCGAGCCCCTGAAAAGTCACCGCGGGTTACCACGATGAGGAGAAGGAGCGATGTCTCGCAGATATTGATAAAGCTGAATGCGACGGGCGGAAAGGAGGTCATTGGTGTAGCCTCGGGCTTTCTCCAGACTGCACTTGCTCATTTCGTTCAGCCGGGCGGGATCCCGGGACAGGGCTGCGATCAAGGAAGCGAGCGCGCGAACATCTCCCACGGGAAATAATTCCGATGCGCGCACCAATTCCTGCAAGCCGCCGGTTTTGGAGCCGGCCACGGGCAGCCCCCGGGCCATGGCTTCGATCATCGCCCGGGGCATTCCTTCCGTGGCGGAGGTCATCACGAACAGGTCGCTTTGGTCGAGAAGCGCATACAAGGCCTTCTGATCCGTGATATGGCCGTGGAAGACGACCTGCTCGTCGAGGTGAAGCTTCTGGCACAAGGCGCGCAAGGACGAGAGGCAGGGACCGTTCCCGGCCAAATGCAGTTCCACGGCCAACCCCTGGTCCCGGACCTGGCCGCAGGCCCGGATCAGGTCCGCCTGCCGCTTGTAAGGATGCAAGGCGGCCACCAGGGCGATCTTCAGCCTGGTCAGAGGCGCCGAATAGGCCCGGGCGCTGGTGATCAGGCTGGGGTCCAGGCGAATATCGCTGATCACTTCGCAGGGCTGTCCGTTGGTAAAAGGCTGGTATTGGTGACAGAGGCTCTGGCTCACAAAGCACACGGCGGATGCGTGGCGTAAAAGGTTTTGGAGGCGCCGAGCTTCGAGATAAGCCGCCAGCCGATAATGGGGTCCATGGCCGAGGCCTTTGATCGCCTGCAGGGGATCTCCCAGGACTTCGGCCAGACAGGGCTTACCCAACTGACGCGCCCGAATGGCCGCCAGCCATCCCAACTGACTGGGGACCCGAACGATGACGGCATCGGCCGGCGCCACCGCCGATCGCACCGCTCGCCGTGTCAATTGCCGGGCCCCCAGCCACCAGTTCACGCCGTGCACGTCCGGCACATCCAGAAACTGCACGCCGTCGCCGTCGCTTCGAAAGGCGTGCGCCGGCAAGTCGGCCACCTTCGCCATCCGACAGATCACGCGGATGGTGTTAAAGACCTGGCGGTAGTCCTCCATAAAGGGCCGGTCGAAATTGTGAATGTCAAAGACGCCGGTGGGGTGGCGCAGACAACAATGGTCCGTGGCGATCAGCAATTTCATGGCCGTCATGAGCTTGCAGTCGCCGGCGCGGATCTTGAGCCGGGAATAATCCGCTCAGAGGCGGAAGCGCCCCGCCCGCGAGAAAGGGTGGTCATGAAGCTTCCCGCTCTTCCGCAAGAGGCCTAGGTGGTGACGTGGTGACAGAGTTCATTCAGAAATTGGGCGAGAGCGCCGGCCTGCCGGGAACGATCGAACCGACTGATGGCCTCCGGATTGGGCCGAAGGATCGGCCGGTTCTCGGTCGAGGCGCGATACCACTCTATGAGCACTCGCTTGATGCCGGCGATATCTTCCGGCGCCAAAGTCACTCCCATCCCGGTTTGTTGCAGGAGTTGGTCGAGCGAGCCCCCCAGGGGGGCCACTCCCAAGATCGGACGGCCGGCGCCCAGGTAATAAAAAATCTTGGCCGAGATAATGAACGGCTTCGGAACCACCAGCCAGAGGACATGGGATTGAACCATATATTTCAGGCTGTCGAGGTGCGAGACGGGGCCCGGTGCCTCCAGGACCGGTTCGAGGCCAAAGGGCTGGACGAGATGATGACAAAACCGCGGGGAAGGTCCCACGATTCGGAGCTTAAAATTATCACGCGGAATTGTTCCCTCGGCCAATAATTCCGAGACCGCTTGCAAAAAGGGCTTCGGATCGCGAACCCCTGGGAACATGGACCCCACATAACCCAGGGTAAATTGGGAGGGCAGGTCTTTCGGAATGCTTTGCAAGAGATCGGGCTCAAACCCATTGTAGATGACCCGATATTTTTCCTCATGACCCGGAAAGGCGGCCAACATGATTTCCCGTAATTCTTCCGAGGCCATGATCACCAGATCCGCTGCCCGTAAAACCCCGGCCAGGATACGTTTCTGTAACTGCCGCCGCCGGGGAGAAAAGACCTCTTCCACCAGAGGGTCACGAAAATCCGCCACCCAGGGCAAGCCCGTCCGCTGTTTGATGCGCAAAGCGACCAAGTGACTGGTCAAAGGTCCCGAGGTCGAAAAAAGGGCCTGGATGTCTCCTTGCTTGATTCTCCGGGAGGCTTCCCGCAGTGCGAAAGGATACCAACCATTGGCCCGGTCCGGGATCCATAACCAATTGTAAATGAACTTAGCAATCTTGAAGGCGAGCCAGTTTCGGGCCGGAGGATCAGAGCTATCATTGAGGAGCGAGACAGGATGGAATTGGCGGAAACGTTCCCGTTCCATCCCTAAAATTTTCATTGCCCCTCGAACCGGGTTCCAGGAGGTGGACGGGATGATCTCCGCGTGGGGGAAAACGGTTTGTTCCGGCGCGATGCCCATGGCCACGTCCGGGTGCTTGGGGGTCACCACCACCGCGCTCCAGCCGTAGCGCGGCAGGTAGGTGGCGAAACCCGCGGGCCGCAACGCCCCGACGTCGAGGACCGGAGGGAACGAGTGGCAAATCATGAGCAGTTTCTTCATCGGCTCACTCCGGGAAAGTCCTCCTTCCGACGGAGAGCGAAGAGAAGGCTTGAGGCGATTCATCCGTTCACGTTCCCCAGCCTAAGGAGCAGCGCGCGAATTCCGTGATCGCCTCCACCACCCATTGGGCTTGCTCGGGCTTCATTTCTGGATAAATAGGCAGGGACAGGATCCGTTCGGCCAGTCGCTCCGCGACCGGGAGACGCGGCGGAGGCGAGCCTGGGAGACGATAGGCGGGTTGCAGATGCAACGGCACCGGATAGTGGATGCCGGTCTCGATCCCGCGTTCTTTCAGCCACTTTTGCAAAGGATCTCGGCGGTCCACCTGGATCACGAAAAGGTGGAACACGTGCTCGCGATCCTTAAAGGTCTTGGGCAGGATCAGGCCGGGAACCTGGTGCAATTGCTCCGCATACCGCCGGGCGATCTGCTGGCGGGCCTGGTTCCAGGCGGGCAAATAGTTCAGTTTTACATCCAGGATGGCGCCTTGCAGACCATCCATGCGCATGTTATAGGCGGGAATTTCATGCAAATATTTGGCTTTGCGGCCATGGTCGCGGAGCATGGCGATGCGATCGGCGAGCGCTTCATCATTGGTGACGATGGCGCCGGCGTCGCCGTAAGCACCGAGATTCTTGCCCGGATAAAACGAAAAACCGGCGGCGATCCCCAGGCCGCCGACCTTTTGCCCCCGGTAGATCGCGCCATGGGCCTGGGCCGCGTCTTCGATCACGGCAATGCCCCGCGGCCGCGCCAGTTGGAGAAAGGCCTCCATGTCCGCGGGTTGGCCGTAGAGGTGGACCGGGATAATGGCCTTGGTTTGGGGGGAGATCATGGCCGCGCACGAGGCCGGATCCAGGTTGTAGGAATCCGGGTCCACGTCCGCAAACACCACCCGGGCGCCGCAAGCGCTGACCGCCTCCGCGGTGGCGATGAAGGTGTTGGCCGGCAGAATGACTTCATCGTCCGGGCCGATGCCCAAAGCCTGGAGAATCAAGAAGAGGGCGCAGGTTCCATTGGCGACCCCGACCGCCCGCTTGGCCCCGCAGAAGCTAGCGAAGCGTTTTTCGAACCGCTCGACAAACCGGCCGCCGATAAAAGCGGAGGACTCAATCACTTCAGCGATGGCGCGGTCAATTTCGGCGCGATGGTTCTGGTATTGCAGTCCCAGATCCAGGAATGGCACTGGCTTCATGTTTTGAGTCCAGGATAGGGATGATCCATGAGTCCGTACTGACAGGTGAGCTCGTCCATCCTTTTGAGGGGCGCCGCCTGCGGTCCAACCACCACCATTCCCGGCTCGACGTCCCGGGTCACCACCGCGCCGGCCCCGACCAGCGCCCGTTCGCCGATGATCAGGCTGGGAAGGATGGTGGCGTGGGCTCCGATGATCGCGCCGGCGCCGATCCGGGGTCC
>MGQK01000053.1:50132-50461 GCA_001797815.1 Deltaproteobacteria bacterium RBG_13_61_14 | reverse complement strand
GCATCGCTTGGCTTGAGGGCAAAGCGGATGCAGGCAGTTGGTCAAGACCACTCCGGGACCCAACCAGCACCCTTCCTCCAAGACGGTGTACTCGGGGACGAAAACGTTGGAATGAAGCCGCACCCGCGAAGCGATAGTTACATGGTGCTCGATCCTCGAACCCGAGCCGATGCTCACCTGGTCGCCGATCCGGTTGGCCTCGCGGATCAAGACATGATGCCCGGTCTGAAATCCGTCTCCGATGCGGTTGCCCGCGTAGATGACCGTATGCGAGCGGATGGTGGCGGACCTGCCGATGTGAGTTTCCAACTCCTGGTCGGTTCCCGCCC
>MGQK01000053.1:14164-50115 GCA_001797815.1 Deltaproteobacteria bacterium RBG_13_61_14 | reverse complement strand
ACGACATAATCCTCCACCTGAGCGGCCTCGCCCAAATGCACGTGCGGGTGAATGATGGCAGTGGCCGCGACCGTCATCGGATCTCCTCGCAGCCGCCGCCGTGTTCGAGGGAGCGTTGCGCCGCCTCCAACACCTTGACCACGGTCAGTCCATTGTAGCCATCGGTCAAGGGCTTTTGGCCCCGGCGGATGCATTCGAGGAAATGGGAGGCCTCCACCTGGAGCGGCTCTTTAAAATCAATCTTGGGCAGAGCGATGTCGCCCGGCCGGAGGGACAACTGCCACGCGCCGAAGTTATCAAACCCTTCCAGGGGAGCGTGGGGATCCTTGCGCTGGATGCCGTTGTCATAGATGGCGATCTTGGATTCGATCATGTCGTTGTAAACAACCATCTTGCGATCGCCCACCACCGTCATCTGCCGAATCTTGTTGGGGTCGAGCCAGCTCACGTGAATATGGGCCATGACGCCGTTTTCGAACCCGAGGGTCATGAACACCACGTCATGCAGACCGGGCTGCAAGTAACTTTGGCCGGTGGCCGACACAAACTTGGGCTCTTGGCCCAGGACAAAGACCATGATGGAGACATCGTGCGGGGCCAGATTCCACATGGCGTTCACGTCCTGGCGGACGCGGCCCAGGTTCAGGCGCTGAGAATAAGCGTAATAGACCTTGCCGATCTCGCCGCTTTGGACGAGGTCCCGGAGGATGAGGACGGCCCGGTTATAGAGGAAGGTGTGGCCGACCATCAGGACCCGATTTTTGCTCTCGGCTAGCTGGATCAGCTGGGAAGCTTGCTCGGTGGTCATGGCCAGGGGTTTTTCGACCAACACATGTTTTCCCTGGTTCAAAGCTTCCCACGCCAGTTGGTAATGCGAGCCGGCCGGCGTCGCAATGACCACCGCATCCACTTCGGGGGATTGGACCACTTCCTTCCAGTTGTCGGTAAAGGCGGTCTTCGGGTTGATCTTTTTGACTTTTTCCTTGAGGGAGGAATCCAGCTCAATGAGGTGACTGACTTGGCCGACTTGGGAGAAAACCCGAAATAAATTAATACCCCAATAGCCGCATCCGATCTGGGCGATCTTGATGGACAATTTTAACCCTCCTCACCTCTTAAGGCCAAGAAAGTTCCGGGCATGGGGCTTCGACCTCCTCTTCCCATCAACTTTCGCCTGGCTTAAAAGCTTGCCGGGTCCGAGCCAGCCCTTCGGCGATCCCTACCTGCGGCTTCCACCCCAAAACCTGGCTGGCCTGGGTGGTGTCGGCCAGGCTGTGGCGGACATCACCCGGCCGGGGCTCCACGTGTTTCGCTTCGACCCGGGTCCCGGTGATCCGCTTGATCTCCTGCCAAATCTGGTTGATGCTCACTCGCCTTCCGCCGGCGATATTGAAAACGCGCTGAGAATTGAGCGGTGCGGTCGCGGCCGTCAGGTTAGCCTCCACGCAATCGGCGACAAAGGTGAAATCCCGGCTTTGTTCGCCGTCCCCGTGAATCTCGGGCGAGCGGCCTTCCCGGGCGGCCTTTAAAAATTTGGGGATGACCGCGGCGTAGAGGGAGCTGGGGTCCTGGCGAGGTCCATAGATATTGAAATAGCGCAACACCACCGTTTCCAGACCATAACACTCGGTAAAGGCCAGGCAATAGTTTTCCTGGGCCAGCTTGGAGACGGCATAAGGGGAGATAGGCATGGGAACCATGTCTTCGCGCTTGGGGAGAGCCGGGTTCCGGCCATAAACCGAAGAAGATCCTGCACAGACGAACCGCTTGACCTTCTCCCCTCGAGCGGCCACCAGCAAAGTCAGGGTGCCGGTCGCGTTCGCGGCATGGGTTTCCAGGGGGTTGGCGATGGACCGGGGCACGGAACCCAACGCCGCCTGATGCAGGATGTAATCCACTCCCGCCGCGGCGCGGCCACAGATTTCCGGATCCCGAACATCGCCGGCCAGGAGTTCGAATGGCCCGGGGATGGACTCGAGGTTCTGGCGAAGGCCGGTCGAGAAGTTATCCAGCACGCGGACCTGCTCCCCGCGGCTGACCAATGCTTCGACCAGGTTCGACCCAATAAACCCCGCACCGCCGGTAACTAGCCAAAGAGCCATAAACGTCTTTTTATTTTTACGCGAGAAGGCGGGTTGATTAGATTATACTCGAGCTCCGCCCCCGTCGGCGGCACCGAATTTCAACCACCAACTCTTCCTCCATCGAAAAAAGAGATGCTCAGGCGTTGGCCTTGCCAAAGCCTCTGCGAGTATCCCGATGAATGAACCGTCTAAGGGAAAAGCGCTGGTCCTTTGCCGCCCCCTCTCCGCTACCGGGTGATCTCATGGGAAATGGATCTGGTTCATTGGGGGCTGTTTTCGGTCGGCTCGCCGCTTTCGGAACTCCCGTAATAATCCGTATGATGATACCGGTAACGGTAATAACGGCTGCTGTAATAATAACTGGGATAACCATAGTAATAATAGCGATCTCGTTGGAGATCCACCGCGTTCATCACCACCCCGATGATGTTGGGCTGGACCTGCTGGATTTGCTGAATGGTATGTTGGAACATGCCCTTGGGAATTTCCCCGGACCGGCAAATCCACAGGACCCAATCGGTCAGGGGAGAGATCACGCTGACGTCGGAGAGCGGCCAGGCGGGGGGCGCGTCAATGATAATCCGATCGAAGCGTTCCCGAAGGAGTTTCAGGAGAATCTTCATTTGCTCCGAGCCCAGGATCTCGCTGGGGTTTTTGGAGGTGGTGCCTGCGGTCAGGGCATGGAGGCTTTTGTTTTCCGTGTCCCGGATGTATTCGCGCATGATGAGCTCGGCAAAATAGTCGGACCGGGAGAGGGCCGGGTATTGGCGGAGGAACTCCACGGCCAACATTCCCGACTCTTGGCCGGGGTCCAAGTCGGCGATCTCCGATTCGTCGAGGACAAAGGAGAGGTTTTTCGGGGGCGGACAGCCATTAGAGATGGCCAATTGCTCTTTCCAGGTTCTCAGGTTGGACCCCGCGGGCCGGCCCTCTTGGTAGGAAATGGTGAGGAAGGAGGGGAGCGAATCCCATTTAATTTTGATAGTTCCGGACCATTGCTTGAGCTGGATCATATGTTGCACATCACCGAGGCTCAAGCTCTTCAAGTCCAAGGCCGACCATTGGGGGTTCAAGGTGTCCACAATCAGGTCGTAAAGGCCCACGGTGCTCTTTTCATATCCAAAAATTTTATATTGGACGGGGTGATGCAAGTCTGCATCTAAGATCAGGGTTTTCTGGCCGTTCATGGCCAGGCTGAGCGCGAGATTGGAGGCGATGAGACTTTTGCCTTCTTGAGGGGCGCAACTGGTCACCAAGATCACCTTGGGACTGTCTTGGGGTATCTTGATATTGAGTTGCGACCGGAGCGAGGTGATGCTCTCCGCGAAGAGGGACTTGGGCCGATGGGTAACAAAGAGAATCCGGTAGGAGGAGGACGGTTTGTGATTCTTGGTGGCGGAATACAGCGGCACCGTGGAAAGGACCGGAAGTTGGGTGGTTTTTTCGATGTCTTGCGGGCTGCGGACGGTCTGATCCAGGAATTCCCGTCCGTAGGCAAACACGCCCCCCATCATGATCCCCAGCACCACCCCCAGCAACATGTTCAACAGTTTATTGGGCTTGATGGGAACCGTGGGGCGCAGGGCTTTTTCCTGGACATAAATCATATTGTTCACCGAGGAGTTGGTGTTAACATTGACTTCTTTCACGGCATCCAAAAGGGTGCGGTAGAGCTCCCGGACCGAGTACGCTTCCCGGTCCAACACCACATACTCAATATCCTTTTCGGTGCTCGTCACCGCAGATTTCTCGGTTTCCGCCATGGAGTCCTGCAAAAACTGCTCGCGGGACTTGACCACGTTCAGGTTATATTGCAAACGGGTGAGGGCGACCTCCAATTCTTGTTCGAACTTTTGCTTAAGGATATCAATCTCTTTACCGGTTTTCTCGACCTCGGGATGCTTCTCGCCGTATTTGATCAGCAGCTTTTGATAGGTAACCTCCGCCGTGACCAACTGCTGTTTTAAGTCCACCAGAATTTGATTCTCTGGCAACAGCGCCGTATATTTTTTGTAATCCCGGCGTTGGAGCAAATTCTCCAACTGCCTAATCTGGGATTCCAACTCCTTCCGGCCTTCTTGAACTTCCGTCAATTTTTCCAAAAGCCGGGAGCGCCGCTCTGCGATCAGCTCCTTATCCCGGTCGGCCTCGAAGATATTGTGCTGGCGCCGATACTGATAAAGTTTCGACTCCGCCTCCCCCACCCGCTTGCGGGCATCCTCTACCTGCTGGTTCAGGTTGAATAGGGAATCTTTATAAATCATCAATTGCTCGTTCCGGTCAAACTCGACCACGATCTCCGCCAGCAAGTTCACCACGTCTTTGGCCAGGTCCGGGTTGGTGCTCTGGTACCGGATTTCGATGATGCTCGTATCCCGGGGAATGGCGACGATAATGCCTCCCTGGATACCCCGGGCCACGGCCTGAATCCATCGGGTCTTCTGCCCTTCGCTCAGTTGCTCCCAGCCCGTTTGTTTGCGCACCTCGAGAAAATGACCGCTGTCAATGAGTCGTTTCACCAGTTCCTGGACCGATGGCTGCGAGCTGATAATTCTGGCCTTGGTGACCAAGGCACTGCGCGGGTCAGCATACTGGGTGAGTTTCGTTTCTTTTTCTTTAAGCAGATTGGCCGGAACGTTTTGGCGAGTGACCACGCTGGCTTTGGCCTCATAAACCGGGGTGACGTAAAGGTTATACAAGATGGATAAGAAAAGCGCCATGGTCACAATTAGACCAATGATCCAGCGGTTTTTCAGGAGCGGCTGGAGTAAATCCAGGGGATTAATAACCGCGGTATCGCGCGCTATCGAACTGAATTCGGGTAGCTTTGGCTCCGACATTCTCGACCCTTTCTAAAAAGGCACCACCCGAAAGCTTCGGGCAATGATCTCATTCCCGGAGATGATCCTAACTTCATTTTCAAAGCATGCTTGGCGAGGCGGGCCAATCCTCCATGCCCACCCGGGAACAAGGCTCTCTTGGCTTTGCGCCTCCGGGGAGGTGGAAAACAAGGATCCCTTTTTCCGCCATGCCCGGAGGATGCCGGAAGGAAACCCTTTCATTTCGGGGGTTGACTTCCCTTCCTGAAACGCAAATAGATGATCCAATTTGATGGCAATAAAATTCGTCATCGAGCCTACCGACCACCCTAAAAATAGGGGTTAGGCTCTGCTTTCTTGGCTAAATTTAAATCAAAAGACGCTCACTACCCCAATGCTCATATTATACCAGGACTTTGGCTTTTGTCAAGTTTTTCAGTTAAGCGGATTTTTTCTTTAAATCTTGATTAAGTACCGGATCAGCCCAGGCCCAGAACATCTTGCCCGAAGAGCCAACCCCACCCCATTGGGCCGAAATTTTCCAGGCCACCTAGGGAGGGGGCGACTTCCCGCTTTGATATTCCAACTGCACCCGGAGGCGTTTGATTTTCTCCGCGAGGGCTGAATCGGAGGGCTTGAGCTCCAAGGCTTTTTGATATTCGGCTAATGCCCCTTGCAGATTTTTCTTCTGGATCTTGATCTCGGCCAAGGCAAGATAAATTTCTCTTTGTTGGGCGGTGGTGACTCGTTTTGATTCCAGGGCCTTGGAAAAGTACTGGAGGGCCAAATCCCGCTGCCCAGCGGATCGGGCCAAGCGGGCTAAATTTAAATTCAAGTCCCCGGCGGAAGGATTTTGACGCAAGGCCTGCTGGTAAACCGCCATGGCCGCGGGAAAATCTTTTTGGCGGGCGAGAAGTTCGGCCCAGCTCCGGGCCAGGGTGAGGTTATGGGGGTTGGCCTTAAAGGCGCGACTGAAGACCAAGAGGGCCCGGTCCGGATGATTGAGGGCGACCCAAAGATTTCCCAGCTGATACGCGATGGACGGCCGCAGCTGCTCCGGCTCGGGAATGGCCTGGATTTGAGTTTCGGCCAGCACCCCTTCCTGGTGTTGCACCAGGTAGCGCGCATATTCCAGGTTGGGAAGGGGGTAGCTTAAAAGCTCGTGGCTTAGCCAAGCCCGGTCCGAGGGGGTGAGCAAGAGCTTATCTCCGAAAACTTTGATCGCCTTCGGCGCGGAGATGATTAAGACGGGCAAGAGGTCCCGGGCTTCTTGATTCTTGCCTTGCCGCGATAGCCAGTGGATCCAACCCGCCAAAAAGCGCGGGTTGGTGGAATCCATTTCCCACGCCCGTCGAAAATAGGCCTCGGGGTCGGGCAGGCCGGTGATGCCCGCCTGGCGAAAAAGATCGAGCACCTCTCCCGTGTCGAACCAGTCGTAGGGGTATACCACTTCGGTGCCCTGAAGCCGTTGCAGCGCCTTCCAGGCCCGGTAGAGGGGGCGGAGGTCGCGGCGCTGAGGATTGTAAAGTTTCAAGCAGTTGCGAGCCACCGCCCGCTGGTACATGGCGCGTTCCGGCAAGATGGCCGCGGCCTGTTCGTAACGGGGAAGAGCCTGATCGTATTTTTTCGCCGAGGTTAGTTTTTCTCCCTGCTGGTAGAACCACTCCGCTTCCAAGGTTTGCAGATTCCGGACTAGAAACAGCGGGAGCACCAACATGATCAGGGCGTCCACTACCAGCTTTCTCATGGGAGCTCCCGGCCGCGGCCGGCCACCATCCCGGCCAGGCTGAAAAAGAGCAGGGCATTGGCCGGCAACATCAGGTTGAAATCAACCAACTCGTGCACCAACAAGGTAAACAGACCGGCTAAAACTCCGGGCAGGGCCAGCGAAAAGAAATTTAGATCCCGGCTCTTGATGCCCCGGAAGCCCTCCCGGAACAACATGACCAAGAAAAGAAGGAAGAGACCCAGCCCAGGCAGGCCCATACCCGCGGCGATCTGGAGATAATCATTGTGCGCAAAGACGATGCCATGGAAAACTCGATCCCGGCGGTACGAGGGATAAACCGAGCGGAAAGTGCCCCAGCCCGTCCCGGTCCAGGGATGGTCCTTGATCATGCCCACGGCGCTTTTCCAAATGGAAAGCCGGGCATTGGCGGTGATTTCCTCGGGCTGCTGGTAATAGGCCTCGAGGGTGGCTAACCGTCGGTGAAGCGGCTCGCGGTTTACTCGGAAGAGAAACAGGCTGATCCCGATCACCATCAGTAACGAGAAGGCGAGGATCCGGGACCACGAGGGGTGGGTGTGCCACCAGACCAGCGCGAGGAAGAAGAAAAAGCCGAAAAGGAAGCTCGCCCAGCCGCCTCGGGACAAAGACAGGACCAAGGCCAGGATCATGATTCCACTCGGCAGGGAAAGGAAAAGGCGCTGGGCCCAGAACTCGGAGCGCGGCCTCCCTTGAGGACGCACGGCCAGAACCAACCCCAGGCCCAGGAAAATTTCCATCTCCATCAGCCCGGCAAAATGATTATGGTTGAAGAAGGTGCCCGTGACATAATATTGGGACGAGGGCAGATCCACCCACGGCACCAAGAACAGCGCCCGTCCCGAGATGAACCCGAACAGGCCGTAGACCGCGTCGAACACGCCGATCCCCAGGAGGGAGTATCCGAGCGCTCTTTTCATCCGGTCCTGTTCGAGGGCATAGGCCACTTGGAAGTAGACCGAAGCGAGCAGGACGAGCCGCGTCACCTCGAAGAGGGTTTCTTCCCGGTTCACCGAGGAGATCAAGGAGACGGCCGCCCAGCCCAGGAAGCCGAGCAGGGGCAGATCCGTGTTGAGATTGAAGCGAGGGGACAGCCACCCGCGATTCAGCCCGACCAGGAAACCGGCCAGGAGCAATCCCAGGAGGATAGCGGCCGGAATCCAGTAAAGGCGATAGTAGCCCCCCCGGTTGAGAACCGTGAATCCTTGGACGAGGATTAAACTGGACAAGACCCCATATGGGTAAAAGCGCCGCATCATCGTCTGGATTTGCCGTTTTGGAAATAGATCGAAAAAGGGCCGGCGGGAAAAACCGAGGACCCGGCAAAGAATACCGGGAAGGAATCGGAGTTTCTCCCGGCTTCGGGCTTTGTCCCCGTACTCGGGCTTGGCCCCTTTTTACTTCTCTGACGCTTTTCCGCCATGGCGGGGATTCATCCTGGGGGCTTCTCTTGGTGGACGGCTTCTTGCCAAGAGGCCGGCAGGTTTTTGGACACTTCTACCCCCTTGAATTCCCGGCTGGCCCGCGGCCCCTTGGCTAATGCCCAGGCCGCCATCCGCCGGATGCCCTCCTCCAACGGCACCGGCTCCTGCCGGCCAAACACCCGTGTCACCTTCTCGTGCGAGGCATAGGCGTGCACTACCTCGTGCCGCGCCGCCAGATGCTGAATCCTCGGCTCCACCCCGAACGCCTGCGCCACCACCTCGGCTAAATGGTTGACCGGGTATGGCCGGTCCGCTCCGAGGTTGAACACCTCGCCCCAGGCCTCCGGCTTCTCCACGCTCCCGGCAATGATCGGCGCCACCTCGTCAATATACGAAAACGCCCGGGTCTGCTCCCCGTCCCCGAACACGGTCATGGGCCGGCCCTGCATGATCTGGTTCATGAAAATGCCCACCACGTTGCGATACCGGTCCCCGATGTTCTGGTGCTCGCCGTAAACATTGTGGGGCCGAAAGATCGCATAATTCAGGCCGAACATGGCCCGCGCCGCCCGCAAGTCCAGCTCCACCGCATATTTGGCGATGCCGTAAGGGTCTTCCGGCTGCGGCGTCATCTCCTCGGTCATCGGCAACCGGCCCGCCCCGTAAACCGCAATCGAGCTGGTGAACACCAGGCATTTGGCCTCGTGCCGCACCGCGTTGTTGATCAGGTTGACGCTGCCGATCACGTTGTTGGTGTAGTTGAACCGCCGGATAAAATGCGACAAACCCTCGGCCGCGTAAGCCGCCAGGTGATAGACATAATCAAAGCGGTGCTCCTCGAACAGCCGGTCCAGCAGTCCATGGTCCGTAACCGATCCCTCCACAAACACCGCCCCTTCCGGCACCTGGTCCGGAAAGCCACCCGAGAGGTCGTCCAACGCAATAACCTCGTGGCCCAACGCCAGACAATGCCGCGCCACGTGCGAGCCAATGAAACCCGCGGCCCCGGTTACTAATGACTTGCTCATCCTCATCCTCTTCGTGCCAGAAGTGATTGCCTCAATCCCTGCCCCGAACAGGCTTCGCCCCCCTCGGCGGCACCTGGAGCCGACCGACCCAGGGGGAGTTGGCGCCTATTCCAGGCGCGCAGTACCTTTCCTTGCCGCCCCTCCGCCAAAGCCAAACCGGGCGGTCCGATCACCTGTCAGTCTTTGACCAAACGCCTTCAGCCAAGGCTCCCGCGAGCTTTGGAAAAGGAAACAGCCGGCCGAAGGGCGAGCGCTATTCGTATGGGTTACCGGGTTTGCTTCGGTTCCGAGGGAACCGGAAAAGCGCCGGTGAAACGGATAATGATGGAAATGTTGTCGCATGGAGAAGTCTTTCCGTCCCAGGTAGGGAATTACTCGGGAAAGACTTGGATCGCTTCCGATTGGGTGATGGTCGTGCCCTTCCAGGGACCGTTCCCGGCACCTGAGATCCTGGCAAGAGCTTTCCTCCCTTACCTCTAACCTTTTTCAAAATATAATCTTTCTCCCCCCCTGTCAAGTTCCTGGCCCCTCGCCCCTTATCTCCGCGTCAAAGACATCAAGGTGGAAGCGCTTTTCCCTTCTTGGTCTTTTTCCTCCGGCATTCATCACTTGATGGGTAAGCCGCCGGAGGGGCGACGGCCCCGGGCTCTGAAAGAGAGAAAGCTGAGAGGAAACGGGAAAGATGCCGAGAGACTCCGCCGAAGCGCTTCGTCCTCCGCGAAGGCGGAAGGTATCGAAGTCAGCCGCTGGAGCGGATCGGCTCAGACGGTCAGGGTGGCACCTTCCCGGGCCGCCTCCAGGTGGCGGAAATCCCGGCGGGCCCGTTTCACCAGGCGGTCGGTGACGCGATCGGTATGCATGGTGTCGTGGTGGAAGATGACCAGACGCTTGACCTTCAGGCGCTTGGCCACCCGGATGGCCTCGCTCCAGGTGGAATGGCCCCAGCCCTTCTTGGCGCCGGCGCCGGTCTTGCCCTGGTATTCCTCGTCGGTGTAGGTGGCGTCGTAAATCAAGAGGTCGGTGCCCTGGATCAGGGCCGCGGTCTCCGGGAGCATCTGGGCGGTGTGCTCGTTGTCCGAGCAGTAAACTACCGACTTGCCCGCGTAGTTGACCCGGTAGGCGGTGGCGTCCTGGGGATGGTTGAGGGAAGCGGTGTCCACCTGGACCGGGCCCAGGGAGATGGTATCGCCGGCGCGGATGGTGTGAAAGCGGAGTTGGGCCTGGAACACATCCAGCGCCACCGGGAAGTAAGGATAGCGCATCTGCCCGGCCAGAATCTGGCGCAGGCTCCGCCGGCCGCGCGCCTCGCCGTAAAGGTGGTAGCGGTTGCCTTTCACGTAAAGCGGCGCATGGAAGGGAAGGCCCTGGATGTGGTCCCAGTGATAGTGGGAGATGAGGAGGTGCGCTTCTAGGGGCATCTCGGCGAGCAGGTGATTGCCCAGCGGCTTCAGCCCGCTGCCCGCGTCAATGATCAGGATCTTATCCGCCACCCGGAGCTCCACGCAGGCGGTGTTGCCCCCGTATTTCAGATAGTCCGTGCCCGGCGAGGGGATGGAACCCCGCACGCCCCAGAATCGCACGCTGATGCCCCTGTGCATTGCCATCGTCTCATTCACTTCCTTGGTTCGGCTTCCATCACCAGCTTTCGCTTGCCCATCTTCTCGAATTCCACCAGGATCATCCGCCGGCCCCCGCCCGACTCCTTTTTGCCCACCACCTTGCCGGTATCGTTCCACCCTTGATGGTAGATGAGGTCGCCCGGCTCGTATTCCTCGCCCGGCACATAGGTGCGGACAGCCCCGACCGGCGCCGGCTCGCCCGGGCGAACGGGCCTCAATGTCATGCGGCTGGCCGGCCGGGCCATCTCCTTGGCCGCCGGGATCAATTCTCCTTCGAGCTCGCCTTCCAAGCGGGGCTCGAGCGGCTTGATTTCATGACATTTCGGGCATTGCACCCAGAGGAACCCCGGCTCTTCGCCGTCCTCCTGCACCACCGGCATCTTCACCAACTCGCCGCAAATGGCGCAAAACTCTTCCACTTCCTTGGCCATGGTACCGAAGAACCCTCCCGCCGAATCAGAGCCGGCCCCGCCTTTCGGCCGGGGCCGCACGGGCGTGGTTCCAGGCCCCGCCCGGATCAGTCATCCAGGATCTCCAGGATGTAGCGCTTGCCGTCCTTCCCGCTCGCGGCCATCATGAGCGTCCGGATGGCCTGGGCATGCGCGCCCTTCTTGCCGATCACCTTGCCGATGTCTTCCTTGGCCACCTTGAGCTCGATCACGACCGAATACTCGCCGCTCACCTCGCTCACTTTCACTTCCTCGGGCCGATCCACCAACTTCTTCGCAATCAACTCCACCAACGTCTTCATGGATGCTTCTTCACTCATTGGCGCCTCCCACTTTCACTCACCTGACGGTCAACTTTCCCGGTTCGCACGCTCGGATATTAAGCGGCATCCCTATGGCGAACTCAATTGTAAATCACTCCGAAAAAATATGCAACAAAATTTTTAGGGTCATCCGCTAAACCATAATTCCGGGAGAGTCAAATGATCGGGATCGGCCGGTTCCCCCTCCCGCCCGCAGGGAGCGATCCCTGGAAAGGGGAGCCTCCGGACAGAATCCGGACCCGCCGAGGGGCATTGATATTTTTACGGCTCCTCATCAAAATGGGCGGACGGCTGCTCGCAAAGTATTTTAAGCCGCCAAGGCGCGCCCGCTTCCGGCGGGCTTTTGTTACTGATTTTGCCAGAAGCAATGATCGGTTAATCCCAAGAGGCTTGCTCACAAGGCCTCGATGATACCCTTGGGCAACAGATCGGCTTTTTCCGTGCGAATGAAAACCGGGATCCGGTCCAGCGGCGCCTCCACCTTGATCGTGGCCGGGCCCTGAAAGGTCCGGGACGGATCCCACAGGTCCTTCCATTCTCCCGCGGGCAGGTAAACCTCCCGCTCCCGCCGGCCCCGCTCCCACACCGGCGCCACCAGGAGCGCCGGGCCGTAAAGATATTCGTCCCACCTATTTTTCACTTGTGGATCATCCGGCCAGTCAAAGACCAGCGGGTGGACGATGGGGTCGCCGGTCGCGGCCGCGCGCTCGGCCAATTCATAAGTGTAATCCAGGAGCCGGAGGTGGAGCTGGGTGTAGCGGCGGTAGATCCGGATCATCTCTTCATCGTAAAAGGGTTTTTCCGGCATGGCCCAGGGCTCGTGCGGGCCGACCCCCCCGATCTCCATGAGCGGGCAGAAAGCGGAAAAGGCCAGCCAGCGGGCGAATACCTCCCGGTCCTTGAAGCCCGCGTAGCCGCCGGTGTCCGTGCCCCAGACCGGGTAGCCTAAAAAGGCCATGCGCTGGAGCGAAATGATCGCGCTCCGGAGTCCCTTGTCGGTCCCGACCCGGCCTTGGTGGATCGCGCCCGGGATGTCGCCGCCCCAGGTGATGCTCCAGGCGGTGGTGCCGGTGTAGCCGGGCCGGGCCATCAGCAAAAAGTCGTCGCCCCGCACCGCGGCCGTCGCGTCATAATAGGTCTTGATGTAGAGCCGGACATAGTCGTTGTGCACCGAGAGCCCGTCGCGGCCATCGTGATAAATGTCGTCCCGCCCCGAGGGGTTATACTCGTCGCCCCGGTCGAGCTTCCAGCCGTCCACCCCGCTCCGGCGAAGGAAGGCCTCGATCTTTTCCCGGTGCCAGGCCACCGCCGCCGGATTGGTGTAATCCAGGTTACGATCGCCGATAACCAGGCCCTTGGCCTTGGCCTCCGGCCCCAGCTCGAAGTCGGCTTTGCCCAAGGCCCAGGGCGCGCCCCAGATCACCACCCGCCAGCCCCGGTCGTGCAGCGCCTGGATCATCCGGTCGCCGTTGGGAAAA
This sequence comes from Deltaproteobacteria bacterium RBG_13_61_14, assembly GCA_001797815.1. Classification (GTDB taxonomy): domain Bacteria; phylum RBG-13-61-14; class RBG-13-61-14; order RBG-13-61-14; family RBG-13-61-14; genus RBG-13-61-14. Next base: position 37,126 of record MGQK01000053.1, on the reverse strand, counting down.
CGGTTGGGGTCCCAGTTGAAGTTGCCGTAACCATAGGTGCCTTCGGCCCAGGGCCGGTCCACCAGGTAAACGCCCTTGGGGAATCCGAGCTTCTCATAGTTGGTGATGTCATCCACCACGTCGGCGTTCATCTTGATCCCGTCCAGCTCGCTGAACTTCCCGGCCACGCAGGCGTCCCGCCACTTCCAGGGCCGGAGCGCCCACTTCGGCGGCAGGATCGGCCGGCCGGTCATGGCGGTGTAGCGGTCCAGGATCTCGGTGTAGGCCGGTCCCTGGATGAACACGCAGGAAAAACCCTCCGGCCCCACTTCCCAGCCCACCTCCAGAAATTCGGGGTCCTTTCTGCCGATGTCGTAGAGGCCCGGCTCGCTGCCCTCGATCAGCATCCCGTAGCCCGAGGAGCTGATATAGAACGGGACGTAAACCGCCTCGCTGGGCAAGACCCACATGGAGACCAGTTCGCCCCGGCGGTCCAGGCCCCCGATCGCCCGAACATGCCGTTCGCTCTTTTTCCGGCCGGCCACGATCCGCTCAGTCAGGCCGTAGATGGCTTCACCCGGCGCGAGCGCGATCTTCAGGCGGCCGGACTTGCTGGTCAAGCGGACCCGATAGGGATCCAGTTGTTCCAGCTCTGCGTCTCCCTGGACCTGAATCGCAAAGGGTTGGGCCTGCACCGCGACCTGGACCACCGGCCCCCGAAAGCCCAGGTCCGGCTCCTTGAAAAACTCCGGATACTTGAGCGTCTGCGGACACCCGCACAGCCCGGACCAGAGCAGGGCCACGCCGACCCACCGGTAACGCATGTTCATCCCTCCTGGCAAGGAAGTTTGCCTATACTTGGTATAGCACAGTCGCAAAGGGAATGAAATTGACTTCGCCTCCGGCCCGGGAATAAGATAGAAGAACAGGATCATGCGTCTGGCTGCGCTAGTCATTTTAATTCTTTGCTCGATCTCCTTTCCGCTGCCGCCGGCTTTGGCCCAGGTCGGGCCCGACTCCCCGGCCCCGCGGCTGCTGATCATTGACGACGACGTGGGCATGCTCAAGGCCGAGGTGAAAAAAGCCGGGACCTATCCAGCGTCCTGGCTCCCGGTCACCGACCCGGACGGCGGGCTGGAGCTGCTCTACGCGCTCCGCGATCCCGGCGTCGAGGTGCTCGGCATCACCTGCACCATGGGCTGCTCGACCACCGAGGTCTGCCGGCACGCGGCCCGGCGCATCCTCGAGCTGGCCGGCAGGAGCGAGGTTCCGGTTCTGCGTGGAGCCGCTTCCCCTAAGGAGCTGGGGCAACCCACCGAGGCCGCACGCTTCATCGTGGACGCGGTCATGTCGCGTCCCGGCCAGGTGGAGATCGTGGCCACCGCCCCGCTCACCAACATCGCCACCGCGCTCATGCTCGAGCCGCGCCTGCCCCGGAACTGGAAGGCGCTCCACCTGGGCACCGGCGAGTTCCTGGGCGCGCTGGGCGAGCGCTCGGACGCTTACCTCGGCCGCTTTGTCGGCTACCAGGACTTGAACATCAACGTGGACCCGGAGGCGGCCCGCTACCTGCTCGCGCACGGCGGCGACTTTATCCTTTACCCCAACGAGGTCATGGACGACGCCCGCTTTGCCCGGGCTGATCGAAAATTATTAAAGAATGCGGGCACGCCGCTGGCAACGTTTGTTGCGGACGAGCTCGGACCGGCCTTCCACACCCTCGGCATCGTCAACGCTTTGCGCGGAGAGCCGGGCCTTTTCCTCCACGGCGTCATCCCCCTGGCCGTGGCAATAGAGCCGGACCTGGCCGAGCCGCCCATCGAAATGCGCGTGACCATGGAGAGACGCCGCTTCGGCGGCTACATCTTCGCGGAAAGCGAAGACCCCGCGGTCCCCTCCCGGAAACTTTACGTTCGGTTGCATGATCCCGCCACCCTGGAAAAGCGGCTGCGGGAACGGTGCCGGTGAAACCGATCGGCGCCGAGCTTTTCAAACTGAAAAGAATGATTAACTTTAAACAGCAAGAGGTGAACGACGATGGCGCCATTGGACGGCTGGTTTGATCCCTTGGATGGGCTCTTTACAAGTAGTCTATAAAGATCGGGCATGATCTTGAGGGTTTTACTAACAGCGCCCCCGTTTGCCGAGGCCGACCCCTGGGGGAAAATTATTAAGGAGCAGGCTCGGGTCTGTCCCAAGCAGGCTCTCTACCTTCTCGCCGCCGTCCTTGAAAAGCATGGCCAACAGGTAACGTTGATTGATCCCTTGGATTTCGAATCTCATTTCCGCTCGCCCGACTTGATCGCCCAATCCGTATCCGGGATTGATCTCTTGGGGATTTCTATAGACGCCAGCACTTGGCCGCGAGCCCGAAGGCTCCTGATCAATTTGGAGGATCTTTCCCGGCGACCGCTGACCGTGCTCGGCGGACCGCATGCCTCCGTGCTCGATGAATACCTGGCGCGGACGACCGCGGTGGATTACTTGATCCGGGGCGAGGGAGAAAAGAGCTTTCCCCTGCTCCTCGATTTTCTTCAAGCGGGAAAAGACCCCGCCCTGGTGCCGGGAATCACCTTCCGCCGAGGAGAGGAACTGATCCAAACTCCCCCTGGTCCCCTGCTCACCCCGGAGGAACTGGCCGAGCTTCCCTTACCCAAGTTCGAGCTGATGCCCAAGGGTTATTACGACCTCCTCCCGATCGAGACCTCGCGCGGCTGTTTCTATGCCTGTATCTTTTGCAGTATCGGTTTTCAAAGGAACTGGAGAGGGATACCGCCCGGGCAGGTGGCGGATCGGATCGGCCGGCTCGTTCCTTATCTGGACCGCACCACCAAGAAGTGCATTTTCATCGTGGACGACTGCTTCACCGCCGACCACCCCCGCTTGATCCAAATCGCCGACCAGCTCTCCGGACTTGACTCCAGGCTCGTCTTCATGGCCAGGATTACGGACCTGGTTGTCCCCGGGATGCTCGAAGCCATCGCTCGGCTGCCGGTGGAGGTCATGGAAATGGGCGTCGAGTCCGGGTATGAGGAGGGACTGCAACGGGTGGGCAAGAAACTCCTCCTCGAACAAGTGAAGCAAGCCGGCCAACTCCTGGGAAAAAGCGGGATCCGCCGCCAGGCAAGATTTTCCTTCATCATGGGCCTGCCTTGGGAGAAAAAGCGGGAGATCTTCCGGACCCTCGAGTTTGCTTTCAAGCTTACCCATCGGCTCCAGTCCCGACTGATCGTAAATTTTCTGACGGTTTTCCCGGGGTCCTTGATCTGGCGGAAACGCCGGGACTGGGGGATCCAGATCACCGAGCAGGACTATGACCAGGAGCGATGGTGGCTGGATCAAGATATTTTCAGAAAATGTCATCCCCTTCTGAACATTCCAACCGACCTGGAACACATTCTGACTTATATCAAAGTCCTGATGAATTACTTTCCGGACATCCGCCATGATGGTTTCTTGAAGTGGCTTTAGTCCCTTACGGCTGAAATTGTTGCCAAAGTGGTCATGATTTTATGCCGGAATGTAAAGAAGAGGTTTCACGCCAAGGCGCAAAGTCGCGAAGGTGAGGAAAAATCAAGAAGAAGCCGTTGCCAAGAACCTGAAGCCGCCAAGAGTTTTTCCTTTGCGACTTTGTTTCTTGGCCGACCTTGGGAGGAGAGGAAAGATTGAAATCCGAGCCATTCTCTCTCCCCCAATAGCTTGAACCCTTAGCGTCTTGGCGCCTTTGCGTGAAATCTTCCCCCTTTTCTTTGGTTCCGGCTCGGCCGGGTTAGGTGCGAGGTCGAGGGTCCGATTTCAGGTCAGAGGGGTCAAAGCTGGACCTTGGACCTTGCCTCCGGTTTGGCCCGGAGATGATCATCCCCGGCTAATTGCTCTCGGAAGCGGGCCAGGCCCTTGGACGCCGCCCCAACCCGATCAGTAACTGTAACTGTCTCCGCTCCCGAAGACGATGGAGATCTTGCTCGCCGGTTTCGAGGTGAAGGCCTTTTTCAGGCCCGCGGCGGCCGCGGCCCGGACCCGGGGATGGAGGGGCGAAATGGCCAAGACCCTCTGATATTCCGCCCTGGCCAGATCGCGTCGGCCCTGGAGATCGTAACTCCGCGCCAGCCAAAGGTGGCCGAGGCTCTGCTTGTGGAAGGTCTGAGGCAGGGAAAGGGCCTGCTGGAACATGAGGGCCGCGGCCTCGGGCTGCCCGGTCTTGAGCAAGAGCAAACCCAGCACCTGGGCATAGACCGGCTCGGCCGGGTCCAGGGCCAGGGCGTCTTTCAAGTCGCTGATGGCGCCGTTAGGATCGTTTTTTTGGCGATACTTGGCCTCGGCCCGGATATAAAGCCGCAAGCCTTCCAGCCTCGGATCGTTTTCCCAAGCCCCATGCAAGGCCGGCAGGGGTCGCAAGGCCTCGGGCCCGCTGAAGCCATCCTCAAAATGAAAGCCCGCATAGCGGCTGTTGCCGACCGGGGCGCGGCCGGAAGCGATCCAGAAGGTCATGGCGGTGGAATCCATCACCACGCTCCCGAGGTTCGAGTTTTGGGCGATCACGTCGCCGGTGGCGCGCTCGCGGCCGGTGTAGAGGTCAAAGTGGTCGCCCAGGAACTCCGCGCCTTTCTGCGGATCCATCCGGCCGAAATTTTCCTGGAGCAGTTGCTTCATCCGCCGGGTGCGGGCGAAGGAATTGATCGCTTCGGACCAGTCGGCGCTGATCTCGTCCGCCTGCATCTCCGGGTTGCGGTAGGAATTGGCAATCGCCAGGGTGGAATTAGTCAGGGGCAGGACGGCCAGGCGGTGCCGCGAGATCTCGACGGCCATCCCGTTCTGCTCCTGGGCGCTCGAAACGACCATGATGAAGCCGGCCGCGGGCGGGTGCGCCCGCAGGATCGCCACAGCTTGCTCCAGGGTCCCGGCTTCCCGCACGATCTTATCGGCCAGGCAGAAAACCGGCCAACCCCGGCTCGCCACGTCGGTGGTGATCGCGGTATGAAACCCGACCGCGAGCCCGCTCTCGTTGAGGGCGGTGACGCCGGCGGTGTGCATCCCGGCGGAGGTGAGCATCACAAAGCGCTGGCCCGAGCCGGGCCGGCAAAAGGCCACCGTCGGGTAAGGATCAAACCAGCCCGCGCCCGGGTAATCAAAATTGCGGCCGTGGAGGACATGACCTTCCTGGGTCGCCGGGCCCACGGCTAAAAAGGAGGTGCAACCCAGGTCCGCGAAAGCCGCCAGGCCCGGATAAATTTTATTGTGGCGGTAAAACCGGCCTTCAATGCTTTGGCCGGAATCGGAAAAGACCATGGCCCGCCGCAGGCCGGCGAGCGGAAGGCCCGCGCCGTCGGCCAGCCCCTTGAGCGCCTGCTCGACCCCCGGCGGGATACTGCGGGCAATCGGGTCGAAGAACAGGGCCTGCATGAAACGCTCGGCCAGGTTGACCAGCGCCGGCCTGCCCCCGATCATGCTCTGCTCGATCTCGGCCCGAAAATATTGGCCCAGATAGACCATTTCGCCCTGCTGGATTTCCTCGCGCAAGAGCGTGGCGTGCTGAAAGGCCATGTCGTATTCGGAGCCTTCCAGGTAAAGGACATAAATGCCGTCGCGCTGGGTCATCCAGGCCGGGCCGAAGCGTTTGACGCCGTCGCTAACCGTAACCTGGGCCGGTGGAGGACCCGAGGATGCCGGGGCGGCTGGCGCCGCCCATCCTGCCCCCAGGAGGAGGCCGAGGAGTGCGGCCGAGACGATCTCGCGCCGGCTCATGGCTTTTTCTCAGCCGGCTGATACCCGGGCTTGCGGAAGGTGCCGCCGGAATCCACCCAGCGCCGCTGGACGGTGAGCGCCTCGGGCAGGTCGCGCCGGGTGAGGTAGTCGCGGATAAAAGCCGGAACCCACATTGTGGTTTCCGCGTAGCTCCCGTAGCGCGCTAAAGTGTGGCGCTCGTCCCCCCAGTAGTATTGCCAGAACCCGGACAATTCCTTCATGTCGTTGTCAAACGAGGGGTCCAGTTTCCAGGAGCAGTAATAGCGCGACTTCTCGTGGGTCCCGATCACCCGGTATTTGACCTCCACCCCGGCCACGCTGAGCTGGAACTCGATCTGATCGCCGCCGTCCCACTTCTTAATCAGCGGGCTGCGCTCCAGCCGGGGCAGATATTCCTCCTGGCGCCAGCCCTGGGTCATCAGGTTCCAGACCGTGTCAATGTCCTGGTTGAAAAAAAAGGCCGCGGTGATGAGCTGCCGGCCCTCGAAGGAGGTGGGCTGATCCAGGATCACGATTTCGCCCTTTTTCACCCGCGCGATCTGCTCGGGGCTCATGCCCTGATAAGCGCTCGGATCTTGGTCGGTCATCGCGCCCGGCGGAGGGCCGGCAGGCTTGGCCGGCGGTTCCGCGGCCAGGATTTCCGCGACACTGAACCAACTCATCAGCCCGATCATCAAGCCGGCCGCGACCTGTCCTGGCCTGCGAGCCACCTTGAACAACTGCATCATCTGTCAACTCCTTTCGAGACTTGAAGCCAAGCTAATAGGGCAAGGGCGTGGGCACGGTAAGGAAGTAGGAGCGTTCGTGGGGTTTGGCCCCGGAGGGTTGGAAGCCGACCTTGGCTTCGGCCGCGAGCTTGTCCAGGTGGGCGAGCAGGGTGATGAAGGCCGCGCCTTTAAGCCCGGGGTGGATCAGGCCGCCGTAGGCCGTCTCCACCATCTCGCCCAGGGTGTGCGGGCCTTTCTCCAGGATCTTGCCGATCTGGAGCTCGCGGAGCCGGCGGTGAGTGATCAGCTCCTGGATCCTTTTTTGCGGCTCGGGCACCAGCGGGCCATGGCCGGGGAGCAGGCGCTTGGCCGGCAGCGCCAGCACCTTGTCCAGGCTCCGCATATAGGCGACCATGTCGCCCTCGGGCGGGCCCACGAAGGTAGAGCCGGCGCCGGTGACCAGGTCGCCGGTGAAGAGCGTGCCCTCCTCCTCGATCCAGAGCGCGATGTGCCCGGGCGCGTGTCCGGGCGTGTCAATCACTTGCAGCCGCTTGTCCTCGGCCGCGATCACGTCCCCTTCCCGCACCTCCTGGTCCACTTCCAGTTCGGGAAAGCGCCGGCGCAGCGTGGCTCGGTCGCGCGGGTGGCAAACGATCCGGCAGCCGGTGCGCTCCCGGAGCGCGGCCGCGGCGCCGGCGTGGTCGGTGTGGCCGTGGGTGAGGACGATGCGGACAATAGGCCGGCCCGCGGCCGCGGCCAGGAGATCGTCCGCGGCCTGCGCATAGGCATAGCCGGCGTCCACCAAAGTGACCTCTTGCCGGCCCAGCAGGTAGAGGTTGGGGACTTCCCATCCCGGGGGCGGGGGCACCGGCGGTCGGAAGAGCAGGATCTCCGGTCCGGCCGCGGTGGGGTTCACGGCTTGTAATCCAGCACGATGATGGTCGTCTCGGCCGGAAGCTCCTTGACCGCAAGCTCATTGCCTTTCACCCGCTGGACCTTGGGTTTGCCCTGGAGAAAGTCGTCCACCGGCGCGACCGGCAGGTTAGGGGTCTTGTCGGTCTTGTAGTGCATGGGGACCACGATCTTGGGCCGGAGCTGGTTCATCACCTGGGTCGCTTCCGCCGCGTCAATGGTGTAAGTGCCGCCGACCGGGATGAGGAGCACGTCGGTCTTGCCGATGGCCTTTACCTGCTCGTCGTCGAGCACGTGACCGAGGTCGCCGAGGTGGACCACGGTGAGCCCGGCGGTCTCGAAGATGAAGACCGTGTTCTTGCCGCGCATCATGCCTTGGCGGGAATCGTGATAGGTAGGCACGGTGCGGATGCTCACGTCGCCCACTTTCTCGTTGACCTGGAGGAAGCCGCTCTCGGTCAGGCCGTGGATGACCTTGGCGCCGGGCTTGGCCGCCCCGGCGTTGTTGTGGTCAAAGTGCTCGTGGGAGATGGTGACCGCCTCGGCCTTGACCGATGGCACCGGGTAGCCCATTTTTTCGCCGAAGGGGTCCATCAGCACCGCGGTGCCAGCGGGCGAGGTCAGGAGAAAGCAGGCTTGGCCATGCCAGCGCAAGGTCAGGGGTTTGTCCGCAGCCCGGCTTAAGCCGGCGCTGAAAAACAGCACGAAGGCCGCAGCCAACAAGCTGAAAGCACGCATGGCAAAGACCTCCTCTCTCGGGCTAAGGGGTGGAATTCTTGGGCGCCGGGTAGAAATGAAGGTCCTCCGGAGCCGGCGAGTAACGGCGGAGCAGCTCCCGGTCGGCTTCCGTGGCCGCACCTACGGACACCAACTCCTGGACCTGCACCGGGCTGAAGCCGACCGGGCCGAAGCGGCCTTCGAACTTGACCAGCAGGTGCGGCGCCTCCTGGCTGAACCAATAACCATAGCTGGGAATCCAGGCTTTGAGAATCCGGGCGATCCAGTACCAGCGCTGCATGATGGCCTTGAGGTCGGGCGTCACCTCCACCCGCCAGCAGGAAAAAGTTCCGGCCGGGACCGTGACCCGGTCTTTGCCTTTCACGGTCACGTCCATTTTCCAGGGCGTGAAGTGGCTGGAGAACCAAATTTTCAGGTCGTTCTTCTCGTGGGCCGGGAAATCCATGCCCCGGATGGTCATGGGGATGCTGTAAAAATGGTTGAGGTCCTCGGAAAAGGGCCGGCCCGGATCATCAAAGTAGGTGATCTCATCGTGCACGATCCGGCCGGTGGTGCTCTCCACTTTCTTGGAAAAAGCCACGAACCGGAAAGGTTGGCTGATCCGGAAAATGTAAGTGTAATAGTTGAGGTGGCCGCCGGAAAGCCGCTCGGCCCGGAAAAAGCGATAATACTCCTGGCCGTCCCCGGCAAAGGTGGTGATGATCTGGTGGACCTCCTGCACCTCTTCCCGGGGCGCCACGAAGCTCTCGGACTGGTTTTCGTTCTCGGCCCGCTCGTACACCCGGTATTCGCAGGTCTCGCCTTCCGGGATTTTCGGCGGCCGGAACTCTCCGGCCCGCGCCGGGCCGGACCAGAGCCCGCCCAGAAACAATCCGGCCACGGCCCACCGTTTTGCCCGAAGACGTCCCGCTCCTGGTCTCATCGCTCTTCTCCAAAACCGGAGGGGAAAGGTCCGGCTTCTCCCTCGTCCGGGTAAGCAAGAAGGCGCGATTCCTCGCGCCCCTGCCTGATCATCTTAACTCCTCTCGGAGACCGAGACCCGGTCTCCTTCTTCTCCGGCGGCTTCAAAGCTTCCTGCGCATGGCCAGGACATCCTCCACCTCCTTGAGCTTCTCGGCAAAAGTCGAGTTCCTGGGCTCCATTTTCACCGCGAGCTGGAGGTTGATCTTGGCCCCCTTGAAATCCTTGTTCTGGATGGCGGCCTTGGCCAGTTGGTAATACTTCTTGCCCATGGGGGTCTGGCCCTCGTCTTCTTTTTTGGCCCGCTCCTGTTCCAGCACCTTGAGGTCAAAGCGGAGGAATTTCTTCCGGTCCGGTCCGCTGATCTGCCTGGTGTAGAGCGCCCGCCGCTCCTTGTCGCAGAGCACCTTGTAGGCCTCGCACACCCGCTTGAAAACCTGGGTCACCATGGTCTGGAACTCGAGCGGTTCGTTAAAGTATTTGTCGGGATGATAGAGTCGGGACTCCTCGAAATAGGCGCGCTTGATGTCGTCGTCGAACGCCATCTGATCCAATTTCAGGATCTGATAGTAATCGAGGTCGTCCATGACTTTCACCAGCGAATTGACCTGTAGTTTGAAATGCTCGTCCATTTTGCTAGGGATTCGGATATCGTATTCCGTATATCGTATGTTACCAACCGGTAAATCAATCTAAATTCAGACCGCTATACGCAATACGATATACGATATACAATCAACTCCTTTCACTGCTGCGGCAACTCCAGACCGGGCTTGAACTTGGACACCTCTTCTCCCTTGTGATGCTCGGACTTGAGCCGCTGGATCTCTTCCTGGCTGAGGCCCCCGGAGACGTTGAGCTGCACCGACTGGGCCTGGCCGGTGTCGCGGTCCCGGGCGGTGACGTTGACAATGCCGTTGGCGTCAATCTCGAAGGTCACCTCGATCTTGGGCGTGCCCGCCGGCGCCGGCGGGATCTCGGCCAGGCGGAACTCGCCCAAGAGTTCGTTCTGCTCATACTTGCGGTTCTCGCCCTGGAAGATCCGGATCTTGACCGCGGCCTGGTTGTCGTGGGTGGTGGTGAAGATCCGGGCCGATTCGGTGGGGATGGGGGTGTTGCGCTCGATCAAGGTATCCATCAGGCCGCCGGCGGTGGCGATGCCCAGGGACATGGGGGTCACGTCGAGGAGGAGCGCGCCGGGCCGGGCCTCGACCAGGGTGCTGGCCTGGATGCCCGCGCCCATGGCCACCACCTCTTCCGGGTCAATCCCGAAGTGGGGGTCCTTGAAGAAATAGCTCTTCACCGCCTCCCGGATGACCGGCATCTTGGTCGGGCCGCCCACCAGGATGAGCGCGTCAATGTTCTCCACGGTCATATGCGCGTTTTGCAAGGCCTCGTCGCAGACCTTGAAGGTCTTCTGGATCAGGTCCATGATCATCTGCCCGAAGTAGTTGCGGTTGATGGTGATGTTGAGGTCGAGCTTGCCCCCCATCTCCTCCATGATCCCGGGCAGGCTCACCGTCACTTCCAGCTTCTCGGTCAGCTCGACCTTGGCCTGCTCGGCCGCGTTCTTCAGCCGCTGCAAGGCCTTGCGGTCCTGGCGCACGTCCAGGTTGTGCTTGCGCATGAACTGCTCGGCCATGTAGTCAATCAGACGGTCGTCGAAGTCGTCGCCGCCCAGGTACATGTCCCCGGCGGTGGAAATCACCTCGTAAACGTCCTCGCCGATCTCCAGGATGGAAATATCAAAGGTCCCGCCGCCGAAATCATAAACCGCGATCTTCTGCTTCAGCCCCTTGCCGAACCCGTAGGACAGGGCCGCGGCGGTCGGCTCGTTGATGATCCGCAGCACGTTGAGTCCGGCGATGGTCCCGGCGTCCTTGGTGGCCTGGCGCTGGCCGTCGTTGAAGTTGGCCGGCACCGTGATCACCGCCTTGTCCACTTCCTCGCCCAGTTGGGCCTCGGCGATCCGCTTCATCTCCATCAGCACCATGGCCGAGATCTCCGGGCAGGAATATTCCCGGCCCCGGGCCTTCACCCGCACGCTCTGGTTCGGCCCCTCCACGATCTCGTAGGTGCAGACCGCCTGCGCTTTCTTCACCTCGGCCTGGAAAAACTTGCGCCCGATCAGGCGCTTGGCCGAGTAGATGGTGTGCTCCGCGTTCTCCACCATCATCGCCTTGGCCGCATTGCCCACCACCCGCGAGCCGTCCTCCAAAAACGACACCACCGAGGCCTGGATGAATCTCCCGTCCGGAGCCGGGAGCGCCATCGGCTTGCCGTCCTTGACAATGGCCACACACGAAGTGCTGGTGCCCAAGTCTATACCCACCGCACGTCCCATGGAGTTAATCCCTCCTAATTCCTGGCATCATTTGGGCTATCCTAGCATAAGCTCCGGGATCCGGCAACTCTTTGCCAGCCCGGGCACGGTCAATGCGCTCGGTTGAAATTCGGTGGGAGTTGGCAAGGAGTAATTTTCCCGCTCCACCGGGGATTGGGGCAACGCCTCTCCGATTTCTTGACCCTGCCGGAGAAAGGATTAAAATGAAATTGATTATGCAGAAATCAGCTCTCAAAGAAGAGTTCCAGGAAGTCGGTTCGGTCGGCCTGGTCAAGACCCATTCCTTTACCTTTGCCCAGACCCCGGAGGAGATGGTGCTGGAAAGCGGCGCCCGGCTTGGGCCCATCACCCTGGCTTACGAGACCTACGGCGAGCTGGATGCCAAAAAGCAGAACGCGATCCTCATCTGCCACGCGCTCTCCGGTGACGCCCACGTGGCCGGCTACCATTCCAAGAACGACCCCAAGCCCGGCTGGTGGAACAACATGGTCGGTCCGGGCCGGCCCTTTGACACCCGCAAGTATTTCGTGATCTGCTCCAACATCATCGGCGGGTGCCAAGGCTCGACCGGACCCGGCTCCCCGAACCCCGCGACCGGCAAGCCCTATGGCCTGGAGTTCCCCATCCTCACCGTGGCCGATATGGTCAAGGCCCAACGCGAGCTGGTCCAGCACCTGGGCATCTCCCGGCTGCTCAACGTGGTGGGCGGGTCCCTCGGCGGCATGCAGGCCTTGCAATGGGCCGTGAGTTTCCCGGAGCTGGTCAAGACCGCGACGCTCCTCGCCACCACCAGCAAGCTCTCGGCCCAGGGCATCGCCTTCAACGAGGTGAGCCGGCGCGCGATCATGGCCGACCCCAAGTGGCAGCGCGGCGACTATTACGACCGCCCGGACCGCCCCGACGACGGCCTGGCCCTGGCCCGGATGATCGCCCACATCACCTATCTCTCCGAGCAGAGCCTGCACGACAAGTTCGGCCGCCGCCTCCAAGACCAGGACCGGCTCGGCGACAGCTTCTCCACCGAGTTCCAGGTCGAGAGCTATCTCCACCACCAGGGCGACGTCTTCATCAAGCGCTTCGACGCCAACTCCTACCTCTACATCTCCAAGGCCATAGACTACTTCGACCTCACCCGCCACGGCGAGCTTAGCCTGGCCCAGGCCCTGAGAGGGGTCAAGTCCAAGTTCCTGGTGGTCGCTTTCAAGTCCGACTGGCTCTACCCGGCCGAGCAGTCCAAGGAGATCGTGCGCGCGCTCAAGAAAAACAACGCCGAGGTGACCTACGCCCTGGTTGACGCCCCCTACGGCCACGACTCCTTCCTGCTGCCCAACTCCACCCTCGAAGAGATGATCGTCAACTTCCTGGGACAGAATTATCGGAGGTGAAAGTTCCGATTTGGCCGACGGTGAGCAGGAACGCGCTGGGGGAATTTTATTCTTGAAATTGCTTGAGGCAATCTTAGGACAAACCGAATCTTTTCCCGTTCTAAATCACTGACCTCATAATTGAGCTTAGTTGCAGCCACTTTCTTCTTATCCGCTGTAAATTCGTCGTAACCGCAGGAAAAGATGCCCTCGATCGCCTGCCGCTTCTTTGGGTCTCGGAGAAAAAGCCCTGCCTTGAAGGGGTCGTCCACCAGCACCTTGTAAATCCGGTCGAAGTCGGGATTCGAGGTGGGTAGTTTCTTGAGAAAATCAAGATGGAAGATTTTCGTAAGAATTACGCCTCTCTTCTGAACCCGCATTTTGAATTTAAATGGTTTACACCGCTCGATCGTCAAGTACTGAGTGGCATAGGTGCTTGGTGGATCAGCAGTATTGATCTTCACCTCCACGCCATCATCTTCAATATTAACGTCTGGAACGAAGAGGGAAGACGGTATGTTCCCATTGAGCTGTCTTGCTACTTTATGGAGTTGTTTACGTCTTTCGATGATTCCGATAAAAGATTTATAAAATATATACAAGACCAAACAGATAAGCACAATCTCTCCGAGAAGCACGGGAATGGGGGGAAGGTTTTCCATTCGATCACCCGAAGCCGCGGCTGGCGGCCTGAGCCTAATTGCTATTTTCGCACATCCGATTGAAAAAAGAAATTCAGACTGGGTTCAGATCCGCGATCGAGGAGGGGGGCGAGGCCAAAGGATTTTTTTCACGTTTAAGGTTTTCCTATCACCTTGACACCTCTTTCTTTCCACTGTTCACTCGGCTGCATTGATTTCAAGACCCTGCTCGACTATCATAAAGGCCCATGATGAATGACAGCTTCCTCCGCGCCTGCCGGCGAGAGCCGACCGAATTCACCCCGATCTGGATCATGCGCCAGGCCGGCCGCTACCTCCCCGAATACCGGGCGCTCCGCGAAAAATATTCCTTCCTCGAGCTCTGCCGGACACCCGCCGCCGCGCTGGAAGTGACCCTCCAGCCGCTGGAACGGTTCCCCCTCGACGCCGCGATTATCTTCGCAGATATCCTGCTCCCGCTGGAAGGCATGGGCGTGGAATTCGGCTTTGACCAGGACGACGGCCCCTGCATCGGCAGCCCCGTCCGCCGGCCGGCCGACGTGGACCGCATCCGGGTGATCGAGGCCGAGGAGGCTACCCCCTACCTCTTCGAGGCCATCCGCCAGGCCCGGGCCGCGCTTCAAGACCGCGTGCCCCTCATCGGCTTTGCCGGCGCTCCCTTCACGCTCGCCAGCTACATGATCGAGGGCGGCCACTCCCGCAACTACGAGCACACCAAGGCCATGTTCTACGCCGAGCCCAAAACCTGGACGAAGCTGATGGAGAAGCTGGTCGAGGTCCTGCGCCGCTATCTCCTCGCCCAGGTCGCGGCCGGCGCCCAGGCGGTCCAACTCTTCGATTCCTGGGTGGGCTGTCTCTCGCCCCGCGATTACGCCGAGTTCGTGGCCCCCCACGTCAACGCGCTCATCGCTCAACTGGCCGAAGCGAGGGTGCCGGTCATCCACTTCGCCACCGACGCGACCTCGCTCCTGCCCTTGATCAAAGACTCCGGCGCCGCGGTTTACGGGGTGGACTGGCGGATCGAGCTGGACCGGGCCTGGCAGATCATCGGCCATGACCGCGCCCTCCAGGGCAACCTCGACCCGGCCGTGCTCCTGGCCCCGCCATCCATTATTGAATCGCGCGCGCGCGACGTGCTCCAGCGCGCCGGCGGCCGGCCCGGCCACATCTTCAACCTGGGCCACGGCATCTGGCCGAACGCGCCCATCGAAAATGTCGCCTTCCTGGTCGAGACCGTGCACCGGCTCAGCCGGAGGAGTGCTTGAAGCCGGTCCACCCAGACGCGGTCCTGCTCCTGGGCTTCGGCTCGCCCGCCTCGCTGGAGGAGCTGCCGGAGTTTTTGAGCCGGGTCACCGGCCGGCCGCCTTCGCCCGAGCTGATCGCCCGAACGCGCAGCCGCTACGCCCGGATTGGCGGCTCGCCTTTCCTCGAAATCTCGCAGCGCCAGGCCGAGGCTTTGCAAGCGAGATTGAAACGGAAGGGCCATGCCCTGCCGGTCGCACTCGCCTTTCTGCATTCGCCGCCGACCATCCGCGAGACTGTAAACCGGCTGGCCGGCCAAGCGGTCCGGCGCCTGATCGGACTCCCGCTCGCGGCCCATGCCTCCCCCCTGAGCACGCGCGCCTATGCCCAGGCCACGGTCAAGGCGCTCAAGGATTGCGGCCAGCCCATTACCTTTATCATGATCCCGTCCTATTATGACTATCGCCTGTTCCTGGACGCGGTGGCCGAAAAGCTGGAACGCGTTTTCACCAAACACCCTCGACTCTCGCCCGCGCAGACGCCGGTCCTCTTCACCGCGCACAGCTTGCCCAGCTCCCTGATCGATAAGCGGGACTATTTGCGTGAGCTGGAGATCAGCCGCAAAGGCATCATCCGCCGGCTGGGTCTGAAAAAGAGCGAGCTTGCGTTTCAGAGCCGGGGCGCCGGCCCGGGCGCGTGGCTGGAGCCAGACGTCGAGACCGTGGTGAAGTACTGGGCCAAGCAGGGCGAAAAGGCGGTGGTGGTCTCGCCGCTCGGGTTTGTCTCGGACCACGTGGAGACGCTTTTCGATCTGGACGTGAGGCTGAAGGAGCTGGCCGAGAGGATCGGACTCCGTTACTATCGCGCCGCTTCGCTCAACCACTCGCCGCGCTTCATCCAGGCGCTGGCTGACCTGGTGGAGGAGCAGCTCAAGTGAGCGGGAAGCGCCGGGTGGCGGTGGCGGGCGCCGGCGTCTCCGGCCTGGCCTGCGCCTACTTCCTCAAGCAGAAAGCGGCTGCGGCCGGGACGGAGATCGAGCTCAGGGTCTTTGAGAAAGAGAACCGGCTCGGCGGCACCATCCTCACCGAAGAGCGCGAGGGCTTTGTCATCGAAGGCGGGCCGGATTGCTTCCTCTCCGAAAAACCCTGGGCGCGGGAGCTCGCGCAAAAGCTCGGCATGGCCGACCGGGTCGAGGGCACCAACGAGGCCAACAAGGGCACTTTCATTCTTTCCGGCGGAAGATTGCACCAGCTCCCCGAGGGCATTTACTTGATGGTGCCCACCATGATCCGGCCGCTACTCAGGTCTTCGCTCCTTTCCTGGCCCGCAAAATTGCGGATGGGCCTCGACCTTTTCATCCCGCCCCGGGCCGACGGCCGGGAGGAGACCCTGGCGGAGTTCGTGACGCGCCGGCTGGGACGGGAGGCGCTGGAAAAGATCGCGGAGCCGCTGGTGGCCGGCGTGCATGCGGGAATTCCCGAGACCATGAGCCTGCGCGCGAGCTTTCCCCGCTTCCAGAAGTTGGAGGACGAGCACGGGAGCTTGATCCGGGGCATGCTCGCGGCCAGGGCCGGCCGGAGAAAAACCCCGGCGCCGGGCGCCAACTCCACCCACACCATGTTCCTGACCGTGCGCGAGGGACTGGGCGGACTCATCGCCGAGCTGAGCAAGACCTTCGCGGCGGAGGAGATCGTGACCGGCGACTCGGTTACCGCGGTGCGTGCGAGCGGAGCCGGAGAATATCTATTGACTTTATCATCGGGCAAAAGCCATTCCGCGCAAACCCTGGTGCTGGCCTCGCCGAGCTACGTCTCGGCCCGGCTGCTTAGCGAGCTAGATCCGGATCTGGCCCGTGAGCTGGAAGCCATCCCCTACGTTTCGACTGCCACCGTCTCGCTCGCCTTCCGCGAGCAGGATCTGCCCCGGCTCCAGGGCTTCGGCTTGGTGGTGCCCCGCACCGAGGGCCGGCGGATCATGGCCGCCACCTGGACCAGCCGCAAGTTTTATAACCGCTCGCCCCAAGGCTTCTCGCTCATCCGCTGCTTCATCGGCGGCGCCAACCACCCGGAGCTGATCGAAATGGACGATGAAGCGATGACCAGGATGGCGCTCGAAGAACTCCACCACATCGTCCTTCTCCACGCCGACCCGCTCTTCGCCCGCGTCTTCCGCTGGCCCCGCTCCATGCCCCAGACCGTGGTCGGCCACGAGTCCCGCATGACGCGCATCCAGGAGCGGCTGAAAAGCCATCCCGGTCTCTTCCTCACCGGCGGCGCCTATTACGGCCTCGGCATCCCGGACTGCGTGCATCAGGGAGAATTGGTGGCAGAGCAAATAATAGAGTCTGGTATAATTTGAATGTAGCCGCGACCGCGCTTCGGTCGCGGGATCACGGAAAGGAGAAGTTCATGGCCGCAGTTAAGGTTTCATCCCAATATCGAATTGTAATCCCTAAAGAAGTCCGGGAAGCTTTACATCTTCGTCCAGGACAAAAACTGAAAGTATTGCTTTATGAAGGTAGGGCCGAGTTTGTCCCGATACCCAGGACGAAAAAATGCGCGGATTCCTGAAAGAGATTGATAACATGGTGGAGCGAAATAAGGATCGAATATAATCATAGATAAACACGGGGAAAAGGGCTATGGATCAGGATATTCGGAGCCAACTTGATCGAGCCAAAGAGCTTCTGAGGGTGTCAAGGTCTGAAGCCTCATACCCCATGCCTCACGCCTCGGGCCTTTCTTCCTCGGTGCGCTTTGTGTCTTTGTGGTGAAAAATTCTTTTTATCAAACGACGCCTTTGGCCTTGAGTTGTTGGAGTTCATCTTCGGAGAGGCCAAGCAACTTGCCGAGGACTTCGGAGTTGTGCTCCCCCAGCCTGGGCGCGGGCGAGCGGAGGGCGCCGGGCGAGGCGGTGAGGCGGATGGGGATGCCGGGCGTGGGAATTTTCTCGCCGGCATCGTCTTCCACGAAGGTGATCATGTTCCGGGCCATGAGGTTCCGATCCTCGTTCACCTCGTCGCAGGAGAGCACCACCCCGCACGGAATTTTATTCTTATCGAGCAAGGCTTCAATCTCCCGCACCGACTTTGGCTTCATCCAATCGGCCAGCACCTTGCGCACCACCTCCCGGTTCTTGACCCGGGTCACGAAATTGCTGAAGCGGGGATCGTCCTTCAACTCCGGCCGGCCGATCAGGTCAGCCATGGTCTTCCACTGCTTGTCGGTCAGGAAGACCACCGCGATGTAACCGTCCCGGGCCGGGTAAGGCCGCCAGAAGGGCAGACCCTCCTCGGAAGTGAAGAGGTCATTGAAGCTCCCGCCCAGGGCCGCGGCCAGCGCGCTCTCCTCGCCCTTGGCGCTGCGGGCCTGGAGGCTCCGGAAGTTGTGGAAATACATCACGTCCTGCATGGAGATGTCCACGAGCTGACCTTCGCCGCTGAACTCGCGCCAGCGGAGCGCGGCCAGGATACCCACCGCGGCGTAAGCGCCCGAGACCAGGTCGCCGAAGAAAACGCCGGGCGAGCGGCTGACCGCGTTCTGGGCGGCCATGATCCCGGCGGTGGCCTGGGCGATCAGGTCGAAGGCCGGCCGGTGGCTGAGCGGAGCGTTCCGGCCGAAGCCGGAGATCGAGCAATAGACCAGGCCCGGGTGGAGCCGGTGCAACACTTCCCAGCCGGCGCCCATCTCCTCGAGCGCGCCCGGCGCCAGGTTCTCGACCAGCACGTCGAAGTGGAGGACCAGCTTCTTGAAGAGGCTGACGCCTTCCGGGTGCTTGAGGTTGAGGGTGACGCCCTGCTTCGAACGGTGCCAGTTGGAGAAGCTCTTCTCCTGGCCGGGGATGAGCTTCATCCATAAGCGCATAGTCTCGCCGGCGGGTCCTTCCAGCTTGACCACCTCGGCGCCCAGGTCGGCGAGCAACTGGGTGCAGCGCGGCCCGGACAGGAATTGGGACAGGTCGAGCACTTTGATCCCTTCCAACGGATAACGCATGAGGTCTCCTCAAGTAAATCGTATTCCGTATTTTGTATTCCGTATATCGTATTCCGGGAAAACGGGAAGGCGAGGCTGGTGACGCCCCTTGGTTATTTCTTAAGCGATATGAAATACGTTATACGGAATACGAATTAAAAGACAAAGCCTTTGGGCACCACGGTGATGCCGGAGGGCGAGAGGATTAGCCCGTGGCGGGCATCCTCGTCGCGGTCAAACCCGATCGAGATCCTCGGCGGGATGCGCACGTTTTTGTCCACAATGGTCCGGCGCAGCCGCGCGCCCGCGCCCACCGTCACATTGCTGAAGACCACCGAGTATTCCACCGCCGCGCCGTCCTCCACCCGGATGTTGTAACCCAGCACCGAGTTGAGCATTCGCGCGCGGCTGAGGATGGTGCCCTCGGAGATCACGGAATTGAACACCTCGCTGGAGAAGGAGAACTTGGCCGGGGGAAAGAGCGAGGGCGAGGTCCGCACCGGCCAGTCGGTGTTGTAGAGGTTGAAGATGGGGTTGATCCCGCACACGTCCATGTTGGCGTCGTAGAATTCCTCGACGGTGCCCACGTCCCGCCAGTAGCCGACCTCCATCCCGGTGACGCCCGGGACCACGTTGCTGGCGAAATCATAGACCGAGACCCTGAGCCCGCTCTGGAGCAGGAAGGGGATGATGTCGTAGCCGATGTCATGGGTGGAGTAAGCGGTGTGGGCCTGGGGGTCTTGCAGAAGCAACTGCTTGAGCTCGTCCTTGGTCACGGTCTTCTTCTGCGCGTCGGCGGCGAAGCAGTAAGTGAGCAGGTCGCGGTCGAAGAGGTAATTGCCCATCGAGACCATGCATTGCGTCGGGTCGCCGGGAATCGGCTTGGGCTTTTCCGGCTTTTCCTCGAAGCCGACCATGTTCCACTCCGCATCCACCTCGATCACCCCGTATTGCCCCCCCGCCTTATCCACCGGGACTTTGAGCGCGGCGATGGTCATGTCGGCCCCCCGGTCCTGGTGAAAGGCGATCATCTCCCGCAGGTTCATCTTGTAGACGTGGTCGCCTCCGAACACCGCCACCAACTCGGGGTTGACCTTGGAGATGCGGTTGAAGTTCTGATACACGGCGTCGGCGGTGCCCAGGTACCAATCCTTGTTCACCCGCTGCTGGGCGGGGTTGATGCTGATGCCGCCGACCAGGGACCCCATCAAGCTGAGCCAGGCCCGCTCGATATGGTCAATCAACGACTCGGCCTTGGTCTGGGTGAGCACGGCGATGTTGAAAATGCGGGAGTTGACAAAGTTCGAGAGCACGAAGTCAATGATCCGGTATTTGCCGCCAAAGGGCACGGCCGGCTTGGCCCGATGCAGGGTGAGCGGGTCGAGTCGGCGCCCCTCGCCTCCCGCCAGGATCATGGCTAATACGGACGGCATGTTCGAGCTCTTCCTAACTTTTGCAAACGATCCCGCCGCAGAATGCATGACTCACGATGCGTGTTGGTTCATGAAAGCAAAGTAAAATGCCGGAAACCCTTGCCCGTGAGCTATATATTTAACACAAATTCCCCGCAAGGGCAACGGCACTGGTTTTGCGCGCGGCGGATGACGTATAATGGCCTGACCTGATTTCAAGCCGGGACACGGGGGAGAAAGCATGGCCAGGAAGTGGTTCGGTCCGGGATACACGCCGCTCGGTGACCTGGAGCGGGTGGAACCCGCGCCGGCCGGAGTGCGGCTGTCGGCCGGCGCCGCGGTGGTCGAGGTGCAGGCGCGAAGCGAGCACGTGCTCCGGGTGCGCGCCGGAAAGGGCGAATTGCCGGCGGACCGCTCATTCGCCGTGGAGCGGATCGCCACCATCCCTCTGACGGTCAAGGAAATGGCGGACACCCTGGAGCTGAGCACTCCGCGGCTGACCCTGGTCGTGAAGCGCCGGCCGCTCCGGCTGACGGTCTTCGACCGTCAGGGCGAACTCCTCTGCCGGGACGACCCGGAGCGGGGCATGGGCTTCGAGGGCGAGCGCGCCTGCGTGAGCAAGAGCGCGCTCAAGGACGAGCGCTATTTCGGCTTCGGCGAAAAGACCCGGGGCTTGAACAAGCGGGGGGTGCGCATGACCAACTGGAACACGGACATGCCCTACACCCGGACCATGGACCCGATGTATGCCACCATCCCCTGGGTCCTGGTCTTCCGGTCCGGCCGCGCCTTCGGCCTCTTCTTTGATAACCCGGCCCGCTCGCACTTTGACATGGCCAAGGCCAACCCCTCGGTTTGGACTTACCTGGTCGAGGCCGGCGGGATCAACTATTACCTGATCGAAGGCCCGGAGCCGGCTGCGGTGGTCGAGCGCTTGACCGAGCTCACCGGCCGCCTGCCCATGCCGCCGCGCTGGTCGCTGGGACATCACCAGTCGCGCTGGAGCTACGGGAACGAGGCCAAAGTCCGAGAGATTGGGTCCACGCTCCGGGCAAAGGACATCCCCACCGACGTGATCCACCTGGACATCCACTGGATGCGGGGCTTTCGGGTGTTCGATTTTAACTCGAAGCGCTTTCCCGACCCCCAGGCGCTCGCGGAAGACCTGGGCCGGCAGGGATTCCGCCTGGTCACCATCATTGACCCGGGCGTGAAGGTGGATCCCGATTTCAAGGTCTATCGGGAAGGGCATGAGAAGAAGTTTTTCTGCGAAAAGGAGTCGGCCAGCGAGTTCCAGGCCAAGGTCTGGCCCGGCTGGTCCGCCTTCCCGGACTTTGTCCGGCCCGAGGTGCGCGACTGGTGGGCGGAGCAGCACCGGGTCCTGGTCGAGGCCGGGATCAGCGGGGTCTGGAACGACATGAACGACCCGTCCTGCTGGGACCTGGACCTCCGCGCGGGAAGCGCCATGCTGGTGCTGCACCCGCTGCGCCATCCCCGGATGCTGCACCGGGAAAACGGCCGGCCGGTGCGCCACCTCGAGCGCCGCAACGCCTACGGCCACCTCATGTGCCAGGCCACGCGCCAGGGTTTGCAAAAGTTCCGGCCGAGCGAACGGCCGTTCGTGCTCACCCGCTCGGCCTATGCCGGCACCCAGCGCTTGGCCGCGCTCTGGACCGGCGACAACTCCAGCACCTTTGCCCACCTGGCCCTGAGCCTGCCCATGATTTTAAACCTGGGTCTGTCCGGGATGGCCTTTGTCGGCGCCGACATCGGCGGCTTCATGTGGAACTGCACGCCCGAGCTTTACGCCCGCTGGATCCAGCTCGGCGCTTTTTATCCTTTCTGCCGCACCCACTGCGCCATCCTGATGCGGGCGCAGGAGCCGTGGAGCTTCGGGCCGAGGGTGGAGGCGATCGCGCGCGACTATCTCAAGCTCCGCTATCGGCTGATGCCCACGCTCTACAGCCTGTTCCGCGAAAGCCACGAGACCGGCCGGCCGATCTGGCGGCCGCTCTTCTTCGAGTTCCCGGCCGACCCGGTGGCCGCGGAAGTCGAGGACGAGGTGATGGTGGGATCCCATCTCTTGCTGGCCCCGATCCTGAAGAAGGGGCGGAGCTCCCGCAACGTTTACCTGCCGCCCGGGGAGTGGACGGACTTTTGGAGCGGGGAACGCTTCAACGGCCCGATGACCATCTGGCGGGAAGCGCCGCTGGAACTTATGCCGATCTACGTGCGCGCCGGCGCGGTGCTCTTTTCTCAGCCGGAGATGGCTTACCTGGACCAGCGGCCGGCGGACCGGATTACGCTGGATTGCTATCCGCCGGCCCAGGAGTCGCAAGCGGTGCTCTATGAGGACGACGGCATCAGCCTGGAGTTCGAGCAAGGGGTCTGGTCCAAGACCGCGGTGCGCCAGCATCAAGACGGCCGCGACCTGCACCTGGAGATCCTGTCCCGGCTGGGCCCATTTGCGCCGCCGCCCCGCGCTTTCGAGGTGCGGGTGCATCACCCGGGGCAGGTGAAGGCGGTGAATCTTGACGGGAAGGTCCTCAGCGCGCCGGACTATGCTTGGGATGAAAAGGCGCAAGTGCTGCGGCTGGAATTCCCGGACGACGGACAAGCCCGCCAGGTTCGGGTCGAGTGTGAATAAGCGCAAGGCCGAATATCTATTGGAAAGGGGAATCAGAGGTGTCGTTGACCGAGTTGTCGCGCGAAGGTGAGGTGGCGCTCCTGGTCATGCAGGGCGGGGCGGAGAACCGTTTTAACCTGCCGTTCGCGGTCGAGCTGCGTTCTCGGCTGCAGGCGGCGGCGGAAGACCCCGGAGTCAAGGCCCTGGTGATCACGGGCGGCCAGGAGAAATTTTTCTGCAACGGGCTCGACCTGGCCTGGATGGCGGAGCAGAGCCCGGCCACCAACCGCGAGTTTCTCTTCA
>MGQK01000053.1:11100-14143 GCA_001797815.1 Deltaproteobacteria bacterium RBG_13_61_14 | reverse complement strand
AGACGGTGATTTTCCCGAAGCCGCTCTTGGCCGCGATCAACGGCCATGCCTTTGCCCTGGGTGCGATCTGGGCCTGCGCGTTTGACTTCCGGGTGATGCGGGAGGACCGGGGGTGGTTCTGCTTCCCGGAGGTGGACGTGGGCATCCCCTTTTTGCCCGGGATGACCGCGATCGTGGAGCGGGTGCTCGGGCCCGGTAAATGGAACGACCTGGTGCTGACCGGGAAAAGGCTGACCGGGCCGGAGGCCAAGGCCGCGGGGTTGGTGCACGAGGTCATCGCCAAAGATGAGGTCCGGAACCTGGCGCTGGCCATGGCCCAGGAGTTGGCCAAGAAGCCGACGGCCACTTACGCCGCGCTCAAGAGCATCAGCCGGCGCGAGATCGTGCGGGTCCTCCTGAACGTGGACCCGGGCTACATTTCCGGTTTTGCCGCCCTGGTCAAGTGAGACCGACGTCCGCCATTGTCATTTTCACCCTGGCCGCTCTCGGCGGGGGCGATCCGGTTCGAGCCGAGCTTTCGGGCTATGCCCAGGTCCGCTACTTTTACCTGCACGGGGTGGAAGAGGGCGACAACTACCTGAGCCAGGAGCGGCTGCGGCCCACTTTCACCGGCGCGTTCCAGGAGCTGCCCCGGGTCAAATTGACCGCGACCCCGCAGGCGCTCTTTAAGCAGGGCCGCAATGAGCCTCCGGTGCGCGAGGTCTCGGACTACCTGACGGTCGAGCGGCTTTACCTCGACGCGGCCTATAAAAGCGTGGACCTCCGGCTCGGCCGGCAGGACATCCACTGGGGCTCGGCCAAGTTCTGGAACCCGACCGACGTGTTCCGCCAAACCTTCCTGGCCGACTACTGGGCCGAGCGCCAGGGCATCAACGCGGTGATGGTCAACCTGCACCTGCCCCAGGAGGTCACCCTGACCGGGGTCGGCGCCACCGGCGACACCGACCCGAATCAAAACCGCTACGCCTTCCGCGGGGCGGTCCGCCGCTGGAACCAGGAACTGGCCCTGGTGTTCATGGACGACCTGGTCCAGGACCAGTTCGTCTACGGCTTCGACTGCAAAGGCCGATACAAAATTGGATACTGGGCCGAGGCGGCGTGGTTCCACCCCAAGCAGCAGAGCCGGCCGCACCACGGCGAGATCGCGGCCGGGCTGGATTACCTGATCCCGTTTCGGAAAGGCGCCGCCGTCGCCGTCCAGTATTACCACGACGGGAGCGGGGTGGCCCGGGTCCACGACTACGACCGACTCCTCAGCCTCTTCGGACTCCGCCCCACCCTGGCCCAGGACTACGCCTCCTTTTCCGGGCTCCTGAATTGGAACAAGCGGGTGACGCTGGGACTCAACCTGATTTACAACCTCGACGACGACACCAGCTTCTGGATCCCCTCGACCAATATCAAACTGGTGGACGGCCTGGAGCTCAACCTGGGCGCTAACCTCTTTGCCGGGCCCCGGGGCGGAGAGTTCCACCTGACCAACGAAGAACAACTGGTCGAGCAGACCCCGCCCGGCACCTTCCCCTTCCTGTTCGAAAGCCCGGAAGAAGTGACCGAAGGCATTGCCCACGCCATTTACTACATCTGGCTAAGGTGGAATTTCTGAGAGGAAAGAATTGCAACACTGGTTAAAGCTTTTTCTGATCGCATGGCTCGGCGCCATTTCCCTGGGCGCGAGTGCGGACGAACAACGGGATTTCTACATCCCGGTCATGGGACCGTCTCAGTTGGTGTTTGATTCCAACCCCGCTTACATCAACGACCACACCGTGTTCCAGGCCGCGGACGGGCAGTGGCGCCTGATCGGGATCACCCACGACAAGGTGCTGGGGGGCAAGCTGCCGGTGCCGTGGCTGGAGGAAGAGTTTGCGCATGCGATGGCGCCTTCGCTCACCGGGCCGTGGAAGGCTTTGCCGAGAATCCTGCCGGTTGACCGGAAGCTGGGCGAGACCCACGTCTGGGCCCCGCACGTGGTCTCTCATGCAGGGTTGTATTATTGCTTTTACGCGGCCGGCGGCGGGCACTGGGACTCGATGCTCAACCTGGCCACCTCCTCCGATCTGATGACCTGGACCCGGCACCCGGCGAACCCGCTCTTCCGCGATTTCTATGACGCCCGGGACCCCATGGTGCTGCGAGTGGGCGAGGGTTGGGTGATGTATTACACCAAGACCTATTCGCGGGAAGAGCGCCTGAGCACGGTGGCCTATCGCACGAGCACTGACCTGGTGCACTGGAGCGAGCCGGGCTTTGCCCTGGTCGTGCGCACGCTCCCGGCCACGCTGGCCAACTCCCAATACACCGAGTCGCCCTTCGTGATCCGCTATCGCGGTCTTTACTACCTGTTCATCTGCACATCGGACTTGAACTATAAGGCCACGCGGGTTTTCGTTTCCTCGGACCCGCTCCATTTCGAGGAGGCCGACGAGATCGCCACGCTGGTCGCCCATGCCGCGGAGGTGGTGCCGGACGGCGAGCGCTTCTACCTCACCCATGCCGGGTGGTTTTACGACGGGCTTTACCTGGCAGAGCTCTCCTGGCAGCCGGCGCGGAAGTTCTCGCCGGGGATGCGCTTTGCCAACAGCGGGGACAACGAGGACTATTTGGTCTCAGCGCCCGGCGCGAAAAAGGTGCGCTGGGGATTAGCCGGTCAACATGCGCTGGAAGCCGGCAAGGGCCAGGCCATCGAGTATGCCTTCCCGCTGCCGGAGGGAGTGTCAAGCATTACCCTGGTGTTTGAGAAAGCCGGGTCCTGCCGGGTGAGGGCGGGCGACAAAAAGGTTTTTGAGGAGGAGCAAGCGATCCCGGACCAGCCCTCGCTTCATTCCATCGAATTGACCGATCCAGATCTATGGCCGGACAAAGAGTTTAAGGTCCGTTTTGAATCGGCAGGCCCCGGCTCAAAAAATCAGCTTAAGCTCTCGTATATCAAAATCTACTACCGCTGATCATTTCACCAGCTCATACCAAAATGCCACGCTGGCATAGTCGTCGCCGCGGGTGTGGCTCATGTTGATCAGGCTGCCGGGATAGCGGGTGTGCA
>MGQK01000053.1:0-11090 GCA_001797815.1 Deltaproteobacteria bacterium RBG_13_61_14 | reverse complement strand
GGCCAAGCGCTCGTAGCTGACCTTGATGGACTGGCGGAAGGGCACGTAATCGGAGACGCGCCAGCGGAAGATGACGTTCTCGCGGACCTCGCCTTTGGGCGTGTCGGGCGGATAGCTCTTAAGCGCGCCGGCGACGGGGGAGAGGAAGTTCATAAAGCCCCAGGACCAATTGAACTCGTCCTCGGTGCCGGTGCCCTGGATCTGGGGCGGCCATTCGGCCTTGTCCACCCAGGTGTTCTCGTCGCCCTCGCCCCACCAGATCGGCCCGATGCTTTTCACGTAGAGGATGCAGCCCACGTAGTGGCCTTGGCCCTGCCGGTCGAGGACCACGTAGTTGGTGGCCGGGTCCACCGCGTGGGAGGACCCGAAGGAGTTCTGGCGGGTGACGTTGGTCTCGTAGTCCTGATCGCGGTAGAGGGCGCGGAAGCGCATGGTGCGAGCCGGCAGCTCTTTCAGCTCCTGGCGGGAGGTCCGGCAGAACACGCCGCGGTCCTGGGCGCCGCGGTTCTCGATCTCGATCTTGAGCCCGTGGGCAAAGGGCATGGGCCAGCGCGAGGTGAAGCCGAAGGGGCCGGCCGCCAGGGCGACGCTCGCCCAATTCTGTCCCGGCCATTCGCCGCGGGTCTCGAACTTGTTGGCGAAGAAGGCATCGGCCGGGACGAAGAGGTCCGGCTCGGCCCGGCCGTCGCTCCCGACGATGAGCCAGAGGTCGCTCAAGTTGCGGGCCGCGTCCTCGCCGTCCTGCAGGCGCAGCTCCCGGACCACCCCGGCGCCGGCCAGACTTTGCACCACCCTTCTGGCCCCCGGCGGGATATTCACTTTTGATTCTTCGACCAGGAGCGGCCGCTGGAGCTCCTCGCCCTTCTCGCCGTTGGAATCCCACCAGGCCCGGGCCGCGGCCAGTCCCCGGGGATCGCCCAGGTCCGGGCCGGGCGAGAAGGACTTCACCGGCGCGGAGGGGTCGTAAAGCTGGTAGCTGATCTGGTAGTAGGCCATGCCCCCGAAGCCGCGGGTGGTGATGCGCAGCTCTTTCTCGAAGCAGATGGGCAGATACTCGGCGTCGCGGCCGACGTGGAAGCTGGGGAGGTCGTCGCATTGGCCTTGTTTCAGCCATTGCTTGAAGTCGCATTGCCGCGCCGGCTCGTCGGCGCCGTCAAGGTAAAACTTGATGGTTCCGCTGGGCCGGGCCGACCAGATGCGATAGACGCAGCCCGGTCCCGCGTGCTCGAACAGGATCTCCTCCCCCTGGGACTTGCCGTGGAAGTGGTGGAAATCGAAGTTGCCGTTCCGGGGAGAGGTGCTCGAGCTCATCGCGGTCTCGACCTGGCCGGTCCAGACGGTGAGGTGGTCGAGCCCGGCCAGGGCGGCCAGGCCCTTCGGCGGATCGGCTTGCTCCTGGGCCAGGACCGCCAGCCCTGCGGCCAAACCCAGGGTTACGATCATGACGGCAGCCCATACTTTTCTGTTCATGGCCAACCTCCTGGTCCTTTATTTTTCCAGTGCATTAATGCTAGCATAATCCCCGTCCGCAGGACACCGTGAGACCGAGAAAAATCACCAGGCGCGATTTCGTGAAAGCGACCGCGGCCGGAGGCGCGGCGCTCGCCTTCGGGGGCATCGGCGGCAAGGCCTGGTCTTCGGGCCGGCTCCGGGATCGGCCCAATCTCCTGCTGGTGTTGGACGACCAGGAGCGGCAGCCGATGCACACGCCGGCGCTGGCTTTGCCCAACCGGGACCGGCTGAAGCCGCAGGCGGTGGAATTTACCCGCGCCTATTGCACTTATCCGCTCTGCTCGCCCAGCCGGGCCACTCTGATGACCGGCCGCTACCCGCACCAGGTCGGGGTCCTTACCAACGTGGACTTTGCCGCCAAGAACCCCTCGCTTTCCACCCGGGCGCCCACGCTGGGCCGCGTCTTCTCCGAGGCGGGCTACACCACCGCCTACTTCGGCAAGTGGCACCTCTCCCGGCGCGCCCATACTTTCGGAACCCTGCGCCGCTACGGGTTCGATTCCCCCCACGTCTCGAACCAGCTCATCGCGTTCCACTCCGACCCGCGGGTGACCGAAAACGCCGGCCGCTGGATCCGGAAGAGCAAAGACCGGGCGCCGTGGCTCCTGGTCTATTCCCCGATCAACCCGCACGACATCTGCTTCCCGGGGCTCAGCCGGCGCTATCCGGGGGACAAGAACTACCCGGTATCCTTGCCGGCCAACTACGAGTCTCCTGCCGCCCCTGGAATTAGAACCCTGGCCGGCCTGCACAACAGCGCGGTGGTCAAGAGCCTCTTGCCGGATGAATCGGGCTGGCTTGACTTCCTGCGGTTCTATTGTTACCTGATCGAGGACGTGGATCGGAACCTGGGCGTGGTCCTGGACGCTTTGGAGGAAAGCGGGCAATGGGAGAACACGGTGAAGGTCTTCACCTCGGACCACGGCGAGATGGGCGGCTCGCACGGGCTGATGGGGAAGTCGCCCACCATGTATGAGGAGAACCTGCGTATTCCTCTGTGGATTTCCGATCCGCGGCCGGGGCAGGGTTTCAGGCAATGCGACGGCCTGGTCTCGAACCTGGACCTGGCGCCCACGCTCTGCGCGGCGGCGGGGGTGCGCTGGCCCGAGCCTTTGCCCGGGAGGGACCTAACCCCGGTGCTCCGAGGAGAGGAAGGCATTGCGCGGGAGCATTTGTTCTGCGAGGGCGGGGGCGACCCGAAGCGGTTTGGATGGCGGGGCCTCTGCAGCCGGGAATGGAAGTATTGGCATTACCTGAACGGCGAGGAGTTGCTCTTTAACGTGCAGGAGGACCCGTTGGAACTGCACAACCTGGCGGGCGATCACGGTGCCGCCGACGTGCTGAGCGCCTGGCGCGAACGGGTGCGCGAGTGGCGGCGGGAGACCAAGGACCCGTTTTCGGAGTTCCTGGGCTAGGGCCGGGCGCGATTTATCGAAGAAGGCCGGGTTTAGCCGGATGGTCCGCTTTTTCTTGACTCTGGTTGCGCGCCTGGGCTAAAGTAGAGGGGCTGATTTTTTAGCTCCATTTCCACAGGGAGGACGCATACCATGCATCGCCGGCCGAAATTTTGGGTAAAGGCACTGGGACTCGGCTTGGTCTTGTTGTGCTTCGGGATCTCCTGCGAACGCGAGCTGGGCGATTCGATTGAGCCGGTCTCGAACTGGCGCCAGCACTTCCTGCAGGACGGGGACCGGGGCGTTGACCTCCGCAGCATTCTCTATGTCGAGTTGCACGATTCCCTCAACCCGGATAGCGCCAACTCCAACACGGTGAAGCTCTTCCAAGCTTCCGGCTCTGCCTTGCTGGCCGGCGCCATCGTCACCGGAGATGGGGCCGAGGTCCCGGGCATGATCTCGGTTTTTAACCTGGAATCCGGGAGGGGCGCTTACCTGGCCTTTGAGCCGCGCTGCGACCTTTATCCCCTGACCGACTACCGGCTGGAGCTTTTGGGCCTGCTCCTGGCCGACGGCAGCCCGATGCCGGACCTGATCCTCCATTTCACCACCGGGCCTTTGCCCCGGGACTACCTGGATCCTTTTTACTGTGATGAGTTGGTCCTGCCGCTTATGGCCTATGACCTCTCGGACCTGCAAGGCATCAACGGCGGCCTGGCCGGGGACACGGCCTGCAACTTGGTGGCGGTTGGGATCCTGAGCGATCCACCCCTCTATCAAAGAATAGCGGACAATTCATACTCTTTTGGCTACTTGTATAAAGACACTGACTTGCATGAAAACATTTACTACTGGACGGACAGCGACTACCTGTTCCTCCCTCCTCCCACTCCTTACACCGTGCTGGTCTATATCACCAATCGTTCCCCCAGCGCGGATTTGAGCCTGGGCCTCACCCCGGGGTATTTCAATGTCCGGCCTTACTGGCCCACAGTTTTGCTGGACTCGTTTACGACGGTGGACGCCTGGACTTCGAGCGATCCCACCAACACGCCGGTCTTCCTGGAGAGCGGGGAATACTCGGAAGGCTTTTCCGGGATGCGGATTCACCTTAATCTCCCCAATTCTCTGGACGACTCGATCTCCCGTCCCTGGAGCGGCGGCTTTCCCGCAGATACGACCGGGATTATGTTCGCCTTCAAGATGGGGAACGTGACTTCCGGCGGAGCCAGCTACAGCCGGCTCGAACTCCAGCTCCGCGACAGCGACGGAAACGTAGTTGGAAGCAATATTGAAATTGCCGGGGTTAATACCAATTGGATATTCTTTACCCGGGCCTTGCCGGAAGATTTTGATCCCCTGGTCACGGTGACCACGTTTGATCCGACCAAGGTGGACCAGATCTCCCTGGTGATCGTTAACAACCCCCCTCCCGACCCCGACCCCCCCCCACACGGTGGCAATGACCTGGTCGGAGACTTGTTCGTGGATTTCCTCACCATCGGCGACATGCCCAACCTGGCGGTGTATTATCCGCCGGAGGTGATCACGCCGCAGGAAACGCTGCCGCTTTACGTGGATCAGGACGGTTCGACTTACTGGGCCTACGATAACAACGGGCTCCATATCCTCAACCTAGTGGGCGAACAATGCGCCGACAATTGTCCGCTGCTGGATCCGGACACCGCCCTGACTCCATCGAACCTGGCCCAGGAGGCGCCCTGACCGGTTTTTAGGTTTCAGGCTTCAGGCACTCATGCAGGAGGAAGAGAAGAGGATGAAGATCAGGAAGAGTTGGCTGGCCGCGGGGATGATCCTGGCAGTGGCCCTGTCCCCCGCCCGGGCGGATGAACCCATCAAGTTCGGCTCCACCCCTAACCCGGTAGGCTCCGGCGGCCGCGCCGTGGCCTGGGGCGGCGCCTTTATCGCCGTGGCCGACGACGCCACCGCCGCCTCCTGGAACCCGGCCGGGCTGGTGCAACTGGAGACCCCCGAGTGCTCGGTGGTGTTCTCCTACCTGGACCGGGGCGAGAGCATGGACTTCGAGCGGGGCGAGGCCGCGGCCAGCAGCGAGGTGGCCTCGCACGCGGACATCAACTACGCCAGCATGGTCTATCCCTTCCACATCGGCAAGGTCAACCTGGTGCCGAGCCTTAACTACCAGCGGCTCTACGAGCTGGACCGGCGCATGGAATTCAACTATACCCGCGAGCCGGATCTCTTGCCGGGAAAAGGCTGGCTGCAGACCCAAGGCAAAGCCAAAGTCGAGCAAGTGGGCGCCTTGACCACGGTTACTCCCGCTTTGGCCGCGCAGATCACTCCCAAGATATCGCTGGGCCTTTCCGTCAACTTCTGGGGCCTGGACCCCTGGGGCGACGGCTGGAAAACCCAGGTCCAGCAGCGGTCCCAAGAAACGGTCAGTTCGCCGGACCCGCTCTGGAACGGGGCCACTGACGTTTATACCTCCGAAAGGAACGAGGAATTTCGACTCTCGGGCCTGAACTGGAACTGGCAAGCGGGATTCCTGGTCAAGCCGGGGAACTTCACCATCGGCGGGGTGTTCAAGTCCAGTTTTGACGCCGACCTGGTTTACGATTACGAGGAAGTTCAGACTTGGTTCTGGACCAAATCGCCCAGCCCGGTTTTTACTCCCCCCTATTTTATTGACCATCCTTATGCCAATGAACACTGGCGGAAACTGACCTGGCCGGCTTCCTATGGCCTGGGCCTGGGCTACCGCTTCTCCGATGCCTTCAGCATGGCCCTGGACGTCAACCGCACCGAGTGGTCCAAGTTCAAACTGAAACCGGAGCAAGGCAAGGCGATCAGCCCCATCGCCATGGCTGGAGGCGTGGTCCGGGACACCACCCAGGTGCGGGGCGGCATGGAATACCTGATTATCAAGCCCAAGGTGGTGGTGGCGCTCCGGGGCGGCGGGTTTTACGACCCGGAGCCGCGGGCCGGCGAGCAGGCGGAATTTTACGGCCTCAGCCTGGGCACCGGCTTCGGCAGGGGCCATTTTGTCGCGGACTTCGCTTACCAGTATCGCTTCGGCCAGGACGTCCTGGTGGACAACTCGGACAGCACCATCGGCGAAATCCGGGCCGATGTCTTCGACCGCTTCCTGGTCGCGTCCTTGATCTATCATTTTTAATAGTGGACAGTGGACAGTGGACGGTGGACAGTGGAAGAAATCGAAGAAGAATATCCGCAGATTACCCAGCGCGGCAGAGCCGCAACCCAAGAAGAATTAAAAACCGCAGATGGAAGCAGATAAACGCCGATAGTTATATCCAAGAGGATTGAAGGTGAAAATCGAAACCCTTGAGCTCAAATCCGCGTTCATTTGCGTTAATCCGCGGTTAAAGAACATCCGCAGATTTCGCAGATTTTCTGGTTCTAAAGCCCCAAGCCTAATGTCTAAAGCCTCTTCCTTCCCTGTCCACTGCTTCTTATGTTTTATGTTTAGATCTGACCCCAATTCTTGCGATTTTTCGCATTTTGCTGTTAAAATCTTTAATCTGCCGACCATTTCTTTAGATTCTCCAAGATTTCCTGCTTAGTATATCTCTTAATCTCATATTCATTTATTATTGGATTAATGGAGCATTCCCTAACACCAACGGCATTTTTCCATGGTCTATAAAAATCATCAAGATTCTGAGGACGTTCAAATAAACATACAGATGGCGACGTTCCATTAAATATCTTTAAATAAGAAAGCACATTATTTATTGACATGGATATTAATAAAAGACCATACGACATGTTTTCAGGATCCCAATTAAGCGAATATTTGTTTGTTGTAAAGTGACAATCAGGTTTTTCATTAGGAGCTCCTTCAATTTTTTCTGCAACAAGAAATGAGGTGCCCAATTCATTCCGTCCTATTGAGTGCATTTTTTCTGGGGGAGCTTGCACGCCAGGGTTTTCTTCTTTTCCGAAGGCTAATTCAAATCCACCTAAAGCAAATCTAAAGCCATGCTTAAAGCTATTGTATTCATTAACATTCATATAGTTCAGAAAATCACGACAAAACCTCGACCATAAATCAGAAAATGCCCTTGCTATTTCTTCAACCTTCTTTTCGTCTGGATTATAATATGAATGAATTTTAAATGATAAATTATACCATGATATCTGATTTAATCTAAGCTTGTTGAAAATCCGTGGGTTTCTAGCATTTATGTTCCTTACGATTTTTCTAATCTGATTTGACTTCGCCTTTAAAATCCAACCATAAACACAATCTGGTGCTTGAAAAGGGCATCTGGGGTCAGAGCTTCACTTAGAAGATAACTGAGTTAAGTTTCATGTGAAGCTCTGACCCCAATCTTCAGTTAAATCATTCCAATTTAATGATGATATTCAAATGATTCAATTTGACATAAGAACGACTAATCTTGACGTGTATAGATTTATCATCTAGCTGAATTTTAAAGAACTGACAATGATCAAGCAAAAAGGTCATCGCATTCTTTGCTATCAAATAGCCAGCATTCATAGTTAGCACTTTTTCTATTATGTTGAAAATATCACTAACGTTACATGACTTTATGCGATTACCATCTTTTCTCAAAGTTATGAGCTTAGTTTCATAATCAATTTCATAGTCTTTGTGGGCTATCGAGTTTCTCAAGAGTAGTATATCTGGGTCAAAAAGAAAGTCTAGCAGAGTCACAAAACCCTTTTGATTTTTAACTTTCTCTTTTATATAGCCTATTGATTTTCCCTTGAGGTCTGGTATTCTATACAACATGCCTAGTTCAAGCAGAATGTTTTTATAGATTGATTCAATAACTGGAACTGAGATAAGCTCGATAGTTTTAATTGTCCTTTCAAATTCTAGAGTAAGGCAATTGGGGACAATGTTACTGGTCACTAATGACATTGTTTCTGCTATATTATGCATTTCTTCGAAACTAATCTTATTCGCCTTTATAACATCTTCGAGCCTTATTAGCAAAGCAAGAAAGAAGTTTATAGCGTATTTGGTTTCTATGACTAGTTTAGCATAGGTTTGTTTCATTTGTAAAATAGTAATAAAGTATGATTTTAATGCACTACCATCAGCAAGCTTTTTTAGTTGATGAAAAGGTATATTAAGGGGATGCTCTTTTTGATATTGAGCTATCTCTCTATCAAAGGAATCGGAATATATCTGATAATTTGATCTCAAATTAAAGTAATCCCAAAGCCATTTATCATCTAGACTAATTGTTTTTAACCTTTCGACCAGATCAGGAGGGTAAGAAAGCTTGAGAAATTCTTCATATTTTATCTTTGGATCATCATTCATTCCTATGCTCTCCCTCAACTATCTTGATCTCTTCCTCCGTCAACCCATACAACTCATTTTCCAGTTCACGGTTAACGGTTCGCGGTTCACGGTTTATCAAGGTTCACCTTCCACAATCTTGATCTCCTCATCCGTTAATCCGTATAACTCATAAACAAGACCATCTATCTCCCGATCCGTGGCCGCTATCTGCCGCTCTATCGCCTCCCGCTCCGCCGGAACCTTCGCCGCCGCCTTCCGCTTGTGCAAATCCAACATCGTCTCGACTAATTCAACCATTCGATCGTGCATTTGCTTGTCAATATCATTATCAATGTTAATATTTTTAATGGGAAATTTCATAATATCTTCTATCATTATTTGTGGAAAAGTATCTTCACAGCTAATTTGGAACTTCTTTTTAAAATACCATCCTATCAGAGTTGAGTTAATAATTCCAAGGAGATATTTATATAAAAAATGAGTATTTGAGAGAAGCTTAATTATATGCGTTAAAGTATTGCAATATGAAGTATCAGGAATATAGGTTGCAATAAGCGTCTTACCTACGATTTTTCGAACTAATAACTTTTCACCTTCAAAATTATATTGAGAGCGAGGAGCTGCAAGCCATTCTCCGTATTTAATCCAATTATTATTCTGCCAGATCAATTGATAACGGCCGATGTGTTTCCCGTCATAAAATGGTTTAAATGATTTATCTCTACATACATCTGAAGTGAAGGGCTTTGTATCTCTAATGAGTTTTGTTTGAGGAGGACTTCCTTTGCCAACCTCATAGGCCTTAATTCCAGAGAACATTTCTGCAAAAGCTGATAGCATATATTTATCTTTTTCAATAATAGAAAGAAGATAATATTCCGAAGGGCTT
Source organism: Deltaproteobacteria bacterium RBG_13_61_14 (assembly GCA_001797815.1). GTDB lineage: Bacteria > RBG-13-61-14 > RBG-13-61-14 > RBG-13-61-14 > RBG-13-61-14 > RBG-13-61-14. The sequence goes on along the minus strand of MGQK01000053.1, from coordinate 2,014 downwards.
GCTTGCAAGTTAAATGATCCTTGTTCATGCCATAACTTTGTTTTTGATTGAAATGTCTTGGCAGGCGCATCTATAGAAGATAGCTTTTCATTTTTATTAAAAAGCTTTACTATTATATTTGAATCAATGAATGTTAAGGATTGCGGAACTCGATGAACAAATAGTAATGTTGTATCGACAGTTGTTCCAGGGAACACTCTAGATGGCAACTGCACAATTTCCATAATATCTGTATTCTTAAGAAGAAAATTGCGTAATACTTGCGTAAAAGTGAGATTAAGGTAAGTATCAGGAATAATATAACCTAAAATTCCTCCAATCTTGAGCAAGTTGATCACTTTCTCTACAAAAATTAAATAACTTTCTCCACGCAAGACATAGGTTTCGAAATTACGCTTTAGGTAATCATATGTATTTTCGGAAAATTCTGCCCCATACGGCGGATTCCCTATGACCACATCGAAGCCGGGGTTGTCGCCTTTGAAGACTTCGGGAAAGCCGGTCTTCCAGTCAAAGACATTGATTCGGTACCTTTCTTCTTCGTCAATCAGGCTGAGTTGTTTTTGCTGGTAGAAGTCCGGGCCGATCAGGGAGTTGCCGCACTGGATGTTGTGGGAGAGGTCGGGGAGTGCCCGCTCTTTGTGGAAGAGCATCATTTGCTTGAGGGTCTCTTCGGTCTCGCCTTCGAGGCATTTGAGGAGCAGGGAGAGTTTTGTGACTTCCACCGCCTGGGGGTCAATGTCCACGCCGAAGACGTGATCGAGGAGGATGCGTTTGCGTTCGGCGGTGGTGAGGCGGTAAGAACGGTTCGTGGTTCGCGGTTCCTGGTTCCTGGTTGACGGAAAAGAAGCGTCGGCCCGGGGGATTTCGTAAAGCTTGTCCCGATGTTTTTCGGGGACTTGCTTCAGGTGCTGATCCAGATACCAGTCGAGGAGGTATTGGTAAGCGCCGAGGAGGAAGGAGCCGGAGCCGCAGGCGGGATCCAAGATTCTCAAAGGTTGGCAGACAGGAATGTCTGCCCCACCCTGCTTTTTCTTGCCTGACACCTTCCGCGACCGAGGAGCGGTCGCGGCTACATTTTCAGGAGTTTTGCCTTCCAGGAGTCTGCCAACCGTGTTCTTGACGATGTAATCCACGATATAGGTGGGCGTGTAATAGACCCCGCCGGCTTTTTTGACCTCGGGCTTGTCCTCGACTTTGGCCTGGTGCCCGGCGGTGAGGCGGATGACTTTGCCCAGGAACTGCTCGTAAACCTGGCCCAGGATATCCGCGGGCAGGACCGAAAACTCGTAAGGGCTTTCCGGATAGTAAAGCCGCTTGAGGATTTCCTTGAGCGGCTTGTCGTCCACGTTGAGGCGGGGGGTGAGGGTATCGGGTTCGGGCCGGTCTTTTTCGGGTTTGAAGTGGAAGAGGCCGGAGTTGTATTTATCGTCGGCATGATCGAAGAGCTGGAAGAGTCGGCGGTAGAGATTCTGGCCGTTGAGCAGGGCCTGGAGGATGCCGTAATTTTCGATGCCTCGGTCCTCGCAGATGCGGATGAAGATGATGCGGTCCAAGGTGGCCTGGACCGCGAAGTTAAGCTCGCGGTTCGTGAGTCTGGGGTTCCGGAGCGCGATATTTTTAGCGAGGGCTTCGCGCCAGGACTCGATCTCTTTCAAGAAGGCGGCGTCAACCTCGGCGGTGCCTTTTTTCTTTTTGGCGGACTCGGCGAATTTATCGAAGCTGCCTTTGAGCACGGCCTCCTTGGAAAAGACGCCCTCAAGCTCGGGCCAGCGCTCGAGGTAATCGGGGTAGCGGTAAAAGAAGACGCGGCCGGCCGCGGCCGGGTCGCCAGGCTCGGGCTTGAGGCGGCAGTCGTAAACCGCTAGCTCCTCGAAGTCGGAGAGGATGGAGAGGGGGAGCTTGGCGGACCAGGCGTAGCGGCGGAGTTGGAAGGCGGGCTCGGGGTTGTTTTTGATGTCGAGGGATGGTTTTTTGGCTTCGAGGAAGAACTTGCGCCGGCCGCCGACCCGGA
>MGQK01000052.1:9001-22672 GCA_001797815.1 Deltaproteobacteria bacterium RBG_13_61_14 | reverse complement strand
GGAGGTGGCGCTGCCTTATGATCCGGAAGTGCATACGCAGGCGCTGGCCCTGACCCCGGACCCAAGCGTTCTGATCAACGTGGAACCCTGATCCGACTGGATCAGAATTTAGCCAGGCCAACCCACCTCAAAGGCGGGGCGGGCTCTTGTCTTATCTTTTCCAGCGACCCAGGTTCGGGTATTTGTTTGGGGGTTTTGGGGGCAAGGGCCGGCTAAATTTTTCTGGACTTTGGGTCTAATTCATGATAAACTTAAAAAAATTTTTAAATGGAGTCTGATGCCTGATGCCGACGGCTTCTGCTCCAGAGAGGCCAAGACTTCACACAGGGAGAAGTGCGATGAAGCGAGTTAAGGGCAGCATTTTGATTGACTTTGTCAAGACCATCAAGGCCAGCAAAAGTCAAGCGTACGAGAAATACCTCACGGAGGAAGACAGGAAACTTTTCTCCCAGCGCCTGCTTCCGAGCGCCTGGTATCCTTTCGAAACTTTCAAGCACGTCTTCCAGGGGGTGTTCGAGATCCTGGCCAAGAAGGATGTGGAAACGGTCCGGAAGTGGGGCGGGTTCTACGGCGAGGCGATCGTGAGCAACCTCTACAAGGGGATCATCCGCGAGGGCCACCCCATGGACTCCCTGCTCAAATACCCGACCTACCTCCGCAACATGTTCGATTTCGGAAAAGTGGAGGTCAAAGAGCTCGGGCCGAGCGAGGCCCTGGTCACGGTCACGGACTTCGACCCCGCCTTCGTGCCCCTCTATTACATCATGTTTGGCTGGATGGAACGGTCCCTGGAAATGTGCGGCGCCAAAAATATCCAGAACGAGATCCTGACCGCCACCTGGCAGGGCGCGCCGCAGACCCAGGTCAAGATTTCCTGGAAACTTTGACGAATGCCTTCCACCCGAACCCAACTTTTTTCCATCTCACCAATCGCCTGATCAATATTTAGAAAGGTAGTTCATTTTGCGCGATCTTTCTCCTTCGACCAGCTCCATGCTCCAGGTGATCGCCCTCGGCGGCCTGGGCGAGATCGGCCTGAACATGATGGTGTTCGAGACCCAGGACCAGATCCTGGTGGTGGACGCCGGTCTGATGTTCCCCGAAGACTACATGCTCGGGGTGGACCTGGTCCTGCCCGACTTCTCCTATTTGCGCCCGCGGAAAAATCAGATCCGCGGCATCATCCTCACCCACGGCCACGAGGACCACACCGGCGCGCTCCCTTATCTGCTCCCGGAAATTTCGGTCCCGGTCTTCGGCACCCGGCTCACCCTGGGCCTGGTCCGGGAAAAGCTCCAGGAGTTCAACCTCCACGGCAAGGCCGAGTTGATCGAGGCCGCGCCCGGTCAGACCCTGGAGCTGGGCCCCTTCCGGGTGGAGTTGATCGCCACCAGCCACTCCATTGCCGACGGGGTCGGGCTTGCCATCCAGACCCCGGCGGGCACGGTCATCCACACCGGCGATTTCAAGCTCGACCCCACCCCGGTGGACGGCCGGCGCATGGACTTGAACGCCTTTGCCCGCTACGGCGACCAGGGCGTGCTCGCGCTCCTTTCCGATTCCACCAACGTCGAGCAGGAGGGCTACACGCCCTCGGAGCGGGAGGTGGGCCGGGCGCTGGACGAGGTCTTCCACAACGCGCCGGCCCGGATCATCGTCGCCGCCTTTTCCTCCAACATCCACCGGGTCCAGCAGGTGCTGGACACCGCCGCCCAGTTCGGCCGCAAGGTCATCATCCACGGCCGCTCCATGGAGTCCAACACCCGGATCGCCTCCGAGCTCGGCTACCTTCGTCTGCCGGCCAACCTGATCGCGGGCCTGGACCAGTTGGACCAGATCCCGGAAGACCGCCTGGTCGTGCTCACCACCGGCTCCCAGGGCGAGCCGCTCTCGGCGCTGGCCCGCATGGCCCGGGACGAGCACAAGCAGGTCCGGATCAAGCGCGGCGACACCGTGGTGCTGTCCTCCAAGTTCATCCCCGGCCACGAGAAGGCCATCCACAACCTGATCAACGAGCTGTGCCGGCGGGGGGCCGAGGTCATCCACGAGAAGGTGAGCGAGATCCACGTCTCCGGCCACGCCAGCCAGGAAGAGTTGAAGCTGATGATCGGGCTCGTCCGGCCCCAGTATTTTGTGCCCATCCACGGCGAATACCGCCACCTGGTCCGCCATATCAGGCTCGCCCGGCAAATGGGCATTCCCGCGGAGAACTGCTTCCTGGCCGAGGACGGTGACATTATCAGCTTTGACGAGGAGGGCGGGTTTTTGGCCGGCCGCATCCCCACCGGCCGGATTTTGGTGGACGGCAAGGGCGTGGGCGACGTGGGCGACCGGGTCTTGCGGGAGCGGAGGATTTTGGGCGAGGACGGGGTGGTGGTGGCCACGGTGCTGGTGGACCAGGCGAGCCGGGCTTTGCAGGGAGAGATTTGCCTCGAGAGTCGGGGTTTCATCTTCGAGGAAGAGAGCCAGACCTTGCTCCAAGCGGCCAAAGACCACCTGGCCGAAGCCCTGGCCAACCTTCCGCCGGAGCGACGCGCCTCGGTTGACGCCCTGCGCGAGGAAATCCGGATCACGCTGCGCCGCTTCTTCAAGAAGGCCATCTTCCGCCGGCCCGAAGTGGTGCCGGTGGTGGTGGAAATCTGATTTGGGGATTTCTGGTTCTTGACATAATTTCTCAAACTTGCTATAAATGAATCTGCTGAGATGATCCGTCAAGTCACCATCAAGAATTTTCGGAGCCTGGCTAATATCCGGATTTCTTTAGATGCTCTTACCTTTCTAGTGGGACCCAATGGCTCCGGGAAGAGCAACTTTCTAGACGCGCTGCGTTTTGTTCAAGAATCGGTGAAGGAATCGGTGCAAACGGCTTTTGAAAACCGCGGGGGAATTCAAACCGTTCGGTACCATTCGAAATCGAAACCACGAGATTTCGGGATTTCTCTTATCCTCGAATATGAAGATCGAGGAGAAAATAAAACTGCTCATTATGCTTTTGAAGTGGCGGCCAAGACGAATGGAGATTTTGAAATCAAGCAAGAAAAATGCCGGGTGGAATCCAAGGAGAAGCTTTCCGTCTCCTCCTATGAAGTTCGGGAAGGAAGATTTGTGGTGGGAGTGGAAGGGGTTCGAGCTAAACTGGATCGTCATCGGTTGGCACTTCAAATTACTTCGGCGGTAGAAGAATTTTCCGGTCTCTTTGATAATCTTTGCAACTGGAGATTCTATAATCTGGTTCCGGATCGGATTCGGGAATTGCAAGAACCGGACCCGGGCCTGGCTTTGAAAAAGGATGGGAGCAACCTTGCTTCCATGCTTCGCGAACTCAAACAAGCGGGAGAAAAAAACGGGTATCAGTCGGTATGTGAGCTGCTAAGCCAAGTTCTTCCGGGAGTGACCGCAGTCGAACCTTTGCCCCAAGGCAACAAACTAACGCTGAAGTTTTGGCAAAAGACCCGTAAGGGGAATAAAGAATACAAATGGAGTTTTCCAGCCTTGAATATGTCGGATGGTACTCTTCGAGCCTTGGGGGTACTCACGGCCTTGAACCAAGTACCACCCCCGCCTTTGGTCGCCATTGAGGAACCCGAATCCACGATTCATCCCGGCGCGCTTGGCGTCCTGATAGATGCTTTGGCTGAGGCCCGAACCCGTTCTCAGATCCTGGTGACAACCCATTGCCCAGATCTCTTGGATCATTCGACGGTGACCGAGGCCAACCTCCGTCTCGTAGAATTCCGCGAAGGGGAAACCTGGCTTTTACCAGTTGGGGCCATTTCTAAGTTGGCGATCAAGAAAAGGCTTGCTACCTTGGGGGAACTCCTCCGCGCCAACCAGCTCGTGGCTGATGAAGATTATGTCCCCTGGAAATCGCAAGACCTGTTTGATTTCCCTCCCTCCGAGAAATCCTGATGCCTCCCTCTCTCGTGCCCATTGTAGAAGGCTACGGCGAAGTGGAAGCGGTGCCCATTCTCTTAAGAAGACTTCTGGAGAGCGCGAAGGTTTATCAAGTCGGCGTGGCGCGGCCGATCCGGATCCCCAAAACGAGATTACTTAAAAAGGGCGGAATCGAAAACGCCGTGAGGCTGGCGAGACTTCATCCCGCTTGCGCCGGAATCATCATCATTCTGGATGCCGATGACGATCAAGACTGCCCGAAGCGACTCGCCCCAATTCTCCTGAAAAGAGCCAGACGAACCAGCCCCTCCATTCCCGTGAGTGTGGTATTGGCTAAAAGAGAATATGAGGCTTGGTTCATTGGTTGCATTGATTCCTTACGCGGTCAGCGGGGGATATCCGATCAAGCTACCAGGCCCGCCAACCCGGAAGAAATCCGCGATGCCAAGACATGGCTCTCGCGATCCATGGATAAAAAATACAAAGAAACTATTGACCAAGCCGCCCTCTCTAAGGGTATGGATCTTAACTTAGCGCGTGAAACATGCCCTTCATTTGATAAACTTTGTCGCGATATTGAATTCTTAGTGAAAAACCTTACTTCAACCCTTCTTTAAATCTTTCCCGAAATGAGCGGTTAATTTATATGAAAGCCAAACGCATTCAGACTTCCGCCGGTTCCTTTCCTAAATTCCCCTTGCACCAGGGTCTCGCCGCCCTGCCGAAAAAAGAGTGGCAAGTCCTCTGCGGGGACCGGAACCACTGGCGGGTCGGCTATTTCAGCCCGCCGCAAAAGAAAGCCTCCGAGCTTACCTTCCTGGAAAAGCATACCTGCGTCGAGCTGTTTCTGCTCCTCTCCGGCTCCATCACCCTGGTCCTGGACGACGGCCACGGCGAATACGAGCTTCGGCTCGTGCCCATGCAGCCGGTCATGGTCAGCGGCTGGCACGCAGGTTATTGCCCCAAAGGGCCGCACACCGGCGTGGCGTTAGTGGTCGAGCGCGATCAGTTTTCCACCATCTATCGCGGCCGGCCATAGTCCGGTGTTATAATCGGGGGCATGCGCAAAGGGATTGCCCCGGCGCTTCTGCTCTCTGTCTTCGGCCTGCTGGTCGGCGCCAGCTCGTATAACAACTCGGTGACGGTGGACGAGTCGGCGCATCTGCCGCTCGGGCTCTGCTACCTCCGGACCGGCAACCCGGCTTATGCCCTGATGCACGGCCCCCTGGCCGAGTTGCTGGCCGCGCTGGGCTTAAGCCTCTCGGACGCTCGCTGCGAGATCCAGGCGCCGCAGACCGACCTCGACTTTTGGCGCACCGCCTATGCCTTTTTCGAGCAGAACCCCACCCACTACCTCCACCTCTTCCGCCTCGGCCGCATCCCGATCCTGGTCCTGGCGCTGGGCCTCGGCCTCCTGGTCTTCGCCTGGACCCGAAAGCGGCGCGACCGACTCACCGCCATCCTCGCCCTCTTCCTCTTCGCCTTCGGCCCCAACCTGATCGCCCATGCCGGGCTCGCCACCACCGACCTGGCGGTCACCGCTTTCTCTTTCGCGTCCGTGGCCGCGCTGTGGTTCTATCTGCAAAGGCCCTCCTGGCCCCGGCTGGCACTGGCCGGAGCCGCGCTCGGCGGCGCCCTGCTCTCCAAGTATACCGCCGGTCTGTTGGTCTTGCTCGTCCCGATCCTCCTGGCCTTCGGCGCGAGTAAGGACCAGCCGCGCCTGCCCCGGCCGTTTCTTCTCCGCCGAGCGCCGGCCACGATCCTCGCCACCCTCGGCCTCGGGCTGATCGCCTGGCTGGTGCTGCTCCTCGGCTATTCCTGGGACCACTGCTTCGAGCCGCTCCGCGCCTTCACTTTCAAAAGTGGATGGTGGCAGGGACTGCAGGCGGCGCTGCCCGGCTGGCTGCCCCTGCCCTTTCCGCGCCAGTTCATCGAGGGCCTGGACCTGCAAAGCTTTGACATCGCCCGGCCCTGGCCCATCTACCTCCTGGGAAGGCTTTCCACCCGGGGATCCCGTTACTATCAACTGGTGGTCTTGCTCTATAAACTTCCTCTCTCCTTAATTATCATTCTGGCTTTAGGGCTTTTGTCCCTGATCCTCCATAAAATTCCCGCAAAAAAACCAGGGGCACAGACATTCTGGTCCGGGAACCTTTGGTGGACCCTCCACCCAGCCGCCGCCTGGGTGGCCGCGCTTTCTTTCCTCGGCTCCAGCCAATTCGGGGTCCGACTCCTGATCCCGGCCATTCCCTTCCTCCAACTCTTCGCCGCTGACACCCTGGCCGCCATGCTTAGAAGCACAGGCATTCCCTTCAGGAAAAGGAGCACAGGCATTCTTGCCAGGAGCACAGGCATTCTTGCCTGTGCCCTTCTAACTTGGTACGCCGCGAGCACCTTGCTGGCCTTCCCCTTCTACATTTCCTACTTCAACGAGCTGGCCGGCGGCCCGTTCAACCCGCATCGCGGCCACGAGATCCTGCTCGACTCCAACCTGGACTGGGACCAGGACTGGCTCCGGTTCGCGCGGGCGCAAGAACAAAACCACTGGGAGCCGCTGCACTATGCGCAGTTCGGAGTGATCGAGCCGGAGGGTTACGGGGTGAAGGGCGAGCCCCTGGGCTGCGAGCCGGTCGAGGGCTACGTGGCGATCAGCGTCAACCTCGTCCACGGGATGGACCCCATCCACCGCCAGGGCCTGTGCTACACCTGGCTCTCTTTCCGCCAACCCCTCGCCAAGATGGACAGCTCCATCTGGGTTTTTCATTTCGGGCCCTCGGCGAGATAGAACCCGCTTAGTTTCCACAACGAAAAAAAGGAACTCGGCGCTGGAAACCAATTCAGCGGCTTCCGCGAATAGCTTGTTCGAGCTTGCGGTCCCTGGGGAGGCGCTGCTCGTAGGGCCGGCCCAGGAGGTCCTCGCTGAGGAAACGGTCCAGCCGCTTCATGGCGCGCAGGAACTTCCAGAGCCAAAGGTCGGAGCGGTGGTAGGAATGGATCTCCTGGACCGTGAAGGGCTCTAGCGAGAAGGCCGCCATCTCCCGGGCCAGGAAAAGGTTGGCGTGGTCCACCAGCGCCGGCACCGCGTCGGGCCGGCGGAAGGTGTAGAAGGAGGCGATCAGGTCGAGGGTGACCAGGCGGGGGTTGTAGTAGCGGTCGAGCACGTCTTGGAGCAGGAAGGCGCGGACCAGGGGCCGGAGCAGGATGGGGATGGCTTTGAGGAAGAGCTCGGTGTTGAGGAGTTCCTGGCCGTGGCGGCGGAGCAGCGGGGTGGAGGTATCGAGGTAGAGGAGCCCCGGATCGGCGATCACCCAGTTGGGGATCTGGCCGTCAAAGCCGAGGAGGAGTTGGGGATGGGCCGCGTTCCAGAGGAAGACCTTGAGGAGCTCGTTCAGCACTTGCCCGAAGATCTCCCGGCATTTAGCGATCGGGGCCGGGCCGATGGCGCGGGAGGCGATGGTCTCGGCCGGGAGCCGCTCCTGGCAGACGTAGACCCAGATTTTTCCTTGCGAGCGAACCAGCCGCGGCCGTTGATAGGGCAGCCGGATGCCGGCTTGCGCGAGAGCGTCCTGGTAGTCGGAGAAGAGTTGCATGTAGTCGCGGGCTTCCGCCTCGGAAGGGAAAGAGGGTAAACGCTTGTAGGCCCAGGTGACGCGCCGGCCGGTCTGAGGGTGGCGGTGGTCCAGGGGACCCTGGAGGGCCACGGTGGTGGTAATCTCGCCGATGCCCAGGATCTGGATCGTGACCATGCTCAAGCATCAATCTAGCACGCCGGCCGGACCGGGTTCAAATGCAAAATAGTATAGAGGAGGACGGCGCCTCAGGCAATACTCGTTGGCCGGGGCGCCGGGGCCTGGGCCGGAAATCAAAACGCCGCCGGGATGGAATCGGCGGCGGGGAGGGCATGGTAGGCACGGGGAGGATTGAACTCCCGACCTCTACCGTGTCAAGGTAGCGCTCTCCCAGCTGAGCTACGTGCCTGGAATTTTCGGTTTAATTTATTCTATTCCAACCCGAACCAAAGTCAAGCCCTGGTGCGGCCCATTCCCAATTTTTAAGGTCCATTATCGCCCCGCCTGGGAGCGCAAGCTCTTGCGCCCGGTCGCTCATCTGCCCGTCCCCAGCCTATTCCCGCAAAAAACAAATGATGGACAAAATGTAGAAAAAGCTTGACGCGGCTCCTGGCTTGTGCTAGTCTATTAGACAATTATAATTGAGTCTTTTTGATTTTATCCTCAGCGCTAACCTTAGGAAAATGGTCCTGGCCTGAAGAGGGAAGAATTTTTTCTTGCCCTTCGGTGAGGGGTTTGGGCTCGGCCAAGAAAAAGCGTTTCGGTGAGAGGTAGAGCTTGGGTGAATCTCCGGGATTCTCATCGCTGGCTCGCAGGCTTGGTTCTCGTGCTTCTCACGGCCGTTGCCGGGACTTCGGTCCAGGCGGGATGGGTTCCGGCCGTCGGCTCTCCCCGCGTCCTGGTCCTTCTCATCAACTTCAATAACACCACCACCACCTATTCGCCGGCGGAGTTAAACCAGAGGATTTTCGGCCTTGGGGTCGGCAGCGTCCGGGATTATTTCCTGGATGTCTCCTATGGCCAACTCGACCTGCAAGGGGACGTTTATGGCTGGTATCCGGCCAGCCAGAGCCACGACTATTACAGCCCAGGCACTTACGGCCGCTGGGCCTCTTATTATCCGCAAAACATGTATCGGCTGGCTGAAGAAGCGGTGGATGCGGCCCAGGCCGCCGGGGTGGACTTCTCGCTCTATGACAATGACGGCGACGGCGAGGCCGACGCGATTATCATCCTCCACCAGGGCGAAGGCGGCGAGATCAATGGTCATAGCAATGATATTTGGACCACCATAGACATGATCAGCAGGGGTGGGGGCCAGGCTCGCGCCTACGATGGGGTGATCGTGGACGCCTTTATGATTGTCCCGGAAATCAGTCCCTGGGGCGGGATTTTCAATATCGGCCCGATTGCCCACGAGTTCGGACACCTGATGGGAATGATTGACAGCTACGATTATGACGCCAGCTCCAACGGGGTCGGGGTTTATGATTTGATGTGCAGGGGGGTGTGGGGCGTGGACCCGGGGGTTTATACCCCGGACCAGCCGCCGGCGCATCCCTCGCCCTGGCAAAAGGTGCAGATGGGTTGGATCACGCCCACCCTGGTAACCCCTGCCACCCAGGGACTCCAGAGCGTGCCGGCTTTTGAAACGAATCCTGTGGTCTGGAAAGTGCCGGCCAATCCGGATGACAACCGGGAGTATTTTTTACTGGCCAATCTCACCCGCACCGGAAACCATGCCTTGCTTCCCAGTGAAGGCCTGTCCATCTGGCATGTGGACGACCGGGCCTTGTTCCAGAACGAACGGGAGAGCCGAGGCTGCACGAGTATTTTCCCCCGCCTGGCCCTGGAACAGGCCGACGGCTACTTCGATTTGGAGGACAAGGTGAATTGGGGAGATACCACTGATCTCTACCCCGGAGGCGGTGCGTATCGGAGCTTTGAGGGATCCACGACCCCGAGCAGCAAGAACTACGCCTGCTATCTCTCCGGGGTAGCGGTGGCAAACATCAGCGATCCCGCGGCGATGATGACCGCGGAGGTTTGGTTGGACCGCTATGTCTCCGGGCTTTCCGCGCCCGATCTGAAAATCAAGAGCTACCAGGTCATCCCGGTGACGGGCGACGGCGATTGGTATTTCGAGCCGGGCGAGCGCTTTCAATTGGCTTTAACCCTGGTGAATGACGGCGCCACCGCCACCGGAGTGACCGCCACCCTGAACCCGGCGGGTTGGTATACGGTGAATCAAAACACCTCCAGCTTCCCGGACCTGGCCCCCGGGGGCACGGCCGGCGGCGCGCCCGCCCTGGATTCGACCATCAAATCCGAGATCACGAGCGCCTACAACTATTCCCGGTATTATTGGAGCATTAGTCTCAAGGCCAATGCCGGGGCTTATTCCAAAACGGCATACATTTATTTTCGGATCGGGCATCCGGCCTTGCTCTACGTGGACGATGACGGCGGTCAGTATGTGGATAATTACCTGAAACCCGGGCTGGATTACTACCTCTATTTTTATGACACCTGGGAAGTGGCCCAAAAAGGCGCTCCGGCGGCCGCCGACCTGTCCAACTATGCCCGAGTCCTCTGGGCCACCGGCACCGACCGGCCCGAGCCGCTCAGCCCGGCCGAGCAAAGCGCCCTGGCCGGCTACCTCGATGCCGGCGGCCAGCTCCTCCTCTCCAGTCCCTACCTCCTCGTCAATCCCTCGGCCGAGACCCTGACCTTTGCCCAGAATTACCTCCACGTCGCCGGCCACTTCGACGATCGCTATGCCGTGGAAAGAATCCAGGGCATCACCAATGATCCGATCAGCCATAGCAGCGCTTCCTTCAATTACCTTCTCGGATGGCCTTACTTTCCCCTGTATAACCGGACCGTCGGCCTCGTCCCCGGCGCCGGCGCCGCCGGCTCGGTCTACAACGACTACAGCCACTTCACCGTGATCCGTTATCCGGAGCCGTATGTGTCCGGGCCGCGCGTGATCTTCCTCGCCTATGCCCTGGAAAGCAGTTACAACAAGGCAAACCTTCCCTTCCTGCTTCGCCGCTACTTCAACGGTTTCAGCTACCAGACCGGCGAACCCTTCGTGTGGGATATCAACCCCGGCTCGGGCCAGCTCAAGCAACTCAATGAATTGCTAACTATCACGGGGATCAACTTCCAACCCTCCACCACCTTTGCCTTCCCCCTCGGCGGCATCACCATCACCAACCAGCAGTATATCAGCGACCGCCAGTTCCAGATCACCATCCGGATCGCCTACAACGCGCGTTACGACTATCATACCCTGGCCGCTCAAAACCCGAGCGGTCCCAGCATTGTCCTGGACAAATATTTTCGGGTGGTGGGACCGATGCTTCCCAACCAGAAACCCGTCGCCAACGCCGGACCGGATAAAGCCGGCTATCGCTCGGACAGCTTCACCCTGGAAGGATCCGGCTCGGACCCGGACTACGACTACCCCATCCGCTACAAGTGGACCCGGGTGCAAGGGGCCTCCGTCACCTTGCTCCCCAGCGATACGGCTGCGCAACCTTCCTTCACGCCCAATCCCTCCTATGCGGGCAAGTATATTTTTTCCCTCACCGTCTATGACGCCCTCAACCTGGCCAGCGACGCGGACACGGTAACCGTCACGGTCTGGAACCTGCCGCCCTCGGCGAACGCCGGCCCGGACCAGGCCGATTATCGCGGCAGCCCTTTTGTGTTGGACGGCTCAGGAAGCTCCGACCCCGAAAGCGATCCGCTGACCTTCCAGTGGACCCAACTCGAAGGCGCCACGGTCACCCTTGTCCCCGGCAATACCGCGGTCGCGCCCAGCTTCGATCCGGCCCGGGCCGGCAGTTACCTCTTCTCCCTGGTCGTCTTTGACGGCTACGATCCCAGCCCCGGGGACACGGTGTGGATCACGGTCCTCAATCAACCCCCGGTCGCCGACGCCGGTCCCGATCAGACCAACGAGGTGCTCAAACGCATCACCTTCGACGCCAGCTTGAGCGCCGATCCGGATAACGATCCCCTCCTGGAATATAGCTGGGTGCAATACCAAGGTTTGCCGGCCACCTTGAACACCGACGATCCGGTCCATCCCTATTTTAACGCGCCCCAGGTCGGCACCTATCGCTTCGGCCTGCGCGTCTTTGACGGCTATGATTGGAGCCTGAACGAGGACATGGTCCTGGCCGAGGTCACCCCCCACTTCAACCATGCCCCGGTCGCGATTGCCGGACCGGATCGGCAGGGCTACCGCGCCGACAGCTTCCTGCTCGACGGATCGGGGAGCTACGATCCCGATGCCGAACCCATCACCTACCAGTGGTCACAGCTCCAAGGCCCGGCCGTTACTCTCCTGCCCGGCGGCACGGCCGAAATGCCTACCTTCAGTTCGGACCCGAGCTATATCGGCCTTTACCTTTTCTCCCTGGTGGTCAGCGATGGGCTTTCCGTCAGCCTCGGCGACACGGTCCAGGTCCAGGTGTTGAACCACCTGCCCGTGGCCGCGGCCGGGCCGGACCAGGTCGCGCTCGTCAACACCCTCGTCACCCTGGACGGGTCGGGAAGCTCCGACCTGGACGGCGACACCCTGTCCTACCAATGGACCCAAACTTCCGGGCCGGCGGTGACCCTGAATACCTCGGACCCGGTGCACCCGACCTTTCAACCCGATACCGTGGGCAATTATGTCTTTGACCTCGGGGTCAACGACGGCTTTGATGACAGCCTCAATGCCGATACCGTGGAAATTATCGTCAAGACCTTGGGCAACCAGTTGCCGGTCCCGGTGCCCGGGCCGGATCAGATCGTCAGCTTCTACGACCCGGCGCCGGTCCCCTTGGACGGAACCGCCAGTTACGACCCGGATGGAACCATCCTGGGTTACGCCTGGGAGCTGGAATCGCGGCCGGCCGGAAGCGCGGCCACCCTCTCCGATCCCTCTTCCCCTCAGCCCACTTTTGACGACGACGTGCCGGGCATCTACCTGCTCAGCCTCCGGGTCCGGGACAACGAGGTCTGGAGCTTCAAGGCCTACACCACCGTCACTTCCGATGCCAACCGCGACAGTGACGGCGACACCGTGATTGACTACCTCGACCCGGACGACGACAACGACCAGATGCCCGACGCCTGGGAGACGGCGAACGGCCTGAATGCTTATGACCCCAGCGATGGCGGCCTCGACCTCAACCCCCTGACCGACCCGGACAGCGACGGCCTGGCCAACCTGAACGAGTTCTTTAACGAGTCGGATCCTCAACAGCCCGACCTCACCTGCTACCCGGCCGGCTGTTTCTTCCTCGACGCCGACGGAAATCAGATCATCGGGGTTCCAGACAAGAACACGTTGTCCCTCTACCTTAACGGCCGGAATCCCAGCTACAGCCAGGTGGTCCCGCCCAATGGCGACACCCAGGATTTAGACGGAAATGGAATCTTGGGTGTTCCGGACCTGAACTGCTATTCGATTATACTCAACGGACGAAAGTCGCCCTGCTCCGGATACCCCGGGCCCATGACCCTGCTGGAACCCGCGGGATCCTCTCCCTCGGTCCAGGTCGGGGCTACCCTTCGCATCACCGCCGAGACTCATGCCCTCAACTATGGAACCCCGCGGCCCGGCCTGGCCGTGGTCTTTGAGGTGATCTCCGGCAGCGGCATCTTTTTCGGCGGCGACGGCGAGACCCCGCCCCGCCGCACCTTGGCCGAGCACTCCGCCCTCAATTCGATCTCCCGCGAGTCGGCCTTTTCCGTCTCCCGCGATGGCCTTGAGATCTTCTTTGCCTCCAACCAGGCCGGTGGTTCGGGTGGGCTGGATATTTACCGCGCAGTCCGGGGCAGCGTCAATGAACCCTTTGGACCCCCGGTCAATGTCAGCGAAATTAACACCCTGGATGATGAGACCGGGCCTTCCATCTCCGCCGACCGGCTGACCTTGTATTTCGCCAGCGGCACGGTCGCCACCGACTTTAACCTGTTTACCGCGACCCGGCCGGCTTGGGACCAGTCCTTTGGGGCACCTCAGCCCATTACCGAACTCAACACCTCTCAATGGCAGTTGCATCCCATGCCCAGCGACGACCAGCTCCGCCTTTACTTTGTCCAGTGGATCGACTCCACCTGGAACTACAACCTGCTCCTGGCGCAAAGGCCCAGCCTCGGCTCTCCCTTTGGCAGCCCCGCCTGGCTGGCCAACCTCAACACC
>MGQK01000052.1:8675-8905 GCA_001797815.1 Deltaproteobacteria bacterium RBG_13_61_14 | reverse complement strand
TGTTACCGACAACCCGGGCCGCTTTGACATCACCGGTCCGATCCAGAGCGGCAGCGGGCAAAATTCCTCCGGCCGGGCCGTGCTCCGGTTTCAGCCGACCGCCCCGGGCCTGGTCGAGATCGTGGTCAGCTCGCCGGCCGATCCCCGCCGCTACATTCCTTCCAGCGCGGTGGAAACAATCATCCAGGTCCAGGTGCCCTGAGCTTTCCTGCGCTTTTCCCCCGGCGTGG
>MGQK01000052.1:305-8668 GCA_001797815.1 Deltaproteobacteria bacterium RBG_13_61_14 | reverse complement strand
GACGCCGGCGTTTGACGCAACGGCTACTCTCGATCCCTCAAGTTAGATCAGAAAGAAAATCCCCAGAACCGCGGCCGCATGGATCACCTGGCAGAGCAGGATCAGGATGCAGCTTCGTATAAAGCCGATCCGAAAACCGGCGCGGAAAACCAGCGCCGCTTTGAGCGTGAGCACCACCAGCGCCAGCGAAAAAGCGACGGCCAGGGCCAGGGAAGGGATGGTGCTGAAAGTGCCGCGCCAGGTGCCGGTAACCAGGAAAAGGCCGAGTCCGCTCGCGGCCGGGAAGAGGGCCGGCGCCAGGAGCACCAGCGAGTAAGGCAGGATCCAGGCCAGGGGATCGCCCACGCCCAGGGTGATCTCGAGCGCGCTCCGCTGGGGCCGGGCGCCGAGGACCCGGCCGAGCCGGTCCGCGAGCAGGCTGAAGAGGAGCCAGAGCCAGAGGCAGCCGTAAAAGGCGAAGGCGGGGGTGAGCGAGGAATTCAGGATTGCATGAAGGATGCGGAGCGTGGTCAGGTCCGGCCCGGGCAACGCCAGCGGCTGGGAGAGCAACCCGATGCGGGAGACCAGGAAGAGGTAAAGGCCGGCGGTGGCCGACATCCAGAAGGCGCGCCGGACCAGCTTCCGGTAATTGGGGCTTTCCGGAAACAGGATCCGCCAGCTCCGGGGGATGCGGCTGGCCAGGGAGCCCAAGAGCATGACCAGGGTGAGCGCGGCCAGCCCGGCCGCCACCACCCGGGGCAGGATCCGGCTTTGGCCCGGCACCCGGACCTCCCGAGCGGGGGAGTGAAACAACTCTTTCACTACTGAATAAGCCAGCTTCTCCTGGCGCTCGTAGTCCACCAGCCCCTTCTGGTTGAAATAGGGCCGGGGATTGAGCAGGCGCATCTCGTCGGCGAAATCGGCGAACAGCCAGATGAAGCCGCCGGCGCACTCCGGGTCGTCCTCGATCAGCCGGAACCGCTTCTCCAAAGTCCGGGCCTGGTTCTCCTCGGTGTAGAGGTCGCCGTAAGCGCCGTGCCAGCCGATCTGGGCTCCGGCCCCGTACTCGGAAATCAGGATCGGCTTGCCCGGAAAGGCGGTTTTTAGCTGCTCGAAATCGGGCTGGAAATCCCGGGGAAAGCCATAATACCAGCCCTGGTAAGTGTTAAAGGCCGCCAGGTCGAGATAACCGATGCTCCGGTCGCGCACACCCGTGAAAGAGGCCGCGGTAAAAAGCATCCCCGGCGCGAGCTTCCGGCCGGCCTCCACGCCGGCCCGCACAAACTCGGCCCCGCTCGGCCGGTCGGTGGGGATTTCGTTGGCCACGCCCCAGAACCCGATGGAGACATGGTTGCGGTCGCGCCCCACCATTTCCTGCACCTGCCGGACGCCCAGGGCCACCACTTCGGGGTCGCCGTAGTCGGGCGACCGGTCGCCCCAGGTAGGCGACTCTTCCCACACCAGCAGCCCGTAGCGGTCGCACAGGTCGAGCATGGCCGGATGGTTCGGATAATGACCCAGCCGGATGGCGTTGGCCCCCAGCGCCTTGATCATCCGGAGGTCCTGCTCCAGGCCGGCAAGCGTCTGGGTGCGGAACGTCCGCGGAACGTCCTCATGCCGGCTCACGCCCCGGACCTTGAACGGCTCACCATTCAGCATCAGCTCGCGGCCTTGCGCCTGAAGCCGCTTAAAGCCGAAGACCACCGCCTGCTCGTCCCCGCCTTCGCCCAGGAGAAAGCGAGCGCGATACAGCACTGGATGGTCCGGCGACCAGGGCTTGATCTTCAGGTCTTCCAGGGACAAGACCTGAACCTGCTCCTTCGTGCCCGGCCTCAGAACGACCGGCGCCTCGGTCCGGGTGATAAGCTTCCCTTTCGCGGTGGAGAGCTCCAGGGTCAACGAAGTCTCGACCGGTTCTGACCTGAAGTTGGCCAGGCTCACCTGGCCGCGGACTTTGCCCTTCCCTCTCTCCGGCTCCGCTTGCAGGAAAAGATCCTGGATGGATACCTCCGGCATCCCCTCCAGGTAAACCTCCCGGTAGATCCCGCCCGCATGGCGCCAGCCTTTGATCCGGCCGGGCAAGGTCTTCATGCTCAGGCGGTTGTCCACCACCACCTCCAGCAGGTTTTCGCCTTCCCGCTGCAGGGCGGAGGTGACGTCAAAAGAAAAAGGTGTGTAGCCGCCCTCGTGGCTGCCCAGGCGCTGGCCGTTAAGGAAGACCTCGGCGCGGTAGAGCACGCCCCGGAAATGGAGCCGGACCTGGGCGGGCCGGAAGCCCTCGGGCAGGCGGAAGCTCTTCTGGTAGCGGGCCACCCCGTCCCAGTCCTCCAGGCCGCGGATCAGGTTCCAGCAGGCGGGCACGGTCATGCCCTCTTGCCAGATGCGGTCGCCTTCGCGCTGGAACTGCCAGTCCTGGCCGTCGAGCCAGAAGATGGGCCGGCCGGCCGTGCTCCCGAGGTCATGGATGGGGTCAAAGGGGATGGTATGCAGACTTAGATATTGGGGACGGGGCTTGAGCGCAAAGCGCCAGAGCGGGAAGAGGACCGCCGGCGCCAGCAGGAAGAGAGCGGAAAGGACGATGAACGGTCGTTTCACCACGCTTGGGTTCCCGGCTGATTAGCCCGAGACGTAACCCGCGACGCGATCTCCGACCTGGCTGGTGGAAAGGCCCATTTTGCCGGCGGCCAGGTCCTTCAGGTCATTCTGAATGGTCTTGACCACCGCCTGTTCCACCGCCGCGGCGGCGGCGGCATGGCCCAGGTGGGCGAGCAGCATCTGCCCGGCCGCGATCGCCGCCAGCGGGTTGATCACGCCCTGGCCGGTATATTTGGGCGCGCTGCCCCCGATCGGCTCGAACATGCTCACCCCCTCCGGGTTCAAGTTGCCCCCGGCGGCGATGCCCATCCCGCCCTGGATCACCGCGCCCAGGTCGGTGATGATGTCGCCGAACATGTTGTCGGTCACCACCACGTCGAACCACTCCGGGTTCTTAATCAGCCACATGCAGAGCGCGTCCACGTGCGCGTAATCGGTCCGGATCTCCGGGTACTCCTCGGCCACCTCGTGAAAGGTCCGCTCCCACAGGTCAAAGGCAAAGGTGAGCACGTTGGTCTTGCCGCAGAGGGTGAGCTTTTTCTTTTTGTTGCGCTTCTTACAATACTCAAAAGCGAAGCGGATGCAGCGCTCCACCCCCCGGCGGGTGTTGACCGAGGTCTGGATCGCCACCTCCTGGGGCGTGCCCTTGCGCAGGAACCCGCCGGTCCCGGCATACAGCCCCTCGGTGTTCTCCCGCACCACCACCAGGTCAATGTCCGAAGGCCCCTTGTCCCGGAGCGGCGTCTTCACCCCCGGGTAGAGCTTCACCGGCCGCAGGTTGATGTATTGGTCCAGCTCGAAGCGGAGCTTGAGCAGCAAGCCCTGCTCGAGGACCCCGGGCTTGACCTGGGGATGCCCGATCGCGCCCAGGTAAATCGCGTCCATCCTCTTGAGCTCGGCCAGCACCCCCTCCGGCAACACCTCGCCGGTCCGCAGATACCGCTCGCCGCCCAAGTCGTAAGTCTGGAACTCGAACTGGATCCTGAACCGGTCGGCCGCGGCCGTGAGCACCTTCACCCCTTCGGCCACGACTTCCGGGCCGGTGCCATCGCCCGGGATCACGGCGATGCGGTGCGTCTTCGCCATCTTCACTCACCCTCCCGCCCGGATCTTCTTGATCACGTGCTGCATCAGGCCGCCCTCGGCCAGAAGCTCCTGCATGAACGGCGGGATCGGCCGCGCCTGAAATTCCGTGCCCTGGCTCAGGTTCTTGATCGTGCCCGCGGCCAAGTCCACCAAGAGCTCGTCGCCGGCCGCGATGCCGTCCGCCGCCTCCGCGCTCTCCAAGAGCGGCAGTCCCAGGTTGAAGGCGTTGCGGTAAAAAATGCGGGCAAAGCTCCTGGCGATCACGCACGCGACCCCCGCCGCCTTGAGCGCGAGCGGGGCGTGCTCGCGGCTACTGCCGCAGCCGAAGTTCTTGCCCGCCACCACCATGTCGCCCGGCTTCACCCGGTTCGGAAAATCCGGCATCAGGCCCTCCATGACGTGGCCGGCCAGTTCCTCCGGATCAGTGGCCGAAAGGTAACGCGCGGCGATGATGGCGTCGGTGTCCACATCCGCCCCGAATTTCCAGGCATGGCCTTTCAAAGTCATCGCTTCCTCCGTGATTTCTCTTTTTTATCGCGGCGCTTGATAGGAATTTTGATACTGCTTAGCGGGATGGTTTTGCCTTGACGAAATTCTCGCTCTGAACGCCTCCAGTCCTTCTCAATCTCAAGGTGGTCGGCAAGAATCAAGTCTTCCAGATCATCCTTTTCCAGCCTTGTTATCAGATAGTGGGTTTGACCGCGAGCGGAAACGGCAACTACGTTCTCCTTCTCAGCCAATTTGAGAATTCGCAACGGCTGAGAGATAAATTCTCTGGAGGTAACGAACTTCATTTTCAAACTTCCTCCGAGGCGAAGAAGCGCCATCCTGGTTTCGGTCAACTTTCCACAAGCTGTTTCATAACCCCCCGAGTAGGGGCACGGCATGCCGTGCCCTTACGTTCGGCAGCCGATTTTTCGCCGTGTTCTTGTATGCAATCATAGGGTTCGGTTCATCAAAACGGGTTATGAAACAGCTTCCAGGACATTATAGCATCTTGGGCACAAGGTAGGATGTTTGGATAAGCTGCCCACCTCGGTCGCGTAGGTCCAGCAGCGCTCGCACTTCCGGCCCGGGGCTTTGCTGAGCTTGACCTCCAGGTCGCCGCCGGTCTTTTCCTTAAGCTCCACCGCGGAGACCAGGAGCAGTTTGCGCAGGTCTTCAGCGCCTTCCGGATCGGCGCGGAAGGAGCGGAGAAACTCCATCTCGTCCCGGCCGGCCGCGATTACCACCTGGGCGTCGTTGGGGTGGCCGATCAATTTTTCCTTCTGCGCCTGGTCCAGGGCCTTGTTCACCTCTTCCCGGATCAAGAACAAGCGCGCCAAGCGCTCGCCCAGCTCCTCATTCAAAAGTGCATCATCGGCCGGCGCATAGCTCAGCTCGAACACGGTGTCCCGGCGCCCGCCCTGGACCGGCATCTGGGCGTAGACTTCCTCGGCGGTGAAGGACAGGATCGGCGCCATCAGCCGGACCAGGGCGTCGAGCGCGGTCCAGATCGCGGTCTGGGCCGAGCGCCGGGCCTTGCCGTCCGCCTTTTCGCAATAGAGCCGATCGCGCACAATGTCGAAATACAAGGCCGAGAGGTCCACCGCGCAGAGCGTGTTCAGGCCGTGGTAGATCAGGTGGAACTCGTAGCGGTCGTAGGCGGCGAGCGCCCGGCGCTTGAACTTCTCCACCCGGTGCAGCATCCAGCGGTCGAGGGCAAAAAGCTCGGAGACGGGCAGCGCGTCCCGCCCGGGGTCGAAGTCAAAGAGGTTCCCAAGCATGTAGCGCAGGGTGTTGCGCACCTTGCGGTAGGTGGTGGCGATGCCGTCGAGGATGGTCCGGGAGAAGCGGATGTCGTTGCGGAAGTTCTCCGAGGCCGCCCACATCCGCAAGAGCTCGGCGCCGTAGTCTTGCAGCAGTTTTTCCAGGGGCACGTAGTTGCCCGAGGACTTGGAATACTTCTTCCCGTCCTCGTCCACGGTGAAGCCATGGGTGAGCACGGTGCGATAGGGCGCAAAGCCGCGGGTGCCGACCGCGCAGAGCAGGGACGAGTGGAACCATCCCCGGTGCTGGTCCGTGCCCTCGATATACAGGTCGCAGGGCAGGCCCAGGTCTTCCCGCTCCTCCAAGACGCAGGCAAAGCTCACCCCCGAATCGAACCACACGTCCAGGATGTTCGAGTCCTTGTCGAACGCGGAGCCGCCGCACTTTCGGCACCTGGTCCCGGTCGGGAGCAGGTCCTTGGCCTCGCGCGCGAACCACACGTCGCAGCCGTGCTCTGCAAAGAGGTCGGCCACCCGGTCCACCAGCTCTCCGTCCAGCAAGACCTCCCCGCAGTTTTGGCAATGGAACGCCACAATGGGCACGCCCCAGGCCCGCTGCCGGGACAGACACCAGTCCGAGCGCTCGGCGATCATGCTGCTGATCCGCTCCTCGCCCCAGGCCGGGTCCCAGGTGGTCTTCTTGATCTGCTCCAGCGCCTTTCCCCGCAGGCGGGTTTTATCCATGGAGACAAACCACTGCGGCGTGCTCCGGAATATCACCGGGTCCTTCGAGCGCCAGCAATGGGGATAGCTGTGGGTGAACTCCTCCGCGTGGAGCAGGTTGCCCGCCTCTTTGAGCTTCTGGTTCACGTGGGCGTTGGCGTCGAACACGAACTCCCCGGCAAAAAACTCCACCTCGCCGGTGAAGCGGCCGTGGTCATCCACTGGTGAATAGATCGGGAGGCGGTATTGCTGGCCGCTCTCGTAGTCTTCCTGGCCGTGGCCGGGCGCGGTGTGCACGCAGCCGGTGCCGGTGTCGAGGGTGACATAATCGGCCAGGATGATGACCGAGTCGCGGTCGTAGAGCGGGTGCCGGAAGACCAGGCCTTCCAGCTCGCGGCCCTGGAACTTTTTAAGCACCTGCCGGTCTTTCCAGCCGAGCAGCTCGGCCACCACGTTGACCAGGCCCTCGGCCAAGAGATAAACCGCTCCGCCGGCCTTGAGCGCCACGTAGCTGAACTCGGGATGCAGCGCCACCGCCAGGTTGGCCGGGATGGTCCAGGGCGTGGTGGTCCAGATCATCACGAAGACCGGGCCGTGCTCTTTCTGGAGGTCGAGCAGCGTCTTCTTCGCGGGACTCTCCGGCCCCTTGCCGCTCTGCCAGGGAAAGCGGACATAGATCGAGGGCGATGGGTGGTCCGCGTATTCGACCTCGGCCTCGGCTAATGCAGTTTTGCATGTAGGGCACCAGTGCACCGGCTTCAGCCCCCGGTAGATCGAGCCGGCCTTGACGAACTTGGCGAACTCCCGGGCGATCTGGGCCTCGTAGCGATAGTTCATGGTCAGGTAAGGGTGCTCCCACTCGCCCAGCACCAGCAGGCGCTTGAACTCGCCGCGCTGGACGTCCACGAACTTGCCCGCGTATTCCCGGCAGCGCCGGCGCTTTTCGATCACGCTGATCGCGCCTTTCTTCTCGCCCAGCTCCTTGTCCACCTGGTGCTCGATCGGCAGCCCGTGGCAGTCCCAGCCGGGGAGGTAGGGCGTGAAGCGGCCGGACATGGCGCGGGACTTGACGATAAAGTCCTTGAGCACCTTGTTCATGGCCGTGCCCAGGTGGATCGAGCCGTTGGCATAGGGCGGGCCGTCGTGGAGCACGAACTTGGGCTGGTTCTGGTGGGCGGCCAGCATCTTGGCATACACCCGGTCCTGGTCCCAGCGCCGGACCAGCTCCGGCTCGCGCCGGGCCAAATTGGCCTTCATGTCAAAAGCGGTCTTGGGCAGATTGAGGGTCTTTTTATAGTCCATGGGTTACGCTCCAATTGTGTGTCGGGTCAGGTTCCGCGCCGCGTTGCCAGAGGCAGGGCAGAGGAGACGTGCGGCGGCCTCGGCCTAGACTATCCGGGCCGCGCGAATCAGCCGCGGGCAGTGATTGCTGCCCGCGTTATCGCCTCCGCAGGGGACCATCTTCATCCTGGAAAGAATGGCTTTAGGTTAATGAAAAAAGGGGGGATTGTCAAATCCAAAGAAGGGTGTCAAGGCCTGTCCCCCGCTTGCCCACCCTCATTTTTTCGTCAACCGGGGGTAGGGGCGCGATTTATCGCGCCCTTGCCGGGAGGTGGGCGCAATCAATTGCGCCCCTACGTAGGCCGAAAATATGCGGTGCGGCCAAAAACTGAGGGAGGGCAAGCTGTCCCCCGTCTGAGCGGGATGGCGGAAATTGTGAAAATGGTCAAGGTCTGACCCCAGCCCTCACCAACCCACTGCCCAAATGTCGAGCCATTGATACCAGGAAGGACGCCGCGAAGAGGATGAGGGTGAATTCGATCACGTAGCGGAAGCGGGCGCCGCCGTAATAGACCGAGTAGGCCGCGCTCAGGGTGAGGTAGATGAGGTAAAAGATCGAAAGCTCGCGCCATTGTTTGCGGGAGGCGATCATGCCGAGGAGCGCCGGGATTAAAAGCAGGACATAGACCACTTCCCGCACCACTGGGAAATCGCTGGGCATGTCCGGATCAAACCACCAGAGCGCCCGGAGCTTGGCCGGGACCAGGGCCACAAACCGGGCCGGATGTTGCCGGATGAAAGCCCAGGCTGCCTCCCGGAATATCCGTTCTTTCTCCACGTCGGAGGCGGAGCGAAGCCTGGCCCGCATTTCCTCGCTGAGCTTGGCGCTCATGCCCTGATGGTCGGAGGTAAAAATATTGCCGGTGGCGGCGGGGTTATTGCCGATCCAGA
>MGQK01000052.1:0-136 GCA_001797815.1 Deltaproteobacteria bacterium RBG_13_61_14 | reverse complement strand
CAGGCCGGCGGCGAGGCCGGTGAGGCGGTCGAAGAGATTCCGGCCCAGATAAACGAGGAGGAGAGAGGAGAGGCTGCCGAGGAACGCCTGACTGAGTTCGACGAAGAGGTAGTTTTTACCGAAGAGCAGGAAGTGC
>MGQK01000051.1:32504-32958 GCA_001797815.1 Deltaproteobacteria bacterium RBG_13_61_14 | reverse complement strand
CGCGAACGCCGCATCCTGCTCCTGGCCGGAGCCGGCGGCGGCTTCGGCGCCATCTTCCGCGCGCCCTTGGGCGGGGCGCTGGCCGCGTTGGAAGTGCTCTACCGGGAAGACCTGGAAACCGACGCCCTGATCCCCACCGTGCTTTCCTCCATCACCGCCTACACTCTCTTCACCCAGATTTTCGGCTCCCAACACATCTTCGCCTCGCCGGCCTTCCAATTCCGCGACCCCCGGGAGCTGATCTTTTACACCCTCCTGGGCCTGGTCTGCGTGCCGCTGGGCATTTTTTATATCCGATTCTTTTACGGCGTGCGCGACCACTTTTTCCGCAAGATCAAAATTCCCCGCCATGTCAAGCCCATGCTCGGCGGGTTGCTGGTGGGCGCGGTGGGGTTGTGGACGCCGGAGGCTTACGGCGGCGGTTACGGCGTGCTCCAAAAGGCGATCTTGACCC
>MGQK01000051.1:24242-32431 GCA_001797815.1 Deltaproteobacteria bacterium RBG_13_61_14 | reverse complement strand
CGGCTCCGGCGGCGTGTTCGGCCCGACTCTGTTCATCGGCGGCATGATCGGCGGCACCGTGGGGTGGTTCGGCCACCAGTTCTTCCCGGAGATCGTCACCCAGCCGGGCGCGTTCGTGATCGTGGGCATGGCCAGCTTTTTTGCGGGGGTGGCCAACGCGCCCCTGGCCTCGCTGATCATGTGCGCGGAGATGACCGGCGGCTACGGCCTGATCGCGCCCCTGCTCCTGGTTTCGGTGATCGCGATCCTTTTCACCCGACGCTACTCCATCTACGAACAGCAGGTGCAAAACAAATTCCACTCGCCGGCGCACCTGGGCGATTTCACCATCAATGTGCTGGAAGAGCTGACGGTGGAAAAGGTTTACGACCGGGGGGCCAAGGTGCGGGTGCTTTCGGAAGAACTGCATTACGGTGAAATCC
Organism: Deltaproteobacteria bacterium RBG_13_61_14; assembly: GCA_001797815.1. GTDB lineage: Bacteria > RBG-13-61-14 > RBG-13-61-14 > RBG-13-61-14 > RBG-13-61-14 > RBG-13-61-14. Next base: position 32,009 of record MGQK01000051.1, on the reverse strand, counting down.
AGAGGGTGCTCATGGAGAGCGAGAGCGCCTCTTTCCCCCTGGCCGACGCGCAAGGCCACCTGGTGGGGATGCTCTCCCTGGACCAGACCCGGCCGATCCTGTTTGAAGACGGGTTGGAAGACCTGCTGATCGCCTCGGACCTGGCCGGGCCGGTGGTGACCATTACCCCGGACCGCACCCTTTACGAGGCGCTCGCCGCTTTTCTCAGCAACAATACTTCCGAGCTGTTGGTGGTGGACCCGGAGCACCCCAACACCATCCTCGGAATCCTCCGGCACAGCGACCTGATCCGGGCTTACAACGAAGAAATCATCCGCCGCAACAAGCAGTCCGGCCGCCTGCCCCGGCCGTCCTAGTCCGGAACCTCCCCGGTCCGAGCCGGACCTCGCCCCTGCCCTGCCCTCGTGGTTTTGGGAACTTCTCCTTTCTCCACCAGGTAGGCCCGCAGCGCCTCCGGCCAGGGCCGAAGCGCCGCGAGGCCCAGCTCGGCCAGCCGCTCGCTCTGCAAAACTGAATAAGCCGGCCGAAGGGCCTTGGCCCCGAATTCGGAGGAGGATACCGGCTCCAGGTCGGCTTGGACTCCGGCCAGCTCGAGAGTAGTCTTGGCGAATTCATACCAGGAGCATTCGCCGGCGGAGGTAAGATGATAAGTGCCTGGCTTTCCTTTTTCGATCACGGCCAGGATGGCGCGGACCAGGTCGGAGGTGTAGGTGGGGGTCAGGGTCTGGTCGTTGACCACCCGGAGCTTTTCCCCGGCCTTGGCCTTGCGGAGCATCAGCTCCGGGAAGGTCCAGCCCTTGTGGGAGGTGACCGCGCCGTAAAGCCCGCAGGTGCGGATAATAAAATGACGGGGATTAGAGAGTCGGACCAGGTATTCGCCCGCCAGCTTGGAGGCGCCATAGACGTTGAGCGGCGCCGGCGGATCGCTTTCGCAATAGGGCCGGCGCCGGCCGCTCTCGCCGCCGAACACATAGTCGGTGCTGATAAAGACCACGGCCGCGCCGACTTCTTTCGCGGCCCGCGCCACGTGGAGCGCGCCGAGGGCGTTGACCGTGAAGGCCGGCTCCGGCTGGTCCTCGCCGGCATCCACCCGGTTGAAAGAGGCCAGGTTGATCACCGCCTCCGGCTGGTGTTTTTGCAGGCAAGCCCGCACCGCGGCCGGGTCCTTCACTTCCACTTGGGCATGGTTGAGCGGGATCAGCTCGTGCGCGGTCTCGAGCTTGAAGAACTCCTGGCCGAGTTGGCCGCCGCTGCCGATGACTAAGATTTTCATCCTGATCTGGAAAAGTTGGCCACCTGGGCGGATGGGGTCATCCCCACTCCTCGATGGGATCAATGAGCATGGCCGTGCTCCAGGAGCAGGGCGGTGACCCATAAAAACCCGACCCCGGCCAGGAACAGGGCGGCGCTGGATTTGCCGCCGTGGGCGTGGGCGGCCGGGATCAAGTCCGAAGCCGCGACATAAAGAAAAGTGCCTGCCCCCACCGCCAGGAGCAAACCGATGGTTTCCGGCGAGAGGCTGCCCAGGAAGGCGAGAGAACCCATGGCCCCGACCGGGGTGGCAAAGGCCACGGCCAGGGAGTAGATCAGGGCGTGGCGCCGTTTCATCCCGCTGTCGTAGAGCACGGACTGGATGGCGATCCCTTCCGGAAACTCGTGCATGATAATGCCGACGGTGGCGACCATGCCGACCTCCCGGCTCACCTCGAAGCCCACGCCGATGATGATCCCGTCAATCAGCGAATGGATGAAGAGCCCGGTCCCGGCCACGCGCGAGCGGGCATAGAAGGCCGCGTGCTTATTATGGCCGCTGTGCTCCAGCTCGGCGCTGGAATGCATGATCAGGACGTTCTCCAGCAGGTAGAAAATGATGAACCCGCCCAGCAGATAAAGGAGCGCTTTCGCCTGGTTGGCGGCCAGGGCCTCCGGTAAAATATGCAGGAAGACCGCGGCCAGGATCACGCCCGCGGCAAAGGAATTGAGCCAGTAGGTATGCTCGCGCGCCCATTTTTCCTTCCAGATCAGGAGTCCGATGCCCAGGCAGGTGGCCAAGCCCGCGATATTTCCAAAGACAATGATACTGGTGGTTGCGCTCAAAAGATGGATACTCCCTCGTTTTTAGTTAGCGGGTCAAGCCTCCTTCTCGCCAGATGGCCTGACCTGCCGGCCTTTCCGAATGCCTCTGAATTAAATAGTAGCAAACACCGTAGGCTCAAGCAACTGAGCCGGCCCCCGCCCCCCGCTTATCCGGGTAGGCTCATCCGCACCTTGCCCCCGCCCTCGGGAAGCTCCATTGCGAAGGTTGGGATGGCCAAGCCCGAGAGGCTGCGGCTCAGCTCCTGGACGATCCGCTGCCCGCACTCCACCGAGGTCCGGAAATGGCCCACGCCTTCCGCCGGGTCGCAGTGAAACAAATAATACGGCCGCACCTTGATCCGGACCAGTCCCAGATGGAGCGCCCGCTGGGTCTCCAGGTCATCGTTGATTCCCTTCAGCAATACCCCCTGGTTCCCCACCGGCACCCCGGCCCGCAGCAGACGGTCCACCGCGGCCGCGGCTTCTTCCGTGATCTCCCGGAGATGGTTGAACTGGGTGTTGAGCCAGATCGGGCCGAAGCGGTCGAGCAAAGCGAGGACCCCGGAGTCAATCCGGGCCGGCAAGACCGCCGGCGCGCGGGTATGGATGCGGATCACTTCCAGGTGGGAGATGGCGCGGAGCGAGCCGAGCACAAACTCAAGCTCGCGGTTGCTCAAGGTGAGCGGGTCGCCGCCGGAGAGGATGGCCTCGCGCACCGAGGGCGTGGCGGCGAGATAGTCCCGCATCCGGAGGAAATGCCGGCGGTCGTAGCGGCCTTGGCTGATGCCCCAAATTCGCTTGCGCAGGCAATGCCGGCAATAAACAAAGCAGGCGTTGGTCAAAAGCAAAAGGCAGCGGTCCGGGTAGCGATGGACCAGCCCCGGCGCCGGCATGAACTTTCCCTCCGCCAGCGGGTCGGGACTCAAGTCCCCCGAGTTGACCAACTCCTCCGGCGAAGGCGCACATTGCCGGAAGATCGGGTCCCCCGGCTCCGGCCGCTCGATCAGGGAGGCGTAATAGGGCGTCACCAGAACGGGATAACGCGCCGCCACTTGCCCCAGCGCCTTAAGGTCCCAGGTTGTTCCGGGAAAACGCAAACCAAGAGACTGAAGCGAGCGCAGACCCTGGCCGGCCTCAATTTCCCAGGCCGCCGGCGTCTCCCTCAAGCCCAGGCGCCGAGCCTCGGCCGGATTCATGTAATTGGCACTCCTCGCGGCAAAGTTTCCATGCCTCTGATGATATCAGAATTTTTCCGCTGCGGCGAAAAATCCGGGGATCAACAGGCGCAGGCGCAGCGCGAGCTCTGTTTGCCGCTCAGGGCCTGCTGGGTCATGCAGGCGAAACAAGCGACCCCGAAGTTGCCGGTGATCGCCGCCTCCGGGCAGTTGAGCCCGCAGGCGCCGCATTCCATGCAGCGCTCGGCCGCGGTCAGGACCGCGCGGGGAGAGTTGCCCTCGAGGGACAGGGCCGCATGCGGGCAAACCGCCACGCACTCTCCGCAGCCGTTGCAGCGATCTCGATCAACCGTTACCATGGCCAGACCTCCTTCAGGCTGGGCAAAGCGAAATAGAGGACAATGAGAATCACCAGAATAATATAGATCCATTTGAATTCCTGTTCCACCAGGGTGCGGTTGCTGACCGGGGTGGCCCCGGAGAAATCCGCGGTCACGAAAAGCTCTAGCGCCAGGAGCAGCGCCATGCTGCGGCCGATGCGGATTCCCGGCGCCTGCTGCCAGAAGAGGTAGACCCCGCCGGCCGCGGCCAGGAGCGCGCCCAGGATCAGCCCCTTGACCAGGTGCCGGCGGGTCGGGAGCCAGGTGTAACTCACCGCAATCAGCATCCCTGCCAGGGCAAACCACAGCGGCAGGGTGGGCCTGATCCATCTTCCCAGCCCCAGGGCCAGCACGCCAGGGACCAGCACCAGCAGCAGGGTAAAAGGCACGCCGATCCACATCCGGTCCCAGAAGTTGAAATGCACTTGCTCCATGACCTCGGTTTTTTCGTAACTGTGATCGAGGTAAGCGGGCAGGTCCCGCGCGTAAACCGGCCCGATCAGAGCGCGGAAGCCGCTCCGCTCTTTCACCTCCCGGCGATTGACCCCGTTCAAGCAGAGCTTGGGCAAGATCAACTGCCGGTGGCTTACGAATCGGTCGGCCCGGCTCGCGGCCAAAGTCAAAGCAATCTCCGCAGCGGAAAAGGTTCCCTCCCCGGCCGAGCACCAGACGTTGACGCCCCGGGTGTCGTTAACCAGGAGCCAGGCGTCGCGGCCGGCCAGGTGCTTGCGCACCAGGTTCACGGTCAGCCGGTAGTTGCTGGTGGCGAGCAGGGGAGCCTCCGGACCGGGACGGCCGATGCGATAGAGCCCGGGCCGAAATGGAACCTTGAGAAGATGGGAGGAGAGCCACAGGAAAAAACTTTCCACCCAATCGCTCAAGCCCCAGCCGCCGGACAAGACCGCCGGCTCCGGAAGTGCATCCTGTTCCCCAGGCTGGGCTTCCCACAGCCGGAGGTTACCCGGGGCCAAGGTTTCTTCGCAAAGGATCCGATAACCCGCCTCGCTCAGCTCTGCTTGAAAATCCGAAAGCGGCCGGGTGGTTTTCCGAGTGCGCAGCCAGGTGAGAAGCCCGTGCCAGGCGCGCGAGAGCTGGTAGCGCCACCATGCGCCCGCACTCTCCGGCACCACCTCGTCCACCACCACCAACCGGCCGCCTTCTTTGAGCAAGCGCCGCAGCCAGACCAGCACCGCCCGCCGCACGATCGGCCGCAGCTCGGAGAAGCTGAGCGATGCCACCACCCAATCAAAGCGGCCTTGCAGCCGGGCCAGCTCCTCCGCCGGAAGCTTCCCAAATTCCACCTGGACCCCAGCCTCCGCCGCCTGGCCCCGGGCATAAGTGAGCATCTCCGGGTTGTGGTCGAGCGCAAGGACCTGCGCCCCCCGCCGCGCCAGCTCGAGCGCCAGTGTGCCCGGGCCGCACCCGATCTCCAGCACCCGCTCGCCAGGCTTGACCCCTTGCAAGATTTTTTCCCGGATGGCCGGCCAGTCCTGGCCGGAAAGGCGCCGGATCCCGGCGTCGTAGCGCGCCGGCCTCCGTTCCAAAATTTTCATATAAATGTAAGACATGACAGCCTCTTGGGGTCAGGTCCTGACAATTCACAATTCCCGGTTATGTCATAAGTCAAGCACTGACCCCTTATCGTTTCTTGAACAACAATCGCGAATGGATTCGGTGATCTCTTCCAGGGTCTGGACAATGTAATCGCGGTTCACCCGAAAACGCCGGTGGCGGCCTTGCTTGGCGGCGATGAGAAAGCCGTGAGTGGTCATGACCGAGAGATGGTGCGAGATGGTGCTGCGGTCCTGGGCAAAAGCAGCCGCGATCTCCCCCGCGGTCAGGCCCGGGTTGCGGCCGATGAAGCGGATCAGGTTCCGCCGCGTCTCCTCCAGGATGGTCTTGAAAAAGGGCTGCAAGAAAAGGTCCGGCCCGCGGCCCGGGCAGCAGACGGCCGGGGCCGGCGAAAGGCTGCGTTTGCGGATGGGCTTTTTCATTTGTTGACATGTTGACACATATCAACATACTTGTCAAGCGAGAATTGAAAAGAGGGTGGAGCTTATGGATAATGGAAAGTGGCCGGTTGGCAACTCCGGATGGCGGAAAGCAAAGGCAAAGAGAGACCGTTTCGGCTTGGGATAGAGGCACCTTGGCTGCTGCTTCTGGTCTTCCTGGTCGTGGCCGCAATCGTGTGGGGCCATGACCTCGCGGGCCGCGCTTTTCTCGGTGACGACTACATCTACCTGTATTATGCCGAGAACGCGCCCCACTGGTATGCCGGCAACTTCTGCCATTGGGGCCCCAAGAACCACCTGCGGCCGGTCACCTGGTTCGTGGTCTATCTCGAGTATCAACTGTTCGGCTTGAATGCTCCGGCCCATCACGCCCTGCACCTCTTGCTCCACCTCGCCAACGGCCTCCTCTTCTTCCAGGTGCTGGCGCGGCTTTTCCCGGACCGGCGATCCGTGGCCGCCCTGGCCGCGGGCCTGTTCCTGCTCCATCCCCTCCACGCCGAGCCGCTCGGCTGGGTGGCCGGCGCCGTGGATATCATCGCCGCCTTTTTCATCCTGGCCGCGCTCCTCGCTTACTTTTACGCCCGGGCCGCGGCCACCCGGCTCTCGAAAAGCTTCCTGCTCGCCACCCTCTTGCTGGCGCTTTACGCCAAGGAGACCGGCTTTGCCCTGATGCTTTTGATCCCGCTTCTGGATCTCTTCCGCGGCCGGCAAAAGCCCGAAGCCCGGCTCAAGACCGATTTAAGATGGTGGCTCCCCCTCTGGGTGATCGGAATCTGTTACCTCCTTTCCCGAGTCCTGGTCTTGGGCGGCTTGGCCGGACCGGCCGGCTCGCCCTGGAGACCAGGCGCAGAAGCCCGGGGCCTGCCCCTCGTTTTCCTCGCGGCGATCCGGCAAATAGTGCAATATCTCTTCGTGCCCCTGCCGGAAGCGACCACCGGCCAAATCCAAGTTGGGCTAATCGGGCTTGGAATCGGGATGACCGCCTGGCTCGGGCTCGGGCTGATCCGGGGCCGGGCCGCTGGCCTGATCTTCTTCGGATTGCTCTGGATGCTCATCGCCGTGCTGCCCGCGCTCCCCGCTTTTGGAATTGGTCCCGACCTGGAGCAGAGCCGCTACCTCTATCTCCCGGCCCTCGGCTTCTGCCTGGTGATCGCCTCGCCGGCTGCGGCGAGGGTATCCCAATCCTCCCGCCGGGTCTTCCTTTACCTCCCTCTCAGCCTGCTGCTCGCGGCCGAGAGCTTCGGCGCCCGTCAGAACCTGAAACCCTGGCAAGAAAGCTCCCGCCTCGTGGCCGGCCTTTTCCAGCAGGTCCGCCAATTCCGTCCGCAATGGAACCCGGGCGATACCGCGATCTTTTACGACCTTCCCCGGTTCCATCGCGGCGCTCAGGTGCTCGGCGACGACCAGACCCTGACCGCGGCCCTGAGCATGACCCTCTTTCCTCTCTCCCTCCGCCAAACCACGACCCGCCAGGCCCAAGGGCTGCGCGTCCCCCTGGAAGCCAGAACCTATGGCTTCATCAGCCCGGCCGCGGAAATCCCGCCTCCCCGCTGGGACCCGGCCCGGCTGGATCGGGATTGGTTTGTCTATCAGTATCTCCCGGAAGGATTGCAGGATATCACGGAAACTATTCTCGGCCGCTTAAAGGAACGCCAAGAACTGCTCGCGTCCGCTCCGGCCCTTACTCCTCTTGAACTTTATCGCCTGGGTTCCGTGGATTTACTCACCCTCCATGACCTGGTTCCCCTCTCCTCCGGCGGCTTGCAAATTACCGGCCCCCAACCCTTTCTGATTTTTCCCAAGTCCGAGGTGACGGCCCTGGCGGTGGACAGCCTGGAGATTGAGATGCAGGTATGGGGAATCTCTCGGCCGGGCCCGTCCTGGGCGATGGTGTATTGGTCGCCGGAAGCAACGCCGCGTTTTTCCGAGGCCCGGCGGGCCAGCTTTCCGCTGTTTCTGGATGGCGCGTCCCACCGTTACCGGCTCGACCTGGGCGGTCGTCCGCGATGGCTGGAGGAGAAAAACGTGCATTGGTTTCGGCTTGATCCTGGCCCGAACCTGGCTCGGATTATCTTGACCAGGGTTAGATTGATCCCCTATTCGAGATGAGTCGCTCCGCCTTAG
>MGQK01000051.1:8899-24233 GCA_001797815.1 Deltaproteobacteria bacterium RBG_13_61_14 | reverse complement strand
TTGCCTTTGTCTTGCAGTTCTGTTAGGCTGAGAGCGGATTACGCCGCAGTGAAAATGGAGCGATGCTCGCCACGGTTTTATCCGGCACGGTGATCGGGATTGACGCGCACCTGGTGGAGGTGGAAGTGGACCTGCGCCAGGGCATGCCCTTCTTCGCCATCGTGGGCCTGCCCGACCCCGCGGTCAAGGAAAGCCGGGAGCGGGTCAAGTCCGCCATCCGCAACAGCGGCTACCTGTTCTCGGCCAACCACCGGGTCACCGTCAACCTGGCCCCGGCCGACATCAAGAAAGAAGGCCCGGCCTTTGACCTGCCCATCGCCATCGGGCTGCTCGCCGCCATGGCCGCGGTCAAGCGCACGCGGCTGCGCGATTACCTGATCCTGGGCGAGCTCTCGTTGGAAGGCCGGATCAAGCGCACGACCGGCGCGCTTCCGGTCGCGCTCGCGGCCGCGGCCAAGGGGCTGAAGGGCATCCTGGTGCCCCGGGCCAATGCCCGCGAGGCCGCGGTGGTTAAGGAACTGCCGGTCTTCCCTTGCGAGCACCTGTCCGAGGTGGTCGCGTTCCTGAACGGCGAGGCCGAGCTGCCCCGGGTGGAGCTGGACCTGCAGGCTCTCTTCCGCCGGGCCGCTGTCCACCGGGTGGACTTTTCCGACGTCAAAGGCCAGGAGCATGCCAAGCGGGCGCTGGAGGTGGCCGCGGCCGGGGGCCACAACGCGCTCCTGATCGGCCCGCCCGGCTCGGGCAAGGCCATGCTGGCCAAGCGGCTGCCCACCATCTTGCCGGACCTGGGTTTTGAGGAAGCGCTGGAGACCACCAAAATCTACAGCGTGATCGGCCAGGTCAAAGAAAAGGAGGGCCTGATCGCCAAGCGGCCCTTCCGCTCGCCCCACCACACCGTCTCCGACGCCGGCCTGATCGGGGGCGGCGCCATCCCCCGGCCGGGCGAGATCTCGCTCGCCCACCACGGCGTGCTTTTTTTGGACGAGCTGCCCGAGTTCAAGAAGCACGTGCTCGAAGTCCTGCGCCAGCCGCTGGAAGAAGGCACGGTCACCATCGCCCGCGCCGCCATGGCCCTGACTTACCCGGCGCGGTTCATGCTGGTCGCGGCCATGAACCCCTGCCCCTGCGGCTACCTGGGCGACCCCATGCACCCCTGCGCCTGCACACCCCGGCAAGTGGCCCAATACCGCAGCCGAATCTCCGGGCCGCTGCTCGATCGCATTGATCTGCACGTCGAGGTCCCGGCGGTCCGCTACCGGGAGCTAAGCGACGAGCGCAGCGGCGAGCCGAGCGAGGCGATCCGGGAGCGGGTCAACCGCGCCCGGACCATCCAGGCCAAGCGTTTTACCGACTCCAAGATTTTCTGCAACGCGGACATGGAAACGCGCCAGCTCAAAAAGTGGTGCCAGATTGACCCGGCCGGCCACAACCTGCTCCAGCACTGCGTGGACCGGCTGGGCATGAGCGCCCGGGCCCACGCCCGGATCCTGAAAGTGGCCCGCACCGTCGCCGACCTGGAGGGCAGCGAGAAGATCACCTCGGCCCACCTGAGCGAGGCGGTCAACTATCGTGTCCTCGACCGCGCTACTTAACATGGGGCCTGACCCTATGTTAAGTTAACTTGGGGCCTGGCCCCTTGTTAAGTAAGGAGGAACCATGACGACTCCGCAAATCAAGACGATTTTAGTCCCCACCGATTTCTCCGAACCGACCCGCGACCTGCTCGATTACGCGGTCGGGCTGGGCCAGACCTTCCAGGCCCGGCTGATCCTGCTCCACGTGCTCCAGACCATGCCCCTGGCCGAGGCGGTCAACTGGCTGGACGGGGTAGCGCCTCCGACCGGCGAGGTGGCCTTGTGGGAGCAGGTCAAGACCGCCTCCGAGCAGCAGATGGCGCGCCTGAAAGAGCTCTACGCGTCCTCCGGGGTGGAGATCGCGGTGCAGGTGAAGGAAGGGGTTCCGTTCGTGGAGATCATCCGCACCGCGGAGCGGGAGAAGGCGGACCTGATCGTGATGGGCAGCCACGGCCGCACCGGCGTGCGCCACCTCTTGATCGGCAGCGTGGCGGAGCGGGTGGTGCGCAAGGCCTCCTGCCCGGTGCTGGTGCTCAAGCCGCCGGACTTCAGTTTTGAAATGCCCGGAGAAAAAGCGAAAGCCAGAACTTAAAGCAGAGGTGTTGCCTCAACGACTGAGGATACGACCGACTCGCTCGGAACAGGTATCCCAACCTGCCCTCCATCGCTTTTTCGTTCACGTTCACGGCGCTCAAGGCCTATATGCTCACCTTTTGAGACACACCACCTCCTGGGGATTCTGGGCCTGCTCATGCCCTGAAAAGGCGGGGGGAGCCCTCTTTTCTGACGCGAGCTTTCAAGGCCTCCGAGCATCATAAGTTTTTTGCCTCAAGCACCAGACAGGTCAGGGAGTGAGCCGGCAACTGCACCGAGAACCGGCTCGCCGCGCCATCGCTTTCGACTTTCAGAGTCTCGCTTCTTTCGCTGATTCTCAGCGCTCGCGGATCCGCGTAGGTGTTATACTTGAAGGCGTCCGGATGGTGGAGTTCAACGCGCTTGGCGACAGTCCCCACCTGCAAGCCCTGGCAGGTGCAGCGGGACGAGACCTCCGCGTCGAGATGGCGGTTGACCAGAAAGAGCGCGAGGGTGTCGCCCTGACGCGTGGCCGAGACGTCAAGGACGGGAAGCCCGGTCGGGTGGGGAAGAGCCGGGCCGTCAACCTGGCTGGGCAGGAGCTCATCCCCCACATTCTCGGTGTAAATCCGGAACACCAGGGCCGAGGCGGTGGGGAAGGTCCCCTGGTTCGTGGAAACAATCAGGCCCAGGCAGTTGACCATCTGCGAAATATTGGCCAGTTCGAGCTCCTGGGCGTAGCGGTGGTGCAGGTTTAACGCGCTGGCCACCCACAGGCCGTCCCGCAGGTTGAAGTTGGACTGGTAGAGGTCGGAGTAACCTCGGTACCAGAGGTTCCACTCGTCAAAAGACAGCTTGATGGGCTTTCCCGCCGGCGAGAACTGGCGCAGGTCGCTGATACAGTCCTCGAGGTATTGTTGCTGCACAGACAGCGCGGCCATGATCTCGTAATACAACCCGCGTGACGGTCGCCGCTGTCTGTTGAGAATCTGATAGCGCCAGAGGTTGCGAGGCGCGACCCACTCGGTGGCGTAGAGGTGGACGGACAGGTAATCAAAGTGATCGCCCGCGCCCTGGAGCAGGGTTTGGTGGATCTCCGCGTGGTTGGGGTTGGGCCCGAAGGTCCCGCTCGCGAGTAGCTTGATGCCGGGATCCACCCGGCGCATGGCCTGGGCGTATCGCTTCAGGGTTTCCACATACTGCACCGGCTTCTGCCACCCGAGCTCGTGCCATCCTAAAATTTCGTTGCCGATGAACCAATACTTGACCTGATAAGGCTCGGGGTGTCCGTTCTTGACCCGCTCCGATCCCCACTTCGAGTCCTTCGGACCGTTCGTGTATTCGACCCAGGCCGCGGCCTCCGCGGCCGTGCCCGAACCCACGTTGGCGGTAAGTTGCGGCTCGGCCCCCAACTCCTCGCACAGTCTCAGAAACTCATCGGTGCCGAAGTGGTTGTCCTCCTCCGGGCCCAGCTTCTGACCCAGTCTTGACCAGGCGAGATTCTTTCGCAGCGGCCGCTGGCTCCGAGGTCCGATCCCGTCCCGCCAATGATAGCCGTCGGCGAAACATCCGCCCGGGTATCGGATGAGAGCCGGCTTCACCGCCCGCATCTCGGCTAAAAGCTCCCGGCGGATACCGCCCAGGAACATGTCCTCACTCTCGCCCTCGGCCCAGACGCCGCCCTTGATGCACCGGCCCAGGTGCTCGAGAAAATGGCCGTATTGCGTTCGCGGAAGAGCGTGCAAGGGCTCGCGCTCGATGGTAACCGAAGCCCCGAGTGAGCCCGGCTGGGAAGCCTCGGCAGGTTGGGCCGTCAAGCGAGGCGAGATCAAAACTGCGCCCGTCGCGGCCAGGAAACTCCTTCTTTTGATCTGATGCAAGGTCCCCTCCTTGAAAGCTTAAGAGAAAACTTCCGGTCTCTTTCTCTTTCCCGCCGGGTTCTCTGGGCAATCAGGCTTCTGGCTCGCTGGCCGAGTGGAGATCATTTCAGCTTGACCGCGGCTCTCGGGGTGGGCGAGGAAAACCATCTCCTGGTGTTGTGCAACATCGGTTACAAATTCTTGATAGGGCGCCTCTCCCCGGTCTCCGCCGCGGCCGCGAGCAGGAGCAACGCAAAGCGTTTATTTGTGATCCACATAACCCAATGCCCTCAGTTGCTTTTTCAGGGCGGGGTCAATCTCTTTTTCCAGCAAGGGCCCGCTTTCCGGGAACTTGGCCTGTTCCGCGGCCTGCCAGGCGGCCAAGGCCCGGGCCTGCTGGGCCAGCTCCTGGGCATCTTCCCGGTCCACCCGGTTGCTTTTTTCACCCGGGTCCAGAGCCAGGTCATAAATTTCCCGGATGCGCTGATCCGCCACTTGGTAAATCACCTTTCGGTTCCCCTGCCGGCGCATGATCTCGGCCCGGCCGTGGATGTGATTTTCTGAAAATGCCGCGGCCGGCGGCAAGGTGCCGCCCTGGAGCAGGGGCAAGAGGCTCCGGCCCTCGAAGTCCTCGGGAATCGGCAGGCCCAGGTAAGCGAGGATGGTGGGAGCCACGTCCATCAGGCGCACCGGCTCGCTCGAGCGCCGGGGCATCACCCCCTCGCCCTGGAAGATCAAGGGCACCCGCACCTCCTCCTGGTAAAGGGTGCTGCCATGGTCAAAGGTCTGGTGGTCGCGGAGCGCCTCGCCATGGTCGGCGGTAAAGACCAGGAGCGCATGGTCCAGGAAACCGCGGCGCTTGAGTTCCGCCAACAGGCGCTCAAGCTGGGCATTGAAGTAAGCGATCTGGCCGTCGTAGCGCGATCGGTAGTGCCGCAGGTCATCCACTCCCTGATACAGGTAGTGCATGGCCTGGATGTCCGAGGCGGAAAGCGGCTCGGCCGGCAGCCGCGCATAGTCGGCGTCGAAACGGGTGTCAAAAGGCGGCGGCGGCTGGTAGGGGCCGTGCACGTCCATGTAATGGAGATAGACGAAGAGTGGCCGGCGGTGGAAGCCGAGGCGGGAGAGGAAGCGCGGCCAGGCCGTGTCCGGAGCCAGGGCCGGGTTCTTCAGGAACTCGTGGTTGAGATATTCGGCCGGGAGGTTGAGGACCACGACCTTTGCGCCGTCCGGCGAAGGTGGTGAGCTCGTCGCCAACGCAACAAACTGGTCGAAGCCCTGGGCCAGGCCGAAGAGCGGGTCCACCCAGCGGTTGGCGGAGTAAGCCAGGGTCTGCCAGCCGTGGCTCTGGAGCACCTCGGCCAGGGTGGTGAAAGAGTCGGGCAGGACATCTTCCCCGGTCAGGCGCGACGGTCCATCTTTTTCCAGGGCCGGCGGAAACCGGTTGACGCGATGGGCCGAGCCATAGAGCGAGGTGAAAAGGCTCACCACGCTGGGCTTGGTCCAGGGCGCTTGGGCGGTCCCTTGTTCGAACAGGGTTCCTTGGGCCGCTAACCGGTCCACGGTGGGGGAGGTCGGCAGCCCAGCGCCGTAGCAGGAGAGGCGGTCAGCCCGGAGCGCATCCACCAGAAGGATGAACACGTGCGGCCGCGGTCCAGAGAGGGAGAAGTCATACCGGATTCTCAGGGTGAAGAAGCCGACTACCGCGGCCAGAAGCAGCACCTCCAGACCGAGCAGGAGCAACCACCTCGGCCGCCAGAGCCTGGATATTTCGGCCGGAGCCACTCAACTCTCCACGGGCAGCATGGCTTCCGGGCCAGAAGCGAGAAAGGTATGGGTCCGGGTCATGGAGGTGATGATTCCCTTGAAACCTCTACTCTTCCCGGCGAGAAAGCTTATCCGGCGTGGTGCTTGACCCAATTGAGTACTCCTCCGGCCAGGATCACCTCGCGCTCGCGCTGGTTGAGGTCGTGGCCGATGACTACCTTCCTGTTCTTGATCCGGGCGCTGACCGCGTCCTGGCCGGCCTTGAGCTCCTTACGGATGCCGGGGAAGGTGATCTTGGTGCCCAGCTTCAAGCTCTGGTAGGTCTTGCCGTCAATCAGGAGCGGGATCACGCCCTGGCTGATCAGGTTGCGGCGGTGGATGCGGGCAAAGCTCTTGGCCAGCACCGCCTTGACCCCCAGGTGCTTGGGCGCCAGCGCCGCGTGCTCGCGGGAAGAGCCTTGCCCGTAGTTTTCGCCGGCCACGATCAAGCCGCCCTTCCAGGCCCGGGCCCGGTCCACGAACTCCGGGTCTTCTTTTTCAAAAGTGTGCTTGGCCAGGGCCGGCACGTTGGAGCGGTCGGCCATCACGATCACCCCGTCCGGGGCCATGCTGCCGGTGGAGATGTTATCCGGAAGGCGGATCAGCACCTTGCCCGAGATGCTCGCGGCCAGCGGCTTCTGCGCCGGCGGCGGCAGGATGTTGCGGCCGCGCACGATCTCGATCCTGCCCCGCTCGGGCTTGGCCGGCGGCGCCAGGACCATGCGGTCGTCCAGGATCGGCGGCTCCGCCTCGAACCGGGGCGGGTCGCCCAGTTCCCGCGGGTCGGTGATCACGCCCTTGAGCGCGGTGGCCCCGGCCGTGGCCGGGCTGGCGAGGTAAACCTGGTCGTTCTTGGTGCCGGAGCGGCCGCGGAAGTTGCGGTTGAAGGTGCGCACCGAGGCCTTGCCCTCGGGCGGGGCCTGGCCCATGCCCACGCAAGGGCCGCAGGCCGGCTCCAGGATGCGGGCGCCGGCATGGATGAATTGTTGGAGCACGCCCGAGCGGGTGATCCGATCCAGGATCTGGCGCGAGCCGGGCGACACGGTCATGGTCACGCCGGGGTTGACCCCTCCGCCCCGGAAAAGGACCGCGGCCGGGATGGCCAGGTCCTCGAACCAGGAGTTGACCGAAGATCCCACGCACACCTGCACCGCGGGAGTGCCCGCGATCTCCTTGACCGGGACCACGTTGTCAGGCTGATGGGGTTTCGCGATCAGAGGTTCGATCGTGCCCAGGTCAAGCTCGATCACCTCGTCGTAGCGCGCGCCCGGGTCCGGGCCCAGCGCGATCCACTGGTCCTCGCGGCCCTGCTCCTGGAGGAAGGCGCGGGTCTGCTCGTCCGAAGGGAAAAGGGCCGAGGTGGCGCCGAGCTCGGTGATCATGTTGCAGACGGGCGCGCGGCCGGTCACCGGCATCTGCGCGAGCGCCGGGCCGCTGAACTCGTAGATCTTGCCCAGGCCGCCCTTGACCGAAAAGCGGCGGAGCAGCTCCAGGATCAGGTCCTTGCCCGAGACCCAGGGCTGGAACTCTCCGGTCAAATGCACGTTCACGATCCGGGGCGTGGTCAGGGCCAAGGGCTGGCCGGCCAAGACCAGGGCCACGTCCAGCCCGCCGGCGCCGATGGCCAGGCACCCGACCGCGCCGGCCGTGGGCGTGTGCGAGTCCGAGCCGATCAAGGTCTTCCCCGGCCGGGCAAAGCGCTCGGTGTTGACCTGGTGGCAGATGCCGTTGCCGGGAAGCGAGAGGTGGATGCCATACTTGGCCGCCGCGGTCCGCAAAAACAAGTGGTCCTCCGGGTTGCGAAAATCGAGCTGGATCAGGTTGTGGTCCACGTAGATGATCGCGAACTCCGGCGCGATCTCCTTCTTGCCCAGGGCCTCGAACTGCATGATCGCCATGGTCCCGGTCGCGTCCTGCATCAGCACGTGGTCCATTCTGAACTCGTTCTCTTCCCCCGGCTGAAAACGCCCCCGCACCAGATGCTCCCGCAAAATCTTTTCGGTCATGGAAAGGTTCATGGTTGTCCTCCCGATCGGTGTTCCGCTCCGGCCTGGGCAGCGACTCCCGAATCTCGCAATGACTTTTATGATAGCATTTTTATCAAGAATATGGCCCGGCAAGTTGGACAGGAACCCTGATTCCCGCGAATAGATTTTCTCTTCTTCTCCTTAAGAGTGGGATGGCCCGCCTGGATGGAAATAGCGGAAGAGTGAATCAGCAGATTTGATCTTTTTCGGCTGATCGGGTAGGATTTATAAATCTTAACGCGGAGCAGTTCAAACTAGCAGCCGGGCTTAGCAGTAAAGCCTGTGAGGCGGATGATGACCATGCGGATGATGACCATCTGGAATGATTTCGCGGCAGCGGGACTTTTTCTTTTCGCCTTACTTCCTTTCCCGCCCTGTCTCTTCGCGCAAGAGAAAACCCTGACCCGCCAGGACGATCCGGTGGTGATGGAGGGCAGGCAATTCCAGTCCCGGCCGGCCGGCCCGGCCGGACAACTGGCCTTGGTCGCCTGGCACCACCATGCCTGGGCGCCGGTCCCTTTCCAGATTGACCAGAAAAAGCCGGACGGCAGCTATTGCTTCACCCAGGGCCCGGAGGCCGGCGCCGACCCGGACCCCGACTTCGATGCCAACGACGAGCTGGTGTTTATGGCCAAGGATTCCGGCGACCGGGCCGAGCCGGGGGAGTGGCCGGCGGGCGCCCGGACCGTCCGGGAGATCGAATTGACCGATCCTCAGAGCGGGGAGCAAGGGTGGCTTTACCTGGCCGGCTTTGCCGGCCAGACGCCGCGCTCGGGGGAGGACTACATCCGGGTGGAGGTTGACCCGGCGGCGCACTACCGGCGGGTAATCACTTATGAATACATCATGGGCGGGCCGATGGACCGGGTGTATCCCGACTTCATGGCCGCGAACCGGGCCGAGGGCAGCCGGGGGAAAGACGTGCTCGACCGGCTGAAGATGCGGGGCGAGGTGGTCCTGCCCCTGGGGATCACCGTGCCCTTTGCCTTCGACGAGATGACCAAGGCCCAGGACGTGGGCTGGATTGACGGCCCGGTCCGGGTCCTGCATCTGGCCCAGGGTTACATCGAGATCGCCAAATATTTCCGGTTCAAGATCGAGGGCTACTCCCTGATCTCCTATTACGTCAACCACATGATCTGGCCCATTGCCCTGAGCGCGCCCGGCAGCTCCCACATTATCAAGACCGTCAACTTCCGCGGCTACATGGACTTCTGCCCCGCGGTTTACGGCTCTTACCCCTTCAGCGCGGCTAATCCTTTGAACGAGCAGGTGATCCTGGACGGGCACATGAGCGAGGCCGAAAAACACCTGGATACCCGGACCCCGATTGCCTGGAACGCCGGCTTCGGACCCCAGGGCGCTCTGGTCTCCCGCTTGTTTACGGTTCCCCCGATCCCCGGACAGAAGCAGCTCCCCTATTACCTGGACGACGCGACGGTAAACGATCCACCGGAGGCCTGCCCCGGCGTCTCGGCCGTGGGCTACACCCTGGTCAACCCCAGCGGGGAGCAGCCGCCCGGCGTCATTACCTACCAATACTATTACTTCTTGAACCAACTCCAGCCCGAGCAAGTGCAGCGCATCCTCGACATCCTCGACCATCCCTTGCAGGTGAAGACCCAGACTCTGGCGCCCCTTGCCGAGGACTTAACCCCAAAAAACCCCCAGTAGGGCGGGTTTGAAACCGCCCCCTTTTTGCCATCTTCCCGGCTTTCCGGTATCTTGGAAGCCAGTACCCATGGCATCAGTCCTCTTCATCCAGACCGAATGGTTCGAGCACCTGGGCCTGCTCTACCTGGCCTCCTTCATCCGCAGCCGCGGCCATCGGCCCGAACTCCGCCTGCTCCGCAAGCCCGCTCCTCTCCTCGACGCGGTTTCCCGGCTCCAGCCGGCCGTGGTCGCCTTCTCCGCCACCACCGGCGCGCACCGGCAGGCGCTTGCCCTGGCCCGGGCGCTGCGGCCGCATTATTCCGGCCTGATCCTGCTCGGCGGACCGCACCCGACTTATTTTCCCGAGGTGATCCAGGACCCGGCCCTGGATATTATCTGCCGGGGCGAGGGCGAGATCCCGCTCGCCGAGCTGCTCGACCGCCTGGACCGGGGAGAGGACTTTCGCGAAGTGCCCGGGCTGTGGGTGAAGCAAGAGGGCAAGGTCTTCGAGAACCCGCCCGCGGACCTGATTGCCGACCTGGATAGCATCCCCTTTCCCGACCGCGGGCTGCTCGAACAGGCCGATCCCTTCCTGGCCAAAAGCGCCATGCGCCGGCTTCTGACCATGCGCGGCTGCCCTTACCGCTGCGCCTACTGCTACAACGGCACGCTAAAGGACCTGCTCCACGGCCACGGCCCCTACCTGCGCCAGCGGAGCGTGGACAACGTGCTGGCCGAGCTGCGCCAGATCCAGGGCCCCAGGACCATCAACGTGGTGGACGACACCTTCGGGGTCAAGCGCGACTGGGCGCTCGAATTCCTGGAGCGCTACGCCCGCGAGTTCGGCTGGCCCCTGATCGTGAACGCGCGAGTGGAGCTGTTGGATGAAGACCTGGCGCGGGCGCTAAAGGCGGCCAACTGCCACTGCGTGCAGATCGGGATCGAGAGCGGCGACGCGAAAATCCGCGAGCAGGTGCTGGGCCGCAAGGTCTCCGAGGACAAGATCCTGGCCGCGGCCGAGCTTTTGCACCGCCACCGCCTCCAGTTCCTCACCTACAACATGATCGGGCTCCCCGGCGAGACCCTGGACCAGGCTTTTGCCACCCTCGCCCTCAACGGCCGGCTCCGCGCCCAATTCCCCCGGGTGAGCATCTTCCAGCCCTACCCCCGCACCGCGCTCGGCGACCAGGCCCGGGCCCTCGGCCTGGTCGCGCCGGACTACGCGGCCGACCAGGTCTCGGAGAGCTACTTCCGGAGGAGCGTGCTTAAGCGGCCCGATATCCGCCGCCTGGAAAACCTGCACAAGCTCTTCTGGCCCGCCATCCACTGGCCCGGGCTCAAGCCGCTCCTGCTCGCGGCCACCCGCCTGCCAGCCAACCCCCTCTTCGACCTCGTCTTCCTCACGAGCATCGGGCTCCAATACCGCGCCGCCACCAACCGCCCCCTGGCCGAGACCATCGCCCTGGGCCTCAAGAACCTGCGCGCTTATTTCTCTTAGAATCCGTTTCATAATCCCAATCGTCGGGGCGTGATTCATCACACCCTTCTGGGATGGCGCAATAAATTGCGCCTCTACCAAATTGTCAGGATTGAATATTATATTTCAGGCGAATTTATGAAACCAGTTCGAATCAAGAGCAAGAGCACCCGGTTGGTTACTGGCTCAGCCGGCCGAAAAAGTAGAGTGTCTTGGCGGCTGGGCGGGAGCTCTTTCCCTACGGCTGTCCGAAAAGCTCCCGGACCTTGGCCCGCAGCACCTTGCCCACCGGCGAGATCGGCAAGGACTCGGCAAAGACCACGCTCTTGGGCCGCTTGTAGCCGGCCATCTGGTCCTTGCAAAACTCGATAATCTCATCCGCGGTGGCCTGCTGCCCCTCCTGGAGCTGCACCACCGCCCGCACCGCGCTGCCCCAGGTCTCGTCCGGCACCCCGATCACGCACACGTCCTTGACCTTGGGGTGCTGGTGGATGATATCTTCCACCTCCTGGGGAAAAATCTTCTCCCCGCCCGAGGTGATGCACTCCTTCTTCCGCTCCACCACCCGGATCTCACCCTCTTCGTCCAGGTAACCGAGGTCGCCGGAGTAAAACCACCCGTCCTTCATCACTTCCTTGGTCTTCTCCTCATCCTTGTAATAGCCCTTCATCACGGTGGAGCTTTTGTAAGCGATCTCGCCGATCTGGCCGGACGGCACCTCCCTCCCCTCCTCGTCCACGATCTTGGCCTCGAGCATGGGCCGGCCGATGCTCCGGTCTTTGAGGCTCGCGATGTCGGTGTCAATGCGGAAGGTGGTGATCGGCGTCATCTCGGTCTGGCCGAACAGGTCGAGGATGATCAACCCCGGGAATTTCTCCATCATCTTGCGCTTGAGCGAGGCGGGGTTCAAGCCGGCGCCGGTCGCGGCCACGGCCAGCGAGCTCAAGTTGTATTTGCTGAGCGCGGGATGATCCACCAGCATCTTCCAGCCCGTCGGGACATTGCCCATGAAGGTGATCTTTTCTTTTTCCACCAGGCGGAAAACTTCTTCCGGATCAAACTTCACCTCTTTCGGCATGATGAAGCTTAAATTGCCGGCAAAGGTGGCCAGGACCAGAATCTGGTAGGAGGCGTCGTGGAAAAGGGGGAAGGAGGGGAGGATCCAGCGGACGTTGTTTTTGTAGCCGAAGCGGAGCAGGCTGGGCTCGGAGAGGAAGCGCTGGAAGAGCCGGCGCAGGCGGTCCTGGGTCCCGGGCCGCGAGAGCAAGCGGCGCACCAGGTCCGACTGGAAGACTTTGAGGATCGTGCTCAGCCCGGTGAGGGGGATGGTTTGCTTGAGCCGCTCGCGCAACGCCGGGGTGAGCTTAAGCTCGGCGAAGCGCATGATCAGGTTGAGGAAGAGCGCGGCGAACATGTCGAGGTGAGCGCCATAGGTGAGCATCACCCCCTTGGAAGGGCCGGTGGTGCCGCCGGTGTAGATGATCACGCAGACGTCGTCCCGGCCGGTGGAAACCTCGATCGGCTGGTCCGGCTGGCGCGAGACCAGATCCTCGTATTGGATCACTTCCGGCGCGGGGTCCGGGCCGGCGGCGACGAAATGGCGGACCCTTTTCAGCTCGGGCCGCGCTTTGGCGATCGGCTCTTGCCAGATGGTCTCGTACAGGAACACCGCGGCGTCGCAGTGGTTGGTCTGGTATTCGATCTCCCGGGGGGTGAACCGGTAGTTCATGGGCACCGGGATGGCCCCGATCTTTTGGATGGCGTAGTTGACCTCGATGAACTCCGGGCAGTTGTGGAACATGAAGGCCACTTTGTCGCCCTTCTTCACCCCCAGGGTCAAAAGCCCCTGGCCGAGCTGGTTGGTGCGGCGATGGAGTTCGGACCAGGTGATGCGGCGGTCGCCGTAAACGATGAACTCGCCCTGGGGGTGGTAGAGCGCCAAGGCGGTCAGGTAGTTGTTGATAAAGTTGCTCGAATAAATTTTCATCCGCTTTCCTCGACTTCCCAAGAAAAATCTGACTTTCACCTTATCCGAGCCGAAAAGCCAAGTCAAGCTTGGGCTCTCGAGGTATCCGAGGAAAAAGCGGCCGGGCGCATGTTCTATCCATAAATGTAAAATGACAAACCTTCTCTCGGCCAACCGCCAACCGCCAACCGCGAACCCTTTCTTCCGCTTCCCCCCTCTCGGCTTCTATGCTAATTTAGAGGCATGGACGACCTCTTTGACCAGGCCGGCTCCGAGGAGGCGCGGCGGGAAGCGCCTCTGGCCGACCGGATGCGGCCGCGGAAGCTCGAGGAGTTCGTGGGCCAGGAACACCTGGTCGGGCCGGACAAGTTCCTGCGCGAGATCTACCAGAGCGGCAAGCTGCCCAGCCTGATCTTCTGGGGCCCGCCCGGCTCGGGCAAGACCACCCTGGCCCGGATGCTGACCCGCAACTCCAAGGCCCACTTCCTGTCCTTCTCCGCGGTGCTCTCGGGGGTGGCCGAGTTGCGCAAGGCCATCGAGGAGGCCGAGCAGCGCCGCAAATTCCAGGGCCAGAAGACGGTGTTGTTTGTGGACGAGATCCACCGCTGGAACAAGGCCCAGCAGGACGCGTTTCTGCCCCACGTGGAGACGGGCAGGCTGATCCTGATCGGCGCCACCACTCAGAATCCGAGCTTCGAGGTGATCCCCGCGCTCCTTTCCCGATGCCGGGTGTGCGTGCTCAACTTCCTGAGCGAGGACGACATCGCCCGGATTCTGGCCCAGGCCGTCGCCGAACGCGAGCGGGGCCTGTTCGCGGGCGAGGACCCGCTTTTAGTGGAGGAGGCCGCGGTCCGCTACCTGGCGCGGGTGGCGGACGGGGACGCCCGCCGGGCGCTGAATGCGCTGGAGTTGGCGGCCTCCCTGGCCCGGGCCAAAGCCGGCGGGCGCGTCACCGAAGCCGAGGCCAAAGAGGCGCTCTCCAGCGGCTCTTTGCTCTACGACAAGGCCGGTGAGGAGCATTACAATTTGATCTCGGCCTTTATCAAATCCTTGCGCGGCTCGGACCCGGACGCGGCCCTCTACTGGATGGTGCGGATGCTGGAGTCGGGCGAAGACCCGCTCTTCCTCTTGCGGCGGATGGTGATCTTCGCCGCGGAGGACATCGGCAACGCCGACCCGATGGCGCTGCAGGTCGCGGTCGCGGCCCAGCAGGCCTTCAGCTTCGTGGGCCTGCCCGAGGGCCGGATCCCCATGGCCCAGGCCGTGACTTATCTCGCCGGCGCGCCCAAGTCCAACGCCAGTTACGCGGCCCTGGGCAAGGCCGCGGCCGCGGTTCGGGAGGCCGGCTCGCTCCCGGTGCCGGAGCATTTGCGCAACCCGGTCACCGGGTTGATGGAGGCCCTCGGCTATGGCCACGACTACAAGTATCCCCACGACTATCCCGGGCACCATGTCCGGGAGAACTATTTGCCGGAAAAGCTGCGCGGGACCGTTTTTTACGAACCCAGCGAGCAAGGCGAGGAGATCAAGATCAAGGCGCGCCTCAGCCGCTGGCGCGAGGGAGTGAAAAAGGAAGAGGACGATCCGGGTGAAAGCGGGGGTCAGTGCTAAACTTTAAACTTAAGGAAATTCCTTTTCCTCTCATCGGAAGACCGATCCGCTTGTGATTCCCCAACCCGCGGTTTCGCTCTCTGCCCTTAAATTTAAAGTTTAGCACTGACCCCCATATGTCTATGTCATATGTCACGGGATCACCGGCAAGGTGATGTGCGAGGGA
Source organism: Deltaproteobacteria bacterium RBG_13_61_14 (assembly GCA_001797815.1). Lineage (GTDB taxonomy): Bacteria > RBG-13-61-14 > RBG-13-61-14 > RBG-13-61-14 > RBG-13-61-14 > RBG-13-61-14. Next base: position 9,521 of record MGQK01000051.1, on the reverse strand, counting down.
TGGGCCGCGTCGTGGTAAATGGTCTGCTCGGCCGTGATGATGTTGTCCGGCCCGGCCTCGCCGCCGGCGTTGGTGTTGCGGTCGTAGTGGGGGAAGTTGGAGCTGGAGACCTGGACCCGGAGGCGGTGGCCCTTTTTGAAAAGGTTGGAGGTGGCCCAGAGGTCAATCGTGTATTCGTAGATTTTTCCAGGCTCGATCAGTGACGGCTCGGTGTAAGATTCGCGGTAGCGGGCGCGGATGATGCCGTCGGCCAGGTTGAGCGAGGCGCCGTCGGGATAAACATCGCAGAGCTTGGCGGTGAAGTCGGTGTCCTTGGCGCTGCTCGCCGCGTAAAGGTTGACCCTAATCGGCCCGGTCACCTCCAGGTCCTCCGCCAGCACCGGCGTGGTATAGACCAGCACGTCCTCCCGTTTCTCCACCGGCTTTTGATCCTTGGCGCCCACGTTCTCCAGCAGGTTGTTACCGCCCAGCGTCGGCACCGGATTGCGCGGGTCATAAACAAAGCCGTCCGCCGGCTCCTCGCCCGGCTTCTCCGGCGAAAGCGTGCCGTCGCCCTGGACGCTATTGGCCCGGCCGGCGCTGTGCAAATAATAAGCAGTCCATTGCGTGCGCGCGAGCGGCC
>MGQK01000051.1:2230-8889 GCA_001797815.1 Deltaproteobacteria bacterium RBG_13_61_14 | reverse complement strand
TTCCCGCCACTCGTTCTTGCCCATCACGTAGAGCAGGACCGGCGCCTGCTTTTCGATCCGGTTGTCTTCCCCTTGCAGCCAATGGTCAAACCAGCTGAACACCATCAGGTCCTTGATCATCACACCCAGGCTCGCGTTTTTCCCCGCGTCCGGGTGCTTGCCGGCCACGTGGCCCCAGGGCCCGATGATGATCCGGGTGTAGCGGCCGGCATCGCCGGGCGCCATCTTGCGCATGGCCACGAAGTCGTCGAGCTGGCCGGCCAGGAAGATGTCATACCACCCGGCCACCATCAGCGCCGGCGCCGTCACCCGGGCGTAACGGTCCTTGAAGTTGAAGGCGTCGGAGGACACCACAAAGCCGGGATAATTCATCAGCTCGATCATCTTTTCGGTGGCGTCGGGCGAGACCTTTTGGGCGGACTCGGCCAGCCCGGCTTTGACCGCGATCTCGTCCAGGGACATGCGCGCCATGTCCTCGTAGCTCACATCCAGCGACGGCTTCAGCGGCGCGTTGTAAAAGCCCTCTTCCGCTTTCACTGCCGCGGCCTTCTTGCCCTGGTTCTGCTTGCCGGTGGTGCTGGACCAGCCGGTGGCCAACCTGTAGGCGAAAGCGCCGCCGGAAAAGGTCAGGCGGTCGTTGCGGGCCGTGGTGATCTGCGGGTAAAAGGCCTTGAGATAGGGGTTGTCCGCGGCCAGGGCCCACTGGGTGATGCCGAAGTAGGACGCGCCCCAGGCGCCGAGCCTGCCGTTGAACCACGGCTGCTTCGCGATCCAGTCCACCGTGTCCATGCCGTCGTCGTGCTCGTAAACGATGGGCACAAAGACGTCGCCCTCGGAGTTGCCGGTGGCGCGGCAGTCCTGGACCACGAAGCGGTAGCCGCGCTGGGCCAAGAGCTTGCCCACCAACCCCACCGTGCTCTTGCCATAGGGAATCCGGCAGAGGATCACCGGCAGCGGCTCGGTCACCCCCTTGGGCCGGTAGATATCCGCGGCCAGCTTGACCCCGTCGCGCATGGGGATCATCACGTCCTTCTCGACCTCGACCCGGTATTCGCGGGGTTCGAGCCGGAGATAATGGCCGGCGAGCTGGGTGCAACCCGTGAAAGCGAGCGCGGCCACGAGAATCAAGGACAAGAATAACTTGGATGCGTGAGTGCGGGACATGAGCTCCCTCCTCCTTCAGGGTTGCCATCGCAAAATCGGCTTGCGGGCGGCGCGGACCTCGTCCAGCCGGCCCACCGGCGTCCGCTGCGGCGCGGACTGGAGCAGGTCCGGATTTTCCCGCGCCTCCCGGGAGATTTGGACCATGGCCTCGATGAACTGGTCGAGGGTTTCCTTGCTCTCGGACTCGGTCGGCTCCACCATCAGCGCGCCGTGCACCACCAGCGGAAAATAGATGGTGGGCGGGTGGAAGCCGTAATCCATCAGACGCTTGGCCAGGTCGAGCGTGGTCACCTCGCTGGGCAGCCCCTTGTCCGAGAACACGCACTCGTGCAGGCAGGCGTCGGGATGGGGAAGGTGAAAATGGTCGCGGAGCTTGACCCGCAGGTAGTTGGCGTTGAGGATGGCGAGCCGGCTGGCCTCGGCCAACCCCTGGCCGCCCAGGCGCCGGATATAGGCCCCGGCGCGGACCATCACCCCGAAGTTGCCGTAGTATTGGCCCACCTTGCCGATGCTCTGCGGCCGGTCCCAGTCATAGTCATAGCGGCCCTGGCGCTCGGTGATGATCGGCACGGGCAGATAAGGCTCCAGGTGTTTCTTGACTCCGACCGGCCCGGCGCCGGGCCCGCCGCCGCCGTGGGGGGTGGAAAAAGTCTTGTGCAGGTTGAACTGGATCACGTCAATACCCATGTCGCCGGGCCGGGCAATGCCCATGAGTGCGTTGAGGTTGGCGCCGTCGCCGTAAACCAACCCGCCCTTTTTGTGCACGGCCTCGGCCACCTCGGCGATGTAGCTCTCGAACAGGCCCAGGGTATTGGGGTTGGTGAGCATCAGCCCGGCCACGCTCTCGTCCATGAACTCCGCCACCGTGTCGGGGTGGAGCAACCCGTCCGGGCCGGTCGGGACCTCGACCACCTCGTAGCCGGCGAGCGCGGAGCTGGCCGGGTTGGTGCCGTGGGCGGTGTCCGGGATGAGCACCTTCCTGCGCGCGTCGCCGCGGGCCTGGTGATAGGCGCGGATCATGAGCATGCCGCAGAGCTCGCCGTGAGCGCCGGCCGCAGGCTGGAGCGAGACCGCGTCCATGCCGCTGATCTCGGCCAGGGCGCGGGCCAGCTCGTGCATGAGCCGGAGTGCGCCCTGGACCTGATCCGCGGGCTGTTCCGGATGGATAAAAGCGAAGCCCGGGAGCGCGGCCACGGCCTCGTTCAGCCGGGGGTTGTGCTTCATGGTGCAGGAGCCGAGAGGATAGAAGCCCTGGTCCACCCCGTAGTTCCAGGAGCTGAGCCGGCTGTAGTGGCGCAGCACTTCCGGCTCGCTGAGGTCCGGGATGCGGGGCGGAGTTTCGCGGAGCAAGGCGGAAGGAATCGTGGAAGGTTGCGCGGATTGAGCGGATCGCGCGGGTGAGGGCACCCGCGCCCCTAAAGTCGGCTCGGGTGCTTGATCGGGATGCAGTTCGAACAGAAGCGGCTCGTCCCAGATTAAGCCGGTGCGTTTGCCCGGAGGATTCATTGTTTCACCTCGGCCAGGGCCGCGACCAGTTGGTCGAGATCAGTTTCGCTCAGCATCTCGGTCACCGCGATCAGGAGACAGGTCGAGAGCTCCGGGAAAAAGCGGCCGAGGGGCAGGCCGGCCAGGATCCCCTTCCCGGCCAGGCGTTCGGCCACGGTTTGAGCGTCGGCCCCCAGCTCGATCGTGAACTCGTTAAAGCCGGGAGCGGAGAAGCGAGGCTTGAAACCGGCGGCCGCGAGCTTTTGCTTGAGCCTCTCCGCCAGCTCATGGTTTTGTTTGGCCAGTCGGAGAAGCCCGTGGCCGCCTTGCCGGGCCAGGTAGATGGTGGCGGCCAGCGCCATCAGGCCGTGGTTGGTGCAGATGTTGGAGGTGGCCTTTTCCCGGCGGATGTGCTGCTCGCGGGTGGAGAGGGTGAGGACAAAGCCGCGGCGGCCTTCCTGGTCCGCGGTCTGGCCGACCAGGCGGCCGGGCATCCGGCGCACGTCGGCGTCGCGTCCGGCCAGGAAGCCGAGGTGCGGGCCGCCCAGCGCGGGCGGGATGCCGAAGCTCTGGCCGCTGCCGCCGACGATGTCCGCGCTGCAATGGCCGGGCGGTTTGAGGAGCGCGAGCGAGAGAGCCTCAGTAACGACTGCGATTCGGACCAGATCCGAGTCTTTGACCGCGGCCATGATTGCCGGCCAGTCTTCAATACAACCAAAGAAGTTGGGACTCTGCGCCACCAGGCAGAGCGCGCCGGGAAGCTCGGCCCGGAGCCGGTCGAGGTCCGTGGCGCCGTCGGGGTTGAGAGGGATGGTCTTGATCTCGCGGCCGGAGTGGCGGAGATAGGTCTCCACCGTGGCGCGGTAAGCGGGGTTAAGCGCTTGTGAAACCAGGACCGGCCCGTTGGTGTTCTTGGGCCGCATCCGGCCGGCCATGAGCACCGCTTCGGCAGTGGCCTCGGCGCCGTCATACATGGAGGCGTTGGCCACCTCCATGCCGGTGAGTTCGACGATCAGGGTCTGGAACTCGAACATGGCCTGGAGCGTGCCCTGGCTCACCTCGGCCTGGTAAGGAGTATAAGCGGTCAGAAATTCTCCGCGGGACAGGAGCGCCGGAACCAGGTTGGGCACATGGTGGAAATAGGTGCCGGCGCCCAGGAAACAAAGCGTGTGCTTGAGGTCCCGGTTCGCTTCGGCTTGCGCGAGCATCTCCCGCTCCACTACCGCCTCCGACAAGGGCGGGCCGAGCTCCAGGTCACGACCCAGGCGGAGCCGGGCAGGAACTTGAGCCCAAAGCTCCTCGATATCTTTCACGCCGATGGCCTCGAGCATGGCGCGGATATCCGCCTCCGATTGCGGATGGAACAACATCGGATCAAGACTCCTTGCGATAAAAGGGCCAGGGGATCACGCGCGCCTTCCGCGGCTGCTCGCGGATTTGCACCATGATTTCCTGGCCGGGCCGGCTGAACTCGATGGGGACATAGCCCATGCCCACGGCCGCGGGGAGCGAGGGCGTGCGCGTGCCGGAGGTGACCTTGCCCACGGCCCGGCCCGAGACCAGGATCGGGTAACCCTCGCGGGGGATGCCCGGCTCGACCATGCTAAACCCGATCCGCTTTTTCCTCACTCCCTCCTGCTTTTGCCGGAGAAGGGCCTCGCGGCCGATGAAATCGCCTTTGTTCCAGGCCACGATCCATTCCAGGCCGGCTTCGAGCGGGGTGGTCTCGCGCGAGATGTCATGGCCGTGGAGCGGGTAGCCCATCTCCAGGCGCAGGGTATCGCGGGCGCCCAGGCCGCAGGGCATAAGCCCAAGGCCCTCGCCGGCGCTGATCAGCGCGCGCCAAACGGCGACCGCCGACTCCGCGGGGATGAAAAGCTCGAAGCCGTCCTCCCCGGTGTAGCCGGTGGCCGCGGCAAGCACGGTCACGCCCGCCACCTGCCGGGGCAGGAGCATGAAGCGCTGGATCAGCTCGGGCCGATCGGTGCAGTTGCGCAGGATCTCGAGCGCGCGCGGCCCCTGCAGCGCAACCTGGGCCCAGGCCGCGCTCTCGTCCAGGACCTCGGCTTTGGAGCCGGCCTTGTCCTGGAGCCAGCGCAGGTCCGTCTCGGTGTTGTTGGCGTTGACGCAGAGCAGGTAGTCCTCCGGCTCCAGGCAATAGACAATGATGTCATCCATGATCCCGCCGTGGGTATCGAGCAGGGCCGAGTATTGTCCGGAGTAAGGCTTGAGCCGGGAGGCGTCATTGGTGGCCAGGCGCTGGAGCTCGGCCCGGGCGTGAAGCCCGCGCAGCCGGATCTCGCCCATGTGGCTGACATCGAAGATCCCGGCCGCGCTCCGCACGGCCAGGTGCTCTTCCTTGATGCCGCGGAACTGGACCGGCAATTCCCAGGCGCCGAAAGGAATCAACTTGGCCCCTAATTCTGCATAAACCGGGAACAGCGGGGTATGCTGGAACGGCTCAGTATTCATGGAAAGCGAAGCTATTGTAGCACAACTGAAAAAGGCGGGACAAGGCCAGGGCGAGCTTGCGGCCTGGCCCTCTCCGGGGCGGGCCAGCGACCCGAAGCATAAGGAACCTCGCGGACGATCAGGTGAAATCCTTTCTATTCAGACGTGGAAACCACTGTTTTGAAATTCCACTCCCCGGAGCCGACCTGGAAGTTGAGGTAACCCGGATCCCTGCCCAGGAATTGCAGAGACGTATCCGGCTCGGTGCCCTCCTGCGGCCAGACCAGGTTTTGGCCTTCATAGACCTCAAAGCTTCTCGGGCCGGGAAGCGGCAGGCTGACCCTGGCCTCGGTATTGCCCGGAATCGAGACCGAGAGGGAGAAGCCGTCGCCGGATTTTTTCCAGGAAGCGGACACGCGGCCCGGCGGGATCTGCAAACCGGCCTCGGCCCATTCCAGGTCGTCGGCAGGATGGGGCCGGACCGCGATGGTCTTCCAGCCCGGCGCGGCCGGCTGGATGCCCACCAGCCCGCTGATCAAGAGGCGGGCCATGAAGGCGTTGAAGGGATGCGAGAGGGAAACCAGCGGATACCAGGATTCCCAGGTGGTGCCGGAACCCTTCTTGAGCATGTAGCCCCAGCCGGGGAAGTCGGTGCGGTTGATGAGAGAATAGGCGAACTCGCCCTGGTCAAAATCGTAGAGCATCTCGATCAGGTTATAGGTGAGCACCACCGAAGTGGAGAAGCCCTGGCTCTTGACATATTCGAGCACCGCCTCCCGGTCCGCCTCGGGCACGATCCCAAACTGGAGCGCGAGCACGGAGGCCCCGGCGTGGCGCTTCTTCGAGCCGGAGCAGTCGCGATAGGCATGGGCCTGGGCATCGTAGAGGTCCCGGTTGATCGCGGCCTTGAGCTGGTCGGCCATTTGGCGGTAGCGCGCCGCCTCGTCGGGCAGACCCAGCACCTCCGCCATCTGCGCGGCGAGGACCAGGCCGTAGGCGTAGAGACAATTTTCCACGGTCAGATATTTCCCGCTGCTATCCATGGTCGCAAAGAATTCGGGCCAATCGTTGATGTGCCAGGCCGGGTGCTTGACTACCAAGCCGGTCTCGTCGCGCAAGCTCTCGAAATAAGCAATCAGCTTTTTCACCGCCGGCCAACATTCCTCCAGGATGGCGCGGTCGTTGTAATAATAATAGGCGCGCCACAGCATCGGGAAATAGCGCAGATCCCATTCCGGGATGATGGACTGCCACTTGATATCGCCCGGATAATTGGCCGGCATGTGCCCGTCCTCAAATTGCCCGTCCTTCAGGTCCAGCAACGTCTTGCGCACGATGTGGGGATCGAAGAAGGTGTAGAATACCGTTCCCGACTCGATCTCCGCGTCGGCATGCCACTGGCTCTGCTCCCGGTGCACGCAGTCCACCAACTGCCCGACCATGCCCATGGCCTGGGTGTGCACCGAGATCTCGTAAATCCGGTTGAGCAACGGGTTGGAGGACTGGAACTGTGCGGTCGGCTGGAGCAGGGTCCGGGCGAACACCCCCTGGACGTTTTC
>MGQK01000051.1:614-2177 GCA_001797815.1 Deltaproteobacteria bacterium RBG_13_61_14 | reverse complement strand
AACCGAACTGCGGCATCCAGACCTCGGTCCCCTGGCCAGCCAGCGTGTAACGATCGTAATAAGTCCGGGTCGGCTCTTCGGCCGCGGCCCGCATTACCCGCCCGAACAGCCGGCGGTCGGAATAGCGGAGCTTCACGGTCTTCCCGGCCGGACCGGAAACCGTGAGCTTGGGCCAGCCGGAAATTTCCTTTCCCAGGTCGGCCACGTAAACCCCGAACCAGGGGTGGGTGATCCTGGTTGGCTCCAGGATTTCGACGATGCCGCTTTCGGGCATCATCTGGCCGGCCAGCTTGAAATTCGGGTGGACCACCGTAGCCGGGCGCCAGGCGGAGTCATCGAAGCCGAGTCCGGTCCAACCCTGGGACTCTCTGCCGGCGTCATAGAACTCCGCGGCCGTGTGCTGGCGCCGGCTGAGGAAGGGGGCCGACTCATCGTAGGGCGTATCGGCCAGCACCTTCCACTCCGGCCCGGTCGCCACCTGGACCTCGGACCCATCCCGGCCGCGGATTTTTGCCTCCAGCAAAAACCCCGGGGTGGCTTTGACATAGTTGGCGCTGATCCCTCCCTTGTAGGCCGCTACGGCCGCGATCACGTTGGGGCCCTGCTTTAAGTAAGGCGCAATCGCATAAGCGAGGTAGAGTTTATGCTGATAAGGATTGCTGGAGCCGGGATTGACGTAGCCGCTCACCCGCTGGCCGTTCACGAACAAGGTGAAGAAGTTGTGGGCCGAGACCAGGGCGATGGCCTCGGCCGGCGCGGAGGGCAAGTCCACCGTGAAGCGGAAGCAGGCGTAGTCGTTGGGCGTGACCTCCTCATCTTCCCAGAGCCATTGTCCGATCCATTCGCCCGGATCGAGCACCCCGGTCCCGAAGGTCCCCGGCTCGCTCCAGGGACTCGCCCTGCCCTCCTGGTCCCAGGCGCGCACTTGCCAGAAATAGCGCGTGCGGCTCTTGAGCGCCGGCCCGGCGTAAAGAACGGCCACGTTGTCCGAGGAAGCAACCTTGCCGCTGTCCCAGAAGACCTTGCCCGCGCCGCCCGGGTCCCCGCCGCCTTCCCGGACCAGGATCTGGAAAGCGGTCTGTCGCGTGCCCCGCTCGGGACTGGCGAGCTCCCAGGAAAAGCGGGGTTGGCGCGCATCCACCGCCAAAGGTGCGATCTGATACTCGACCCGGAGGCTGACCGGAGCCGGAGGATCCGCGGCCGGCGCGCTCCCCGCCACGGCCATCCCGAGGACCCATGCCGCCCAGACTCTCATCCTTCCCTCCTGAAGAGCGCTTGCTCTTCGATCCTGCCAACTTTATCGAGTTCACCGAAAAAGCGCAAGCGCGGAAAAAGCCTTCTGATCCACTTGCCCGCTCAAGGTCAGGCTCCTTCCCAAGCTGGAAAATTCCGGCTATAGTGAGAAAGCCATGCCCCGAAAGTCCGGCCGGGTTTGGATCGGTTGCTCGGGTTTCAGTTACTCCCACTGGAAGGACGGGGTGTTTTATCCTCCGGGCCTGGCCCAGCGCCAATGGCTCGAGTATTACGCGGAAAAATTTTCCACGGTGGAATTGAACGTGACCT
>MGQK01000051.1:428-593 GCA_001797815.1 Deltaproteobacteria bacterium RBG_13_61_14 | reverse complement strand
AAAAAGGACCTCCCGCGGCTCCAGGCGTTTGTCCAGATCCTCTCCGGCTTCCCCGGCACCCGCCACGCCTTCGAATTCCGCAACCCCACCTGGTTTGATTCCGAGACCTATCGAATTTTGGCGGACGCAGGTATGACCGTGTGCCGCGCCGACCAGCCCCAAGGC
>MGQK01000051.1:0-356 GCA_001797815.1 Deltaproteobacteria bacterium RBG_13_61_14 | reverse complement strand
GGCTGCTATTCCAAAGAGCAACTGGAAACCGACGCCGGGCTCATTCGGAAGTGGTTAGGGGAGGGGAAAGACGTTTATGCTTACTTCAACAACGACCTCGGCGGCCATGCGCCGGCCAATGCTCTGGAGCTGAAGCGTTTAGTCGAGGCGCGGCGCTCCGGCTGACCGCCAGCCCGCCTCTAAAGGGGCCAGGACTTCCCTTTAATCCTTTCATAATTCGGCTTAACTTCGGCGCCTAATTTCTATTAAGTAATACCCCGGAGACTTCACGCGATTAACCGAGGAAGAACGAGAATGCCGGAAAGGACCACGGATCAGGAAGTCCATCGGAGCAGCCCGATCCGATTTTTTTCCGG
>MGQK01000050.1:5269-5411 GCA_001797815.1 Deltaproteobacteria bacterium RBG_13_61_14 | reverse complement strand
ACCCACCGTGGGTCGTACGCCCGGAAATCCGCGTGCCGTATATCCCCGGTGCTTCCCTTCTTCCGGTCGAGCAGGACGAGTTCGTATTTCCCCGCGAGGTTCTTGCACAGCCTTGCGCCGATGTTGCCGCTCGCGCCGGTGA
>MGQK01000050.1:4941-5231 GCA_001797815.1 Deltaproteobacteria bacterium RBG_13_61_14 | reverse complement strand
TGCCGATTCCCCTCTCCCCTTCGCCCTCGTTTCGTCGCAGAATAGCCTTCCCTTCCTTGCGCAGGTTCTTTCGGCCGCCAGTTTTCATCATAGGAAATACGACCCTGTGGGGGAAGAGGGACAGGACGACGGACGACTCAGGGGGACAAATAACCATTACGGTCTGATTTTCTGCATGCCGAAACCACGGGGCGTCTTGGCGGGGAGTCCATTAGAACCCGAAGGAGATCCCCGCCATCAGTTCGACTTGGCCGAATACATCCCCTTGCACCCGCACATCACATACCGCA
>MGQK01000050.1:4595-4912 GCA_001797815.1 Deltaproteobacteria bacterium RBG_13_61_14 | reverse complement strand
GTTTTCCGGGAGAATCGTCAGAAATCCCCTCCCCTCAACGCGTAGCCCAACCCTCTTTGAGAACGGAATCTTCGCACCGAACCCAAGGGAGACGGAGAAATGGGTTTCCGAGTCCAGCCCGGGCCCGTCCGGGACAAAGAAGGTCAGGCCGAGTCCCCCGCTGATGAAGGGGTGTAACCTCTCTCCCGGGAACAGGTAGGTTCCACCGATGTGGAGATGATGAATGTCCAGATCTACGAGAGTGTCTCCTCCCAAACGCCCACCTTCTTTCAGTTTTGTCCTCTGGAGACTATAGAAAAGCTCATATTCGGTCTCGT
>MGQK01000050.1:869-4576 GCA_001797815.1 Deltaproteobacteria bacterium RBG_13_61_14 | reverse complement strand
GATTGACGGTTTTCAGAACCTTTCACCCCCTTTGAGCTGATTTTTTCATAATCATTCACCCCCCTCGGGTCGAGTTTTTCAAATCATTCACCCCCCCCTGCGTGCCCGGATGGTATGACCCTCCTTGCGCCTGCCCTTCCTGGGGCAAGGCCAGGAGGGACCATGGCATACCGCGAGGTCACGATGATCGAAGTGAAGGAAGTCTTGAGGCAGTGGCTGTCCGGCCAATCCCGGAAAGCGATGGGACGGTGGGTCGGACTCGATCGCAACACGATCCGTCGCTACATCCTGGTTGCACAGCAATGCGGGCTTCACGCCGCCGACGGCGTCGACGTTCTGACCGATGAGAAGATGTCGGACGTTCTGGCTGCCCTCGGAACAGGCCCGGGGCGTCCCCGCGGAGAGGGATGGGCGATCTGCGAGCAGCACCGGGAGACCATCGCCCGCTTGATCGAGAAGCGCATCCGGTTGACCAAGGTGCGCAAGCTGCTCCTGCGACAAGGAATCGACGTCAGTTACCCGACCCTGCATCGCTTTGCCTACTCGGAACTCGGGTTCGGCAAACGCAGGCTCACCATCCCGGTCGCCGACTGCGGGCCCGGCGAGGAGCTTCAGCTCGACACCGGCCGGATGGGATCGCTCGAACCGGATGAAACGGGGAAGCGCCGCCGCTTCAAAGCGTTCCTCTTCACCTCCGTCCTCACTCGCCACCGCTTCGTATACCCGGTCTTCACGGAGCAAACCGCCGACGCCATCTTTGCGTGCGAGGTCGCCTGGAAATACTTTGGCGGGATATTCAGAGTCGTCATTCCGGACAACACCAAGGCGATCGTGAACATCGCCGACCCGCTCGATCCGGGCCTCAACATCACCTTCCAGGAGTACGCCCAGAATCGGGGCTTCTTCATCGACCCCACCCGGGTACGCGCCCCGCGGGACAAGGGCCGGGTCGAGCGGGCCGTCCAGTCTACCCGCGACGACTGCTTCGCCGGCGAGAAGTTCAAGACCCTTGAAGAGGCGCGTTGTCGCGCCCGGGAGTGGTGCACCACCGAGTACGGCATGCACCGGCACACGCGGACGCAGCGTATGCCGCTGGAGCACTTCAGCGCCGAGGAGAAGGGATGCCTGCTCCCGGCACCGACGGATGCCTACGAAGTGCCGCTGCGGGCGACCCCGAAGGTGCACCGCGACCAGCACGCCGCCGTGGCCAAGGCGATCTACTCGCTGCCCCGCGACTTCGTCGGCAAGACGCTCGAAGCGGTCGCTACCCGCACGACGGTGCGCTTCTACGAGAACCGGGTCCTGGTCAAGGTCCACCCTCGCAAACCCCCGGGAGGGCGCTCCACGGACCCGGCTGACTTCCCCGCCGAGCAGGCCGCCCTTGCCCTGCGCGACTTGGACTTCCTGAAGCGCCGGGCGGCACAGCACGGCGAGGCTGTCGGGCGCTTCGCCGACGCCCTCCTCGAAGGACCGCTTCCCTGGACCCGCATGCGCCGTGTCTACGCCCTGCTGGGGCTGTGCCGCCGGTATGGATCCGCACGCGTCCAGGAGGCGTGCGCGGAAGCCTTGGGCTTCGGCCTGGCCGACGTGAAGCGCCTGGCGCGGGCGCTGAAGAACGGCCCGGTGCCGCCGGTCACCATGGGAACAAATCGGGTGATCCCTCTGGCCCGCTACCTGCGGCCGCCCTCGCAATACGCCCTGCCCATGGTCCCGCGCGGAGAGAAACCACCCGACAAAGGAGATGCCCCATGACCCAGGAGATCGTTTCGCAAGACGTAAAGACCGTGCTGCGCCGGCTCAAGCTGGGACGCATGCTCGACACCCTGCCCGAGCGGTTCACGCTGGCCCGAAAGCAGCAGATGACCCACCAGGACTTCCTGCTGCTCGTCCTCTCCGACGAGGCGTCCCGCCGCGACGGGCAGGCCGCCACGATCCGCGCCCAGCGGGCCCGCCTGGATCCCGCCATGTGCCTGGAACGCTGGGACGAAACCGCGTGCGTCCACTACGACAGGACCCTGCTCAACGAACTGGCCTCCTTACGCTTCATCGAGGCGTCCGCACACGTCACCATCGTCGGCCCGGTGGGCGTCGGGAAGACCTTTCTCGCCCACGCCATCGGACACATCGCCTGTCGCCGGGGGTACTCGGTCCTGGCCCTTCGCGCCGACCAGATGCTCAAGAACCTGAAGCACGCCCGGTTCGACAACTCCTACGAGGCCGAACTGCGCAAACTCGTCGCCGTGGATCTGCTCATCGTCGATGACTTCGCCCTCGATGCCATGGACGCCACCGAGAGCCGGGACACCTACGAACTGCTGACCGAGCGGCATCGCGCCGGGTCCATGATCGTTACGTCCAACCGCGGCCCCGACGAGTGGCTGCCCACCTTCGCCGATCCGGTCCGCGCCCAGAGCGCCATCGACCGCTTCACGAACAACTCCTACGATCTCGTGGTCGAGGGAGAATCGTACCGGCCGAGGATGAAGCCAAAGCGCACAGCCGAAACCGAACCGAATCCGCAGCCGGCGCCGTCCAGATCGCGCCGCCGCGGTAGACAGAACCGAAGATGACGTGGTAAGAACCCGGTAGGAAGATCCCCCGGGGGCGCTCCTCTCATCCGGTCACGCAGACCGGGGAATAGGGGGGTGAATGATTCTGAAAAGCGGGGGGTGAATCAATCTGAAAACCGGCAATTACCGTATAGGTTTTTCTATCGTGTTGAGGAGAAAACCGTTTTTATTGTTGCCGTATGGCATACGGCACGAATATCAAGAGGGCCAGCTAAATGAATGGGCGTATATCAACAGGCTGAAGCTGACGGCTGCCCTGCCCTGTTTCTCGCATGGCCCCGCAGCTTAGCCGTCGCGCTATGCGCACAGCTATTTCATGGAAAACCGAAATGGGCTATCCTTCCATGAAGGAGGGAACATGAAGCTTGAGCTGACCGCTGTTTTTCGAAAGGTTCCTGAGGGGTATATCGCTTTCATCGAGGAGCTGCCGGGAGCCAACACACAAGGTGCGACACTCGAAGAAGCCCGATCGAATCTGAAGGAAGCTGCCCTGCTCGTGCTTGAAGCAAATCGTACGCTTTCCACAGAGGAACTTCGGGGGAAGAAGGTAATTCGGGAGCCCCTTAAAATCTCGGCGTGAAACGCATCGACCTGATTCGCCACCTGGAGGGTCACGGATGTGAACTTCTCCGCGAAGGCGGCAGTCACAGCGTCTACGTCAACCGCACCGCTCGCAAAACATCCACTGTTCTTCGCCATAGAGAGATCACCAATTTCCTCGCGTAAAAGATTTGCCGCGATCTCGACGTGCCGGAACCCGGCGCATAACAACTCGGTGCAGCTGACTTGTCACTCGCTTGCAAGAAGGAGGGGTTGCTTCGGCAAGCTCATGCCAAACAGCTGAGCTCGGGCGTTATGCGCGTTCTCGGGGTTATGCTGCGCCCTTGACACGAGAAACGAAAGTAATTACATTGTAATCATCATGGGAGGCGCAGCGAGGAGATTTCGATGAAGGCCAATATCATCCGCATAGGCAATTCCCAAGGGGTTCGTATTCCCAAGGTATTGTTGGAACAGACTCGGTTGTCCGGAGAGGTGGAAATGGAAGTTCGAGGCAATACGATCATCATCAAAACGGCTTCACGACCTCGCAAGGGCTGGGAGGAGAAATTTAAGTCCATGGCCGAGCGGGGCGAT
>MGQK01000050.1:502-860 GCA_001797815.1 Deltaproteobacteria bacterium RBG_13_61_14 | reverse complement strand
CGATGACTACCAAGGGACGGGCCTATCCGACACGTGTGCTCTGCCGTCTCCGCGGCAAACAAGGGCAGGTTGTGCTCGACCAGATCAGGACGGTCGACAAAGCCAGGCTCGCCCAAAGATTGGGAAGGATCGATACGGAAACACAGACAAAGGTGTTGTCGGTGTTGGCAGAGATATTTTCACCATAGAAGCGCATAACAAGCGGTTGAAGCCGGCGGCTGCCCTGCCCTTGGTCCTTGAGGCCCCTCGGCTTAACCGTAGCGTTGATATGGAATGACCGGTCAAGTGGTTTTTGATCTTTGTCTTTTCTTTTAGGTTTTCGGGCCGTCGGGTTCTCAACCTCCTTCTTTCGCGGCGG
>MGQK01000050.1:0-456 GCA_001797815.1 Deltaproteobacteria bacterium RBG_13_61_14 | reverse complement strand
GTTGACCGCAAGACAATGATCCGTCGGGAGCTGCCTCGCTCTCGCCACGCGGGTCTTGGCCTTTCGGCGCGCCGCATACCGCTGTCGAGGATTCTCCGTTCCTTCTCCGCGCCTCCGCGTCCACCGCAAAAGCTCCATGATCTTGGGTGTCCTCGTGTCGTATTCGATCCGGCCGATCGCCCAGACAAACCCCGCCAACTCCCGTGCTGCAGCGGTGGCGGCCACGGTGGTTTTCTTCCCGCGCATCACCAGGCGCGTGAACTTTTTATAAAGCCTCCGTTCCGCTTTCCTCGCCGTCTCGATCACCTCCGGAGGTTGTCCTTCCCGTCGCTTCTTGATGGCCGCTCCCGTCGATCGGGGGAATGCCGGTAGTGCCAGGCGGCTTCCACCAGGACGCGCCGCACGTGGCTGTTGCCGCTCTTGGTAATGGACCCGCGCCACTGCTTTCCGCCGCTG
>MGQK01000049.1:10890-24946 GCA_001797815.1 Deltaproteobacteria bacterium RBG_13_61_14 | reverse complement strand
CCGATATCTTCCGCAAAAATTTTCAGCCCAAAAAAAGCCGCACTTTGTTCTTTGGGCCATGATGCGGCTTGATTGGTCGCGGATCCTGGGATCCTGATTTAGAGACGGCGGCCTCTCCATTGCCGTGCTCTTTTCTGCCCTTTTCTTGGACAGGGCGTGAGGGCCTGGTTAAGGTTCTGGCTGACTTCGTTAGTGCCTCTTTATATAGAGGATTTTCCGAAGCTTGTCAAGAGAAAAATGAAAAAAAGTGGATCATCCGGATCAACCGGACGCAGCTCTTGGGCACAGGTTTGGGCGCGATAGTTTTTTCGGGGAGGGGAAAGGTGGTTTGGAAAACTGGTCCGCCCGACTTCCTTCGGGCACGGCCCCGCCGCAAACCCTGAACTGCCCCCCGTGAAGAAGGGGGGGGGGATTATGGATTTCCAGAAAGCGATGGACATTCCCGGCGGAGCGTGTGCTATAATGGCTTTCATTCCGGAGCCTTGAAAGGAAACATGAAGGTCTATTGCATATCCTGCGGCGAAGAGGTGGAAGCCCGGGAGATCAGCATCGGGATCGCGGGGGAGGAGTTGCTCAAGTGCCCGCATTGCAACTCCTTCCTGGGCAGCAAAAAAAGTCCGCAGACCCTTTCCCAGCCGGCGCCCGCGTTTCCCTTGCACCTGGTGGAACCGCCGGAGCCGGAGCCCGGGGATTTCTCGATGGATGATGCGACCGGCCTTGACAGCGTGATGGCCGAGATGCCCGGCGAATTCGCCGCGCCGGCGCCGGCCCCGCTCTTGGAGGAAAATCTGACCGAGGCGCCGGAGCCGCCGATCGAGACGATCGTGCTCGCCGAAGACGTCTCGCTCTTGCGGGAGATGCTCAAGGATTCCCTGGTGGAACGAGGGCTTTCCCGCCGGGTCATTTCCTGCCGCAACGGCTACGAGTTCCTGTCCGCCTACGCGCGCTCGCGGCAGAATGAGCAGGCCGTGGGCCTGGTGATCCTGGACGTGATCATGCCGGTCCTGAACGGGGTCAGCGCCGCAGTGGCGCTCCGCGCTCACGAAAAGGGCCGCAACCTGTCCCCGGCGCCGATCCTTTTTTTCACCAGCAAGCGCTGCGATGAGAGCTTCAAGAAGGTGCTGACCTTTTGTCGGCCGGCCATGTATGTGAACAAGGGCGCCTCCTCCTCGCCCCAGCACCTGCAAGAGCGGTTGGACAAAGTGATCACCCAATTGCTCAAGGAATCCTGGTGACCTCCGATCCCTCTGTCCCGGGGGGAGTGGGCGCCCGTTCGGCTGCATTCGACAAGCTCACCCTCGACGGTGCCTTCGGTCCCGAGCACTCAGGCCGAGGGGAGCTCGGGTCGAAACCGATGCCCCGAGATAGCCGAGGGGAGCTCACGGCCGAAAGCCTCACCCGCTCACCTTTGTTGCTCCCGGCCCTGGTCCCGATGGTCTTCGGCATGGTGATCCTGGCCTTGGCCCCGCTTCACAACTACCTCACCTTCACCGTGGAAATTGACTTTCCCCGCTACGCAGACCATGCGAGCTCCTTGAGCAGGGTCTTGACCTGGGAGCAGTTCGTGCCCTTGGGCTATCCCTTTCTCCTCTGGCTGCTGTCCAAGCTGGGGATCTCGCTCTTTGCCGCCGGGCAGATCCTGGCCGCTCTTTCCGCGGTCGTCTGTCTGGTTTTGGTATATGCGCTGGCCCGGATCTTTTTGCCGCCCGGGCCCGCGGTGCTGGCCCAGGTCTTCTGCGCGGCCAACTGGCACTTTGCCCAATACGGGATCCTGTGCGGAACCGACCTGCCCTGGACCACCCTAGAGCTCGCGAGTTTTGTCCTCCTCTTTCGAGCGCTCCGGCATGCCGACCTGGAAGCGCCCCTGCTGGCCGGGCTTGCCGCCGGCTTCGCCTATGATCTCCGCTACCAGGCCCTGATCGCACTCCCCTGGATGGCCGTGTTCATGGCCATAGCGCCCAACTCGAAAAAGAGCCGGATCAAGGGCGCGCTCGGCGCGATCATGCTCGTCCTCGGCTTTTTTGCAGCCGCTTCCCCGCAACTGGCTCTCAACCTCTCGCAGCAGCATGCCCTCTTTCCTACCGGCCATGCCAAAAATATCTGGATGGGAATGCACGGAGAAGGCAACTGGGCGCAAAACTGGGCCGAGGCCGACCAGCATGACAACTTGCTCGAGATCATTGAGCAGGACAAGGAGCGGTTCTTACATCATTGGACCAGGGAAGCCGCGATCTTGGCCCTGCGCCTGCCCCTGCTCGCCCTGGGCATCCAGCCGGTCTTGATCACCCTGGAGCCGGGGCCCAAGCTGCGCCTGATCTTCTTCTTTATCCTCGCTATCCTCGGGCTCGGAATCCTGGCCGGGCTCGCGTGGCAGCCCGGCCGGCTCCGGGCCCGCCGGTTCTCGGCCCCTGCCTTTTTCTTGATCGGATACGCCGCGCTCCACGCCGCGGCCGGGGCCATGGCCGTTAGCTCGTTCCGCCTCCTTCTGCCCCTGCTGCCGATCGCCGCCATCGCCCTGGTTAAAATCACCGAATGGTTTCAGCCGGCCGGCGCAAGGAAATACATGATGGCCGCTTTTCTCGCGCTCACCCTGGCCTTGCTCTCAACCTGGGGCTTTTACGTGACCCTGGAAAGATTCCAATGCCGGGTGAAAGAGGTGGACGCGGCCATCCTCAACCAAAACCCGGCAGGAGAGATAAAAATTATTTCCAATCTTGCGACTTTGTATGGATTTCATTTGCCCTATCAATGGATTCCCCTTCCGCCCGAGATTCAAACCCCGGAGCAATTGGAAAAATTTGCCGTTCTGAAAGATATCCACTATTTCCTCTTTGAAGAAGCCCACCTCCGGAGCCGCGCGCCGGAGAACTGGCCGGAGCTGAAAGAATGGGTGTTTAAAGAAAAGGCCCTTTATGAAAGGGAGGGATATCCGGCCTTGATTTTAATGGAAATTCCCAAAAATTAGTTATCCACATATTGTGAATAGAACTGTGAATAACCACAATATATAGTGGCCAAAAAGGAGCAGGAGCCATGGTAACAGAATATCAGGAGTATGAAGAGGAGATTAAATTTTTTGTAATTTTTTGCACGACCGGGAGCAAGGAGGAAGGGGAAAAGATTGCCCGGCAGATCGTGGAGGACCGCCTGGCCGCGTGCGTGAACATTATCCAGGGGGTGACCTCCATCTTTACCTGGAAAGGGGCGGTGGACCAGGCCGAGGAATGCCTCTTGATCATCAAAACCCGGAGCGAGTTGATCCCGGCGCTCTTGGCGCGGATCAAGGCGCTCCATTCCTACGACGTGCCGGAGATCATCGCGCTCCCCATCACCGACGGCAACCCGGCTTACTTGGACTGGATTAATGAAGTGACCGGATAAGCCTCTTTCCGCCTTCTCCGGCGGACTTTTACGAGGCCGCGCTAATCCAGATCATAATCCGGGTTCTCCGGATCAAAGTCGCGGTCGGTGAGACCGGAGTTGATTTTGATCTGGGTGTAAGTATAGGACTCGTAGAGCTGGTTGTCCCACCGATAGACCACCGCCTTGATTTCCAGCGAGCGGATAAAGTCAATGTAGTGCTCCATCCGGTAACAGTAATAGCCCTTGACCGGATCTTGGGGCAGGATGCTCTCGGTCTGGAAGACCTTGCGGCCATCCACCTCCACCATGCCGCGGTTGATCCGTTGCAACTCGCCTTTGGGCGCCGCGCTCCGATAATCCTTCTCAATCATGCCCAGCAGGTATTTCAAGCCGATCTCGGTGACCATGTGGTTGGACCCGCGCTTGGCCAGTTCCGAGTCCACCGGCAGGGTCACCGGGATTATTCCCAAAAACCCGCTCTCCCGGACCCGGACCTTGCCCGCGCCCAGGGCCTTCTCGCTGTAAACCAGTTCCCGGCCGGCCCACGGCCCTTCCAGCCATTTCATGTAAATGCCGTGCGGCTTTTCCCGATACTTGAGCAGGATTTTTTCCACGCCCTGGAGTTTATCGCCCAAGCGTTCTTGTTTATACAGAATGCTGGTATAGTCCGAGATCTGGTCGTATCTTCTTTTCCCGGTCTCGATCAACACCCAGTCCTCGGTGCGGTTCAAGACCTCTGCCACCCGATCCAAGGTCATCTCGGAAAATAACGCCTTGCGACCCTCCTCGCCCATGTAAAAACTCTGGCTGGCCAGGTCTGCAGCGGTGAGGGCGTCCAGGGTCTTTTGCAACTGCTCCAGGGTCAGGTTGTTATTGGAAACCGCCAGAATATGGGGATAGAGGCCCTTGAAATCGTAATCCGGCGAGATCTCGGTGTGAAGGATGTATTTATCCTCCAGGAAGGCCCTCTTTTCTTCCACGTCTTTCTTTCCCGGGGGATACCCCTCCAGAAGCCGCTTATGGCCTTCGTCCCCCAGGTAATAGCTGATCGCCGCCCGCTCCCGGTCCGAGAGCTGGGTTGAGGTGGTCTTCAACTGATCCAGGCTCATTTGATCCGCCGTGGCCTTGAACAGCTTGAGGAAGACCTCTGGGAAAGGAGGAATGGAGTGGCCGAAACACTGCTTGGATTCCTCCGCCCGCATCTTCGGGCCCAGACAGATGATGGCCATCAGCAATGCAGCCGCAAGCAAGACCCCTCTCCGACTCTTCATCCTTCGCATCGTTTTTCCCTCCTTTAGGTTCCCGGTGTGCCCCAATGGTAACATTATCCGATCATTTTTATCAAGCTTGAAACCAAAAAATTTAACCCTTATCGGTCAAGCCAAACCTTATTTCAGCGGTGTGCGCGCCATGAAGTCGAGGACCTTTCGGGCCACTTCCTCGCCCTTGTCCTCTTGCAAAAAGTGCCCCGCGCCCTGGATCGTGATCTCCGGCTGCTCCCGGGCAGAAGGGATCAACGCCCGGAAAAACCCGTCCCCTCCCTTGGTGATCGGATCGCCGTCCGAGAACATCACCAGCGCCGGCTTGGTCCACTTCCTCAAGACCTCCCGCGCCTCTCGCATTTCCTGAGCGGCCGGGTCATCCGGCGTGACCGGCACCAAAAGCGGCCAGGCCCGGGCGCCGGCCTTGTATTCCGGCCCGGGGAACGGCGCGTCATAGGCTGCGATCACTTCTGCCGGCATCTCCTTGCCCTGAGCGCAGCCCGACTGCACGATCTTGCCGATGGGCAGGTCTGCCGCGGTTTCGGCAAACTTGCGCCAGGCGTGGAAAGCGTCGGTCATTTTGCTCTCGCCGGTGGGCAGTCCGGTGTTCATAATCACCAGGCGGGCAAAGCGCTCCGGCTTGAGGCTCGCCGCCCGAAGCCCGATCAGCCCGCCCCAGTCCTGCACCACCACCGTGATCCCCTCCAGCTTGAGTGCCTTGATCAACTGAATGAGCATGTCCCGGTGCATGGCAAAGCTGTATTCCTTGATCTCGGTATATTTATCCGAGCGGCCGAAGCCGATGAAGTCCGGCGCCACCACCCGGTGTTGGGGCGTGAGGATGGGGATCATCTTGCGATAGAGGAACGACCAGCTCGGCTCGCCGTGCAGGCAGAGGACCACTTCGCCCTGGCCTTGATCCAGGTAATGGATGCGCACGCCTTCGATTTCCAGGTAATGGGGTGGATAGGGGAATTCGGGCAAGTTGGCAAATCGGTCCTCCGGAGTGCGAATGATCGGCATGGATCAACCTCCTTCTAATTTCGAGAGCAAAGCCACCGATTCAATGTGCGAAGTCTGCGGGAACATGTCCAAAGGAATCACCTGTTCCAGGTGATAGCCTCCGTCCGCCAGTTCCCTGAGGTCCCGGGCCAGGCTGGCCGGGTCGCAGGAAACGTAGAGGATGTGCTCCGGTCGGAGCTGGACAACGCCGGGGATGGCCGGCTTGGCCCCGGTCCGGGGCGGGTCCAGGACCACCAGCTCCGGTCGCATCCGTTGCGCCCATTCCGAGGCCAGGAAGTCCTCGGCCTTCTGCCAGAGAAAATTCACCGGCGCCGGCGAAGCAAAGGAAAAGCGCTCCTGGGCCAGGGCCACCGCGGCCCGGTCCGAATCCACCGCCACGATCCAGGTGCAATGCCGCATCAGCTCCCCGGTCAGGTTGCCCGCGCCGGCGTAAAGTTCGATGACGCCTTCGGGCTGGATTCGCCCGACGGCTTCGGCAACGATGCTCCGCAAAACCTCGTTCTGCGCCGGGTTCACCTGTCGGAACGCAACCTGGCGCGCGGGGTCATGGCACCAGCCGGTTTCGCGGCGATAAAAAATTTTTTCCTTTCGCCCGGACTCCACCACCGCGACCAGGGCCCCGTCGGCATCTTCGATCAACTCCACGGTCTTCGGACGCTCGGCCGCGATCAACTCCGCTGCCTGGGGAATGGCGAGGTTGATGCCTTCGTAAGCCAGATAACAATATGTGACCGGCACCAAACTCCGGTGATCCACCCCGAAGAAACCCGCCCGGCCGGCGCGCACCTGCAGCTTGATCCGGCTCCGGTAGTGATCGGGCAGGGGGGAAGCCAGCATCGGCTTCACTTCCGTTTCGATCTTGGCGATCCTGGTCAAGCTCTCGGCGAGGATCTCTTCCTTGAGTCGCAATTGCCGGCCGTAGGCAATATGCTGGAGCTGGCAGCCCCCGCAGGTCATAAACAGCGGGCAGTGCGGTTCCACCCGGTCCGGCGAGGCCGAGACCAGCTCCGTCACCTTGGCCCGCACCGGCCGGCGGCTGCCGGCCAGGACTTCAATCCGAACCTGCTCGCCCGGGATCACGAACGGCGCAAAGATCGTCTGCGACCGGTCCCGCACGATCCCGTCGCCCCCGGCCACCAGCTTCTCCACCCGGTAAACCTGGCCTGACATTCCCTCTATTGTGCAAGCATCCGAGCAGGAACTCAAGCCCAACCGAAAAAATCTGGATAACCACAAAGACACTAAGGCTCAAAGTGTGAAGAAAGAAAATTGTGTAAGTATTTTTTGTGTTCTTCGTGTCTTAGTGGTTTAATTTTTTCAGCTTCTTAGGGGACGCGGGCGCCCTCATTAGGGGCGTGGGTGCCCTCACCCGCGCAACCTTTGTCTTCGTTCGCATTCACGGAAACGGAAACGGAAAAGATGGCAGGCCATCAACCCCTCGTTTACTTTTTCTGGCTTTTTATTTATAGTTTCCCCATGCCCGCCCAAATCCACTTCATCGTCAATCCCCATTCGGCCGGGGGCTACACCGGCCGGGTCTGGCCGGAGATCAAGCAAAGCGCCGAGAAGCTCCTGGGCCCGATCGGCTTCTCGCTGACCGAGCGCACCTGGCACGCGGTCGAGCTCACCCGCGCCGCGCTCCATGCCGGGGCCGAGCTGATCGTCAGCCTGGGCGGCGACGGCACCAACAACGAGGTGGTGAACGGTTTCTTTGCCGACGGGAAGCTGGTGAACCCAGAGGCCCAGTTCGGGGTGGTCTGCTCCGGCACCGGCTCGGACTTCATCAAGACCGCCCAGATCCCGCGCGCCTACGCCGAGGCTTTGCAGATCCTGGCCGAGGCCCGGGCCAAGCCCACCGACTGCGGCCGGATGACCCTACGGGACCACCAGGGCCGCGACGTGGAGCGCTACTACATCAACATCGCCAGCTTCGGCATCGGCGGCCATGCCGACAACGTGGTCAACAACACCACCAAGGCACTGGGCGGCAAGGTGTCGTTTATCCTGGGCTCGGTGCGGGCCACCCTCAGCTACACCAACCAGCCGGTGCGCCTCCAGGTGGACGATGGCCCTCTCCTCGAGCGCACCGTCTTCAATGTGGCCGTGGCCAACGGCCGCTTCTTCGGCGCCGGCATGCAGACCGCGCCCCAGGCCATCCTGGACGACGGCCTCTTTGACGTGGTCATCGTCGGCGACCTTACCTTCCTGGAGCGACTTCAGTTCGGCGGGCTGATCTACTCCGGCCGGCACCTGAGCATGGCCAAGGTCGAGTTCCTGCGCGGCAAAAAAGTGGTCGCGACTTCCAGCGAGCGCGTGCTCCTGGACGTGGACGGCGAGCAACCCGGCCTGCTGCCGGCGAGCTTCGAGGTCTTGCCCGGAAAAATTTTGATGCGTCGGCCATAGGAAGGTGCCAGGGTGTCAAGGTGTCAAGGTAGTAGGGTGGTGGGACAGACATTCCTGTCTGTCAATCTAATAGGGTAGCCGAAGCCGCTCTTCGGACTTCGGCGAGCTCCCCTCGACAAGCTCGGGGCCTGAGCCTGTCGAAGGCAGTCGAGTCGTCGCGGATCACTGCCGCAGTCCCATGTCCATGGCCTGAGGTTGGGGGCCGGTCACCCAGCGAGGGGGTTAATCATGAAAAAGGCTTGGCCGATGATCATGCTGCTTTTGGTCATGGGCGATCAAGGACATTCCGCGGCCGTTAGCGACACCTGCGACGAGCTTTGGGCCAAGCGGGAAGAGCGAACTTTTGCCGGGCAGGCTTTCCGCTGTTACGCGGAGGCGGCCCGGGCCAATCCCCGGAGCGAAGAGCTGTGGGTCAAGACCGCGCTGGCCGGCTATTACCTGGGCGAGTTGATCCCGCTCAAGGAAAAAGAGCCGCGGCTCCAGGCATTTGAGGAGGGCAAGGAGGCGGCCCTGCAGGCGATGAAGGTCAACCCCCAAAGCGTGGGGGGCAACTTCTGGGCCACGGTCAACAACGGCCGGGTCACCGAGATCAAGGGCCTGCTCTCCGGCACCTTTGATTTCGGGCTTTGCATCAAGGCCATGACCGAGGTGACCCGCCAGGATTACAAGTATTACCACGGCGGGGTCTATCGCTACTGGGGGAGGTTTGTCCACGAAATCCCCAGCCTGGGCCGGCGGATGGCCCGCTTCACCTTGGAGGACTCGATTGATCTCTACAAGAGGTCACTGGAAGTCGAGCCTAACTTTTTCATGACCCGGCTCTACATGGCCGAGAGCTTTCTGGAGGACGGGAAGCGGGAGGAAGCGAAGAAACAGTTGGAATGGGTGGTGAGCCATTCGCCCGACCTTTTGCCCGAGGCTGTCCCGGAAAACCGCCTCTACCAGCGCCAGGCCAGGGAACTGCTGCAAAAGGAATTTGGGGGCGAAGATCAAGATTAAACACAGAGACACAGAGAGCACAGAGAGATGAAAAAATGAAAATACGCAATTTTGCAAAATCACCAAGCCGGGTTGGTCTGTTCTCAGGATTGCTCATTTTCTTGCTCTTGATGGCTATTCCAGCTTGGACCGAGGTCTGGCCCGAGGGCCGGCCGCTGACCCTCGCCCATCGGGGCGCCAACCGCGAGTTCGACGAGAATACCCTGGCCGCTTTTTCCCGCGCGGCCGATCTGGGGGTGGACGCGATCGAGTGCGACCCCAAGCTCACCCGGGATGGCGTCTATGTCATTATGCACGACTTCACGGTGGACCGGACTACCGACGGGAGCGGCAAGGTGGCGGAGATGACGCTCTCCGAGATCAAATCCTTGCGCACCAAGAACGGGGAAGAGGTTCCGACCCTGGAAGAAGTTTTACAGCTTGCCCAGGGGCGGGGTCTGGCGGTTTACCTGGACATGAAGAGCGCGCCTCCGGACCGCGGAGAGAAGCTGGTGGCCTTGCTCGATCAGTATGGCATGCGCGACCGGGGGATCGTGGGGACCTACCAGAAGCAATTCACCCGCGAGCTGGAGCGCCGCTGGCCGGATCTCGTCACTTTTGTCTCCTGGCCCTACCCGGCATTGACCATGGGCCAGGTCCGCCGCACCGGGGCAGACGGCTTCGGCACCTTGGCCGGCTTTGCCACCAAACATCGCATCGCCAAGGCCCACAAAAAAGGCCTCAAAGTCGCGACCATGCCGGTGGACGACCAAGCCAAACTCCTCCAGCAAAAACAAATCGGGCTCGATGTCCTCCAAACCGATGAGCCGAAATTGCTTCCAAAATAGAAGGAGGCTATGATCCATGCAAGATCAAGTCAAGAGCATTTGGCGGGAAAGGCCCAAACTAGCCAGAATCGCATTTGCCATCTTCGGACTTGCCCTGCTGTCGAAATGGGCTTACCTCGCTATTACCGGAATGATCTGGGCTCCGAGTATCGAATTCAGTATCTTGCCCGCCCGGGATTATCAAATTTATCAATTCGTTAGTCTCTTGGCGCAAAATTCCGATATCTTAATATATTCATTGGTCTTTGCTTTCCTGGCAATGTTCTACCTGCTGGTAACTGGTTTCATCAATTTGAGAGAGTTTTTATTCATTTATGTCCATCCCATTAAATATCCATCGCTGGCAGGTTATTTCTTCCTGCTGTTCATTGTATTTGAGGCCGCCGTTGCAGGTTCCAACGCGCAGTTAGGGCTGATTAACTCTATTGTTTTCTCTAAGGATACTCTCAAGCTTCTTAACCTCTATAACCAACAAAACTTTCTTCTCCTTCTAATATATTTTGTGGCTTTTATCCTATCCGTAGAGTGGGATCGTGCCACGAAGGAGATTTATTCCGTTAATCTTAGATCCATTAAGAAAGACTATCTCCTCAGAGAAGTTCTCTTTGCAATCCTGGTCCTTCCCATCACTTTTGTAGCCGGAAAAGCTTATGGCTATATTGTTAAAATAGGCTGGAACGCAAGCATTGCACTGAATCAGGGTGAGCTTGAGTATTTCCGCCCGCTATGCTTTCCTATTCATTTGGCTGAGGCAATGTTGATCGGAATAGTCATGATCGGTATTTTGCCATTTCTCTATCGCCTTATTCCCATAGCCAATAGACCTATCCTTCCTAAAAAAACCTTCGCCTTTGGCCTCCTAGCAATTATTGTCCCGCTTGGTATTATCCAATATTTCGATTCCTATCTAAAGAGGAATTACGATACCGGCAAGCTAAATCTTCAAGAAGCTGCTTCGCTGGAAACCGTGGAGACGAACGAAAAGACCATGATTTATTTCGACCTCTTAGAATCTCCTTCTTCAGTAACAATTGAAGAAGTAAGTCTTAATCAATCCTTCAGCGAAAAACCATTCTTGTATACTGGCCGTTACGAGAATCCCAACCTTTCCTACAACAAAGCCAACCTGGTGAAAACGAAAAATTATCTGGAAAAAATGAACGGAAAGGGAGCGTATACAAATTCTGCCAGAGTTTTTCTCGGTTATGGATACTACCTGTTGATGGAGCCGGAACAAGGCTCAATGTGGCTACACCAGGCGGCCACGATTCCGCCCAAAAACCTCCAAAGAACCCTAGAGACCTTCCGCCTCCGGATATCTCCCGTTAGAGAACCCTACATCAGCTATCTTATGGATTACCTTGACGAGTCAAAATGGAAAATTGGACCTTGCATGAAAAATAAATTAGCTTTCTGCCTGAATCATTTCGGAGAAAGAGAGCTGGCTGAAAAGTATCTTGATGAATATCGGTCAGAGTGCGAAAGCAAATTCAAAGACAACAATCTAGCACTCGATATTCCACTTCTCCGAGGAACTATCGTGGGAGAGGTAAAGACAGTTTCTCCCAACAAGGGCAAGATCAGGGTCGGGATTTTGGGGTTCACTTCTCTAAGACAAGCCGAGTGGTCTCAGAAATGGATTTTAAGATGGGAAGCTTTCAAAGTTACCAATCATTTAGTTGATACAGCTTCCATTGACGAAAAGGGTCGGTTTATATTTGATCATTTGGGACATGGGTTTTACTACCTCGTCCTGATGGCTGACCCTGAAGTCATCCCTTCTAATTATGCTCTGGTGGCAATCCACAATCCTCCCGGCCGGATCGAGCTTTCCAATGAAAACCCGGTTGCTGACCTGGGCACGATTGTGATCGAGATCTTGCCCGAGCCTTTGAAGGAAGAACCGTGACCCGTGACCAGGGGCGGTTGCGGCTTTATGCCCTGACACCTGACACTTGACACCTGAAACATTATAAGGAGATTACATGGCGCGAAAGTTTATTGACCTAAGCATCGCCATTGAGCACGGTCTGCCTTCGGACCCGCCGGGGATGATCCCGCAGATCCAGTATATGGACCACAAGGCCGGGGCGCTCTCGATGCGGGCTTTTTTCCCGGGCATCTCGGAGGGCGATTTGCCCCAGGGCCTGGGCTGGGCGGTGGAGATGGTCACCCTTGCCACTCATTCCGGCACTCACCTGGACGCGCCCTGGCACTACCACCCCTACATGGACGCCGGCCTGCCGGCGCTGACCATTGACCAGATCCCGCTCGAGTGGTGCTTTGGCCCGGGGGTGGTGCTGGACCTGCGGGACAAGCCCGACGGCTACAAGGTGATGCCGGTGGACCTCCAGGCCGCGCTCAAGAAGATCGGGCATACCTTGAAGCCCGGGGAGATCGTGCTGGTCATGACCGGCGCGGATAAGTATTGGGGCAAGCCCGAGTATTTGATCCGGGGCTGCGGCATGGGCCGGGAGGCCACGCTCTGGCTGGTCGAACAGGGGATCAAGGTGGTGGGCACCGACGCCTGGAGTTGGGACCGGCCGCTGCCGCTGATCGCCAAGGAGTTCCAGCAGAGCAAGGACCCGAGCATCATCTGGGAGGGCCATTTCGCCTCGATCAAGCGCGGCTACTGCCACATCGAGAAGCTGGCCCGCCTGGACCAGGTGCCGGCGACTGGTTTCACTTTTGCATGTTTCCCGATCAAGATCAAGAAGGCGAGCGCGGGCTGGATCCGGGCGGTGGCGATTATCGAAGAATAGGAAAAAAACGAAGAGATCCACAGATTACGCAGATTACGCAGATTAAGAAAAAGAGTAAAAAGTTTTCATATTCTCTACTGAAATCTGCGTCAATCTGCGCAATCTGCGGATAAGTCTTTTCTTCCTTCTTTCTTTCTTCTTTGCATTCAATGAAAGCAATCGAGATCAAGGACCTCTCTTTCACTTACCGCCGCACCGAGCGGCCGGCGCTGGCCGACGTCAATTTCACTCAGCGCGAGGGCGAGGTGGTGGGGATCATCGGCCGGGCCGGCGCGGGCAAGAGCTCTCTGGTGCTCTGCCTGAACCGGATCATCCCCCACTTTTTTCCGGGAGATTTTACCGGCCGGGTGCGGCTCTTCGGGGAGGACATTGCCGGACGAAATACCGGCGAGCTGGCCGGCCAAGTGGGCGTGGTGCTCCAGGACTTTGAGAGCCAGCTCTTTTCCACCGCGGCGGACCTGGACGTGGCCTTCGGGCCTGAGAACCTGGGTCTGCCGCGGGAGGAGATCAGCCGGCGGGTGGAAGAGGCGCTGGCTACGGTCGGGCTGAGCGGTCTTGCCGGCCGCGACCCGGCCACCCTTTCCGGCGGCCAGAAGCAGCGGCTGGCTTTTGCCTCGGTGTTGGCGCTAAAGCCCCAGATCCTCTGCCTGGACGAGGCTACCACCGACCTGGACCCTTTAGGCAAGCTGGAAGTGATGGCGGTGGTGCGGAAACTGGCGGAGGCCGGCACGACGCTCATTCTGGTGGAGCACGAGGCGGAGGAGCTTCAGCCGGCGGACCGGATCGTGGTCCTGGATCAGGGGAAACTAGTTGCGGAGGGCCCGGCCGAGGCGATCCTAACTGACGCGGAGTTGCTCGAGCGCGCGGGGGTAAGGCCGGCGGATGCGGTGCTGGTCGCTCTGCGACTCGGATTGAAGGGCCACCGGTTTCAAACCGGTGCCACTGAGTTGAAAACCGGTGCTACTCCTATTTCAGCGATTCGCGAAGCGGGTTTTATTTTTTCCGAAGAGAAGAAGCGCGCGATCGAGGCGGAGGATAAGCGCCGCGAGCAGGGCCTGGGCGCCGAAGTCCTGCGGGTCGAGTCTTTAGTTTACCGCTATCCCAACGGTGTGGAAGCGCTTTCCGGCGTGGATCTCCGCATCCGGCAGGGCGACTTTGTCGCGATCGTGGGCCAGAACGGCTCGGGTAAGACCACCCTGGTCAAGAACCTGAACGGACTGCTCCGGCCGAGCTCGGGCGCGGTCTTTTTGGACGGCCGGGACCTCTTCGGCCGCAAGGTGGCGGAACTGGGCCGGGAGATCGGGTTCGTGTTCCAGAACCCGGACCACCAGATCTTTTCGCCCCGCGTCTTTGATGAGGTGGCCTTCGGGCCGAAGAACTACGGCCTGAGTGAGCAGGACGTGGCCGAGCGGGTGCA
>MGQK01000049.1:4119-10820 GCA_001797815.1 Deltaproteobacteria bacterium RBG_13_61_14 | reverse complement strand
CCCGCCGCACCCTGCTCATGGCCGGCGGCCGGATCCTTTTTGACGGGTCCACCCGGCAGGCCCTCAGCCAGGTCGAGCTATTGAAGCAGGCCTCGCTCCGAATGCCGGAGATCGTGGCAATAGGCCTCGCCTTCGGATTCCCCACCCTGCGCGAAGAAGAGTTTGTCGCTTAAAAATAAGGCTCGCGAGCATCCTGCCGGCGGGAAGATCAAGGCTGCCGGATAAAGGGATAAAGATCGGTCCGCTGCCATTGGTCCAGGAGGCGGGGGCCGGTGTAGGCTTCGAGCGAGAGGGGACCGAGCCCGCGGCCGAGCCACAGCACCCGGCGCTCGGCCTGGCCCTCGGATTGAAAATTGATTTCCAGGGCGAGCGCGTCGGGGACTTCGATCCTTGTTCCGGCGGAAAAAGGCTCGCCCAGGGTCAGCACCCGGCACTGGACTTCGATGCCGGTGGGCGCCGGGGCGGACCAGGTCTGGCCCGCGCTCGGCGAGGCCGGGAGCAAGAGCACGCCCGGGTCTTTCTTTTTCGCCTGCTCTCTCAGCCAAAAGCCTTGGCTGTCCTGGATCAGGTCGGCCGGTTCCAGGCCCAAACCACCCAGGAACAGCAGAGATGCTACCCCCGGCTCGGTGCGGATGGTCCAGCCTTCAGGCCTTTGCTCCATGGAGCCGATCCGGAAAAACTCCTCCCGCGCAAAAACCAGCGGCATCGAGTCAAACCGGGAAGGATACTCCCAGTGGGTGAGTTGCAAGGTCCAGGCGCCTCCCGGCTCTATTGGTAAATAGGGGTGGGGCGAAGGGGGAGGCGCGGCCCGGGTTTTCACCTGGCAGCGGCCGAGGGAGAACCCGAGGGCGAGAGCGAGCAGGAGGCGGAGGGCCGTGGCCGGAGCGCTGCTTTTCATCTTTGCCAGTTTAGCATAAGCAAAAAGTGCTTGGAAGATCGAGCGGGTTATGGTAAAGTGCCAAGGGACAAACTCCAGGAGGGTCAGAGCGACCGTGGTTCAGTGGAATTTTGAGTTTAAAGAAGTGGCGGTTAAGCTGGTCTATTACGGCCCGGCCTTGTCGGGCAAGACCACCAACCTGCAGGCGTTGCACGGGATGTTCAGCCCGGACCACCGGGGCCGGCTGATGAGCCTGGAAACGCAGAACGACCGGACGCTCTTCTTTGACCTGCTGCCGCTGCAGTATAAGACCCCTTCCGGCCTTTCGGTCAAGGTTAAGCTCTACACCGTGCCCGGCCAGGTGATCCACAACTCCACCCGCAAGGCGGTGCTGGCCGGGGCCGACGCGGTGAGCTTTGTGGCCGACTCGCAGAAGAGCCAGGCGCTCAGCAACTCGATCAGCTTCAAGAACCTGAAGGAGAACCTCAAGGCCAACGGGATTGACTTTGACGCGATCCCGATCGTGATCCAGTTCAACAAGCGCGACCTCGACCAGATCAAGTCGCTGGAAGAGATCCGCCACGACTGGGGCCAGAGCCGCTTCCCCACCTTAGCGGCTGTCGCCAGCCAGGGCAAGGGGGTGTTCGAGACCTTCGAGTGCCTGATGCGGATGGCCTTCGACTCCCTGAACCAGAAATACGAGTTCGACCGCAAATACGGCTTCCAGGTCCAGGACTTAGTCTCCGCCCTGACCACCGACAAGATCCGGTCCCTGCTCAGCCTGAAATCCGCCCTGGTCTCGACGGGCGGCTTCACTTTACCCCGATGAGCGAGTCCATGCTCGACCCGCGGATCACCCTGACCGACCTCCTCGATCTCCCGGTCTTCCGCGAGGTGTGCGAGGCCTTCACCCAGGCCTTTCACCTTGGGCTCCGGGTCTCCAGCGAGAGCGGCCAGACCCTGATCGAGAGCCTGGAGCCGAACGGCTTTTGCGAGGAGGTCGCCCGGCTTAAGGATGGCCGCCGGCTTTGCGCCGAGGCCCGGGACCGCCTGCTCACCCAGCCCCTCTCCGGCTCGACCGTGAACGCGGCCACCTGCTTCTGCGGCTTCAAATACGCCGCTTTCCCGCTCAACTACCAGTTCGATTTCATCGGCCGGGTGGTGCTGGGGCCTTATCGCGACGGGCCCTGGTCGCCCCAGCGCCTGCTGGAAAGCCAGCCCCAGCTGAAGAAAGAGGCGAAGAGCCTCTCGGGCTTTGCCGAACGCGCGCCCCAGCTCGACCCGGAACTGTTTAAAAATGCGGTCCGCTTTCTGGCCAAGGCGCTGGACGCGTTCGTCTTCGTCAACGCCAAGCGCCTGATCACCACCCGGCTGCACCTGAACGCCGTCATGGAATCGCGGCAATCCGCGCTGAAAAAACTGGAAGCAGAACCCGCCGCCATGCTCCTGGACACGGAGAACCTGGCCAAACTGAAAGGCCTGTTCTGAAATGTTCAACTCGCCGGAAGAAGTGGAACGCCGTTTCCGCGAACAAAATTACCTCTGCCCCCGGCGGGTGGCCACCTCGGTCTTCCTCTCCTGCCGGCTGCAAAAGCCGCTCCTGGTGGAAGGCCCGGCCGGGGTGGGCAAGACCGAGCTGGGCAAAGTCCTGGCCCAGGCCCTGGGCCTGGACCTGATCCGGCTGCAGTGCTACGAAGGGCTGGACGAGGCGAAGGCCCTATACGAATGGGAATACGCCAAGCAGATGCTCTACACCCAGATCCTCAAGGAGAAGATCGGGGAGGTGCTCGAGGACGCCCGCGGTCTCAAGGCGGCGGTGGAGCGGATTTCGGCCCAGGAGGATGTCTTTTTTTCCGAGAAGTTCCTGCTGCCCCGGCCGCTGTTGCGGGCCATCCAGCAGGAGCGGCCCTGCGTGCTCTTGATTGACGAGGTGGACAAGTCCGACCCCGAGTTCGAGGCCTTCCTGCTGGAGGTGCTCTCCGACTTCCAGGTGAGCGTGCCCGAGCTCGGCACGCTCAAGGCCAAGCACATCCCCTACGTGGTCCTCACTTCCAACAACGCCCGGGAAATGAGCGACGGCCTCAAGCGCCGCTGCCTCCACCTTCACCTCGATTTCCCCGCGGCCGAGCAGGAGCTCTGCATCGTCCGCCTGAAAGTGCCCGGCATCGCCGAGACCCTGGCCAAAGAAGTGGTCAGCTTCGTCCAACGCCTGCGCCAGCTCGACCTGAAAAAGTTCCCCTCCATCTCCGAAACCCTGGACTGGGCCCGGGCGCTGACCCTGCTCAACGCCGAGACCCTGGGCGAAGAGACCGTGCAGAACACCCTCAACCTCCTCCTCAAATACGAGGGCGATATCCAGAAGGCCCAAAAAGAAGTCGCCCAATTCCTGGAACAGAAACGCGCCGCGGCCAACGCGCCGGCAACGGCCCCGGCCAAAGACTTCCTGCACTGAGAAGGAAGTGGACGGTGCACAGTGCACAGTGAACCGTGAACAAGAAATTTCTGTGCTCTCTGTGTCCTTGTGGTGAAAAATGTCGCCCAAACCGGAAGGTGAAAAACCCATTGCCCTGAACCGCGAAGTCCACCGCAAGTTCGCGGTGGAAGAGCGCGTGGAGGCCGGGCTGGTGCTCAAGGGCACCGAGGTCAAGTCCCTGCGCGAGGGCCGGGTCAGCCTCAAGGAAAGCTTTGCCCGCTTCAAGGGTCCGGAGCTCTTCCTGGTCGGGCTCCACATCGCGCCCTACAGCGCCGGCAACATCTGGAACCATCCCCCGCGCCGGCCGCGCAAGCTCCTGCTCAAGAAACGCGAGCTCAAGCGCCTGATGGGCAGGGTCCAGGAGCGCGGCTACACCCTGGTGCCGATCCGTATGTATTTCAAGCGGGGCATCGCCAAGGTGGAGATCGGGCTGGCCAAAGGCAAGAAGATCTACGACCGCCGCCAGGATATCAAGCGCCGCGAGCTGGAGCGGGAGATGGGGAGAGCGATCAAAAGGTAAGAGGCTTTAGGCTTTGGGCTTTAGGGCGTTAGTATGCAGAGTTAAATTTTGCGCGATGCCGCTTACTTCACCCTTTCGAGTTGTCCGCGCAGGGAATCCAGGGAAAGCTTGAGGTAGATAGGCGGGTTCAGGCCCAGGGCATGGTCCACTTCGGGAAGGATCACTTGCCGGGGCGCGCCCAAGAGGAGCAGCAGCCGGGCCAGGCGAAAGCGGTATTCGGCGCTGTCTTTCTCCGCCAGGATCTGCCGGGTGCGGACAATCCCTTCCTGGAGAATCTCCTTCGCGCGCTCCGGCTGGCCGGAGATCAGGTGATAGCGTGCCATGTTCTGGTAATCGCCAACAATCAGCCGGTCCGCGGGCCGGGGCCGGTTCACCGCGATCAGGCCGGCCGCGAGCAGGAGCCAGGCGATCCCTCTGAAAACTTTCCGCTCTAAAATTTCCCGGAGAATCACGGCCGAGCCGAGCCCGGCCCAGCCGATCAGCGCCGGCACCAGCGGGATGCGGAACCGGGCGAGAATGTAAAAGGCCACGGTGGCCAGGGCATAAAGGAGCACGTAGGCATAGAGCGGGAAAAGCTCGCGCCAGCGTTTGCGGCCGGCCGCCATCCCGATCAGGCTGAAAGCGAGCGCTACGGCAAAGCCGGGCCAGGGCAAGCGGAAGAAGGGGACGTAGCGCCGCTCCACGTAGAGGCTGATGTTGTTGGGGAACTCGTAGTTGTTGAGGAAGGCGGCGAGCTTGGTAAACTGCTTCTGCGCCAGGCCCCAGGGATCTTCCCGGTTCTCCTTCAACACCTCCCGGATCGCCCCCGTCATTTTGCCGGCCGAAGCCTGGAGCATCCGGTCCGCGTTCTCCGGGATCGCCCAGCCCACGCCCGGGCTTTGCGGCACATTGCCGCTGATGAATTCCAGCGGCCCGCGCGAAGAAATGCTAAAAGCCGGAGCGCCGACTTTGACGTTGCGCGCGACCAGCAATCCGAAAACAAACCCCGGACCCAAAACCAGTCCAAGTAAGAGAGGTGCCGCCGGTTTCCAACCGGTGCCCTTTTTAAAGAGCAAGGACCAAACGATCAACCCCGGAATCAAAATCAGAATATTCTCTTTGGCCAGAATGGCGAGGCCATAGACCAGGCCCAAAACCAGGCCGCTCGCGAATCCGGGCCGGTCCTGGACCCGGAACATGAGCAGAACCACCAGGGTGTTCAGGAAGGTGATGAGGTTGGTGCGGAGGATAGCGCCGTCGTAAAGGATGAGGGGGCCGTAAATGGCGGCGAAGAGACCGGCCAGCACTCCGGCTACCGGCCCTCCGGCTCTGCGGCCCAGGAGCGCGATCATCACGCAAGTAATCGAGCCGAGCGCCATCTGGAGGAAGCGCGGGATGTAGAAGTTGGCGCCGAAAATTTTGAAGGTTGCGGCGAGGAAGTAGGGATAGAGGGGGGACTGGTGATAGACGCCGGAGCCGAGGGAATCCTTTTCGATGATTTCCAGCGCCCATTTCCAGAAGAGGAAACAGTCGGTGCCCTCCATTTTCAGGATGTTGAAATAGATGCCCCGGTCCATCTGGTTGAGATAGATCAGCCGCAGGGAGAGGGCGAGGACAAAAACCAGGGCCAGGATCAGACTGAAACGGGACTGCAGAGCCGCTTCGAGTTTGCGATAAAGGGTCGGATGCTCATCCTGCCCGGCCGACATGAGCCGATGGTATCAAAGCAAGGATCAAAAAACAAACCCGCCCCTGGCCAGGGCAGGTTTATCAATAATAAGGGGCATCCCTTGGGGACCGAGTCCCTAACCGACTTTCACTTTCTTCTTTACGCCGGCGCTGACGGACGCGGGTAGAGTCCGGCGCGCTTGACGATCTCCGGGATCTGGGTCTCCCACTCGATGGCCTGGACGTGCACGCCCTTGATGCCGGGGATCGCGCGCACCTGTTCGATCAGCTCCACCGCGAGCTTGGTGCCCTCTTCCTCCTGGAGCTGCTTGGCCTTCTCCTTGTCCGCGCCGGCCGATTCCTTGGCCTTGGCCATCCGCGCGATCAATTTCTCCGGGATGCTCACCCCGGCCACGTTCTGGTTCATATATTTCATCATCATCATCGAGCGGGGCACGATGATCCCGCCCAGGATCGCGGTCTGCTCGTGCAGGCCCAGGTTGCGGACTTTCTCCATCTGCCGGGCAAAGGCCTCCACGTCGAAGATGCCCTGGGTCTGGATAAAGTCCGCGCCGGCTTTGGCTTTCTTGCCCAGCCGGATCGGCCGGAACTCAATCGGGTCGCCCAGCGGCGTCCAGGCCGCGCCGATGAAAAATTGGGGCCGCGTCTTGAGCGGGTCGCCGCCTTGCTGCCGGCCTTCGTCGCGCATGATCTTGAGGATGTTGACCAACTGGATGGAATCCACGTCGTAAACGTTCTTGGCGCCGGGATGGCCTTTGAGCCGGCCGGCGGCGCTGAAGGACTGGTGGTCGCCGGCGATGCACAGGCAGTTTTTGAGGCCGAGCGCGGCCGCGCCCAGGAGGTCCGCCTGGATGGCGATGCGGTTGCGGTCGCGGCAGGTCATCTGCATGACCGGCTCCAGGCCCTCGCGCAGGACCAGGACCGCGGCGGCGATGCTGGAGATGCGCACCACCGCGGTCTGGCAATCGGTGATGTTAAAGGCGTCGGCGTAGCCCTTGAGCACCTTCGCCTTCTCGATCACCACTTCGGGGTTGGCGTCCATGGGCGGTCCGATCTCGGCGGTCACCGCGAACTGGCCGGCCGTGATTACCCGTTCCAGGTTACTTCCGCTTTTCATGACTTCACTCCCGGTTTCTTCGCTTCCTCGGCCTGGGCCGCCAGTT
>MGQK01000049.1:0-4038 GCA_001797815.1 Deltaproteobacteria bacterium RBG_13_61_14 | reverse complement strand
CGCACATCTCGGCAAAGACGCCGTGCTCGAGCGCGGCGCCGTAAAAGCTGGTGTTGACTCCGGGGAAGACCGGGACCTTGCCCACCCGCTCGGCCAGGAAGTTGCACCCGACCCCGCAGGCCAGGGTGAGGATGGCCTCCGGCTGGTCCCGCTTCACCTGTTCTAAAATCGGGTCCACCATCTCCGGCTCGCACTGCCGGGTGACGGTGCCGGTGATGAATTCCCGCGACTTGCCGGCCTGGCGGTCGGCGATCTTGAGCTCCGAGGTGAGGATGTCCACCTCGGCCTGACCGCCGGCCTGGCACACGGTCACGCAGGTGCCGCACCCCAGGATCATGACCTTTTTGTAAGGCGCGAGAAATTCCTTGATTTCCGCAAAGGGTTTTCGTTCCGCTACAATCATCGCGATACCTCCGCGCCGGCCCCGGTGCCAGCGCTCTTGATCTTGTTCCGGGACTCCTCCCAGAGCTCTTCCCATGATTCCTCGGCCGAGCCTTTGGTCTTGAACAAATCCATCCGGCCTCCGCCGATCCCGATCTCGTCCAAGAGCTGCTTGGCCCGCCGCACCCGCACCTCCAGCCGGTCCTCCGCGGTGGGGTAAACACATTCGCCCTCTTCGCAGGCGATCACCGCCACCCCCTCCGCGCCAAGCTCAAAAGGCATTAAGAGCTCGGTTACCTTGAGCCGGGCCACGCACGGCACCATGATCCGCAAGATTCCGTCCTTGCCCAGCACCTCTTCGCCCGGCTTGAGGTAGCGCCGGCTCTGGGCCTCGTAGATGCAGTTGAAAGAAACGATGATCGGCTTGTCCTTGTCTTTCTTGACGCCCGCGAGTCGCAAAAGCTCCTGTTTAACTTTTTCGGTGCCGAAGCGGCTGAGCGCGATGGCCGCGGCCGGGCACTCCGCGGCGCACAGCCCGCAGGTCAGGCATTTTTCCGCGGGGGTGGAAGCGGTGCGGTCCACGGTGGCGACGCCAAAGGGACACATGCGCACGCAGGTCAGGCAGGCCGCGCACAACTCCTCGGTGACTACCGCGCCGGTGGCGCAGGCCACGCAGCGCCGCGCCTCGCGGAGCGCCTCGGCCTCGGTGTAGGTGCGCTCGATTTCCTCGAAGTCCTGCACCCGCTTCTCCGCTTCCGAAAGCCCGACTTCCACTCGCTCGAGCTTCCTGGCTTTTTCCGCCACTTCCTTGGGCAGCTCGCCGATATTGGGCAGTTCCTCCTTGGGCACTTTCTTGAACGTGCCGGTCTGGAGCCAATGGTCCATGGCCTCGGCCGCCCGATGGCCGGAGGCCACCGCCTCCACTGCGGAGCCGGGACCGGTGACCGTTTCCCCGCTCGCAAAAATGCCGGGCGCGGAGGTGGCAAAGGTCTCGGGGTTCCATTCCAGGAGCCCGCGGGGAGTGAGCTTCACGTCCGAGCCTTGGAGGAAACTGAAATCCGAACCCTGGCCGATAGCGATGAGGATGATGTCGCAGGCCACCTGGGTGGTCACGCTCTCGTCGAACGCGGGATTGAAGCGCTTGTTCTCGTCAAACACCCGGGTGCATTTCTTCAACTCGATGCCCCGGACCCCGCCTTTCCCGGCTTGAATCGCCTTGGGACCCCAGGAGGGCATCAACTCGATGCCTTCATCCACCGCTTCCTGGATCTCCCATTCCCAGGCCGGCATCTCTTTGCGTGATTCGAGCGAGACCATGGTCACTTTTTTCGCGCCCAGCCGGCGGGCGGTGCGGGCCACGTCAATGGCCACGTTGCCGCCGCCGATCACGACGACTTTTTCGCCCAGCTTGACCGGCACGCCTTCCGCGGCCATGCGCAGGAAGGGAATGCCCAGGAGGATGCCCTTGGAGTCAATGCCCGGGATGCCGATGCTCTTGCTCTGGGCCAGGCCGATGGCGAGGAGGACGGCGTTAAAGCCCTGCTGGCGCAGGTCGGCGAAGGAGAGGTCTTTGCCGATGGCGGTGTTGGTCTTCAGCTCGATGCCCAGGGCCAGGATGTCCTTGATGTCCTCCATGACCACGTCAAACGGCAGCCGGTAGCGGGGGATGGCTTTGCCCAGCATGCCCCCGGGGCTGTCCGAAGCTTCGAAGACCGTGACCTGGTAACCTTTGAGGGCCAGGTCCTGCGCCGCGGTCAGGCCGGAAGGCCCGGCGCCGATGATCGCCGCCTTTTTGCCGTTGGCCGGCGCGACCTGCCGCTTGCGGGTCTTGCGGAAATCCTTGGTTTGGTCCATGACAAAGCGCTTGAGCCCGCGCAGAGAGATGGGCTTGTCCACTGCGATGCGGCGGCAATTCTGCTCGCAGGGGTGGTGGCAGATGCGGCCGCAGACCGACGAGAAAGGATTGGCCGAAAGCAAGAGGTCCATGGCGTCTTCATAGCGGCCTTCGGCAATGGCTTGCACATAGGCCTGGGTCGGCGTGTGCACCGGGCAGGCCGCCATGCAACTGGCAGCCAACCCCACTCCTTCCGGGTGATTCTTCTCCATCGTAACTCCTCAAAAAGAAAGTATTCTTGTCTTTACTTGCCGGACAGTGAATCTGGGACTACCGGATCATGCGTTGCATCTCAGCGCGTGTAAAAGAGATTGCCCAAAATGGCCCCATCCCCCTCAATTTAATTTTAATTAAAAAATACCTTAGAGTAAAGCCCTTTTCTTGTCAAGGGCTTTCTTGGCCGACCCCGCCTTTTCCGCTCTCCCGGAGTTCATGCTACAATACTTTTCATGCGGCCGCGCTATGCCCTCCCGCTGATCGCACTTGCCGTCATCCTGGTCAACTGGCCTACGCTCCATCATCCCTTGCTCCACGACGACCTCCATACCATCGTCCTCAACCCGGCCCTGCGCCAGCCCGCGGCCTGGCCCGATTTCTTTACCCGCCCTGAAACCTTCAGCCCCGAGGCCCGCATGTACCGGCCCTTGCTCATGATCTCTTACGTCCTCAACCTCCGCCTCGCCGGCCTCGATCCCTTCGGCTTCCATCTGGTCAACTTGATGCTGCACCTCTTCGCCTGCGCGATGGTCTTCTGGCTCTCCCGGCTCCTGCCCCCGCTCAAGCCCTGGTCCTTCTGGATCACGCTTCTCTTCGCCCTCCACCCGGTCCATACCGAAGCGCTTAACTATATCTCCTGCCGCTCCGACCTCGGCGCCTCGGCATTCGGACTCCTGGCAATCGCCGCTTGCCTGCAACTCGCCGCGGCCGAGAAATTCCGGCCCGATCTGTCCGTCCTCGCGATCCTCGCCTTTGCCGTCGCGCTCGGCTTCAAGGCAAGCGCCATCGTGGTCCCGGCCCTGATCTTGCTCCTCGATTTTCTCTTCTTCCGCCAGGGCCGGCTCCAAAACCTCCTCGATTTTTCCTCCACCCGCCGCAAAGCAGTCGCCGCCACCTTCCTCGGCCTCGTGCTCATCGCGCTCGCCTACCTGGCGCTCCGCCGTTCGCTCGCGCTGGAAACCTTTTTCATCAGCCAGCCCGCGCGCCCGGTCCTGGTCAACCTCCTCACCCAGACCCGGGCGCTCATCCTCTACCTGCGGCTCCTGTTCTGGCCGGCGCACCTCAGCCTCGAGCACCAGCTCCCGATCCTTGAATCCCCGCTGGATCCGGCCTTCCTCGGCCCCGCTCTCCTGATTTTTCTGCTCCTGGTCCTGGCGCTGGCCTGCGTCCGCAAAGCCCCGGTCATCAGCCTGGCCGTGGGATGGTTCTTGATTTGCCCGCTGCCGACTTTTTACGTTCCCCTCAACGTGATCGCCAGCGAGAACCGCCTCTACCTGGCCAGCCTGAGCGGAGTCTGGATCCTCGTCGCCCTCGCCCGGCTCGTGACCGGCGACTCTCCGAAAAAAGCCGGCCGGGTGCTCCTCGCTCTCGTGGCCATCGCCTTTGCGGTCCTTTCCCTCCACCGGCACCCGGTCTGGAGCTCGGGCCTCACCCTCTGGCGCGATGCAGTGCAAAAGGCCCCGGCCGTGGCCCGCAACCATATCAATTACGGGATCGAACTCCGCAATGCCGGGAAGCCGGCAAAAGCGGTGCGGCAATACCTGTGG
>MGQK01000048.1:14622-17004 GCA_001797815.1 Deltaproteobacteria bacterium RBG_13_61_14 | reverse complement strand
TGCCGTCGCCGTCGCCGAAGTAGCCGCCCCCGGGCCAGCCCTGCCTGGGCTTGTCCGGGTCGCAGGGGTCGGAGACATTGCCGTCGCCGTTGTTGTTGAAATACTCGTGGATGTTGGCCAGGGTGTCGGTGTCGCTGTCGAGCCAGGCATCGTCGGGATCCAGCGGGTCCAGGCCGCAACTCGCAGCATTGATCTCCCAGCCGTCAAACATCAGGTCATCATCGCTGTCCGGGTCGAGGGGGTCGGTTAAGGCCGTGAGGACCTCTAGCCCGTCATTGGCCCCGTCGTTGTCCGTGTCCGCGTCGCAGGGATCGGTGGAGTTGGCATATTCCTGCTCGTTGTTCAATCCATCCGAGTCATAGTCCTCCAGGTTATCCGGGGTGTTGACCAGCATGCAGGGATAAGTATTCTCCCAGGCATCGGGCAAGCCGTCGCCGTCCGCGTCGGGCGGGCCGGTGTAAGTGCAGGGATCGGTCCCGCCCTGAAACTCCTCCAGGTTGGTATAGCTGTCCCCGTCCGGGTTGGCCAGCGAATCGCCCACGACCGGGTCCACGCACGCCGCGTAGCTCACTTCCCATCCGTCGGGCATAATATCCCCGTCGGTGTCTGCGTTACAAGGATCGGTCTCGGTGGCTTCCTTCACCCCGTTAAGGTTCTGGTCCTCGCCCACGCCCAGGCTGTCGCCATCGGACAACCCGTCGTTGTCCGTGTCCGGGTCGAGCGGGTCCAGGCAGGCCACGGTCACCGCTTCCAGGTAGTCATTGAGTTTGTCTCCATCGGTGTCCGGGTTGCAGGGATCGGTCTCGTCCGGGTCCACCACCCCATTGTGATTAATGTCCTCGCCCACGCCCAGGCTGTCGCCATCATACAACCCGTCGTTGTCCGTGTCCGGGTCGAGCGGGTCCAGGCAGGCCACGGTCACTGCCTCCAGGTAATCATCCAGCTTGTCGCCGTCGGTATCCGCCTGGCAGGGATCGGTCTCGCCCGGATCCACCACTCCATTATTGTTCTGATCCTCCCCGGAAGTTGTCCCGTCCAACAAACCATCCCCGTCGCTGTCCGAGCTCACCGCGTTGGTGCACC
The DNA here is from genome assembly GCA_001797815.1 of Deltaproteobacteria bacterium RBG_13_61_14. GTDB lineage: Bacteria > RBG-13-61-14 > RBG-13-61-14 > RBG-13-61-14 > RBG-13-61-14 > RBG-13-61-14. Next base: position 15,921 of record MGQK01000048.1, on the reverse strand, counting down.
CGGCCACTTCCACGTCATCCCGAAGCCCGTCCGCATCCGTGTCCGCCAGCAGCGGGTTGGTCAAATGGGTGTTCACTTCCGGCCCGTCGTTCAGCCCGTCGTCATCCGTATCCGGGTCGAGCGGGTCCGTGTTCCACACCAGCACCTCCTGGCCGTCGGAAAGCCCGTCATCGTCGCTGTCCGCGTCGCAGGGGTTGGTCTCGCCCGCATCTACCGTGCCGTTGTTGTTCTGGTCTTCCCCGGAACCGGTCCCGTCCAGCAGCCCGTCCCCGTCGGTGTCGCTCAGGTTGGGGTTCAGGCAGGCCACGGTCACCGCCTCCAGGTAGTCATTGAGCCCGTCGCTGTCGCTGTCCGTCGAGAGCGGGTTGGTCCCGGTGTTGAAGATGCTCACGAACACCCCGGTGCGGGTTTCCACGTTGTCCGGCAGGCCATCGCCGTCCGAGTCGCCGTTGCAGGGATTGGTCTCGCCCGCATCCTGGACGCCGTTGTTGTTCTTGTCCTCCCCGGCCGCGGTCCCGTCCAACAAGCCATCCCCGTCGCTGTCCGAGCTCAAGGCGTTGGTGCACCCGGCCACTTCCACGTCGTCCCGGAGCCCGTCCGCATCCGAGTCTGCAACCAGCGGGTTGGTCCCATGCACGTTGACCTCAGCCCCGTCGGTGAGCGTGTCGTTGTCACTGTCCGCATCGCCGGGATCGGTCTCGCCCACGTTCACCGCGCCATTGTGGTTCGCGTCCTCCCCCCCGTCGCTCAAGCCGTCCCCGTCCGAGTCCGGGTTCAGCGGCGAGATGCACTTCCCGAACTCCACCCCGTCGCTGATCAGGTCATCGTCCGAATCCGCATCGCACGGGTCGGTCTCGCCCGGGTCCTGCGCGCCGTTGTGGTTTAAGTCTTCGACCCCGTCGCTCAGGCCGTCACCGTCGGTATCCGGATTGTTGGGGTCGGTGCACCAGGCCGTCTCCTGGTAGCTAAAGAGCCCATCCCCGTCCGGGTCGTAATGGTCGTCACCCGCGACCAAGGGGTCGGTCAAGTCCACGTTCACCTCGGTCCCGTCGTTCACCCCGCCGCCGTCCGTGTCCGCATTGCAAGGATCGGTCTCGCCCGGGTCCTGGGCACCGCTGTGGTTGGCGTCTTCCACCCCGTCGCTCAACCCATCGCCGTCAGTGTCCGCATTGTTGGCCAAGGTGCACCAGGCGTTTTCCACGCTGTCCAGCAGCCCGTCGCCGTCCGAGTCCACCAGGTCGTCCGCCGGGTTGAGCGGATCGGTCCCATAAATCAGGACTTCATCCCCATCGTTGATCC
>MGQK01000048.1:12306-14599 GCA_001797815.1 Deltaproteobacteria bacterium RBG_13_61_14 | reverse complement strand
CAGCCGCATCGAGTAGAACCCGTCCGCCTGGGTGGTGCTGGGCGAGCCCGAGATCAAGAGGTTGACTCCCCCCTTGCCGTTGCCCGAAGCGTCCCGCACCCAGCCCAGCAACGTCCCGGTCGAGGTCTTCGGGGTCAGGTTCATGTTGATGGTGGTATTGGTGGTGATGTTGCAGAGCTGGTTATTGTCGTTGTAACTGGGCGACTTCGAGGCCAGGCAGATGCGGTTGGTCCCGGTGCGCACGTTGCTCCGCAGGTAATAACCCCCGGACCCCGTGGTGGTCACCACCGAGTCCCCCACGGCATAGCGAACCTTGAACGTGGCTCCCTCAATCCCGTAAGAGGTCGAAGCATCCCGGATATAACCCGACACCGTCCCCAAACCCCCGCACTCATCATCCACCCGCAACTCATACTCCGTCCCCTCTCCCCAGACGTGGCCGTCATACTGCTTCACCTTCAAATAGTAAAGACCCGGCTCCGTAAAATCATAGAAAATCTCGCTCGCCTTGCCGTCGCCGTAGTCGTCGTTGCTGGCCAGCGCCGGCTGAGTGGTATCGCCGTATAACTCCAGGATGGTGTCGCAGTTCGGGCCCAGGTTCTCGGTGAACAGCCGGTAGGGGCAAGCCTCCGGAACCTGGAACTTCACCCAGTCCCAATCCGCATAAGTCGAGCCGTCGCCCAACGTCATCAGGTCGTGGAAGTTGTGCTCCTGGGCAAAGCCCACGCCCACCTCAATCGTGCTCGCGTCCAGCGGCTCGTCGTCCGGCTCGTAGGCGTCCGGCCCGAAGATGATCAAATGCGCCGTCGGCGGCGGCTGGCCCGGCGCCGGCTGGGAGAGGTTATCCTCCTTGTCCTTCGCGTAGAAGCTGGCCGTGTAACGGCCGTTGACGGTGAAAAGCGCGTCCACCTGAGAAGCCGGGAACTGGTATTCCCAGCGGTCCACCGTGTCATTGAAAGCCAGATACACCCGAGGCAACAACTCATCCTCTACGTTCGGAGTGTTGTAGTTCCCGGTCGGCGGCGGCGGGCTATACCCGGGCGGCGTGATCCGGGCGAATACCGCCACCGGCTCGAAACTCGAGCTCACCGTGGCCCAGATCATGGCCGAATCGCCGTGCTCCAGATTCTGGTCCGGGCAGGGCGTGATCACCGGCGCCACGTTCCCGCCGGTGTAGGCCGAACCGATCCGCAGGCTCTGTGCCAGGCTCCCGTCCTTGTAATCCCCGTCCGGGCTGTAGGTCCCGTTGCCGGTGTCGTCCAGCTTGGGCGCTTGGCCGGACCAGGCGGCCAGGGCCTCCCGCGATCGGGTGAAGCACTCCATCACGTTCAACCCTGCGGCCACGTTGTTCCAGAAATACTGCGAAAAACTAACCGTGCCGCCGACCGTAAAGTAAGCCGAGTTCTCGCCGTCGGCCACGCCCGTGCTGGTGATCACCACCCGGTTGCTCGAAGCCGAGCCCAGGTTGTCGAGGAAGCTTCCCGAGTAGCAGGCGTCGTAAACAAAGATCACCGTGGCATTGGTACTCGCCTGGATCGCGTCCAGCTTCTCGTCCACCGAGGCCGAGGAGATCACCTCCGGCGCCGGGGTCTGGTCCAGCAAAAACGTCTCCTGCCCGCCGTGGTCCAGGAAATACACGAGCAGGGGCACGCTCGCGTTCACCTCGCCCTCGGCCCAGGCGAAGGCCGCATTCAGATTCGCAGGAATGGGCGCGCCGTCAATGTCGTTGAGCAACCCGTCCCCGTCCCCGTCAAAGGCCTGGGTGGGATCCGGGTTCAGGTAATAGATCTGGTCCCGCGTGTAGCCGCGCAAGAGCAGCATCTGGTAGGCGAAGTTGCCCAGGTAATTCAAATTGTTGACCAGACGGTTGTCATCCACCAGACCGCCGCCCACCACCAGGATGGCCCTCCCCACGTCGGGAGTGACCACGACTTGCGCGCTGAAGGAGTTGGCGGCGTCGTCGGTCACGTTCAGCGCGTACTCGCCGCCCACGCCGCCGGCGGTGTAGGTGACAGTGGTGCCGGAATAGCTGTTGAGCGTGCCCCCGCCCGCGGTCCAACTATAAGGCGGCGTACCGCCGGTCGCGGTGAAGCCCACGGTCTGCCCGGCGGAGACGCTGGCAAAGGCCGGCTGGATCGAGACCACCCCCTGGATCAGCACCCGCGCCTGGAAGCTCACCCCCATGGTGTCCTGCGCCGCCACCGCGTAAGCGCCGGGGTTGCTGCCCGCGGTGTAGGCGAGGTTGACGTGGTTGGTGTCGCCCGATGGCACGCCCGTCCCGCCCGAGGCCACC
>MGQK01000048.1:0-12300 GCA_001797815.1 Deltaproteobacteria bacterium RBG_13_61_14 | reverse complement strand
TAAGGCGGAATCCCGCCTTCGGCCAGGAAGCTTACGGTCGCGCCGATCTCGAGCTCAACCGTGTTGGGCGAGATAATCACCTTGAGCGGGTTTTCCACGGTGAAGACGACGTTCTGGTAGAGTGGCGGGTTGCCGGCGAGGTCCGAGGCTTGCACGTTGATCACGTGGGTGCCGAGGTTGAGAGTGGGAGTAGTGAAGGCGATCGTGCCGGTGCCGGGGTTGTAGGTATAGTTCACGTCCTTGACCAATGTGGTGAAGTCGAGCACGACTTGCAGGGTGGACTCGTCAATCCCGGAGCCCAAGCCGTCGCTGAGCACGATCAGGACGCTCGGGGTGGTGTCCAGCACCAGATCGCCCCAAACCGGGTCCGAACTCAGCATGAAAGGCGACTGGCTGTCCACCTGGACGCCGTTGCTGGCCTGGATCTGCTCCTTGCCGGTTATGCTTACCGCCTTGACGCTGAAGAAATAAGTTTGACCTTCGACCAGGCTGAGCCCGCTCTTGGTCACCGAAGTGAGGGTGGCGTTGCCGGTCCAGCCCCCCAGGACACTGTCCCAGCCCGCGGTCGGATAAGGGGCGATGCCAATGGCATAGTCATACCGGAGGAGGCCCGAAGGCGGGGGCGAGGCGTTGGTCCAGTTGGCGGAAAGGATGGAGGCGGAATTGGAGTAGTCGTCGTCGCTCACGTCCAGGCCGTCGTAAACCGTGAAGCTTCCGGGCGGCTGAGTGTCCACCGTGATGCCGTTGCTGTTCATGGGGTTGGACAGGTTGCCGACGTTGTCCACGGCCCGGACGGAGAAATAATACATGCCGTCGTCCAGGGTGCTGCCAAAGAGGTGGGTCACATTAGGCGTGAAGACCTCGGTCCAATTGACGAGGTCGGTTGCGCCCGGAGCGGTCCCGATGGCATACCAATACTTCCCCACCCCGGAGCCGACATCGGAGGCCGACCAACTGGCGGAGAGCTGGTGGTTGTCGCCGGTGTAAGTCCCGTCATCCACGGGGAGCATGGTGGGTGGCAGCCCGTCCCAGCCGATTTCGGGCAGGTTCAGATACCAGGGCAGATAGACGGCGCCGCCGTAAGAGTTGCTTTCCGCGCTGCCGGGGTCCACGGTGACGTTGTTGCGTTCGATGATTCCAATCCCCGGGTTTTCTTCGAGGCTCGCGTTGGCGGTTCCGGCGCTGAAGCTGGAAGTGGTTCCATTGGCGAAGAAGTCGTCGTCGTGACGCACGGCGACGGTGCCTTCGTTGAGCGCCGCCAGGGTCCGATACCAGCGGGCGGTGACGGTAACGGTCATGGCGTCGCCGCTGCCATTGTCGTCGTCCCAGTAGCGGCCGGCGACCGGATCGTAATATTCATAGTTGGAAATCGAGAGGGCGGTGACCTCGACCCGGTCGGTGGTGATGGCCAGGCTCACGCCGGCCGGGTTCCAGGTGCCGCCGCCGTTGTTGAGCACCACCCGAGGAGTGTAGGTGTAAATGGCCGTATAGTATTCGGTGATGATCGGAATCTGCCCGATCGCCAATCCGTAGCTGGTGCCCTCGGTGTAGCTGGCGCTCCGGATGGCGCGAACATAGTTGATCTCGGCATCGGGCACGGTGATGTCGCTGTTCAGGTAGCGGACGCGATAGGTGATGAAGGTGGCCACGCCGGGGTTGAGGGTGCCGTCGCCCGGGGAGGGGGGAGTCGGGTCGTTCACGCTCCAGTCGGCGTCGGCCACGGTGATGCGATTCTCGAAGTCGAGGTAGTTGATCTTCTCCACGTAACCCGAGTCGTTTCCGTCCTTGTCCACCAGCTTGATGCTCAGGCGCGTGTCCACCAACTGGGGCATCGCCCAGTTAAAGGTAATGGGGAGGTCCACCTGCCACTGCCGCGGGGTGGGGAAGGATTCCGCAGGCGTGCCCGCACTGATATAGCTGGCGCCCTGGAGCACGGAGAGACCGGTGTCCCGGTCATAGCGGATCTCGACCTGGGTGGTGCCGCTGCTGTTAGCGATCTTGAGCCACATCTGGTCGTGGTTATCCTGGCCGTTGGCGTCGTAGCCGATCAGGGAGAAGGTATAAGGCCGGTAGCGGGCGTAGCAGATATCGTTGTCGCCGTCCACCGAGAGAGCGATGGCCTCGGGAAAAGGATTCGGATTGTTGACCCGGAAGGGCCGGGTGGCCGCGGCCAGGGCCGGGCGGTTGAACTCCCCGTTCTTTTCGTTGCGCTGGAAGACCAGGAGGCGCACGAGCACGTTGGCGTCGGCCACGGCGTCGGCCTCGGAGTTCCAGACAAAGACATGGCTCGTGCCGAAGGGGCTGGCCGAGAGGTCGGCGGTTCCCTCGGAGCCCGGGCCCTCGGTGGCGTCCTGCCAGGCGCCGCCGCCCACCGGGGAGTATTGAACCCGGAGACTGGCCCGGTCGGACTCAGCGTCGGTAAGGCGATAAACGATCGTAACGTTGCCTTGCTGGATGCCCACGGGAGTGGCGACATAGACCGAGGTGGCGTTATTGGTCAAGCTGGGCCGAGGCACATAGGCGTTGACGTAAATCCGGTTGGGAATCCCGTAGCCCCCGTTCACCCCGTTGGTGAAGAAGAGGTCAATATCGCCGTCGTTGTCCACGTCAAGAGCGTCCACGTCCAGGGTGGGATCATGGTTGACGCTGACCCAGGAGGCGGTGGTTTCCAGGACCCCGGCATGGTTGAGGTAGATGCGGTTGGGGGCGGAGGAGCTCATCCCCGCAGGCGCGTTGGCGCAGGCGAGATCGAGCCAACCGTCGTTGTTAATGTCCACCCAGGCGACCCGGAAGGTGCCGTCGGCTTCATAAGAAGACCAACTGGGGGTAGTTTCCAGGGTGCCGGCCTGGTTCAGGTAAACATGATTGGGGGCTCCGCCCATGAAGCCGGAGTTGCCCACGGCCAGGTCGGGCCAGCCGTCGCCATTCATGTCTCCCCAGGCCACGGATAAGGTGATATCCGAGATGGCCGAGGTCCAGCCGGCGGAAGCTTGCAGGATTCCGCCGACGTTGTAATAAACCCGGTTGGGTTGGGGAACGGCGGTGGGCATCCCGTCCACCGGAACGATCACCGAACCGTTGCCGACGGCAAGGTCCAAGTCGCCGTCGCGGTCCATGTCGGTCCAGGCCACGCTCATGGAGGCATCGACCTCGGCCGAGGTCCAGGCGGGGGAGCCAGCCATGACGCCGTTGTTATTGAGGTAGAGCCGGTTGGGCGCGCCGAGAGTGGACCCGGAGAGAGCGGCGCCGGCCAGGACCAGGTCGAGGTCCCCGTCGTTATCCATGTCTCCCCAGGCCAGGTCCGGGGCGGCAAAGGTGTCGGTCGAGGTCCAGCCGGCCGGGTTTTCCAGGGTGGGGGCGCTGTCGCGGTGGATGCGGACAAAGGTTTGGTTGAGCGAGCTTAAATCGGGCAGGGTATCCGCATCGAGCAAGGTCCAGGCCACCTGGTTGGAGATGTCCCACTCGTTGCTTCGCCAGTAAGGGTTGCGGTTGAGGGTTCCGCCTTCGTTGCGGAACAACTCATTGCGGGCCCCGACCGTGGTGGGATTGCTGGCGGAGGTATTGGCCACGGCCACGTCGAGATCGCCGTCGTTGTCAAAGTCGGCCACGTCGGCGCCGGTGGATTTGCCGCCGACCAGGGAATACCAGCCGTCGCGGGTGCTGAGCACGCCGCCCTGGTTGAGATAAATTTTGGCCGAGGTCTTGCCGGCCACGCTATAGTCGAGGTCGCCGTCGCCGTCCACATCGGCCAGTTTGCCGTCAAAGGCAAAATCCAGGGTAACTTCCCCGGTCCATTCCGGCTCGACGTTAAAGGTGCCGTTGTGGTTGAGGTAGAGGAGGTTGGTCATGCCATACTCGCCCAGCAGAATGACGGTGCCGTTGGTGACGAACATGTCGAGGTCGCCGTCGCCGTCAATATCGCCGAAGCTGATGGACTGGGAAGCGTCCTTGAGGGTCGAGCTCCAGGAGGGGGTAGGCTCGAAGGTGCCGCCGATATTGAAGTAGATCACGTTCGGGTAATTGGTGGTATTGGCCACGCCGATGTCCAGGTAGCCGTCGGCGTTGACGTCGGCAAGCTCGATATCATTGGCCACCTGGGGGTCTTGGGAGACCCAGGCGGGAGTCGTCTCGAAGGTGCCGCTGACGCTGTTGAAGCGGAAGAACTGGAGCGGATTCGAGGCCCCGGACAAGACCAGGTCCAGGTCCCCGTCGTTATCCACGTCCCCCAGCTCGAGGTCAAAGGCGCCATCCAGTTGAGGAGTAGCTGCCACTCCGAAGGCGTCGAGCAGGCCATTTTGGTTCTTATACCAATAGACCCGGTCATTGGAATCTACCGCGAGCAGGTCGAGATCGCCGTCGTTGTCCACGTCGCCCAGTTCCAGGTTCCAGTAATTGCGCATCAGGCCGTTGGCCATCTCGCCGGGCAGGCCGGTGTCCATGCTGACCCAGCCGGGGCTGGTTTGAAGGACGCCGCCCTGGTTGTAATAGACCTTGACCTGGCCGGAGAGCGGCGCTTCGATTCCTTGCATCATCTGGAACAGGTCTATGGTCGTCATGGTGGCCACGACCAGATCCAGATCACCGTCGTTGTCAATGTCGCCCCATTCCATGTCCGAGGAGGCGTCGTTTTCCGTGGAGATCCAGGAGGGGGTGGTTTCGAGTGCGCCGTTATTATTCAGGTAGAGTTCATCGGCTGCCGGGAGCCAGATGAAACCCAGATATAAGGCTTTGCCCACGGCGAGATCCAGGTCGCCGTCGCCGTCCACGTCGCCCCAGCTCAGGGCCTGGCCGTTGGAATCAATGAAGGAATTGGAGGACCAGTCCGGGACATTGTCGAAGTTGTAGTCCAGGGAGTCGGCGTAGATGGAGAGCAGGTTTTTAGCCTTGCCGGTATAGCCGGTGGGGTTCTGGACCGTGATCTCGCGGCCGCCCTTGAGCGCGGTGGAATAGACGCTGACCGTGGCGCTGATCTGGGTGGAGCTGTCCCAGGTGTAGCTAACCACGGAGATGTCCGCGCCCTGGCCGGAGATGGAGAGGGTGCAGCCGATGCAGCCGGAGATAAAGCCGGTGCCGAGAATGGTCAGGTTCTGGTTGTTGACCCCGGCCTTGAGCCGGGAGGGGAGCACCCGGGTGATCTGGGGCCCGTTGACGATGAACTTGGCGTTGCCCACGACCCGGGTGCCGTCGGGGTTCTGGATGATGACGTCGCGGGGCCCGGCCAGGGCGGAGCTGGGGACGTTGATGGTCAGGGTCAACTGGGTGGGGGAATTGCGCGTTACCAAAGTCACGGTAGCATCAGTGCCCGACAAGCGCGCGGTCACCCCGACTTGGAAATTTTTCCCGGTGACGGTATGAGTGCCCGAGGTTCCGGGATTGCGGTTGTTCGTTGAAATCGAAGTGAACCACAGGGGCACGCTGGCCGAGGACTTGGGGTCGGTGCCCTTGCGGACCTCGATCCCGTCCACCACCCCGTCGCCGTCCGAGTCGGCGGAGGTAGCCGTGGTGCCGTAAACCAGGATTTCCTGTCCGTCGGAAAGCCCGTCATTATCCGAGTCATTGTCCACCGGGCTGGTGGGGTAGGTATAGACCTCCTCGAAGTCGGTCAGCCCGTCGCCGTCGGTGTCAACGCGGAGCGGGTTGGTGCCGTTGGCCAGTTCCTGGGCGTTGGTCAGGCCGTCGCTGTCCGAATCCACGGAGGCATCGGGGGTGAGGGGATCGGTGCCGTTGTTGTATTCCCAGCCGTCGGAAAGGCCGTCGCCGTCGGTGTCCGGATTGGTGGGGTCGGTGTGTCGGGAAACTTCGGTAAAGTCGTCCAGCCCGTCGCCGTCGGTGTCGGCCAGGAAGGGGCTGGTGCCCCATTTGTATTCATCGTAGTAATAGAGGCCATCATTGTCCCGGTCGCTCCACAAATGGGTGCCGTAACGGAGCGCGAAGCCGTCGGGCACGTCGTATTCGATGGAGGTTGGATCAGAGGACGAGGACCCGGCCGCGGTTTCGACCCGGTTGGGGACCCCGTCGCCGTCCCGGTCAATAACCTCGCATTGGTAACGATGATCGTCCCAGGTCCAGGTGTCCAGGCGCTGGTAATAGGAGAAACCGGTGGAAATGTTGACGGAAGCCAGTGAATCGGGCGGCGGCCAGGTGGAGTTGGGGCCATAGCCGACACGGACCACCGTCCCGAAGGAAGTGTCCTGGGGAAGAACGGTACTCGCTTCCCGGTAATGGACGGTGCTGAGCGTGCTCCCGCTTGCAACATAGTAATATTTGCCTTGGCGCATGGGCACGTTGAGGGGAGCGGGCGCGTCATGAAAGTCCACGCCCACGGTGGTATAGGGCCGATCGTCCCACTCGAGCAAGGTCCAAGGTCCGGTGACAGCATCGGCCTCGTAAACCGCCCAGTAGAAGGTATCGCTATCCGCCGGATTGACATAGGGGGCGAAGTTGATGAGCAACGTGTCCACGGTAGGCTGATAGATATTGCCCCGGAGATAATTCACTCCGGAGTTCGAGGTGCCGGTGTAGCCGATAAAGTCCTCGGTCGGCTCGCAGGCGGGGTAGGGTTTGGTGGCCAGGAAGTTTTCGTGAAGAATGCGGGCTTGGGCGGAAGCTATGGCATAATAATTATAAGACCACCATTCGTGGGTTTGCTGCGAGGCCCGCACTCCGCCCTTGGCCCACGGGTAAGTAATCAACACCGGGCTGTTGGCGTGACTGTCATCGGTAATCACTTTGACCGCGGTCGTGGTATTGCCCCATTGGGTGTAATACGCATTGGCGGAATAGTTCCAATTATCTATGCCGGAATCGGTCAAGCCTTGGACCAGAGGACTGGAGGCGGAGTTAATGGTCAAGGCTTCGGTGGGGGAGAGGGGGGAGGAGGCTTGCAGCCGGGTGGGAAGCAGCGCCGTCCAGGCGGTGGTGTTCCATCCGAATAAATCCCAGGTGAGGCCCCGGCGGATGGCGTTTTGCAGCCAGACGGTGTTGGCGCTGGTGGCCAAAGAGGTATAAAAACCGCTTGACAATCCGGAAGGAACCAGCATCCGATCATAAGCGGAAAGGTCTATCGCGCCCAGGCTGGCCGAATTATAGACCGTGTAGCTGAGCCCGATGCCGGCAAGCAAAGACCGGTTGGTGGCATTCCACCCGGCCGGCGGAGGATTGGCGAAACTCCAGGGATCGGTGGTGGTGCTGTCCTGGACCAAGGCCGTGTTCCAGGGGGTGTTGAATTGGGCGAGCTTGGAAGTGGTGATGATCTGGGCCCAGGCGCTGTCCGTTGTCCTGGTTTGGTTGATGGTGGCCGCGGGCGGCCGGCCGGTCGAGGCCGAGGATCCAGTTTCGAAGACCCCGAAGCCGTTGTTCTGGGGCGGGGCGACGGCGCTGATTTTCCACAGGATGTAATCGGTCCAGGCGCAGCCGACGTAATAATATTTCCCGGAAGCCAGAGGAATCCGGAGTTCGCCGGAGGAATACCAGTTATCGGTCGGGCTTTTGGGATACAAGGTGACGTTCTTGTAATGGGTCCGGCTATAGGTTCCGGTCTCGGTGGTGTTTTGATATACAAAGAAGTCCACGTTCCAGGAAGGATAGCTGAAGTCCAAATATTGGTAGATCCGGCCGGCTTGACCGGAAGTGTAAGAATTGCTGATCGGGCTTGGAGGAGCCCCGATGAAGATATTGCCGGCGGCGCCGGTTTCCAAGACGCCGTAGGTATAGGTGTAAGGGACATTGGCATTGGTCGGTTCCTGGTAATATCCGACCCCGCTGCCTCCGGCCCCGCTCCAGGAAACCCCGATGTAGTAATATTTACCTGAGGTTAACCGTTGGGCTGGACCGATGGTGGGTGAATATTTCATGTTCGGCCCCCCGATGCTAATCGAGGCGCTTCCAGACCAGACCAGGGTAAAATTATTCGTGCCGGTTAGAGTGGTTCCTTCGTAAATAAAGTAATAGCCGGTTACCAAGCCGCCACTTTGGTTATTCAGATACATTCCGAACTGACTCAGGTCCAAATCGCGGGTCATGCGGTAAAAATTCCCCCGGCTTCGGGTCATGCCAGAGTCAAGGGTTGAACACTCCCCGGAACTGCAAATGGTTTGATAGGCATCCGGGTTGAAGTTTACCTGCACCTCGGTGAGCACGGTGTCGGTCAAGGCATGATAGACGTTGCCCCGGCTGGTGTTGCTTCCAATATAAGACCCGGAAGTAGCATAGGTATCGGTAGCTGAATCCGCTTCCCAATAAGGGTCGGTGGGGTCGGTCCCGGCCTGGGCTTCGTCGAAGTCGCTGACCCCGTCGTTGTCGGTGTCGGTGTCGTGGGGGTCGGTGCCGAGCAGGTATTCCATGAGGTTGGTGAGTCCATCGCCGTCGGCGTCGGTGTCGTCGTCGCCGGCGTCGCGGCAGTTGAAGGCATTGGCGACTTCCCAGCCGTCGGGCATCAGGTCGCCGTCGGAATCAGGGTCGTAAGAGTAGCAGTGGTTCGGGTTCTGGTATTCCTGGAGGTCGGTGAGTCCGTCGCGGTCCGGGTCGCCGCCGGTGTCGGGGTTAAGCGGATTCGCATCTAATCCGTCGGGGATCGAGTCGTTGTCGCTGTCGGCGTCGCAGGGATCGGTCTCGCCCGGGTCCACGATGCCGTTATAGTTTTTGTCTTCATCGCCGTCATAGGCATTGTCCACGTCCGAGTCATCGTTGAGGGGGTCAAGACAGCCGATGCTGTATTCGAGACCGTCGGGGAGGTCATCGTCGTCGGTGTCGGTGGAGTTGGGATTCAGGTCCAGGCCCGGGGTGTAAGAGGAGCAGGTTCCGTCGTAGCAGACTTCCTGGTAATCGGAGACCCCGTCGCCGTCGCTGTCCGGGACCTGGGGGTTGGTGCCGGCCTGGAATTCGACCAGGTTGGTGAGTCCGTCGTGATCGGCGTCGGCATTCAGTCGGATGTTGGGAACCTGGGTATTGATTTCCGGGTTCGGGATGATGCCGGACCAGGTCAAGGGGTCGCCGAAGGCGCTGTCGGTATGGAAGCTGAGGCTGCGATTACCTCCCGGTGCCGAGTAATAGACCGTTCCATTGGGGTTCAAATAGGAAATATTATTGAAGCTGATGTCCACCATCAGGTTATTCACGCCGTTGTAGTTGAAAGGAGTGGTAAAGGCAAAGGTGCGCCAGCCGGTGGTGCCCTGGGGAAGGTTGGTCTGGAGAACGGTGGTCCAGCCCGATCCTTCCCAGAGGGCATTTGGGGCGGCGGGGTAAACGCTGAGGCTGGTATGTTTCATCCGGATGGTGAAATTGTTCATGGTCATGCTGGGGAGTGTGGCGACGTTGAGGTCGAGCGAATAGAGCGGCCCGGCGCCGCCGATTTCGGATTGGAGGTAGATGATTTGGGTGCGGGCGTCATGGTAAAAAGTGTAGAACGGGTAGGCCCAGGTCCCGGTGCCGGTTCCGATCACCGACTTTTGCAGCGGGTTTAAGCCATAGTCCACTTCCCATTTATCGCCCATGCCGTCGCCGTCGGAATCGGGGTTATTGGGATTGGTGCCGTAAAGGAAGTTCTCGTCATCGTCGGACAGCCCGTCGCCGTCGGAATCGGCCACCACTTCCAGGTAAAAATCCTCGGCTTCGTCCTGGACTTCATACACGTCCTCATTGCCCACTTTGTAGTCAATCAGGTAGGAGGCGAGGGTGGCATTGGCCTGGAGGGTGACCATGTAAACTTCAGTTCCGATTCCGGGGCCGTTGGTGTCTTTTCCGACCCACCATTCATACCCGGGCTCTGCCGGGTAGTTGGCATCCAGCCAGGTTTTCAAGCCGGAATTGTAGGCCAAGGTGTTACTTCCCTTCACCTGAACCACGGTAAAACCGGTGGGAATCTTGATCGCCAGGAAGTGGTTATTGTCCGGGTCTTGTCCCGGGGGCAGGGTTGAGTTCACCACCACGTCATAGGTGATGGTCCCGTTCTGGGTGATGAACGCGGGCTGGTTGACGAAGAGGAACTTCAACTCGCAGCTGGCGCTCAAGATCAGGATAGCGGCCAAGAAAGAAGCCAGGCAAAGGCGGCGAAAGTTTAAGCTGGTCGCCCGGTTCTCAAGCTTCATAGATTGTCTCCTTCTTTGTGAAAAAACAAAAAAATTGATCCTTTAAAATAGACGAAAAATAATGCAAAACCTTGCCTGTTACCAGGCATTTTCGCTCATTCCCAATGTCGAGGCTTTCCCTGTAAAAAAGCAGCGTCAGCAGAACTAAAAGCAAGTGCTTGAAATCATCGCACGGTTAAATTTCATTATGAAGAGTTTATTTGATAAAATCAAGTAAAAAAAATGGCCCACCCCGCATCTTGCTCCCGGCGAGCTTCCAGGGTAAAGTATCAAAGATGACCCCGCCCGAGACCCAGCCGGCCGGACCGCCGGCTCCGCGGCAGTCCTGGATCCTGGCCCTGCTCGCGGGAGTGCTCCTCCTGACCGTCGCCGCTTACGCTCCAGTCCTCTCGGCGCCGTTTGCTTTTGACGACTTCACCAACATCACCGACAATCCCTTCCTGCCCCGGGAACACCTGGACCTGGGACCCTTTCTTTCCAGTCTGCCTCGCCAACCCAATCCCTTTCGACCCCTGGCTTATTTGAGCTTCGCTCTCAACTTTGTCCTTTTCGGCCCTGGCCCGAAAAGCTTCCATCTGGTTAACCTGGCCATTCATCTTTTCTCCTGTGTCACGCTTTATTTTTTGCTCTCGCTTCTCTTTCGCTCTCCAGGGGCGAGGCCGAAAGCCTCAGCCGCCTGTGGTGAGCGTAGTCGAACCACGTATCAAGGCTTCGCTCTCGCCACGACCGCTCTCTGGGCCTTGCACCCGGTCCAGACCGAGGCGGTCAGTTACGTGGTCCAGCGCATGACCTCGCTCGCCGGCCTCTTTTGCCTGCTGGCCCTGCTTTCCTATGTCTATGCCCGCACCTCGATTTCGCCCCGCCGGCGCCTGGCGGCCCTCGCCGGCCTCATCCTCTTCGGGATTTCAGCCTGCGCCACCAAAGAAACCTCCTTTACCCTCCCGGTCTTCCTCCTCGCCCTGGAATACTTCTTCTTCTCCCAAGTCGGGCTTCCCCCCAGCCGGCGCTGGCTCATCGGCCTCGCTTTCCTTCTCCTCCTCGCCACCCTCGCGGCCGCCCTCCTGCTCGGGCCTTCTACACTCCGCTGGATCTCCCAGGGCTACGCGCTCCGCGATTTCACCCTTTACGAGCGGCTGCTCACCGAAGCCCGCGTGGTCTTTTATTACCTGTTCCTCGCGGCGTGGCCGATCCCCCAACTCCTGCGCCTGCAATATGACTTTCCCGTCTCCCATTCCCTCCTCCAACCGGTTTCCACTCTTTTCGCCGCCCTTGGCTTAATTGCCCTCGCCGCGGCCTTCCTGATCGGGCTCCGCAAAAGAAGCCTCTGGGCATTCGGGATCTTATGGTTTTTCGGCCAGCTCGCGATCGAGTCCAGCTTCATCCCCCTGGAGCTCTGCTTTGAGCACCGCCTCTACCTGTCCGTGCTCGCGCCGGTGGCCGCCCTGGTTTTTTTGGTCCTGGCGCCGGGCCGTTTTAGGAAGGCGAGGCTGGTTCTGGTCGGGATGGCAGCCTTGCTTTTGGGAGCGGACACGTATGCGCGTAACCGGGTCTGGACGGATTCAAGGGCCTTGTGGCGGGACGCGGTGAAAAAATCGCCGGGAAGCGCCCGGGCCTGGTCCAACCTGGGCAGAGTGGACCGCGGGCAGGGCAATCGGGACGCCGGCCTTCACGCCTACTTGCAAGCCTTGCGCCTGGACCCGCGCTATACCCACGCCTATCTCAACCTCTCCGGGATTTATTCCAGCCTGGGCGATAATCGTCAGGCCCGCTGGGCGGCGGAGCGCGCGGTGGCTTTGGAGCCCGGTAACTGGCGGGCTTTGCTGGCCATGGGCGAGGTGGAAAACGAAGCCGGCCATCCGGAGGAGGCCCTGGCCTGGTATCAACGGGCGCAAGCGCAAAGCCCGGACGATGCCCTGGTGCTGGAAAAGCTCGGCGGCCAGCTCCTGGAACTGGGCGATGCCGACGCGGCTCGCGAGGTTTTTCGACGGCTAAAAAGCCTTTACCCGGAACGGCCGGGCAATCACTTTCTCCTGGGCAACTCCTATTTTTACCAGGGTCGCTGGGCCGAGGCGGCGGCGGCCTACCTGGAGGAAATTCAAGAGCATCGCGAGTCCCCGGAAGCGGAGAACAACCTGGGCGTGGCATTGCTCAAGCTGGGCCGGCCGGATCAGGCCCGGGCGGCCTTCGCGCGGGCGGTGACCGGCGCGCCGCAGGT
>MGQK01000047.1 GCA_001797815.1 Deltaproteobacteria bacterium RBG_13_61_14 | reverse complement strand
GCCAGGGGGACCCCCAGGTATTCGGCGATCTTCCGGGACAGTTCCGGATGGGCCGTGCCCGAGAGCAACACTAAGTGGCGGTCCATGTTCCACTACCTCTTTCGCGAATGGCTGGGGCGGCAGGATTCGAACCTGCGGATACGGGATCCAAAGTCCCGCGCCTTACCGCTTGGCGACGCCCCAATCCTTGCTTTGGTTCCAGGCCTTAAACCAAGGGAGATTCCAATCTCTTGGTCCGGGCATCCGCGGCCGGACGGCTGACCTCTCTTGCCGTCCAGTTTAACCCCTTAGGGCGCTCTCCATCTCCGCGTGACCACCGCTCGGCACGCGGGGAAGTGCTGCCGGATGCTTTTACTGGCCTTGCCCGCCTGATGCGGATTTTTGAAGACGCCCACGACACTGGGGCCCGAGCCGGTCATCACCGCGGCCAAAGCGCCCAAAGACACCAAGGCTTGCCTCACCTCTCCCACTACAGGGTAACGCTGGACCACCACGGGTTCCAGGTCATTCCTAAGCCCGCGGGAAAGTTCGAGGTGTCCCGAATTTTTAAGATTTTTTATTATATGGAGTTTGGGTCGTTTTGTCAATGAAGCCCGCCACCGGCCATAGGCCCAGGCCGTCGAGACCCCGAAGGGCGGGGTGACCAGGAGGTAAGTCCAGTCCGGAATCGGCGGTAAGGGCTTCAGCCGCTCGCCAATGCCTTCCACCAACGCGGGCCGGCCGAAAAGAAAAAAAGGCACATCGGCCCCTACCGCCAGGGCAAGGCGCCGGAGCCGGGCTTCGGAAAAGGAAAGCCGCCAGAGCCTGACCAGCCCGCGCAGCGTGGCCGCGGCATCGCTGGAGCCGCCGCCCAGGCCGGCGGCCACCGGGATCCGCTTGCGGATGGAGATGCGCGCTCCCGGCCGGGGTTCCGGAATTTGCTGCAGCAGGAGTTCGGCGGCCTTGGCGGCCAGGTTGGTCCGGTCGCTGGGAACCTGGGGATGGCGGCAGAGGATGCGGAGCCCGGAGGGCTTAAGTTGCAGGTGGACGGTATCGCAGAGGTCCAGGAGCAGGTTGATCATGCGGAGGTTGTGAAAGCCGTCGGGCCGGCGGCCGAGGATTTCCAGGTGGAGGTTGACCTTGGCCGGAGCCGGGAGAGTCAGGGAAGGCCGGGACTGGACCATGCGGGTATAGTGCCAGAGCCGGGCCGTGAAATCAAGGATGGCAGGGGCACCGGATTTAATCCGGTGGCACTTCCTTCAAAGCTGGATAAAAAGCCGGGTGAGAGTCTGCATCTGGTCCGCGCCCTCGAACATGAAAAGGTCGGACTGGTTAAACAGCGCCTGCAAAGTCAGCCGGTATTGCGAAAAGGTGATGAGGTCCGGCTTGGGGATATAGAGCACCATGGCCTCGGCGTTATCGAAAAAGCTCGGGCTCGAAAGCGGCTCGCGGCTGAAGACGAAAATGAGGGCTCCGCCCTTAATGCCCGGATCCGGGATCATGGAAAGCTCCTTGGCTAACGCTTCCAGCGCCGGCTTGCCGTAGCGGTCCATGACCGCGGCCACCCGTCCCGGCTGGTCGTTGCGGAAAGGGGTATTGCCGGGGACCACGACCTTGGCAAAGACGCCCAGGTAGCGGTCCGGGTTGCCGAACTGGGCCGGGTTCATCCAGAAGCCCACGCCGCCGACCGAGGACTCGGCCGTGGTGAGCAGGCGGAAGCTGTCCGGGGGAAACTGTTCCGCGGCCTTGACCACGTGTTCCTGGTTCAGCCGGTAAAGCGCGGCCACGCTCTTCATGCGCACGTTGGAATACAGGCTGACCGGAGTGATCACTTCCGGCACGGAGGTAGTGGAGTAGGCTTGCGGGTAAATAATAATCGCCAGGGCTTGCGGGCCCAGTCCCAAGAGGCCGGGGAAAACACTGGCCCACAAGCCCAAGGCCAGCACGGCATGGAGGGTTTTTATTTTGCTCATTCGCTTAATCCGGTTACCTTCCTCGGGAAAATGGCCTCAGTATAGCGGATTCTCTTAAAAAGACAATACTTTCGGCTCCGCTCTCGGTAGAGACCGCGACTCTCTCTATTCTTGAGATGAGCTGGAGCAGGGTAGTGGTGCAAAAAAACAACCGCCAAGATAAATTTTGGACTCGGTTTCGGAAAAAAACCGCTGCCTTAAGCTCTAATCCCTTTGGCGGGGAAGCTTGACACTCTGCAACCTTCCCCGGATAATGGATTTATGCACCACGGCCATGGTCAGGCAGCAGAGGAGGAGCTGGCCGAGGAACATTATTCGCGCGGTCGGGAGTTGTTTGCGCAGGACAAACTCCTCGCCGCCAAAGGCCACCTGGAACGCGCCCTTGAACTCGACCCGGATTTTGATCTGGCCCGGAAATTACTCGCACGCCTCGAGGCACAACTGAAAAACTAAACCCTCACGGAGGATCCATGTGCCAGTTTTGTGAACAATACGGCGACGGGGGCAAATGGTATTTGAACCCGAAAAACTACGCGCGCCGGCTTTACAAGGTGCGCAAGCTCGAGACCGAGGTCAAGGGCAAGGAGGCGGACCCGCAGGCCGCGGGCATGGGCGGGGGCGTGATCAACGCGATCATCGCGGCGCGGGTCCGGGGCGACGCGGCGGCCGAGGCCAAGCTCAAGGAGGACGCGGTCAAGTTTGCCTATGCCATGCACTTCGGCCAGGTGGTGACCCTGGAAGAGACGCTAGAGATCCTGGACCTGGCCTACCCCATCGCCAAGATGACCTGCGCCTGCCGGCGGGTGCAGTGGGGCCTGGCCGATGCCAGGAACTTCACCTGCCTGGGCATCGGCCCGGGCATGTATAAGTGGGAGCGCTGGCCCGAGACTTATCGGGGCGGGGTGGAGTTCCTGAGCGCGGCCGAGGCCAAGGAATGGGTGATGCTGACCGACCAGATGGGCCTGGTCCACACCCTGGACGCTTTCGGGACCCCCTATATCGGCGGGCTGTGCCAGTGCGATTACCCCGGGTGCGTGGCCATCCGCAACCGCCTGGACTACGAATTCAAGTTTTTGGTCAAGGGCGAGTGGTTCGCCAAGGTGAATTGGGAGAGATGCACCGGCTGCGAGAAGTGCATCGCGCGCTGCCACTTCCGGGCCATGGGCATGAACGTCAACACCCAGAAGGCCTTGGTGGACCCGCTGGCCTGCTTCGGCTGCGGGCTGTGCCGGTCGGTGTGCGCGGCGGACGCGATCACGCTCTCTGACCGGAACTTGAACCCGCGGTTGAAGGATATGTGGTAGTGCGCGGAGAATGCGCGGGTGCCCTCGCCCGCGCCCCGACCAAGAGAGGAAACAAAGATGGCGGTGCCGAAAATCACGGTGGACTATGGCAAGTGCACGGACCCGCTCTCCTGCACCTTCTGCATGAACCATTGCCCTTACAGTGTCTTTATCGTGGGCGAGACCAGGGTTTACAAGTTCCGGGAGACGCCCCTGGAAGAGTTCCGGGTTTACGGCCGCTATTACGACCGCTGCGACGGCTGCAACGTGTGCGTGCAAGGGTGTCCGAAGCAGGCGATCAGTGTGACTTTTTGAATGTTGACAGACAAGAATGTCTGTCCCCCTCGAGGAGAGGAAGAGATGGAAATTGTCCGCAAGTTCAAGAAGAATAAGAAGCGGCTGGGCGACTGGAAGGTGCCGACCGATGAGGTCAAGCCCGGCCGGCGCCTGAAGCTGGAAGAAGGAGTGGCGCGGGAGTTCGACCTGCCGCCGGGGATGATCGCCGCAGTCCAGGCCCAGCTCGACCTCGACCGGCTCGCGGCCGACCTGCAAGGCCGGAACCCGGACGCCGGCCGCAAGGTCTTCGATGAGTTCGGCACCCGCTGGATGCAGGCGGTGATGGCCGCCGGCGACGGCGAGTTCAAGGACCGCACCGGCGAGATGGTGGAAATCGTGGCCGGGCAGACTGGACTCCGCTTCCCCCACGTATTCAGCCGCTACCTGGAGCTGAGCCTGCTCTCGCTCCGGCCCCAGGACAAATGGAATATCCTCCAGTCCACCACCCATCGGCTCGTTTTCCAGGAATACTCCTGTGCCATCTTCGAAAAACTGAAAGCCGCGGGGCTCGACTTGCGCGGCACGCCCTGCGGGGCCATTTGCTTCGCCCGCTTCGGCCAGGCCATGCGCAAGGCCCAGATCGGCTGCGCCATCTCCCATACCAAGCGGATGGACCCGGACGGGCTCTGCGAGTTCCAGTTCCTGAACCGCTGACCTTTTCCCCGGCCCCTTCGGTCGCGGGGTGGTCGAATCCAGAAGGAGGTAAAATATGAGCAAGCCAAAACAAGGCAGCGTCCTCTGGGCCATGATCTGGATGGTCGTCCTCTCGGCCCTGCTGTTCTGGCTGCCGGTGGCGGGACCCCTGATCGCCGGCGTAGTGGGAGGCAAAAAAGCCGGCGGGATAGGCCCGGCCATCCTGGCGGTGCTTCTGCCCGGGATCCTCCTGGGGGTGATCCTCTTCTTCCTGGCGTCCTCCCTTACCGGCATCCCTCTCCTCGGCTTCTTCGCCGGGCTCGGCGGCTTTGTCTTCGCCCTGATGCACTCCGGCCTGCTCCTGCTCGGCGCTGTGATCGGCGGGATCCGGGCATAAAAAAAGCGGGAGGGGTTGCCTCCCGCTGGAGAAAGGAGAAAGAGGGAAGGGTTAGGGCTGCTTCGCGTGAGCTTTTGCCACAGACCGCTTACGAGGTAAGAATCGGAATCTTGCGTCCGCCACTACTCGGCCCGGCCGGCATGAAAAGGAAGAGCAGGCCGTCACGATACTCGGCCTTGATGTCGTCTTCCTTGACGCCTTCCGGCAGGTGAAAATGGCGGTGGAAACTGCCGTAAACCCGCTCGAGCCGGCGGATGCTCTCGCCATTACTCCCCTCCGCGAGGCGGCGGCTGCCGGTCAGGTAGAGAATGCCGTCCCGCACTTCCAGGGTCACGTCCTCTTTGCGCACCCCCGGGATCTCCACCACCAGGTTGAGCGTGCCGTCTTTCTCAAAGATGTCCACCGGGGGATGGAAGGTATGCTCGTGGTATTCATCCACGCCGGACTCGGGCACCACCCAGGTGGGGCTGAGGATGTCGTCCCACCAGGAGCGGCTGAGCAGGCTGCCAAACGGGTTGTAAAGGTTCAGGTTCATGGTCGTTACCTCCTTCAAAGGCTAAAGATCGGTTAAAAGTTTTTCCAACAGTTGCTTATATGTTCAAATGTCGTTGCTATGAACATAACCATCCCCTGCCTCCTTGTCAAGGGGGCGACCCCCTGCCTCAGGATTTTTTTTGCCGCGGCCGCGGCTTTCCCGCGAAGCTTAGATCGCAATCGGTCAAAGTCAGCTCGCTCATCTCTTGGATCCAGAGAATAGGGCAATGGATTTTTAAGTGAAATTTGACTATAATAAAAAAGTAATCCCGGGATGGTATCGTCCGCGAAGGGTAGGGCCATCCGCGTGACTCGGGGGCATGGTGCCAACCGGACGAGGGGGCGGATTCCTTAAGGACCTTTCAAGATTGCGGGCCAGAAAAAGCCCGCCGGGAGGTTGACATGAACCTGTTTAAAAAATGGTTGCTGGTAAGCATGGTGATCGGACTGCTGGTGTTCGCCTATGCCTTGGCTCAGGAGGCCGGCGGCGGAGCCGCAGCCGAGCCCAGCACGCCGAGTTACGGTCCTGGGACCGTGCCCACCATTCCCGGCACCAACGTTCCGGTCCCGGCCGGTGAGGGAGCGGCGCCCCCTCCAGAAGCCGGGTCCGACGCGGCTGGCCCCGGTGAAGAAGGAGCCGGAGGCGACGCCCCCGGCACCTACGTGGAGCGGCGCAAGGACCAGTTGGTCTTCGAGTCCTCCTGCCTCAAGTGCCACCCCAAGGAAAAAATCCTCAAGCGCCGGACCGAGGCCCAGTGGAAGGAGATCGTCCTGAAAAAGCACTTGATGCTGGGCCGCATCTTCAGCTCCGACGCCGCGCCCGTGCTCCGCTATCTCAATGGGAACTACGGGATCAAACCCCAGCCCGCGGCGCCGGTTAGCGCCGCCCAGCCCCAGCCTCCGGCCCCCATGGCTCAACCCGGCGCTACCTCGGCCCCGCCTCCCGCGCCAACCCCGGAGCCGCCGCCCAAGCTGGATCAATAAGAGGCTTTGCGGATGCGCTGTCCCCAATGCGGCCTGGTCCATACCGACTCGGACCAGTTCTGTCGCCGGTGCCAGGTGGATCTTCGCACCGGCCAGCCCCGGCCCCAGGAGACGGCCGCGAGCGCGGCCGCGGCCCAGCCCGCCTGGCAACAACTCTTCAGCCTGGTCCGGCCCCTGCTCGCCAGGGTGCAAATTCCCCGCCGCGCTCCCTCGCGAACCCTGGTCGCTCCGCTCATGTCCATGCCGACTCCGGCTCCGGCCGCGGCGCCGGTCCGGCACAAAGAAGCCGCCGCCCCCTCCGCGCTGAGCAAGCGCGCAACCGCCCTCCGGCAAATCCGCAACCCCTTCGCCGGTCTGGTCGGTCGGATGCAAGCGGCGCGGAGCGGGCCCAAGACCCTCACCTGCATCCAATGCTCCGGCGCCATGCACATTGAGCGGGCCGGAAGCTACGGCGCCGGCGGGCCTATTGCCCTCATCCTCGCCGGCGTGGTCGTGCTCGGGCTCGGCCGCTGGGCCTGGCCTTTGTATCTGCTCGGACCCGCGGGCGTCGGGCTCGGCGTCTTCTACCGCCGCCGCGGCGCGAGCTTCTGGCACTGCCGCGGCTGCGGTTACCGGATTCCCCGCGAAGGGTAAAGGATGGAGCAAGAGCCATACCCCCTGGTCATCCTGGGCGGCGGTCCGGCCGGACTCACCGCCGCCATCTACGCCATGCGCGCCGGCCTCACCTGCCTGGTCATCGAGAAAGCCGTGGCCGGCGGCGCCGTGTTCCTCACCGACAAAATCGAAAACTACCCCGGCTTCCCCGGCGGCATCCTCGGCCCCGAGCTTTCCCAGCGCATGGAAGAGCAAGCCAAGTCCCTGGGCGCCGAGTTCCTTCAGGACGAGGTCACCCGCGTCGAGCTTGAAGGCAACCTCAAGCTGGTCAAACTCGCCGGCGGCAAGACGGTCACAAGCCGGGCCCTGGTCGTGGCATCAGGCTGCCAGCCGAACAGGCTCGGCATCCCCGGCGAGGACAAGTTTTACGGCCGGGGCGTGAGTTACTGCGCCGCCTGCGACGGCGCCTTTTTCCGCGGCGCCGAGGTGGCGGTCATCGGCGGCGGCGACAGCGCGGTGCAGGAGGCGCTGCTCCTCTCCAAGCTCGCCAAGCACGTCCACCTCATCCACCGCCGCGACCAGCTCCGCGCCATCCAGGTCTTGCAGGACGCGGCCCAGCAGGCCAAGAACATCTCCTTGATCTGGGACACCCTGGCCCAGGAGGTGGAGGGGGAGGACCAGGTCAAGGCGGTCAAGCTCTTGCACAAGCCCACCGGCCAGAAGCGCTCGCTGCCGGTGGAGGGGGTGTTCATCTACGTGGGGGGCAAGCCCATCACCGGCTTTATCCGGCACCTGGTGGAGATGACCCCGGAAGGCTATATCCAGGCCGGCGAAGATTGCAAGACCTCGGTCCCCGGCATCTTCGCCGCCGGCGACGTGCGCAAGAAACCCACCCGCCAGATCGCCTCCGCGGTGGGCGACGGCTGCAACGCCCTCAAGGCGGTGGAAGACTACCTCCTCGGCCTCTAACCTCTCAGAGAGGCGTTAGGCTTTAGGCGTTAGACCAAAGACAAAGGCCGCTAATGCCCAAAGCCTCTTGAATCACTGCTTACTGTTTACTGTGCACCGTGCACTGGCCTCAGAACTGCAACATTCATACATATATAGGGGGGAGTGAAAAAAGAAGGCTGAAGAGCGAAGGATGAAGGCTGAAATCAAACAACTGTTCGAGATGATAACCTTGCAATTTTTCAAGCTTTTTTGGCCCCAGCGCCCCCAAGATGCACCCCCATTCCCGGCCCCGGCCCTTCCGAACCCTCCAATCCTCCTCTCCGACTGCCCGGGAACTAACTTAACTTTGCGAAATTTCTCTTTGTTTCTTCCTCTTCTCTTCCCCGACCTACTACCTACGACCTGCTACCTACTCTCTTCGCAAGTCTCCCCCATTCTGCACAGCAACCACCCCATTCTGCGCGGCAGTCACCCCATTCTGTCCAGCAGCCACCCCATTCTGTGCGGCAACTACCCCAGGTTTTCCGGGTGGGGACCACTGCTTAACACACTGTGCACTGTGCACTATTCACTGTCCACTATTATCCGCAGGAGGCAGGAGGCTTCAGACCTCAGACCTCGGGCCTCAGAAACTTGAATCACTGTTCACTGTCCACGATTATCCGCAGAAGGCAAGAGGCTTGAGGCTGGAGGCTGAAGACAAAGAAAAAGATCATCCGCAGATTTCGCAGATTTCACAGATTTTTTATTCAAAGTCTGGGGTCTGAAGCATGAAAAACCTGTCCTTAGCAAATCTACTGTTGATTGAAATTTCAATAACCCTCTAAATTTAAAGGCTTTTTTACCCTAAGTATTATCTTGACAAAATTAAACTGTTGTGTAACGATTGAATACAAATCAGCTTTTTGCGAAGAAGAACGCAAATGTTTAAGAATCGCATGGTTGAGATCATCGAGCCATCTTCAGGGGCAGACCGCTACGCCAGGTGTTTCAATCTTTTCATTGTCACCTTAATCCTGCTAAATGTCTTAGCCGTCATTTCGGAAACCGTTAAGAGCATTGAAACTGAATATTCCGGCATTTTACATATTTTCGAGGTTTTTTCGGTTGCTGTTTTCACGGTCGAGTATTTGCTTCGTGTCTGGCTCGCAACTTGCGATAAACGCTATCAAGGAAAGATAATTGGTAGACTAAAGTTCTTGGTCTCTCCCTTGGCCTTAATAGACCTTCTTGCGATTCTTCCTTTCTACTTGCCCATGGTCATTCCATTGGATTTGAGATTTATCAGAACCCTTCGGCTCGCCCGGATGTCGCGAATCTTTAAAATTGGCCGCTACTCGGGTTCTCTCAAGTCGCTAGCAAACGTGCTGAAAGATAAAAAAGAAGAGATGCTTATTACCATTTTCGCCGTCGTGATCTTGCTGGTGATTGCTTCCAGCCTTATGTATTACGTCGAAAATGAAATTCAGCCCGAAGCTTTTTCGAGTATTCCCGCGGCAATGTGGTGGGGAGTCGCTACACTGACAACAGTTGGTTACGGCGACATTTATCCCATTACACCATTGGGTAAGTTACTTGGATCTTTGATTGCATTTCTCGGTATCGGTCTTTTTGCTTTGCCCGCTGGGGTTTTAAGTTCTGGCTTTATCAAAGAAATTCAATCCAAGAGGCAAGAGATTAATGTTTGCCCGCATTGCGGGAAAGAGATTGTGCTGAAAGAATAAACTGAGGGAGGAGAATCCAATGAAAAAAACCAAGTTGAATAGAGAGACCAAGAAGAAGATACTCGAAGCTCGCGAATTGATTGAAGTGGTTAAAAAAACCGATGGCAACGAAGCGGAAACCAGGAGTCGGATTGAAAGAATCTTCGAAATGCTTTTGGGTTATGACGTCTTTAAGCACATATCCCGAGAAACGGCAGTTAGGGCTTATGGTGGAACGGATGAACATTGCGATTTCGCAATTCGGCTTGGAGATGGGAAAAGGGCAAAACCCGATGTTATTTTGGAAATAAAAGCGGTGAATGTAGATTTAGCCGAAAAGCATCTTAAACAGGTTACCCATTACGCCATCGAAAGTGGATGTGCCTGGGTGCTTTTAACCAACGGGAGAGAATGGCAATTGCATCTTGTATCAGGAGATCCTCCGCAAACCACCTTGGTGGAAAACTGGGATCTTCTAAAAGATTCTTTGGAGGATTTGGGAAGAAAATTTCAGTTGATTAGCTATAAAAACCTTAAGAAAAAAGGCCTTGATAAGCTTTCCAAGTCAATGAAAGCATTGACTCCTCACAACCTTCTTGCAACCTTGATTTCTGAAAAGTTGATCAAAGCTTTGCGTCGTGAATTGAGGAAATCATCTGGTGTTCAAGTGTCTCCCCCCGAATTACTCAAGGCAATCGAGTGTCTTTTAAACGCTGAGGCTCTCGAAG
This sequence comes from Deltaproteobacteria bacterium RBG_13_61_14, assembly GCA_001797815.1. GTDB lineage: Bacteria > RBG-13-61-14 > RBG-13-61-14 > RBG-13-61-14 > RBG-13-61-14 > RBG-13-61-14. Next base: position 4,640 of record MGQK01000047.1, on the reverse strand, counting down.
AAATGGATACAATCAAATTTTCTCTGCCAAAAAGAAAAGCCAAGAGAATAGTGAGGGAACCTTCCTCGCTGGATACTTCAATGAAATCTGAAGTTGGTGTCAAGGTTCCGCCTTCTGGAACGCCACAATCTGGCGTAAAACCATAAGAAGGTTCACAAGGGATGGGGGTCAGGGGATGAGGGTCAGAGCTTTACATGATACTTAACGAGCAGCCTATACACCTGACAAGACCGCCCTTTTGCGATGCTTTCGGCTTTGCTCATCCATTCTCTCTCACTCGACGCCGGCAAGAAGAACGTCTCTCTCGCCTCCTTCCTCGCCCTTCTCCGCGCTTTCTTGAACCATGCCGATGAGAAATTATCCAGCGATTGCCCTTAATCTCTTAAAGTTGAAATTGTTGCCAAAGTGGTCATGATTTTATCCCGAATCGTGCAGTTGAGAAAAAGATTTTTAACCACGAAGGCACAAAGTCACGAAGCATAAGCGGGTTGAGACCACTAATTACGGGCGCGAGGGATCAACTTTGATCGCAAAGAAAATCCCAGCCGAATCGGCAAGAAATCATCCTGCCTTAGAGCCTTTGTGTCTTGGTGGTTAAATCCTAATTGCATTTTCCGAGTTTATGCCGGAATATTAAAGAAGAGGTTTCACGCCAAGGCGCAAAGTCGCCAGGGTGAGGAGAAATCAAGAAGAAGCCGACGCCAAAAACCTGAAGCCGCCAAGAGTTGTTCCTTTGCGACTTTGTTTCTTGGCGCCGCGACCTTGGGAGGAGAGGAAAGATTGAAATGCGAACCATTCTCTCTCCCCCAATAGCTTGAACCCTTAGCGTCTTGGCGTCTTTGCGTGAAATCTTCCCCCTTTTCTTTGGTTCCGGCTCGGCCGGGTTAGGGTCTATTGGGGCTGGGGAGGATTGAGGAAGGTGAGGCGGTCGGGTCCGGAGGGGATGATCTTGTCGTTGACCAGGAGGTATTCGGACTCGGAGAAGAAGCGGGGGAGGTCAGGGATTTGGGCATAGGCTAAGGCTTCGGAAGGGCGCACGCCCCAGACAATTACCTCGGCGCCTTGCTTGGGCTGGACCTGGATGATCCAGAACTCGATGCCGGTGGTGAATTTGGGGTCGCGGGTCAAGGCGACAAAGGCCTCGGCCATGCGGCGGACGGCGTCGGGCAGGGAATACTCGGTGAAGTAGGCGACCAGGTTGACGGTGGGCGAGATCTCCCGGTAAACGTAAATGTTGTCGTTCTGCAAGCCGGGCAGGGCCTGCTTGACTTGCTCGGGCACCGGCCAGATCTCGGGCTTGAGTTCTTTCTGCTCGATCTTGGGTCCGGGCTGGGAAGGGGCCTGGGGCTGCGGCGGCCGCGAGCAGGCCGATGCCAGGAAAACCATGGCCAGCAGGCTGAAGCATAGTTTCATTCCTTGTCTCCTTTTGCGCACGCCGCGGAGGGCGCCGGCAGCGGGCATTATTTCCCCAGGGATTGCACGATCCCGGCGGCCATCTCCGCGAGCGACAAGACCTCGTCCACCACCTTTAGCTCAATGGCCGCCCGGGGCATGCCGAAAATGACCGAGCTGCCTTCGTCCTGGACCAGGGTGCGGCCCTTGCGATCGTGGATGAGCTTCATCCCGTCGGCGCCGTCGCGGCCCATGCCGGTGAGGAGCACGGCCAGGGCGCGCTCGCCGAAGGACTCGGCCACCGAGCGGAAGAGCACGTCCACCGAAGGCCGGCAGGAGTTGACGGGTTCAGCGTCGGAGAGGCGCAGGCGCTCGGCGTTGACCAGGAGATGGCGGCCGGTGGGCGCGATGTAGGCGTTTCCGGGCTGAAGCTGCTGGCCTTCGGCGGCGAGCTTGACTTGCAGCTTGGACTCGCGATTGAGCCATTCCACCAGGCCCTCGGCAAAGCTGGGCGCGATGTGCTGGACGAGGAGGATGGGGACCGGCAGGTTGCCGGGCAGTTCGCGGAAGATCTGGACCAGGGCCTTGGGCCCGCCGGTGGAGGCGCCGATGGCCACGACCTTTCGGCGGGGCGCGCCGAGGACAGCAGCCGTCGGCTGCGGCGCCGGGGCCCGGGCCGGAAGGGGTGTGGGCGGGAGCGGGGCGGCTTCTTTCGGCCGCTTGTGCCGTCCACGCAGATGGGAGATGACCGGGATCCGGCTGAGCAGGTGGAGCTTGCTGACAAAGTCCTTGCGGATCTCTTCGTAGCGGGCGGTGCCGGCCTCCGCGGGTTTCTCCATGACGTCGAGCGCGCCGCGGGAGATGGCGACAAAGGCGATGTTCATCTCCCGGTTGGAGACGGCGGAGCTGAAGACGAGGATGGGCACGGGATGGTAGGCCATGATCTGCTCGACCGCTTCCAGGCCGTCCATGACCGGCATGAGCACGTCCATGGTGACGATGTCGGGATTCAGGGCCTGGACTTTTTCCACCGCTTCCTGCCCGTCGCGGGCCTCGCCGATGAGCTCCAGGTCCGGCTCGTCCGCGATCATGTCCTTGAGCAGCTCGCGGACCAGGGCGGAGTCGTCGGCGATCAGGACCCGGATCATCGCCGGCCCTCTCCGATCAGGGTCTTGATCGTTTCCAGGAGCACGGTCTGGTCAAAGGCGCCTTTGACGATGTAGGCCTGGGCGCCCACGGCCATGCCGCGGCGCTTGTCCTCATCCGCGGCGCGGGAGGTCACGAACACGACCGGCAGCTCCCGGGTCCGCTCGTCGGCCTTGAGGCGCTCGGTCAGCTCGAAGCCGTCAATCCCGGGCATCTCGATATCCACCACGAAGAGGTCGTAGTCCTTCGCCTTCACCTTGTCCAGGGCTTCCTGGCCGTCCACGGCCAGGTCCACCTCGTAGCCGGCCCGCTCCAGGATGTTCTTTTCCACGATCCGGGTGGTAATCGAGTCATCCACCACCAGCACCCGCGGAATCCTCTCCTCTTCCACGGCCCGCGGCCCCGGGGTCTGGCGCCAGCTCTCGGCCGCGGCAAAGATATCAAACACGTTCAGGATCAAGGCCGGCTCGCCCCGGCGGAGCAAGGTGGCGCCGGAGATGAAGCGGACGCTCTTCAGGTGGGGGCCGAGGGTTTTGACAATGATCTCCTGGTCGCGGATGAACTGGTCCACTTCCAGGGCGAGGTTCTGGTGGCGGAATTTGAGCACCACCATGTGGCGGAACTCCCGTCGGGCCGGGGCTTTGCGGGAGGGGCGGCCGTCCCGACCCAGGAGATCGGCCAGGTGCACGATGGGGATGACCTGGCCGCGCAGGTTGATCACCTCGCGGCCCCGCTCGGTCTGGAGGTGGCTGGTCTGGAGGCGCACGGTCTCTTCCACAAAATTGAGGGGCAGGGCATAGACCTCGTCTCCGACTAAGACCAGCAGGGAATTGATAATGGCCACGGTCAGGGGCAAGGTGAGGATGATCCGGGTGCCGGCGCCGCGCTCGCTGTGGATGTGGAGGTCGCCGCGGATCAATTCGATGTTGGTCTTGACCACGTCCAGGCCCACGCCCCGGCCGGAGAGGTCGGTGATGATCTGGCTGGTGGTGAAGCCCGGCCGCAGGGTGAGGTAGAGGACCTCATGGTCGCTCATCTCGGCCGCGGTCTTTTCATCAACCAGGCCGCGGGAGAGCGCCACCTCCCGGATCCGGTCGGTGTTCATGCCCGCGCCGTCATCGCTCACCTCGATGATCACGTTCGACCCGCGCGGATACGCGTGCAGGCTGATCTGGCCCTGCCGCGGCTTTGAGAGCTTCTCCCGGTCCTCCGGCGGCTCGATCCCGTGGTCGCAGGCATTGCGCAGGATGTGGATCAGCGCCCCCTTCAGTTGCTCGAGCATCCGCTTGTCCAACTCGGTCTCGCCGCCGGTCACCTGGAACTCAATTTCTTTGCCCATGGCCCGGGCCAGGTCGCGGACCAGGCGGGGGAACTCGTCGAAGAGGGTGCTCACCGGGAGCATGCGCAGCCCGAGCGCCTGGTTTTGCATCTCCTGGGTGTTGAGGTCAAGCTCGATGATGTCTTCGGCAATCTCCTGCTGGAACTCCTGGAGACGGCTGCGCAGCTCCTGGAGCTTGGCCCGGCCCTCCGGCCGGCGGCCGTCCTCAAAATAATCGTGCCAGCGGTTGAGCAGGCTGTCCAGTTCCTCGAACATGGTCTTGGCCTGGTGGCCTTTGCCCTCCAGCCGGATCTTGTTGATCAAAAGCTCCCCGGCCAAATCCACCAGGCTGTCCAGGCGCTGGGCTTCCACCCGCACCGTTTCCATCTCCACCCGCCGCAGCTCGGCCGGTTGGGGCTCGTCCTCCGCGGCCCCGGGCGGAGCCTTCGGCGTTGGAGCAACCGGGCGCTCCTCCGCCGCAACCGCTTTCCCCTTGGCCGCAGCCTTTTTCGGCTTGGCCGGTTTGGTCTCCGCTGGGGTCGCAACCGGCGGAGGTTCCTCCGGCGGAGGCGCGGCCGGCGCCGGGGCCGGGCCGGCCACGGCCTGGCTGAGCCGCGCCACCAGGTCTTTCCGTTTCGAAGCCGCTTTTGCTTTCACGCCCTGCTCGACCAGGGCGGTGAGCAGGTCGGTGCCTTCCAGCAAGAGGTCGGTCAACTCCCCGGTCAAGCGCAGCCCGCCCTCTTCCACCGCCTTGAGCAGGTCTTCCATCTTGTGCGCGATCTCG
>MGQK01000046.1:44143-47629 GCA_001797815.1 Deltaproteobacteria bacterium RBG_13_61_14 | reverse complement strand
GGACACGGATGCCGAGGCCGAACCCACCCCCGCTTCCCGGCCCGCGGCCGCGGCCATGCCCGCCGGCACCCCGGCCAAGCCGGTGATCCGCCATTCTCCCCGCGAACGCAGCACGACACCCTGGGTTTTCCTGGCCGTCGTGCTCGTGCTCCTGCTCGGCCTGGCCGGCGCCGTCGCCTATTTGCATGTGAGCAAGCTCTTTACCCTCCAGGATTGGACCTCGGGCAATTTCGCCAAGCTGAAAAAGATCCCCCAGGTCCAACAGCTCCTGATCCGGGCGGGCTGGATGGAGCCGCCGGACACCGGCACCGTGGAACTGGTGCCCAAGTCGGATAAAGATGCGTTTGTGATCCAGCGGGAAGGGATGAATATCCTGGTGGTCAAGGGAACGGTGCGAAACACCTTCCGCAAGCCCAAGAGTTTTCTGCAAGTGGAAGTGACCCTGTATGACAAGGACCGAATTGTCCTGGACCAGAAAAAGGGGTATTGCGACGTGACCTTCACCAACGAGGAGCTGCGCACTTTGTCATTGGAAGATATCAAGAGCTTTATGAACACCCGTCCCGGGCGCAAGTTGAACAACATGAAAGTTGAACAGGGCGAGACGCGCGATTTCATGGTAGTCTTTTATCCGGCGCCGCCGGAGGCGGCGCAATGGGATGCCAAGGTGGTTGGCTACCTGGACGCCGATGCGGCGGATGCCTTGCGCCAGGAAGAGTCTGAAGAAAAATAGGCCGGCCGGAGCCGGGTTGAGCAAGGGGAGGAGAGGAAGAGGGGCTGCGAGGCCCCTTTTTTCTGAGTGATGGAGAACGATCCGTCTGAGATTCTGGTCGCCCAGGTGGAGCGGCTGTTCCAGAAGGGCGCGCGGATCCTCGACCGCCAGCAGCGGACCTACGCCCTGGGCAAGAAGCTCCGCCGCCTTTCCCCGGAAATGATCGTGGAAATTTTCCGGATCACCTGCCAGGGCGCCCGGCTCAAACGGCCGCTATACCAGGACGGGCTGCGCATCCTCTCCGACCTCCGGCGGCTGACGCCGTTGTTAGGCTTGGACAAGATGAGCGAGGTCTACACCCTGGCGCGGCGCAAGGATTACCAGGACGTGGTCCGGATGATGGGTCGCTTTCCGGCCCAGCGCCGGGTGGGGGAAGGCGCGGAAGACGAGCCGACCGAGGACCCGGTGCTCAAGGAAATCACCCTGGGCCAGCGCAAGAGCATGGCCCGCACCCGCGACCGGGACCTGCTCAACCGGCTCTGCCATGACCAGAACCCGGCGGTGATCTACAACCTGCTCCAGAACCCGCACCTGACGGTCAAGGAAGTCATCCGCATCGCTTCCAAGCGGCCCACCAACGCTCAGGTGCTTTGGGTCGTGTACCGCAATTTGCGCTGGATCAGTTATTATCCGGTGAAGAAGGCGCTGGTCAACAATCCCTACTCGCCCCCGCAGATGGCGCTCAGTCTGACCCACTTTTTACTGGAACAGGATTTGGAAGACGTGGCGGAGGGCGATTTACTTCATCCCCGGCTCCAGGAATCCGCCCTGGATATCCTCTCGGAGCGCCGGCGCCAGGAGGCGAAAAAAACAGCGGAGGGCGAGGTCTAGTCGGTCTTTTCCTTTTTCTCCTCGATCTGCTTGGGCGCGTCACCCTTGACCTGGGCCTCGGTGTCACTGACGGATTTCTTGAAATTCTTGATCCCCTTGCCCAGGTTGGCGCCGATCTCCGGCAAGCGGCCGGCCCCGAAGATGACCAGAACGATCAGCAGGATTAAGATCAGTTCCCACGGCCCCAAACCAAACATGTTCTTCTCTCCTTCCTCTCGGCCAGCCTCGACTAGGCTAAGCCGCCCCAGAGCACCGTCCCTTCACTCTTGATTTTAGCATAACACAAGCCACCGGGCCTGACAAGGATCGGAAGGGAATGGATCTGCGGCCCCTGTGAAATCCGCCGGGTTACCGCTTCTTCGTCTCCCGCCAGCGGCCGATCAAACGGTCCCGGTTTTGGCCGGCCCAGTCAATGTCCACGTGAATCAGGCGCGCCTGGTCCTGGCCCACGGCCAGCGCGGCCCTCTGGGCCCGCGGGTGGAGCGGCACCCGGTGCCATTGCTGCATCAGGTTCTGGCCGCGCTCGCTCAGCATCCAGTCCATGAACCGCTGGGCTGGCTCGTGGTCCGGCCCGCCCCGGATCAGGGCCATGGCCCCGATCTCGTAGCCGCTGCCCTCGGCCGGGAAGCTCAGGGTCACCGGGTAGCCCTTGGCCACGCCCTTGGTCAAGATGTCATGGGCAAAGGCGATGCCCACTCCCAGCTCGCCCAGGCCCACCTGGGTCACGCAGGCCGAGCCGGACTTGTTGTAGTGGTGCACTTGCCGGTCGAGCCGGCGCAAGTACTCGAAAGCCTGGTCCTCGCCCATCAGGGTGACCAGGCTGGCCAGCAGGGTGTAGGCGGTGGAAGAAGTGTAAGGGTAGGCCAGCCCGATCTGGCCCTGCCACTCGGGCTTAAGCAGGTCTTGCCAGGAGGAGGGCGGGGAGAGGCCGTGCTCGGCCAGGAATTTGGTGTTGGAGGCAAAACCGATCACGCCGAAGTAAAAGCCGGTCCAATAACCCGCGGGGTCGCGCTGGTGCGGCTCCAGGGTGAAATCGGTTTGGGGGGCATAAGGCGCGAGCAGGTTTTCTTTCTTGGCCGAGGTGAAATCCGCGGCGGTGCCGGCCAGCCACAGTCCCATCTGGGGGTTCTTGGCCTCGGCCTTGACCCGGGCCAGGACTTCGCCGGAGGACATCCGCACCCACTTCACCGGGATGCCGGTGTCGGCCTCGAAGGCGCGGATGTAGATCTCCGCCTCGTTGGGATCGAACGAGGTATACATGCGCAGCGGAGTCTGGTCCTGGGAGCGGGAGCAGCCGGCCAGCAAGAGCGCCGCGGCGATTGCCGGTAAGAAAAACTTTCCCATGGGGCCCATTTTACCTTGAAAAGGAAAAATGAGAGAATAGTATCCGGCCATGCGAAACCAGGTGAGCCACAGCAAGGGGGATAGCAGCCATGTTGTTAGGGTTTAACGGGTCCACCACCATCCGGGCCGGGTTGATCGAGGACATCAAGAACGCGGAGGCCGCTGGCTTTGACTTGATCGAGATCTGGGCCGCCAAACTCCGCGCCTATTTGAAAAAGCACTCGCTTCCCGAGCTCAAGCGGGAGTTGAGTAAGCGCCGGATCAAGCCCTTGGCCATTAACTCCATCGAGCGGATCACGTTCTGTCCGAACTACCGGGAGGTGCGCCGGGCGGAGCAGGAGCTGGACGAGCTCGGCGCCGTGGCCCATGCCCTCGGTTGCCCTTACATCGTGGTGGTGCCCTCTTTCCTGGAAAAACCCCTGCCGGCGAAAGCGGTGATCAAGGAGTCGGTCGCCCGGCTCCGCACCCTGAGCGAGCAGGCCCGGAGCTACCCGGTTGACCTGGCCTTCGAATTCCTGGGCTTCGGCTCCTGCTCGGTC
>MGQK01000046.1:38584-43864 GCA_001797815.1 Deltaproteobacteria bacterium RBG_13_61_14 | reverse complement strand
TCGGCGCCGGCCACATGGGCAACACCCACGGCGCCATCCTGCAAGAGCTGAAGGGCGTCCGCGTCCTCGGCGTGGTGGACAAAGACCGCCAGCGGGCCCAGGAACTGGCCGAGTTCCTCCAAGCCAAACCCTATCCCGATCTCCCGCCGCTCCTCGCCCGGAAACCCGACGCGGTCTGGGTGACCACTCCCAACACCCTCCACACCCGGGCCGTGCTCGCCGCGCTCGCCGCCGGCGCTCACGTCTTCAGCGAAAAGCCCATGGCCACCAACCTGGCCGAGGCCAAACGGATTTTTGCCGCGGCAAAAAAGAGCAAGCGCCTCTACCAACTCGGCTTCAACCGCCGCTTCGCCCCGGTTTACGTGCGGCTGCGCGAGCTCATCGCCGGCAAGCTGATCCAGCCCCACTCGCTCCACGTCAAGATGAACCGGGGCGAGCTCTTGCACCCCTCCTGGGTCGGCGACCCTAAAATCACCGGCGGGTTCCTCTATGAGTCCACCATCCACCTCCTCGACCTCGTCCGCTGGCTCTTCGGCGACGTCGCTTCCCTCCTCGCTCTCGCCAAACGCGGCGTCTATGAAGAATTGGATGACTTCTCCGTGCTCCTCAAGTTCCGCTCCGGGGTCCAGGCCGCCTTCACCTCCTGCGCCCACACCTCCTGGATTTTCCCGTTCGAGCGCCTCGAGGTCTTCGGCGAGCACGCCGCGGCCGAGACCGCGGAAATGGACGAGATCCGTTTCACCACCGGGCTTCAGCAAAAGGTGCTGATGGAGGAATTCCGGACCCTGCCCGTCCCGGAAAAATGGGGCTACCTCCAGGAAGACCTCGCCTTCCTCAACGCCATTACCAAGAAAAAGCCCAGCCCGGTCACGGCCCTGGACGGCTTGCGCGCCACCCAACTGGTGCAAGCCATCTACCGGAGCGCCAAGACCGGGAAGTGGATCGCCCCGACTAAGCTGTAGAATTAAAGGGACACCATACCTAATTCAAGATGACTGAATTAAGTATGGTGTCCCCCGAATTCGTTTGCGAAAAGCTTATTCCTGTCCACAATAGAATAACTGAACTCATTAATAAATAAATCCTTTTCATTTCTTTTCCTCCTTGATTCCTTCCCAAACGATTAGTACCGGATTCTCCTCTTCTTCTTTTTCACAAATCTGATAAACTTTTCCTGAATATTGCTCAACATAAATATATGTGGATATGCCTCCGGGCCAAGTAAAATGAGGCGACTCACAAAGGGTTATATTTCCAATCAAACCGTCCCGGTTTGTTATGGCAAGATTATAGCTATCGGATAAGCTGGATTTACTGTAAAAAAGAAATTGGTGATACGTGACATAGAGATTACCTTGCTTACCCATGGCCAATAGCTCCCCTAATGAAATCTTCAGATCACTATTAAAATATATATGATAAATCACATCATCAAGTGTGAATGAATAGATACCGTTGCTATTAACATTTTTATTGATATTCCCTTCCATGAATTGCTTGGCCAACTGAGCATATTGGGGCGCTTCATCTGGATCAATAATATCACAGGGAATAACCATAGTAGGAGCCTTCCCTGGATTGTATTTCATCAGTTTTTCATCAATTCTTAAATCATTGCTGTAAGGTTCACAGCGATAAATGTAATAAATGTAATGCTTGTTATCTCTCTTATCTAATTCTCGATTAATGATATATAGCTTTCCATCTTCGGATATATAAGAACTTGAACGGTACTCGGGCAGGACAGCAGGCAGTCTGAAGCGCTTAATCAAGTTAAGATCAGAATCGTATACGCCTCCTGTTGAAATAACATTTCCATTCCCATCAATTCCTAACGGTTCTCCTGTATTATAATTTGCAATTTTTACTAATTCCCCATTGGGGCTAATAATTTTACAATTATCATAGAGATCAAAAATATAAATATAGCCTTGTTTGTTGGCTAATAACCCAATTGGACCCCATGACCCACCATCAACATTTGTCCAATGCAACGAATCCACTCCCTCATTCCACTTGAACTCCCGGATCACCCGCTTCTTGTATTCGATCATCTTGGCCGGCTTCTTGTCGCTTTCTTTGGCCAGAGCAACTTCCTTGCCCTTCATTTCTCCCTTTTCCATCCCCGCCAGCCTCTCCTCATCTCCCCCCGGCGCCGGCATTGCTCCCGCAACTTTGCCCGGCTGATCCCCCTTCTTCCCCGCCTCTCCTTCCGCTCCCGCTCCCCTCAGGAAGTCCTTCCCCCACAACCACCATCCTCCTCCAACCAACATGGCCATAACCACGATCAGGGCTATCACCCAGCCTACTCGCTTCTTTCCATTCTTCTTCTCTTCACTCATCTTCGCTCCCCCCCGATCAAATGAACTCCTTAGGGGCGTGGCTGACCGTTCGACTGAGCTCACGGCCGAAGCCTCAGCCGCGCAAATCCACCGCGAACAAAAAATCCCCGGCAAGGTAAACCTACCTCCCAGGGATCTTCCCAGAAGCTCCTTGTGCCAAACTCGATTAAGAAGTGCAAACACTCACGCCTCTCTTTGGCTGGCTTTTTGTCTTGAACTCCAGGCTTAAGGGCCTGATAAAGGAACTATCTATATGGCACAGTTCTTAAGATTTTGATCCAGAATGCACCATTCCATAGCAAATCCATTGAAGCTTGTGAATTCGGAATTTTGGGGACACCATACCTAATTCCCTTTTTTCGGCTTTGGGCCTGTTTTGCGGCTAGCCAAGCGGCGACTCAACTCTTTTTCAAGTTTGGCAAGAAAAGCCCCCTCCCCCAAGGGCCGGCCGGTGCGCTCGTGGCGGCGCAGTTGCGGGCCCAGGTTATCGCGGGAGGTTTGGAGCAGGAATCCGGCCCAATCCGGCACCATTTCCAGCAAGGGAGCCGTCTGGACCAGGCGGTTATCTTTGCCGGCCAGGTGAGCGGCGGCGCTGGACCAGGGATAATCGCCGGGTGAAGCCGCGAGCCCGGCCCGGACCGGGTTGAGTTCGATGTAGCGGGCTGCGGCAAGGAGGTAAGCCTCGTCCAGGATGAATGAGGCGAAGCGGCCCTGCCAGAGGTGGCCGCGCCAGTTTTCGCGGAAGTTCACCCGGCGGGTGTAACGGCGGTGGGCTTCGCCGATGGCGCGGCGCAGGCCGTCCACCGTGGCAGGGACCGCGATCAGGTGGACATGGTTGGGCATGAGGCAATAGGCCCAGACTGAGACCTGGTGGCTTTGGCACCATTCGGACATCAGATAGAGGTAGGTTTGGTAGTCGTCTTGGCAGAAGAAGGTGGGCTGGCGGCGGTTGCCGCGCTGGGTGAGATGGTGGGGGTGGCCTGGGGCCACGACTCTGGCCAGTCTCGGCATGGTCTTATCCTATTAACTTCCCCTGCTAAAGTCAAGAAAATATAATTTTGGGGACACCATATTTAATTACTAATTGTCTGTTGGATAAGCTGTGTATTGAATTAAGTATGCTGTCCCCAAAATAGAATTAAGTATGGTGTCCCTTTAATTCCCTTTAATTCCGGCGGTCGCGGAAGAGGTAGAGGAGGAGGTTGAAGCCGGCGCGGACCACGTTCAGCAATTGACGGAGCGAGCGGATGCGGCGGAGGTAGCGGAGCACATAAGCCGGCCGCAGGTAGAACCTCCGGTAAGCCAGGAGGAGCGCGTTTTCCAGAAATTCCTCGTCCAGCTCGCAATAGTGCCGGCTGAAAAAGGCGATGTTGTGGACCTGGTCAATCTGCAGCTCCGAGCCGTCGCCGATCTGGGGGTTTTTCGCCTTCACCTGCTCGAAGAGCGGGGTGCCGGGAAAGGGCGTGGTGATGCCGATGTCCACCGCGGCCGGCTCGATCTCCATTAAAAAGCGGATGCTCTGAAGGATGTCCTCTTTGGTCTCGCCCGGGTTCCCGAACATGAGATGGGCGTGGATGTTGATGCCCATCTTGTTCGCCATCCGAAACATCTCCCGGGTTTCCTCCACCGTGATCCCCTTGCGCAGCCGGTCCAGCACCGGCTGCGAGCCGGACTCCACCCCCACCCAGAGGTAGAAGCACCCGGCCCGCTTCATCAGCCGGAGATCCTCTTCATCCAGCACGCCCACCCGGGAGTTGGCGATCCAGGTCAGGTCCAGGTCCTGCTCGATCAGGCCCGAGCAGATGGCGCGCAGGCGCTTGCGGTTTTCGGTAAAGGACTCGTCGCGGAAGAGCACCTCGCGGAAGCCCTGGTCGCGGAGCGTTTTCAATTCTGCAAGCACGTTCGCGGCCGATCGCTGGCGGAACTTGCCGTGGTAAAAAGGAGGGGAAGTGCAAAAGATGCAGCGGGCCACGCAGCCCCGGCTGGTGAGCGCGGTGGTGAAGGGCGAGCGCCGGGAGTGGGGATTGTAATAAAGGCTGGAATCCACCAGCGAGCGGTCGGGGAAAGGCCATTCGTCCAGGTTCGGGCGCAGCGGCCGGCGCGGGTTGCTCACCACTTTACCCCGGTCGCGCCAGACCAGGCCGGCCACGTCGGCAAGCCCGTCACCGCCGGCGAGTTTTCCGAAGAGCTCGAGCAGGGTATCCTCGGCTTCCCCCTGCACGGCCAGGTCCACGATTCCCTCCTGCATCACCAGCTCCGGGTAAACCGTGGGATGCGGCCCGGTCAGGATGGAAATGGTCCCGGGCTTGGCCGCCTTGACTGCGGCCAGCACTTTGAGGTCGTAGCGAAAAGTGGTGTTGGAGGTGTGGATGACCATCGCGTCAAAGGCCTTGGCCTGCTCGGCAATGGCCGAGAGCGAGAGGTTTTGCACCAGGGCGTCGAGCACGCGGACCCGGTGCCCGCCCAGTTCGCGGAGAATAGTGGCGAGGTAGAGGAGGTGGAGCGGGGGCAGTTGCATGTCCGCCACCCGCTTGCCGTGGCACCAACAGCCGTAGATGAGGTCGCGGCCGACCGGTTCGTGAAACTCGTTGGGCGGGTTGAGGAACAGGAGGCTGAGCATGGTGCAATTAAATCCGGTAGCGGTCGCTTGCCCGGAACTGCTCCTTGATCTCCCGGGCCTGGCTCTCAAAGCCCTTGCGGCCCATCAGGCCGTAGGCGTATTTCTTGCCCGCCTCCACCCCGGGCTGGTCCAGGGGGTTGATCTGCCACAAGCCGCCGGCAAAGACCGTGGCCGCCTCGGCCATCAAGATGAGCTGGCCCAGGGCCTCCGCGCAAAGCGAGGGCAGGGTGATCTTGAGGTTCGGTCGCCGGCCGCGGGTGAGCGCCGCCTCGGTGGCCAGGGCCTCGGCTTGGAGCAACTCTTCCAGCGAATGGCCGC
>MGQK01000046.1:36294-38554 GCA_001797815.1 Deltaproteobacteria bacterium RBG_13_61_14 | reverse complement strand
ACGCGGGCGGGATCGGGCAGGAGCGCTCGAATTTTTCCAGGGTCAGGAACAGGATCACCTTGTCTTCCGGGCCCTCGATGTAAAGCTGAAGCTGGCTGTGCTGGTCTGTGACCCCGAGGGCGCGCGCCGGCGTGCTGCCGGCGTGGACCACGCGGCCGCTGCGGTCTTTCTCCTTGCCCAGGCTTTCCGCCCAGAGTTGCTGGAACCACTCCGCGGTGTCAAGCAGCCCGGAGGCATAGGGCATGACCACCGCCAGGTTCCGCTTTTTTTTGACCGCGGCGAGATACAGGAGCGCGCCCAGGAGAAAGCCCGGGTTCTTGCGCCAGCCCGGCTCGTCGCAGCGGCGGGCCATGCGCGCCGCTCCTCGGAGCAGGGCCTGGATATCAATGCCGACCATCGCCGCCGGGAAAAGCCCGACCGAAGAAAGCACCGAGAAGCGGCCGCCCACGTTGGCCGGCACCGGGAACGAGACCAGGCCGTCCTGGTCCACGATCTCGCGGAGCACGCCCTTGTTCGCGTCGGTAGTGGCGATGACCCGGTCGCGGTAGTCCCGCTCGCCCAGGCGTTGGATCAGGAGGTCGCGCACCACCAGGAACTGGCTCATGGTCTCCGCGGTGCCGCCCGACTTGCTGATCACGTTAAAGCAGGTGAACTCGGGGTCGCAGATCTCGAGCAGGGCCTCGAAATGGTCCGGGTCAATGTTGTCCGCCACCAAGATCCGCGGCCGGCCCCGGCGCTGGTCCCGGTCGCGCAAGTTGTAAAAGGGCTTGAGCAAGGCCAAGGCCAGGGCCCGGGCGCCGAGCGCCGAGCCGCCGATGCCCAGCACCACCAGGTTGTGGAAGCGGGCGGCCAGGCGGTCGGCCTGCTCTTGCAGGCGCTGAATTTCCCGCTCCGGGGCGCGGGGCAGATCGAAAAAGCCCATCTCGGTCGAGGCGCGCCGCGCCCGGATGTCCTGGGCCGCGGCCTCGGCCGCCGAGTCCAGACCCTCTAGGTCGGCCTGGCCAAGGCCGGCGGCCTCCCCCACGGCTTCGGCCATCAGGTGGCTGTAATCCAGGATAATGTCCTTCATGGTTACACCTCGGCTTTCAAGGAAGCTGAAAATAAGTCCAGGAGTTGTTGATTGAGCGCAAGGTGATATTGAGCACGGCAAAGACCGCGAAGATGACCGCGGCCATGATCAAGCCGTAATAGAATCCGGCGAGGAGCCTCTCGCCGGTAAAACCCGGCTTCGCGCCCTGGACGCGGCCGACCAGTTCCTGGTGGACCATGGCCCAGATGCTGGCGAGCATGAAGACCGTGCCCAGCTTGGTGCGGAGCACGAGTTCGAAAGCCAGGAAAACCAGAGTGGCCGGCAAAAGCCCGGCCCGCTGGTCCAGTCGCCATAGGTTTGGGTTCATCCACCGCTCTGGGATGTGAAGATATCAGAATCCGAACCGAAGCGCAAGAATCAGGCAAACCGCGAAATGACCAAGGTTCGGATTGGACACAAAGTTTTTCCCGGAATCGAAAGCTTGACGAATGCGCGGTTCTAGGCTAGGTTGAAAACGGTTATGAATCGCGGCCTGGAACCTTTTTCAGCCTCTTTTCACCGGCTTTCCTTCGCGGTGATGTTCGGGGTGCTGAGCCTCTTCCTCGCCGGCATGGCCCTGCCCTGGCTCGACCTGCTGGCCGGAGGGCCGGGGCCTCTCAGCGCCTTGGCCTACCTCGCCGGCCAGACGGTCTGCCATCAACTGGTTGACCGGAGTTTCTGCCTGGCCGGGGTTCCGCTCGCGCTGTGCGCCCGCTGCTCGGGCATCGTCTTCGGGCTTTGGTCGGGGTGGCTCCTGGCCGGTGTCCGGCGAGGTCCGGGCACCCTGTTCCCTGCCAGCCGGTTCTGGGTCATCGCCGCCCTGGTGCCGCTCCTGGCGGACGGGCTGCTCAATGGCAGCGGCCTCTTTCATTCGCCGAACTGGTGGCGCGGCCTGACCGGAATTCTGGCCGGAGCAGCTCTGGGCTTCGGACTGCTCCCGGCCTGGAACCAGATGCTCGTGCTGCTGCGCTTGGGCCCGGGCAAAAGGGCAGCCTATGCTGAATAAGGAACAATACGCCAAGTGCTTCCTGATCGGGGGCCTGTTCATCGGCATCCTCAGCGGCACCCCCGGGCTCGCGGCCGGCAACTGCTTCTGCTGCATGTGGGTGATCCTGGGCGGCCTGCTTTCCGGCTATCTCCTTTGCCGCTGGGCCCGCTTCCCGGTGAGCGAAGGCGAGGGCGCTTTGGTCG
>MGQK01000046.1:32047-36260 GCA_001797815.1 Deltaproteobacteria bacterium RBG_13_61_14 | reverse complement strand
TCCTGATTTTCTGCACCCTGGCGCCGGCCGGCGCCTTTCTGGCGGTGACGATCTGGGGAAAACGGCGCCGGCCGATGCCGCCGACGGCTTATCCGCCGTCCGGTCCGGGGGTTTATATTCCGCCGCCGATGGGGCCCGGCGCGCCGCCGGCTCCGAGTCAGCCGCCGGCGACGGGCCAGGATGATTCCGGATTTTTCTTTCCGCGGTGAAGGACTGAAGGCACCGGATGGAATCCGGTGGCACTAAGATAACTTTGGAGGTAGAGAAAATGGGCGCGAAAGGATACATGGGCAAGGTGATGTGGGTGGATTTGACCAACGGCACCATCAAGCGGGAGGACGTGCCGGACGAGGTTTACCGGAAGTTCCTCTCCGGCTACGGGCTCGGCGCCAAGATGCTGTTCGATCGGATCAACCCCGGCATTGACCCGCTGGGCCCGGAAAACATCCTGGGCTTTTGCTCCGGGCTGCTGACCGGGGTGGGCTCGGTTTTCACCGGCCGCTTCGAGGTGGTGGCCAAGTCGCCGCTGACCGGAGGCTGGGGCGACGCCAACTGCGGTGGCGATCTCTCGCCGGCGATCAAGAAGGCCGGGGTGGACGCGATCTTTTTTACCGGGATTTCGCCCAAGCCGGTTTACCTGGTGGTGGACGGGGACAAGGCCGAGCTTAAGGACGCCGCTCGTGTCTGGGGCAAGGACGCGGTCGAGACCGAGGAATTGATCCGCAAGCAACTGGGCGATGACAAGGCCAAGTTCAAGCTGGCCACCATCGGCCCGGCCGGAGAGAAGAAAGCCCTGATCGCCGGCATCAGCAATGACCGGGGCCGCTATGCGGCGCGCAGCGGCCTGGGCGCGGTGATGGGCTCGAAAAAGCTCAAGGCGCTGGCGGTCAAGGGCGAGCAAAAGATCGAAGGCGCCAATCCCGAAGCGATTAAAACCTTGACCAAGGAATTCCAGAAAGGGCTTAAATCGGCTGACTTCCTGGGCAAGGTGCTCAGCTCGCGGATCGTCAACATCGCGGGGATCATGACCCGGGTTTCGCCCCTGGCCACGGCCCAGCCGGGAACCCTGTGGTGCCAGATTCTCAAGAAGTTCGGCACCGCGGGCATCACCGCCATGTCTTCGGAGTCGGGCGACAGCCCGGTCAAGAACTGGGGCGGGTCCGGCCACCACGACTTTCCCCTCGCCCGCGCTTCCAAGATCGGCGATGACGCGGCCATCAAGTACCAGGTCAAGAAATACGGCTGTTACTCCTGCCCGATCAGTTGCGGCGGGATTTGCGAGGTCAAGGAAGGCCCGTATCCCTTATCGGAAACGCACAAGCCGGAATACGAGACCCTGTGCGCGTTCGGCGCCATGTGTCTGGTGGACGACCTCCAAGCCATCTACAAGCTCAACGACCTCTGCAACCGGGGCGGGGTGGATACCATCTCCTGCGGCGCGGTCTGCGCTTTTGCCATCGAGTGCGTGGAGAACGGCATCCTGACCAAGCAGGACGTGGGCGGCCTGGACCTGGGCTGGGGCAAGGCCGAGGCGCTGATCAAGCTCACCGAGATGATCATCGCCCGCCAGGGCATCGGCGACGTGCTGGCCGACGGGGTCAAGCGGGCCGCGAAGAAGATCGGCAAGGGCGCGGAGAATTTCGCGATGCATGCCGGCGGCCAGGAATTGCCCATGCACGATCCCAAGCTCGACCCGGGCTATGGCCTGGCCTATGAGGTCGAGCCTACGCCCGGCCGGCATACCATCGCTTCCGGCACCTGGCAGGAGTTGATGCTGGTCCACCGCTACAGCAAGGACGCGGACAAGGTGAAGCAAATGAAAAGCCACAAGGAGCGGCTCAGCCCGCGCGGCAAAGCCAAGAACCAGGCGGTCAACAGCAAGGTGCTGCAGCTGGCGAACGGCTCCGGCGTCTGCCTGTTCGGGCTGGGGTGCGGACCCAAGTTCCCGCTCTACGAATACCTGAACGCGGCCGCCGGCTGGAGCCTGGACGAGGACCAGTTCCTGTTGATCGGGGAGCGGATCGAGACCTTGCGCCATGCCTTTAACGTGCGCGAGGGCATCACCCGCAAGGACATGAAAATGCAGGGCCGGGCTTCTGGCAACCCGCCGCTTCCGCGGGGCCCGCACAAGGGCGTGACCCTGGACATGGACACCATGGCCAAGGAGTTCTACCAGGAGTTCGGCTGGGACTTTGAGAGCGGCAAGCCCAGCAAGGAGCGGCTGGAGAAGCTGGGGCTGGACGAAGTGATTAAGGAGTTTTACGGCTGAGAGGAACCCACCCTTCTGGCGAAGGGTGGGCTACAAGAGCGAATGAAGATATCCGTGAAATTGATGGTCATGCTCGGCACCCGGATGGTGAACGAGTCCTTCGAGGAAGAAGTTGCCGAGGGGACCACGCTGGAGAAGCTCTTCCAGCAGGTGGACGGCTCCAAGCGGTTTAAAAAGAAATATTTCAAGGAAATTCTCGCGGCCCCGCGGCCGCCGGTGGTGCTGCTCAACGGCAACCGGGTGGAGGTGCCGGAAGAGCTGGGCGAGAAGCTGAACGAAGGAGACGAGGTCTCGGTGGTCTCGCCCATTGCCGGCGGCTGAGTTCAGGAGGGCGGGGCGGGTTTTTCCCCGCAGGGGTGAAAGAAGCAGAAGGCGATGAAGCACGAGCAAGGACAGTATCAAGGGACGGCCGGCCTTTCGATTTTCTGGCAGGCCTGGCTGCCCGAACCGGCGCACACGGTGTTCCTCCTCGCCCACGGCCTGGGCGAGCACTCGGGCCGTTATACGCACGTGGCCGACTCTTTCAGCGGCAAGGGTTATGCCGTTTTTGCGCTGGACCACCGCGGCCACGGGAAGTCCGGCGGCAAGCGCGGGCACGTGGAGAAGTTCGCGGATTACATTGCGGACCTCGACCTCTTGCGCCACCGCGCCGCCGAGCAATTCCCGGGCAAGAAGATCTTCCTGCTCGGCCACAGCCTGGGCGGGCTGATCGCGGCCCATTACGCGCTCGCTCATCCCGATGAGCTTTCCGGGCTGCTCACCTCGTCAGCCGCCTTCAAGGTGAAGATTGAAGCCAACCCGGTCAAGCTCGCGCTCGGCCGCTTTTTCTCCAAACACCTGCCCGGCCTGACCATGGGGAACGAGTTGGACCCGAACTACGTGAGCCGCGACCCGGCCGTGGTCAAGGCCTACCTCGCGGACCCGCTGGTGCACGACCGGGTGAGCGCGCGGTGGTTCACCGAGTTCGTGGCCGCGATTGCGGAGGTCCAGGCCCGAGCGCCCGAGCTCCGGATGCCGCTCCTGGTCATGCAGTCGGGCGACGATAAGCTGGTGGCCCCGGAGGGCGCCCGGGAATTTTTCGACAAAGCCGGCTCCGCGGACAAGACCCTGAAGCTGTGGCCCGGCTTCTTTCACGAGATGTTCAACGAACCGGAGAAGGCGGAGGTGATGAAATTCACTTCCGAGTGGTTGGATGCACGAAGGAAGTAAACGCCGGCCCGGCGGGGTCCTCCTGCTCGCCGGGCTGATGGTCCTGCTCGCCTGCACGCGACCCCAGGCTCAGCCGCCGGCCCCGCCCCCGCCCTTGAAAGCGTCCGCGCCCCAAGTCATCCTGACCAACGTTTCCGGGCAAGAGACCGCCGTGCGGGTGGAGCTGGCCCGCACCCGGGCCAAGCGCGAGCGGGGGCTGATGTTCCGCCGGGAGCTTAATCCGGACGCCGGCATGCTCTTCATTTTTCCCGACGAGAGCTTTCACCGCTTCTGGATGAAGAACACCTGGATTCCGCTCGACCTGATCTTCCTCAATTCCCGGAAAGAAATCGTCGGGATCGTGGCCCGGGCCAAACCGGAGAGCCTGGACCGGCTTGCGGTGGATCGCCCGGCCCGGTTCGTCCTGGAAGTCAACGCCGGCTTCTGCGAGCAGCATGGACTCCGGGCCGGTGACCATGCGCTATTTATCGGCATCGAGGATTAGTAGATGCAGCCATCTTCACTGTTCACTGTGCACTGGTGGGTAAGCATCGAGGAGTAAGAGATGAAAGAGATGGACCTGACCGGCGTCTGGGAGTTAAAGCCGGTCGAGCGCTTTGACGGCGAATACGACCGGGCCGGGACCTGGCTCAGCCAGGAGCTGCCGGCGCACTGGCAGGAGCTGCCGGAACTCGAGTATTACACCGGCAAAGTCGTTTACCGCAAACGCTTCAAGTTCAAGCCCGAAGAGGGCAA
>MGQK01000046.1:31192-32029 GCA_001797815.1 Deltaproteobacteria bacterium RBG_13_61_14 | reverse complement strand
TCTCGGCGTCTTTTACTGGTCCACCGCTTACCTCAACGGCTGCCGGCTGGGCGCGAACGAGGGCTACTTTTTCCCCCGCACCTACGAGATCACCGGGCTTTTGGAAAAGGAGAACGAGCTCCTGATCGAGGTGGACTGCCCGGCCGAAGAGAACAAGGCCAACAAGCGGATGCTCACCGGCGTATTCCATCACTGGGACTGCCTGGACCCGCTCGCCAACCCCGGCGGCATCTGGCTGCCGGTCGAGATCCATTCCACCGGCAAGACCCGGATCGTCGAGGCCCGGTTTGCCACGCTCTATTTCACCCCGGAATACGCGCGGCTGGAGGGCCGGGTGACGCTCGAGTCGGCGGAGAGCGAAAAGCTGCGGGTCAAGATTTCGCTCCTGCCCCGCAATTTCGAGGGCGAACCCTTTTCGACGGAGCGCGAGGTGATGAAACCCGAAGGGTCCTTCACCTACGCCTATAGCCTGGACCTGCGCTCCTATGCGCTCTGGTGGACCTGGGACCGAGGCGATCCCAACCTGTATACCCTGCGGGTGGAAGTGATCGAGGCGGAGACCGGGAACGTCTCCGAGGTTTTCGAAGAGGCTTTCGGCGTCCGCACCATCGAGTTCCGGAAATACCTCTGCTACCTGAACGGCCGGAGGCTCTACCTGCGCGGCAACAACTATCCGCCCGGCGACGTGCGGCTGGCCCGGATGAACCGCGAGCGGATCGAGCAAGACCTGGAACTCGCGCGCCAGGCGAACCTGAACCTGCTCCGCGTCCACGCCCACGTGGACCATCCCGAGCTTTACCGCGCGGCCGACCTGAAAGGCATCCTCATCTGGCAGGA
>MGQK01000046.1:28619-31186 GCA_001797815.1 Deltaproteobacteria bacterium RBG_13_61_14 | reverse complement strand
GCTGCAGTGGTATTACTCGAAAGAGATCGAGCCGCAGGCGCTGCGCCAGGCGGAAAAGATGATCCAGCTCCTCGGCAACCACCCCAGCATCGCGCTCTGGTGCCTGCACAACGAGCCGATCCGCCAGTTCGACCTGCACCGGCGGATCGGACCGCTGGCCGTGCTCCGCTGGCTCTTCTCGATTTTCATCTGGAGCTGGGACCGCGACGTGCTCGATAAGAAGCTGGAAGCGCGCGTCCGCTCCCTCGACCCCTCCCGCTACGTGCACCGGTCCTCCGGCGAGCGCGGCCTCTTCCGCCAGGACCCCGGCGACGGCCACTGGTATTTCGGCTGGTATTTCGGCCCGCTCTCCTGGCTCAACTACCTGGTCCGGAAAAAGCCGGAGCGGCTGCAGATGGTCACCGAGTTCGGCTCCCAGTCTTTCCCCAATTACCCGAACAGCCTCAAGTTCATGGAGGACAAATTTCCCCGGCTGGATTACCGGCACCTGGCCGAGCGGCACCACCTGCAGCCCGGGCTGATGAAATACTGGGTCAACCCGAAGCATTCGGCCACCCTCGCCGATTACATCCAGGCCACCCAGGATTACCAGAGCGAGCTCAACCGCTACTACATCGACCGGCTCCGCTCTCTCAAATACCGGCCCAACGGCGGCTGCGTGGCCTTCGTGCTCCTGGACTCCAACCCCGCCATCCAGTGGTCGGTGATTGACTACTGGCGCGAGCCCAAGTCCTCTTACTTCGCCCTGCAAAAGGCGATGAGCCCGGTCTATGCCTTTCTCCTCCTCGACCGGCGGCGCTACTCTTCGGGCAAAACCCTCCCGGTGACCGTCTTCGCGGTCAACGACACCAACCGCGAAGTCGAGGCGCGGCTGGAGCTAACCGTAACCAACCCGGTGGGCCACCGGGCGCTCGAAGATTCCACCATGGTCACCCTCCCGGCCGATTGCGAGACCCGGGCGGTGATGAACCCGGAGCTGCTCCTGCAATGGGAAGGGGAGTACCGGGTCGAGGTGCGGCTTCTCTTCGGCGAGCACCAGTTGGAGAACCGCTATCGCTTCCGGGCAGGGTAGGGAAGCTCCGGTTGGGTCCGACCAGCTAAAGCACGTCCAGCAGCTGGAAAAGGCCGGAAAGCTTTTCCTGCCGGCGTTGTCGCGCCGGCTGGAGAGAGACTAAAGCAGGGATTGCACTTTGCGCTGGAGTTGGCGGATGTCCTGGCTCTTGGTAAGGTAATCGTTCGCGCCGTGGTCCTTGGCCATGACCCGAAGCTCCGGTTCGGGAATGGAAGAATAGAACAAGATTTTCAGCTTCTGAAAATAGCCCTGGTCCCGGATGATCTGGGCGATGCGGTTGCCCTGGAGCAGGCCGGGCATGTTGATGTCAAGGATGAGGAGGTCGGGCTTGACCTTGAAGAGTTGGGCATTGGTGCCCACCGCGCTGGAATAGGTGTGGACCTCATACCCGATGTCTTCCAGGGCGTCGCGGACCACCTCCAGCACCACCGGGTCGTCGTCCACTATCAAAATTTTTTGAGCGCCCATGAATTACCCTTCGTAAATTATTAGCATGGAATGGAGGCAGGGTCAAACAGGTTTTTGCACTCGCCCACCCCCATTTTTTCGGTGGGCCTATCGTAGGGGCGCGATTGATCGCGCCCTGACAGGGCCGGGGCGCAATGAATTGCGCCCCTACACCGGCCGAAAATACGCGGTGCAGGTAAGAAATGGGGGTGGGCAAGGCTTTTTTTGCAACATTGATATTCCTGGAGCACGGGCATATGATGAAAGACGAAATGGAAGGTTCGCTGTGCCGACCGCCGGCCATCCAGCTCCTGGGCGCGGCCCTGGACCCGCTGGACCATCCTGAGCGCGTGGCTCTCAAGCAGGCCTTTGCCGCCGGCCTCGCCCAGGGCACGGTCCCTCCCGACCTGCCCCGGGACCCTTACGATGCCTTGACTCAGGCCCTGGCCTTGGGGAACCGGGCGTCCTTCACGCTCGCCGGCAAGCTCGATCTTCCGGGCTGGCTGACGCCTCGACCCGGACCGGAATGGGCTGAATTCCTCGCTCCCCGCCACTTCCGGGGTTTTCTGGATGAGAACCGGTGCCGGGCCGTGGCCGACGATTGCTGCAACTGGATCACCCGGAGAATCCTGCCGGAAGTCCCGGGTCTGATCGCAGTGGATCACTCCCTGGCCGGCGGCGCCATGCGGGCGGTGGCCGAGCGCTACGGGCCCGAATCCGTGAGCTTCCTCGTGCTCGATGCTCACTTCGACGGCTTGCCCACTTCTTTGCGCCAACCCTCGGCCCAGGATCCTTACCCTGCCCCTGACACCTATCACTGCGGAAGCTTCCTCCATTACCTGCTGGAGGAAGGGGCCGTGCTTCCGCAAAACCTGGTCCTGGTGGGGGTCTCCGACTATCCCGGTCGCGCGTCCAGTATGCCAGATGCACTGGCCCGGGCCTACTTGTCGGAGGCGGATCGAGGTGTAACCTTTATTACCAAATCACAGGTGCGGTCACCTGCGCCCCTGGCCCGTTTCAAACAGCGGCTCGATGCCGTCCGGACGCC
>MGQK01000046.1:21188-28612 GCA_001797815.1 Deltaproteobacteria bacterium RBG_13_61_14 | reverse complement strand
GAGGATGATCCTACCATCAGCGTTTGCCTGGAATTCATCGAGCGGTTGTGTAGGGGCATGGCATGCCATGCCCCTGCCGGGGGAGGAAATGATTAGCAAGCGAATCAAGTTTTCCGAGGCGGAGCGATCCCGGGTCTTGCGGGCGCTGCAGCGGATCGTGGGGTCTGAACGGGCCACGGCCAATCCGGCCATCCGCTACGGCTATTCCGGCACCAGCATGGTCCTGCCCAAGGCCATGCCGGATTTCGTGGTCAGGCCGAGGAACGTGGCGGACATCCAAAAGGTTTTGCTCCTGGCCCGTAAGCGCCGGATTCCGGTCACCCCCGTGGCCAGCGGCACCCAGGAGCCGTCCACCTATCCCTGGTTCGGCGGCATCGTGCTCGATACCCTGGCGCTCAACCGGATCCTGGAGATCAACGTCGGCGGCGCTTACGCGGTGGTGGAGATCGGGGTGAGCATCGGCCAACTGGCAAAAGCCTTGCAGAAAGAGAACCTGCGCCTGGCCATGGGCTCGTTCCCGCCCGGGATCTCGGTCCTGGGCAACTACCTGATGACTGCGGCCAACAGCCACCGCTCCAGCGGCATCATGGACGACGTCCTCGGCTTGGAGGTGGTGCTGGCCGACGGCACGGTGTTCCAGACCGGGTCCAAGGCCTTTGGCCACACCTATCCCGCCCTGGGCTGGCACTATCCTTCCAATACCTTCCCCAACGTCAAGAACCTTTTCCTGGATGCCGGCGGCACGCTGGGGGTGGTGACCAAGGGCGCGGTGCGGGTCTATCAGATGAACGAGGCCCAGACCCTGCCGGTCTCCGCCTTTGAGAGCTATGCCCAGGCCCTGGAATACATGAAGCGGCTCTCCCGCGCCAACCTGGTCCAGCACATCTGCGCCTGGCACTGGCCGCTCTACACCATCATTGACCACCTCGGCCGCTACGGCCGGGGCGCGCCGGCCGAGATCCTGCTCTACGACCCCTGGACCAAGCCGGACGAGCGGCCTTACATCCTGGTGGTGCCGAGCATGTCCGGTTACCGCGAGGTGATCGCGGCCGGCGAGCAGGCGGCCAAGCGCATCACCGAAGAATTAGGCGGCAGGATTTACACCGAGGAATGCCGGGAGAAATGGCCCGGCGCCTGGAAGTTCTTTGCCGACCACTACCGCGACCACCAGCCCACCAACCAGTTCATGGGCGGGTTCGGCGAGGGCTTCCCGCTCATGCCCATGGTCATTGCCGACCCCAACCGGGTGGCCGGCCTGGAACAGTGGGGCCTGCGCTTTCTCCGCAAGTCGCCGCTCCGGCTCGCGCTCTCCTATTACAGCCACAGCCTGGACCAGTGCCGGTCCGTGTTCCTGCGCATGACCACCTTTGTCTCGCCCGAGTCTTCCCCCAAAGAAATCGAGCGGGCCGCCGCCACCCGCCAGAAATACCTGGAGCAGGCCTTCCGCCGCTACGGCGCGATCCCGGTCCGCTACGATTACGGCCACCCGCCCGGCGCGGTGCTGAACAAGACCGGCGGGCAGGCGCAGGTGCTCAAGGCCATCAAGCGCGCGCTCGACCCGGAGAACATCCTCAACCCGGGCATGAGCCTCTCCATGTATGGAAGGTTCTAAGTTTAATGGGGTCAGAGCTTCACTTGAAACTTTACTATTCTGCATAAGGGGAATGTGAAATGTGAAGACCTGACCCCAAAGGAGGGTTTTTAACGATGCCGCTCAGCCGCGACGCCGACTACGCCACTTACCTCTACACCTGCAACCGCTGCCGGGCCTGCACCACGGTCCGCGACCGGCCCGAGCTCCCGGTCTGCCCCTCGTTTGATCACCTGGGCTTCTTCGCCTATTCCGGCGGGGGCAAGGGCTACACGGCCCAAGGCGTGCTCGAGGGCAAGGTCGCGCCCACGCTGGAGGCGGCAAAGGTCGCCATGCACTGCACGCTCTGCCATGCCTGTGCCACCATGTGCCCGCCCGGGTTCGAGACCATTCATTTTATCCGCGACCTGCGCGCCTGGCTGGTGAGCCACGGGGTCTATGCCAACGCCGCCCATCACCGGCTTCTGGAAAACCTTCGCACCAAGGGGAACTTAACATGGGGTCAGGCCCCGAACTTAACATTGGCGGCGGAATCGAACGAGGTAGAAGCTTTGCTCTTTTTAGGGTGCCGGTTCAAGCTGAGCCAGAGTGCTTTGGATGGGGTGCTGAAAATCGTGCACCGGGCCGGGGCGAAGGTTTCGGTTTTGGAGGACGAGCCTTGCTGCGGCAACCCGGCTCTGGAGCTGGGCGACCCGGAGCTTTTTATCCGCCTGGCAGAAAAGACCATCGCACGGCTGAACGCGGCCGGAGCCGAGCGGATCATCACGCTCTGCCCGCACTGCACTTCCACCCTGGTCAACGACTACCTGGAAGCCGGCGAGCTCAAGCCGGAGGTCATCCACTTGAGCGAATGGATCGCGGAGTTGCTGGAAGAGGGCAGGATCGGCCTGGCTGAAACCGGACCTGAGCTCTCGGTCTCCCTGCACGACCCCTGCCACCTGACCCGCTATCTCGAGCGGGGCGAAGTCCTGCGCCAGGTGCTGGAGCAAGTCCCTGGCCTTGAGCTTCGGGAGATTGAGCGGTCGGGCGAGTCGGCTTACTGCTGCGGCGGCGGGAGTTTTGCCTTGGAGGTCGCGCCTGAGCTTTGGCGCTTCGCCTCGCGCGAGCGGATCCAAGAGGCGCGGGCGACCGGGGTCCAGGCACTGGTGACGGCTTGTCCTTACTGTCAGGACTCGCTTTCCCGGGCCGGCGGGAAAAGGCTCGAAGTCATCCCTCTTGCGGACCTGATTGCCGGCCGGCTGGATTGAGGCTAGAATCAATGGAAACGATAGCCATTTATCGAGACTTGGAAGAGAAAGGATCACGCCCATGAAAAAGAAGGTGATGACCATCGGTCTGGGGATGCTTTTCGGCCTGGCCGCAACTGCGCTGGCGCAGACCGAGGCGGCCAAGAAGCTTTTGAAACACAGCTCGATCTCGTATCGCCTGGAGATTGCGACCGAGGGCGAGCCGGCCATGGCCTTTGACTACCAGGAGCAGGGGGGCAAGAGCCGGCTCAAGGTCGAGGGCGAGGAGGCCGGCAAGAAGAAGACCACGGCGGAAATGCTCCAGACCGGGGACGCCTCCTATCTTTTAAATTCGGAGGAAAAGATCGCGATCAAATTTTCCAAAGAGAGCGGCATGGCCGGGATGATGTTTCCGTTTATGTGGATGGTGGTGGAACCGGATTGGCTCAGTTATCAGGCGGCCCATCAGCAAGGTTATAGCATTAAGGACAAGGGGAGCGAAACCGTTCGGGGGCAGAGTTGCAAGGTCAAAGAAATCAGCAACTTACAGACAAAAGATAAAGTATTGATTTACATCTCCGGGGACAGCATGATCCGGCGGTGGGTGATTTTGCCGGGCCAGAGCCAGCAGAAAAAGGCGACCATGGACCTGATCAACCTGGAGTTCGACAAGAAGATTGCCGAGAGCACCTTCCAGGTGCCGGCAGGCTTTCAGGTGCAGGACATGAGCAACATGCCCATGGGGCCGGGAATGGGGATGCCCCCTGCGCAGAAACAGCCTTGATCTTATTTTAAAGTTGTCATCGATCCCAAATAGTCAAGGAGGATGAAAAGATGATCGGAAAGATTAATCACCTGGGGATTGCGGTGCAGAGCCTGACCCAGTCGGAGGGACTGTGGGGGTCGGTGCTGGGGCTCGTGAAGGTGGGTGAGGAGGAGGTGGCGGAGCAGAAGGTGCGGGTGGCCATGTTCAAGGTGGGCGAGAGCAAGGTGGAGTTGTTGGAGCCGACCACTCCGGACAGCGCCATCGGCAAGTTCCTGGACAAGCGGGGCGAGGGCATCCATCACATCTGCTTCCAGGTGGATAACATCAAGAAAGCCCTGGAAGAGATGAAGGCCAAGGGCGCGCCGGTGATTGACCAGGAGCCGCGCATCGGCGCCGGCGGGCACAAGGTCGCCTTCCTGCACCCCAAGGGTTTTAACGGGGTCTTGATCGAGCTGCTCGAAGAATAGTGCCGTTGAGAGAAAGTTTTATTAAACACGAAGGCACAAAGACACAAAGGGTGAGGCGGCAGGCTTAATCCCCCACCGACCAGCTTGGCGCATGGCCAAGAAGGAGAGGTAAATTTTTTCTTTTAGTGTCTTTGTGCCTTCGTGTTAAATTCTGAATTGCTCCTGCAATGAAGGCCGGCAAGTGATTGGCTTACCGCTCCTCTCTTAGGTTTATAATTTTTCCCCCTTTGAGGTTCATTTTTCCCCCGCCGCTTGCGCAATGCGCTCGGCCAGCGGCTCGGCCCAGTCGCCCAGGAAATCCGCGGACCAGGGCACCAGGGCGAGGCTGATGAGTGTGCCCAGTTTGCCCAGGAACCAGCCGATCCCCAGCAGACTTTGGAGCGGCGGGAAGGCGGGCATGGGATGGGTGAGCGAGTAGAGGGTGCTGAGGAGGAAGAAAAGGATGGATAAGGCCAGCCAGGGCTGATCCCCGGGAGTGGCTGCGGTCAGGTTCTTGTCCGGCCGCTTGGGCAAGAGCAGGCTGAGGACCACTCCGGCCAGGGCCAGGCCGGTGAGCACGGTCAGCCAGTCCAGGACCAGGGGAGAAGGGTCATGGGTCAGGCGCACGATCCAGCCGGAAGCCAGGCCCAACGACGCAGCCCAGGCTTTAAGGGCTTGCAGGGTGAGGATGATCAGGAAGGGGATGGTGAACAGGATCATGGCCAGGCCGCGTCCGACGCTCTCGCGCCAGTAGCGCCGGCAAAGGATCAGGTCGGCGGCCACGATGCGCAGGAATTCGCGCTCGCCCGGGCCCAGAGTGATCCGGCGCAGGCCTCGGACCAGGGTGATCCAGGGGCCGCGGGCTTGGTCCTTGGCCAGTTGCCGCAGCGAGCGCTGGATCCGGAGCAAGAGCCCGAGCAGGCCCAGAAGAGAGGCGGCCGCGAGCCAGGGTGCCAGGGTGAAGAGCCTGGGGAAGGGCGCGCCCAGGGCATTGCCCAGGCTATGGCAGGTGGCACAGGGCTTGGAGTTGGTAAAATCATGCTCCCGGTCGCGGTTGTTGTCGTCCACCTGCACCTTGGCCCGGGGAAAGGCCACGAACAGGCCGGTGACGGGGTCCTGATACCCGCTGGCCTTGATGACGTTGCCTTCCACGTGGCATAAGGCGCACTCCATGCCCGGGTGGGCCTCGCCGGCGACCGGGCAGGCAAAGCCGCGGTGGCAGGAGGCGCAGGCCAGGGGCCCGATCTCGCTGTGGGGCAGCCGGGCCACCTGGTCGTGGCAGGAAATGCAGGCAATCCGCCCGTGAGTGCTTGAACGATAATGGTTGTAGTCCACGTGGAGCGCGAACCCCTTGCTCCCGCTGACCTTGCCTAAATTTTCCTCGTTGCGATGGCAATTCAGGCAGGAAAAAATGATCTCCTGGTTGCCGGTTGCGGTCTCTAGGTTGGGCAGGCGATGACAGGCCCAACAATCTTGCTGGCCCATTTCCCGCATCCAGAGCTTTCCCGCCCCGCGCTCCATCCTGGGCGTCCGTCCCGCCGGGGTCGGCCGCTGGCGCTGGCTGGGCCGTACTTGCCGCGGCTGGCGGCGAGGCCGACGTCCAGCCGGGCCCGGGGCTTCGCCTGAGGGTTGGAGGT
Organism: Deltaproteobacteria bacterium RBG_13_61_14; assembly: GCA_001797815.1. Taxonomy (GTDB): domain Bacteria; phylum RBG-13-61-14; class RBG-13-61-14; order RBG-13-61-14; family RBG-13-61-14; genus RBG-13-61-14. Next base: position 22,946 of record MGQK01000046.1, on the reverse strand, counting down.
CCAGCCCCGGCAAAACCGGGACGCCCTCTTCCGCCGGCGGACTGGACTGCTCCTGCGCCCGCGTCGAGGCCGGGCTGATGGGGAGCCCCAGGAGGAGTATGATCGCGCCGGTAAAAATCCGGCACCATGATCCTTTATTGCGCTTCATGGCTTGTCCCTTCCTGATTTGGAGCGTGGCATTGCCGGCACTCCGGCTGGTCCCGGATCACCAAAGTCAAAGGCTTGGCCGCATGGACGTCGTGGCAGGTCCCACAGGTAAAGCCGTCGGCCAAGGCATGTTCCGGATGGTGGCGGCCCTTGACTAGGCCTTCGGTCTGCTCGGGATGACAAGACCCGCAGGTTTGGAGTTGCAAGGCGGTCGCTTCCTGACGATTTTGCAAGCGCTGCCCATAATGGGCGGAATGGCAATCCGGGCAGCGGGGCATACCCGTGGCCAGCTGGGTCAGGGCCGCAGCGTGAGAGCCTCCCTGATATTGGTCAAACACGTAAGGGTGACAATTCTTGCATCCTTCCAGGGGCGGGACAAAGTATTGCCGGGTCAATTTCCTGCCGTGCGCTTCCAGCACCCGCAGACCCGGCGTCTCCAGGTCCACGTGGCATTGGGGGCAGGAGACCCGGCCGTGAACGGAATGGCGGTAACGTTCGGCGTCCAGAAACCATGAGGACCGCTCGGGCCGAGGCGCGGGACCGGAGACCTGACACGAAGCCAGGCCCAGCGCGAGCGCCGCCCCGGCCAGGCCGATTCGCCATCTTCGTCGCAAGGCAATTTCCATGATCATTCCTCTCCTTGGGGCGACCGTTGATGCATCGGATGACAATCGGGACAGCGGGGCGCCAAGACGCCGAAACGGGAGAAGGAAGCCGGGTTCATCCCTCCTTGGCGGGCGCGTTGCTCCTGCTCCGCGGCCTGGGCATGGACCCCCAGGCTGGCCCGCCGAAAGGCCTCGGCGTGACACCGCTGGCAGGCTTTCTGGTCAAATTCATAATCCCGCGTCAGAGGCGCCACCCCGTGCGGATAAGCTTCATCCTCTTCCATCATCTCCTGGTGACATTCCGTGCATTCCAGGCCGCCGTGCGCCGAGGCATAATAGCTCTCCGCATCGAGCAGCCACCCGGGCCCAGGGTGGAGCGGAGTTTCCGCAGCCGGCCGCTGGCAGCCGAGAAGCCCCAACAGGGCCAAGGCGCTGAGCCCAAGCCAGACCTTATTCCAGCGCATCGGCTTTCTCCGGGACCGAAGCAGCGACCCGAGCCGGTCGAGCCTCTCGCAGAAGCCAGGGCCGAAGCAGGACCAGTCCGCCATAGATGAAAACCACCCAGATAAAAACCAGAAGTCCGCCGAGGCCGTGGGCTGCCAGCAAACTGTCCAGCGCCCACTTGGGGAGCAAGGCCAGAGACGCGCGGTCCCACCAGAGCCATCCTCCGGCCAAAGCCACCAAGAGCGCCGGAAAGATCAGCAAGCTGAAAAGGTCGCTGGAGGAAACCCGAAACAGGTCTTCCTCGCCCGGGGCCGGGACCGAGGTAATCGCCCAGAGCGTGCGCGGGCTTTTCAGGGCCAGGATCATCCGTCCCATTCGGCGGAACGCGGCCAGGGAGACGATCTCCCGGGAAACTTTCCAGAGCCAGCCGAGAAGAAGCAAGGCCGAGATCAATCCCAGGACCTGGTGCACCTGGCGAAGCACCGAGGTCGAGCCCAACAGGGCCACGATGGGAGCGGAAAGGGCAAAGTCCGGCCAAAGCAGGGGCAGGGCGGTAAGAGTC
>MGQK01000046.1:17996-21109 GCA_001797815.1 Deltaproteobacteria bacterium RBG_13_61_14 | reverse complement strand
AGCAGCGACGAAAGCTGTTGGCCCGGGCTGGCTCCGGGTTCGAGCTTTTCAAGTTCAAGGGAACGGCAATGGCCTTGGAACCGTGGCAGGTGAGGCAGGTGGGCATGGCCCGGTCGCCCGCGAGCGCCGCCGCGCCATGCAGATCCTGGCGAAAAGTGCGCCAGGCATACTCATGGCACTCGCCGCAGCGCTCGAGATCCTCATTCCCGGCCCAGGCTGCGCTGCCGGCCAGCCACCCGGCCAGCATCGCGGCCGCAAGCCACCTGATAGTCCCCTTCTTTAATCTCATTGCATCAAAAGGATTTAGGGAAATTTGACAATAATTAAGCTGGATGGTTCCGCTTGTCAAGTTTTTGCCACGCATGAACCATCGCGCCAAGGGCCGCTTCCGGGTCACCGGCCTGGACCCAGGCTCCGATCACAGCCGCTCCCGCCGCCCCGGCCGCGTGAATTTCCTCCAACTTCTCCAGGGTGATCCCGCCGATCGCGATCACCGGAATCCGGATCGCCCTCGCCACCTCGAGAAGCCGTGCCGTCCCTTGGGGCCGCGTCACCTTATCTTTGCTGGTGGTGGCATACAGGGCGCCGAAGCCGAGGTAATCCGCGCCCTCCTTCTCCGCTTGCATCGCTTCCGCCGCCGAGTGGCTGGAGACGCCGATGAGCAAGCGGTCTCCCGCCACCCGCCGCGCTGCTGGCAAGGGAAGATCATCCTGGCCCAGGTGAACCCCATCCGCCTCCGCGGCCAGGGCCACGTCCAGCCGATCATTAACGATAAACAAGACCTTATGCCCGCGGCAGAGCTCGGAGATTTCCCGGGCCAGAGCCACTCGCTCCCGGGTGGATAAGTCCTTGGCGCGAAGCTGCAGCACCCGGGCGCCGGCTTGGAGCGCGGAACGGGCCAGGGCCACGGGCGAACGCTCGGGCCGGCCCAGAGGATCCACGATCGCATAGATCCCGCGGATCGGGTCAAGGCGCTTTTTCTTCATGAGCCGGCGCGTTCCCCGCGGACTTCCTGGCCGGCAGTTCGCGGGACAAACTAGAGCACGTGGCCGGCGATGTAATCGGCGCACTTGGTGGCGAAAGCCATGATCGTCTCTTGGGGGTTGACCCCCAGCGAGGTGGGGAAGACCGAGGCATCGGCGATAAAGAGGTTGCGGAAGTCGTGGCTCTCCAGGTTGGCATCCACCACCGAGTTCTTGCGGTGCGCGCCCATCCGGCAGGTGCCCATGGGATGGAAGGCCATCAGCATAAAATCCGCGGCACGCAATTTTCGATCCTGCATCAGCTCGACCTCGCCGACCGAATTCAACACCGGCTCGCCGTAGCCGGTGAAAATCACCTTTTTCGCCCCGGCCGCGAACAGGATCCGGGCCGAGATCATCGTGGCCTTCTTGATCACGTCGGCGTCTTCCTGGTTCACGGTGTAGGTCAGGATCGGGTTGCCGTGGCCGTCGGCCCGCACCCGGCCGGAAGAAGTGTCGGACACCATCACGCCGATCGAGGCCATGTGCCGGAATTCATGGGCCAGGTCCCAGAGCTCCTTCCCGAACCCCGGCAGGCCGGCCAACTGCGAACTCGGCCCGGTGAAGGTGGCCTCCAGCATGATCCCCTGGTCCAGGTAATCATCAATGTAAAGGCATTGGCTCACCCCGTGGTGGCCGTCTATCGCTTCTTCAAAAATCCCTGCCACTCGCGTGCACAAGTGCAGCTTGAGGTTGCGGCCCACCTGGCCGGAGCGGTTGGCCAGATGGTTCTTGAGCAAGAGCGCCGGACTGTTCAGCGCCCCGGCCGCCAGCACCACCACGTCGGCGGCAATTTCCGCGTGCTGGCGGAACGCGCCGGTCTGCCGGTCATAAATCTTGGCCGCCACGCCCGAGATGCAATGTTCGTCATGCACGATCACCTCGGCCCGGGTGTCGCAATAAAAGGTCGCGCCGGCTTGGAGCGCGAGGGGGATGTAGTTGAGGGTCATGGCCTGCTTGGCGTCTTCCAGGCAGCCGTAGGAGCAGTTGCCGCAGCCCTTGCAGGCATCCGAGACGTTGCGCCGGATGGGTTTCGGGTGCAGTCCCAGCCGGCGGGCGCCCTCGGCGATGATCTCCCCGTTGCGGCCCATGATCTCCGGCTTCACCTCTTGCACCTGGATGATCTTTTCCACCCGATCGTAATAGGGCGCTAGATCCTCGGCCCGATACCCCTGAAGCTCCTGATCCTGCCACTCCTCCAGCACCGACTCCAACACCCGGAAGCAGGTGCCCATGTTGATCACCGTGGTCCCGCCCAGGCACTTGCCCGTGGGCACGATCACGCTCGGCACCCCCGCGGTGGCGTCCACCCCCAGGTTCCGATAGAGCTGGGCCATGCTGTCCTTGATCACGCCGGTGAAGCTTTCCCGGAAATAGGCCCCGCCTTCTTCCAGCACCACCACCGCGGCCCCGCGCTCGGCCAACTCCTTGGCCATCACCGCCCCCCCGGCGCCGGAGCCGATCACGCACACGTCCGCCGTGACCCGCACCGCCTCGCGGATATCTTTACTTTCGATAATTTTTCCCTGCGCCATGAGACTAGAGCTTCCCCTCTCCCGAATTATGTTATACTATGACGGACAAGTCAATTCACCCTTTCCCCACGCATGGACAAACTACTGCAAGCCGGCAAGGGCTTTGCCGGGATCGAAAAGAAAGTGCGCCAGGCGACTTCCGAGCTTTCGCCGCAGTTGATTGAGCTCGCCCGGAATATCCACGCTTATCCCGAGCCGGCTTTTGCCGAGCGGCAGGCCGGCGCCTGGCTCAAAGAATTTCTGCACGGCGAGGGTTTCATCATTGAACCGGGCCTCGCCCGCCTGCCCACCGCCTTCCGCGCCTCTTGGCGCCGGAAAAGCGCTTCGCCCGCGGTTGCCTTCCTGGCCGAGATGGACGCTCTGCCCGGCCTGGGCCACGCCTGCGGCCACAACCTGATCGCCGCCGGCAGCGCCGGCGCGGCCGCGGTCCTGCGCCGGGCGCTGCCGAATACCCCGGGCACGGTGATGGTGATCGGCTGCCCGGCCGAAGAGACCGGAGGCGGCAAGGTGCGGCTGGCCCGGGCCGGGGTCTTTGATCGGCTCGACGCCGCGCTGC
>MGQK01000046.1:3386-17958 GCA_001797815.1 Deltaproteobacteria bacterium RBG_13_61_14 | reverse complement strand
ACATCATCCCGGAGCGGGCCGCGGCCCGCTTCTTGGCGCGGGGCATGACCATGGCCGAGACCCGGGCCCTGGCCCGCCGCATCCGGGCCTGCGCGCAAGGGGCCGCCCAGGCCACCGGGTCCAGGCTGCGGGCCAAGATCTTCTACAAGGATGCTTACGAACCTTTTGCGCCCAACCGGGCGCTGGGAGAGACCTTTACCCGGGCGCTTCAGCAACTGAATATTCCGATCCAGCAAGGACCCGAAGACCAGGAGATGGGAAGCACCGACGTGGGAAATGTTTCCTCCCGCGCCCCCACCTTGCATCCCACCCTGGCCATCCCCGGCAACGATGCCGCCTGCCACTCGCCCGGCTTTGTCCTGGCCGCGGGCAGCGATGCCGGGATGGAGACCATGTTGCGGGCGGTCCAGGCATTGGCGCTCACCGGCGTCGAGGTGCTGCGCAATCCCCGGCTGCGGCAAAAGATGCGCGAGGAGTTCCTGGCGCGGCGCCGCCGCTGAAAATGAAGATCGTAGGCCTGATGGCCGGGACCTCCCACGACGGGATTGACGCCGCCCTGGTGGACATCCAGGGCCAAAAAGCCCTGCGCGTCAAGTTGCTCGCCTTTCAGACCATCCCTTACTCGAAGCCGACGCTCGACCTCATCCGCCGGGCCTCTTCGCCCAAGACCGGCACCGTGGACCAGGTGGCCCGGCTCAACTTTTACCTGGGCGAGCTTTTTGCCGAGGCCGTGCTCCAGGTGATCGCCCAGGCCGGGTTAAAGCCGACAGCGATCAACTTGATCGGCTCGCACGGCCAGACCCTGCACCACCTTCCCCATCCCCAACCCATGGGCCGGCACCGCATCCGCGCCACTTTGCAGGTGGCGGAGCCGGCAATCATCGCCGCCAGGACCGGAACCCCGGTAATCAGCGACTTCCGGCCGGCCGACATCGCCGCCGGCGGACAGGGCGCGCCCCTTGTCCCCTACGTGGACTTCCTCCTCTTCCGCCACCCCCGCCAAAACCGCATCCTCCTCAACCTCGGCGGCATCGCCAACCTCACCCTGCTTCCGGCTGGCTGCCGGGAGGTCTCCGGCGTGGCCGCTTCCGATTCCGGGCCCGGTAACATGGTCAGCGACGAGCTTACCCGCCGCATGAGCCGGGGCCGCGAGCGCTTTGACCGGCGCGGCGGTTACGCCGAGCAGGGCAGGGTCATCCCGGAGCTGCTGGCCGAGCTTCTGCGCCACCCCTTTTTCCGGAAGCCGCCGCCCAAGTCCACCGGCCGGGAAGAATTCGGAACCGGGTTCGTGGACCACCTCCTGGCCCGGAAGCGACCCCGCTCGCGCCGAGCCTGGCTCAACTTGATCGCCACCGCCGCGGCTCTGACCGCGCACTCGGTTTACCGCCATTATCGCCAATTCTATGCCGCGGAATTCGCGGCGGACGAGGTGATCGTGTCCGGCGGCGGAGTGAACAATCGGGCGATGATGCGCCGCCTGGCAGAACTCTTTGCGCCGGCGAAGGTGATTCCCATTGACGCCCTGGGAGTCCCGGCCGATGCCAAGGAGGCGATCGCCTTTGCCGTCCTGGCCTATGAAAGCTGGCATGGCCGGCCCGGCAACCTGCCCGGCGCCACCGGGGCCGGGAAGCGCGCGGTCCTGGGCAAGCTTTGCTGGCCGTTGCGCTGCCGGCAGGCTTAAGGTATATTTATAGTATAGGGACGACAGGAGGACCAGAGAGATGGCAACCGGAACCGCGCTGAAAATTGAAGACAATATCTGGTCGCCTTCGGACCAGCTCTCGCCCCGGGTGAAGCGGCTCCGCGAAGAATATTTTTCCTTCCGCCAGCGCGACTATTTCCGCAATGAAGTCCTGGCCTTCAGCACCGGCGACCCCCACGATATCCTCTTCTCCCCCCACCACTGGGGAGTAGCGCCCGAAGTTTTTCTCTTCAGCAATGCCATGCAGGACACCCTGCTCGCCACCGCCACCCCGGTGGAATTGCCCGAAGGCTTCTGGCAGGAGCCGCTCGCGGTGCGGCGCGCGATTTTCTTCCAGCAAGTGTTGAAAAAATATCTCCCGGTCAAAATCCTGGCGGGCGAGCTGATCGTCGGCTCCTACTTTAACACCGCCCTTTCCAAGACCCTGACTCCCCGGGAGCGGGAAGAGTGGCAGCGGGCGGAAAAGAAATGGCGCTGGTCCAACTTGCGGCTCAACTTTTTCGGGATCGGCAACTGCGGCGCGGTCCCCGGCCACCTGATCCCCAACTACGCCAAGGTGATCGAGCGCGGCTTCTCGGGCCTGGTCGCGGAGTTCAAGGCCCTGCAAGCCGGAGCTTCGGCCGAGCATGCGGAGTTCTTGCGCGCGCTGATCATTGCCGGCGAGGCGGCCGGGCTTTTCGCCGAGCGCTATGCCGCAGAAGCCGAACGGCTTCTCGCAGCCGAGTCGGACCCGGAGCGGAAAAAAGAGCTCCAGGCCATTGCCGGCCGCTGCCGCAAGGTGCCCTGGCAGCCGGCCGAGAGCTTTGCCGAGGCGGTGCAGTCGCTGTGGCTCACGCACATGCTGGTGATGGCGGCGGAGAGCTACCCGGGCCCGGGGCTGTCGCCGGGACGGGTGGATCAATACCTGTATCCCTATTTTCGGCGCGATCTCGAGTCGGGCCGGCTCGACCGCGAGCAGGCGCGCGAGCTTTTGCAGTGCTACTTCATCAAGCACAATTACGCTTATGACTTCATGGGCCGGGTCGGTCCGAACCAGGGGATCAATTCCGGCTTCGGTCAATTGATCACGCTGGGCGGGATCGGGCCGGAGGAGAAGGACGCGAGCAACGAGCTGACCTGGCTGTTCCTGGACGTGATCGAGGACATGAACCTGCTGGAGCCGAAGCCGAACCTCCGGCTGCACCGCGGCACGCCGGACGAACTGCTCGACCGGATCGTGGAATTGCTGGCCAAGGCCCAGGGCGCGCCTTTCCTGCTCAATTTCGACGAGACCTCCATGGCCGGGCTCAAATGGGCCGGTCTGCCGGAAGATAAACTCTGGGACTATGCGCCGGTCGGGTGCCTGGAGAACACGCTCCAGGGCAACGACCGCTCGGGCACGGTGGACGTGAACCTCAACCTGGCCAAGGCGGTGGAGCTGGTCATGGGCAACGGCCGCGACCTGCGTTGGAAGTGGCGGCTGGGCGCTCGCACCGGAAACCCGGAGCGCTTCTCGAGCTTTGAAGAGTTTTATCGAGCCTTCGAGACCCAGCTCGACGCGCTGATGGACCGGATCCTGAAGAGCGCGGGCGAGGCGGATGCCATTCGCGCCCGCTTCGAGCCGACCCCCTATCTATCGGCCCTGGTGGACGGCTGCGCGGAAAAGGGCAAGGACGTCTCGGCCGGGGGGCCGTGGCATAACTTCATCACGGTCGAGGGCGTGGCCCTGGCCACCGCGGTGGACTCGCTGGCCGCGGTCAAGAAGCTGGTTTTCGATACCGAGAGCGTCTCCATGCGCGAGCTCTTGCTGGCGCTGCGCAGCAACTTCAAAGACCAGGAAGTCCTCCGCCAGAAGCTCTCGCACAAGGCGCCCAAATACGGGAACGACGACCCGGAGGCGGACGCGATCGCCCGTCGCCTGAACGCTCATTTCAGCCGGGAGGTCTTCCGCCGGGTCTCGCCGGCGACCGGCCGGCGCTTCCGGGCCGGCTACCTGTCCTGGAACTATTGGATATTTTATGCCAACAGCCTGAGCGCCACGCCGGACGGCCGGCCCCGGGGCACTTATCTTTCCAACGGGGTCTGCCCGGTGACCGGGACCGACCGCTGCGGCCCCACCGCGGTGGCGCTCTCGGTCGCGAACCTGGACCTTTCCACCGTGCCCAACGGCGCTTCCCACACCATCAGCTTCAACCCGGCCCTGCTCCGCACCCCGGCCGGCCGGAACAAGCTCAAGGCCTTCCTCCAAGGCTACGCGGAAAAGGGCGGCTCGGCCCTGCAGGTGAACCTGGTCTCGCCCGAGCTTTTACGCCAGGCGCAGAAAGAACCGGAAAGCTTTCACAACCTGCTGGTTCGAGTCACCGGCTACAACGCTTACTTCACCACCCTGGGCCAGGAGATCCAGGAGGAGATTATTTCCCGCGAGGCGCATGCCCTGGTGCGGGGAGAGGGCTGATGCCGCTCGCCCGTTTTGACCGCCTGCCCCGGCCGGCGCAAAAGGCGCTCCGGGGCGACGCCTTCCCCAAGTTCGCGGCCACGAAGAGCAACGAGGGCATCCCCAACGTGGTGCCGCTGCTCTCGACCAGCCTGGCCGACGAGAACACCCTGATCTTCGTGCGGATGATGATCTGGAAGACGGCGCGGAACCTGCTGGCCAACGGCCGCATTACCATCAACGTGATTGGCCCGGGCCTCTATTCGTGGATCGTGGTCGGCGAGTTCGCGGAGTTCGTGCGCCAGGGCCCTTACCTGGATTATTTCAACCGCAAGGCCATGTTCCGCTACAACGCCTACACCGGGGCCGGGGAGGTGGGGGTGATCCGGGTGCGGGAAGCGCGCGGGCCGGTGCCGCTGGGTCTGGCCGCGGCCATGTTCTACAACCTGCTGCGGGAGCCGGTCCGGGCGGACGGCCCTGGCGGCCACGGTCCGGCGGTGATGCCGGGGCCGGTGCTGGAAAAATTCAACCGAAGGCTGGCGCTGAAGCACTTGGGCTTTGTGGAGGAGGATGGCACACCGGTGGCGGTGCCGTGCCTGGACCTCCATGCCCGCAGCGCGAACGACCTGGCCTTTGTCATGCCCCGGAACGATGACCATCCCCTGAGCCAACTGCGGCCGGGCATGAAAGTAGCCGGATCGGTCTTCACCCTGGCGCCGGTGGCTTATCAGGTCAAGGGCGTTTTCACGGGCGAAGAAGACCAATCCGGCCGCCGGCAAGGCGTGATCCATTTGCAGGAAAGCTACACCGCGGCCCCGCCCGTGCCGGGCCGGAGAATCTTTCCACCCGAACTTTCATAAGTCATAAGTCAGTGTCTGACACCATCTTCTACCATCTTCTAGGATCAACAAGGCCACGCCGGCCCAGGGGTTTTTCCAGCGAGGCGGAAGGGTTCGCTTGGGTGTGGAGTCTGGCTCCATCCGGGGCTGACGAGCTGCCAAGTTTTGGGTTTCGGTCATGAAAGTAGGTCCGTTCAGAGAAGAATGGAAGGATGTCCCCACTTAGTGCATATTTGATTTTTTCATGTAAACCCCGGGAGCGACTTCCTCGACCAAGCGCATCATTTTTTCAAATTGCTGTTGCACCTGCCGGTCGTCGGGGTTCACTTCCAGATAATCCTTGATCGTTGTAATGAACAGGGAAAGCGGAATCGGACCGGAGGGGGAATGGAGGTAATACTGCCGATACGCATCCATGACCAGCCCGCGGGCGGTCACATCCTCCGGATTTTGGGCCAGGACCTTTCGCGCTTCGACCAGGCCTTCGTAAATCCGGCCTTGTTCCAAATAGAGGCCGGCGGCTCTCAGATGCTGGGCCGCGGTGCGATGCTCCGAGCTGCAACTCGGCTCCGGGCCCGAGGGCTTGAGGTCGTAGAAGGTGATGACGCGCCGGTATTCGGGGAAAACCTGGTTGTAAATCACGCGCACGCCCGGAACCGGCTGGTCCGGATAGGCCAGGGGCAGGAGCAGGGGTCGGGTCATGGCCAGGGTAAAGGTATCCACCGCCAGGAAATCGGCCTTGCCCTGGACCGCGGCTTGCTCCACCTCTTTCACCGTCTTGGGCAGCAATTCGAACTGTCCCCGCAAATAATAAGCGACAAAAGGCTTGCGGGCCATGATCGTCTTGCCCGGAGGGATCAGGCCGTGCTCCCGGACAAACCGCGCGGCTTTTCTATACCCGGAGGCATACTTAAGCTCGAGAGTCTTCGGTGACATGCGCAGGTAATGGATTTTGAAGTCGGGCCATAAGGTGACGAAGGCGGTGACGATGACCAGCCCGGAGGCGAGGGGAATCACCCCGGGGCTGTTTGCGAACCACCGGCCGCCGACCCTTCGGGCCAGGCGAACCACGCCCAGGGCGCCGGCCAGCGCGGCAGGCGCAGTCAGGGGATAGAGATAGCGCTCGTCCACCATGTAGGGAGTGAGCAGCGCGTAGAGGGCCAGGAAATGGAGGATCCAGACCCAGAAATATAATTCATCCACCGTCGGTCGAGTCGGAGCACGGCGGAACATGCCGACCAGGGAAGAGGCCAGGCTGAGCAATAGAATCGAGCTTAAGAACCATCCGAATTTCTTGTTAAACGCGGCCGCGTAATCGCCGGAGAGCGCCAAGACCTTGAAGGCCAGAGCCGGCAGGCTCTTCAGAGAAGGTTCGGCCGGCTCGCCGGTTCGGGTTGCTTCTTCCAGGGAGTCGGTGCCTTCTTCCCGGCCCGGGAGCCGGTCTCGGTCCAGCCGCGAGCCGCCGTAAAGCATGATGTATTCACCGAGCGTGCGGTTACCCACCTGGGAGGATAAGCCCCAGTGACCGGTGTGGACCCGGAGATGCAGCCAATAGGGAAAGGAGCAGAGGGAAAAGGCGGCAAAAAGAACCGCCAGGAACAGGCCGAGACGGCGCCAAGGGATGCGATCCAGGAGCGCGAGCCGGACCGCGGCGAAAAAGCCGGTCACGAAGACGGTGGTGATGCCGACATCGCGGGTCAGGTAAGCCAGGCTGGAGAACGCCCCGGCCAGCGCAAATGCGCCTGCGGTCTTTCGGTCCATGGCCCGATAGCCCATGACCAGGGCCAGGGTGAAAAAGAAGGTGAAAGTGGCCTCGGTCAGCACCGGGCTGGCGTAGCGGAGGATGAACCATGGGAAGGTCATCAGACCTGCGGCCAGGAGACCCGCGGCCGGAGAGTCGAGCCGGCGGCCCAACCAGAAGGCGGGGAGAAAAGTGGCGAGGCTGAAGAGGATCGAGATCCAGGCGCCGATGTATTCGCCGTAGTTGGTCAGCCCGGGGGCCAGGGCGAGGAGGAAGGGATAGAGCGGGGGCAGCCGGCGGGAGTGGAGGAATCCCTGATCGAGGTTGTAATCGGCGTGGAAAAAGCTTCCGTTCTGGATTTCTTGGGCCAGGTAGAGGTATTGGACCGAGTCGGGATAGAGCAAGGGGGTAAACAAGGTGGTCGAGATCCGAAAGCCGAAGCCGATCGCGATGATCAAGGCTAAAGCTACCCAGGGGCTTTTCCAGCGCGCCGGAATTTTTAGCTTGGCAAGGGTGGGGGCGGGTGAGTCAGGAGCCGGCTTGATCTTTTTCTTTTTTTTGGCCATACGGGAGATGACTGAATTTAGCTTAAAGCAAATCGAGGGGAGAGTCAAAAGGATTTGGGTCCGGCTGGAGGCGAATGGGGAGCAAATGGCCGGGCCGGAACGGAAGAGATTGGTTCCGGGTTCCTGGTTTCGGGTTTTGAGGTTTCTTGATCATTCGGCAGAAAAGACTAATGATGTTACTACCGACCCCGAGGAGGACCCTTGAAACTATCCACTCGAGCCGCTCTTCTTTCGGGCCTGGTCTTGCCGGGCCTGGGCCAATACCTTAATGGCCAGCGCGTCAAGGCCGGGGTCATTATGACTGCGATCACGGTCCTGGTTCTGGCCCTGGGCGGGCGGATTTTCTCGTTGGTCTATCAGGTCCTGGCCGCGGCTACCGCTCCCGGCTCCTTGATCCTGATCCCCTCGAAACAGACCCTGGCCGAGATCCACCGGCGTGCCTATTCCGAGAACGGGTGGCTCTTGCTCCTGATCGTGTCGCTTTGGCTTTATTCCATCGGGGACGCTTATTGGAACGCGCGCCGAAAGGAGCGAGCCCGGCCTCCGGTCTCTCACTGAGAAGGCCGTTCCTCGGGAGGGATCATCTCCGGCGGGATTTGCGGCTGGGGCGGCGGCTTTACGGGTCGGGCAGGAGCCGGAACCCGGCTCATGGGGCGGGACACCTCGGAGATGATCTCGCGCAGGTTATCGGCCATAGCGTCGCCGGTCGCGGCCAGGCCGGTCACTGAAGAAGTGGGAGAAGTCCCGCCTTCCGGCTTGACGGCTGCGGTCACGTGTGGCGGCAAAGCTACCGGCTGTTCGGCCGGGGTTTCGGGCTGGGCCGCTTCCACGGTCCCGACGGTCAAAGGAACCGGAGCTGAAGCAGGGGCAGGAGCCGGGGTCTCGGGCTTGGCCGCTTCCACGGTTCCGACGGTCAAAGGAACCGGAGCTGAAGCAGGAGCAGGAGTCGGGGTCTCGGGCTTGGCCGGCGTGGGAGCAAGCGCCGGGGCCGGCGCCGGGGGCTTGGTCTTGGCGCCCGCTTCGAGCTTGGCCAGGGCGGCGCCGGCTTCTTTCTTTTGAGGAGAAAGCTCGAGCACCTGGCGAAATGCATCCAGGGCTTTTTTCGTCTGGCCTTGGGCCTGATAGACTTTGGCCAAGGTGAAATAGGCCCGGGTCAGCTCCGGCTCCAGGCTAATGGCTTTTTCCAGGTTTTCCTGGGCAGCCGCATCATCCGGCGGCTGGTCTTGCAAGTAACTCACTGCCAGCAAGTAATAGCCGATGCCGTCTTCCGGGTTTTCGGCCAAAAAGGTTTCCAGGGCCTTGCGGCCGGCTCGAGCATCTTTTTCGGTCAGGAACTGCTGGATTTTGGCTCGCTGGAAGGCTGGCTGCAGTTGCACTTCCGGGGAAACTTGTTCGATCAGCTTGGCGGTGGTGCGGCGGTAAAGGAAGTTGTCGTTCAGAGAAGTCATGAAGGCATACGTTTCCATTTTCAGCGCCTCGGCCTCCGGCTGGCGGGGGGCCAGCGCCAGCGCCTGGTCCAGTTCCTTGATCGCCTTTTGGTAGCCTTCCGAAGTATCGCGCAAAAAGAATTCCCGGAAGAGTTTGAATTTTTCTTGGAGTTGTTTTTGCTTGGCCGCGTCCAGCGATGTCGGCGCTGGAGCCGCAGGAGGAATCTCCGCTTGCGGCTGGCTGGGAGCAGGCGCCGGCACGGCTGGCAGAGGCGGTTTGAGCGTCGCGACCTCCCCGCCTCCGGACTGGAGCAGCCAGAACGCCGCGGCCAGCAGGATCGCGAGAAAGACGCCGCCTAAGATCAAATAGGCCGGCCCGTGCCGGCGCTCGACGCGGAGCGGGCGTAAAACCGACATCTCCGCCGGGGTCGGCCCCACTTCCTGCGTTTCTCGCTCCAGGGATCTTTCCACCTCTTCTTCCAAAGACAAGCGGCCGCGAGGAGCGGTGAGATCAGCGACCGGCCCGGCAGGAGGCGCAGGTGGCGGGAGCGGCGCAGAGGCTTGCAGCGGCACATCTTCCTCTGCGGCCTCGAACTCAGAAAGAACTGAAGCCGGCGGGGCGGCAGCCCGCGGCGAGAGGGAGGCTTGGTCTTCTTCGTCTCTTTTCATCGGAGTCCGCGAACCGGCAAAAGGATCGTGGAACGGGGCCTCGGGTTGCTCGGTGCCGGGGCGGGCTTTGATCTCGGCCTCCGTGGCTTCGGTCAGGGAGGACGGCCCCAGCGTGTCCGCATCCGAGGGCAGGTCCGGGATCTCGTCGAAGGTATCAAAGTATTCGCCTTCCACGTATTTGCGGGAAGGAGCATCTTCAACCGGCTCGGCCGCGGCCGGCGGCGGAGGAGGTTCTTCTTTCACCGGCGGCGGTGCAAACGCTTCCGGTGAAAAGCGGGTTTTTTTCTCCTTTTCGACCTGGAAGCACCGTTCGCACAGGACGAGCGGCGGATCGCCTGGCAGCACGTGAGTCGAGGGTTGGCCACAGACCCGGCAGGGCGGAGTCTTCACCTTGGGCTCAGGTGGCGGTGCCTCGGCTTTGCGCCGGACAATGAACTGGTGACCACAGGAAGGGCAGGTGATCTTGGTCCCCTTTTCCGTGACCTTCTCAGGATTGACCTTATATTGCTTCTGGCATTTGTTGCACTGGATGATCATGGTCCTCCCCCTTACCTTATCAACATAAATCTTCTTGAGACCCCTTGTCAAGCGGATACTGCTGATTCCCGGTCACGAGTAAGGGCCGGGCATGCCCTGCCCAAAAGGATTGGTTTTTCCGGCCGGTTTGTGGTATGTGAATGAATAGTCACCGGCACTTTCTTTCGCAACCTTACACCAGGAGGATGATCATGAAAAAAAGGATGGTGACAGGGCTCGCGCTCGGCGTGCTTGTTTCCGGCGCCTGGCTGGCTCTGGCCGGAAATGAGCACACACCCCGGAAGGACGGCCTTCTCCTGGCAGCGGCCGACAAGGCCAAGGCTCCAGAACCGGCCGCCCAAGAGGATGATTTCTGGACAACGTTCCAGCGGCTGTTTTCCAGCCCGGAGCCTCAATACGAGGACCGCGGGCCGCAGCGGACCGAGGTCTCGGGCGTGCGCGGGGTGGACCAAGAGGCGAAGATGAGCGAGAAATACAACTGGAAGGCTGTGCGCCAGATGGAACAGTTCACCGTGACCAAACAGCAGATGTTCAAGTTTTTGAAAGAAGGCAAGGTGGGACCTTTCTTTGCAAAGAAAGGGGGCGGGCAATGAAGAAGAGAAGACAGCTCGGGGCCGGCCTGTTCCTGCTTTTGGCTTTGGCTCTGTTTAGCACGCCCTCGCGCCTGGTCAGTCAAATCAAAGATGAAGTGGACAAGGTTTTTGGAACGGGACGCCATGACGTGGACAATGCTGTTGAAACGGGACGCAATCTAATCAAAATGACCAAGCCCATGGACTTCGAGGAAGAGCACCGGTTAGGCCGGCAGGTGGCGGCGCGCCTCGCCGGGAATTTCGGGATCTGGAATGATCCCAACTGGACGCTTTACCTCAACCTGGTCGGCCGCGGCCTGGTGCCTTACTCGGAACGCGCCGACATCAAGTATCGGTTCGCCATCCTCAAGGTGGATGACATCAACGCTTACTCCACGCCGGCGGGTTACATCTTCATCACCCGGGGCATGCTCAAGGAGCTCGGAAGCGAGGCGGAGCTGGCCGGCGTGCTGGCGCACGAGATCGCCCACGTGGCCAAGAAGCACATTGTCAAGGAAGTGCAGAAATCAAACTTGTACAAGACCGGGGCGTCCCAGGCGATCCGCGCAGCCACGGTGGATGTGGAAAGCCAGCAGTTGATCGAAAAGGTGAACGATCAGATCTTTGATTTGCTGATCAACAAGGGTTTTTCCAAGCAGGACGAATACGACTCGGACCAGACCGGCACCCTGAACGCCTGGAAGATGGGCTATAATCCGCTCGGCCTGCGGAATTTCATTGCCACGTTACAAAGCCAGGAGAAGGATCAAAGCCCCCGAATGAAACGCTTGCTCAGCACCCATCCCGCGCCGGAAAACCGCCTGAAGGAGTTGGATAAATTCATGGCCCAAAATGGTTTGAAGCCGGAGAACCGCCAGGACAACAAGGAAAGATTCCAGGCCTTCAAGGCCAAACACCCGATTCCGTGAGCCTGGCAAATTTAGGGGGCCGGAGCCTGACATGGGGCATGGCTTCTCCAATGCTGAAATATCCCACGTCAGGCTCTGACTCCAATGTGCTATTCTCGCGAGCCTTGTCAGCACGGACTTTTCGGTCAAAGGTGTCGAACGCGTTCTGGCCGCAATCCGCGATATGCTTTTCCGAAGCGCCTTTCGGCTGAAATCAGAGTCAAGAATTTAGAGAAGTTTGTGGAAAGAATGACATGAGCGCAGAATTGAAATTTGATGAAATCGGATACTGGACCGAGGTAAAGCTAGATATCGTGAAGGAGTATGTTTCTGCCTATTCTCAGATTCTAAATGCTCAAAGAAACCCCTCTTTATACCACGTCTATATTGATGCCTTCGTCGGGTCTGGAAACCATGTTTCAAAAGCAACTGGAAGCTTTGTAGTCGGATCACCACTGAATGCTCTTAAATAAGGGAGAACACCGATGAATTCTCGAGAAAGGGTTCTCACCACGATGGCTCATCAAGAGCCGGACCGGGTTCCCCTTTTTTTCAATGCCATCGAGGCCAAGTTTGTTAACGCCATTAGCCAGGGCGACATGGTAAAAACCTGGAATCAGCTTGGGGTGGATGTGTTCGTCGTCGCCCGCCGGTCTTGGTGCGAAGATAAGCCCACCGGGCTCGGATACTCTCCCGATCCTCCTCCCCCGGAAGAGTCCCTCGGAGGCGCCATTTACGCGGGCTGGAATGGGATTGATGAGTTTGGCCGAAGATGGAAACATGGCCGATATGTGGGGGGCGCGGTGGCCACCCGGGAAGACCTCCGCAAATATTCGCCTGCGCCGAAACTGCATGAACGCTATAACCGTCGGTTGATGGAGGATTGGAAGAAGAACTATTCCGATCATGCCTTTGCCCTTTTCTCTCACAGCGGTCCTCTCGGTTTAACCATTGAAGCCTTTGGACTGATAGAGTTCTGTTATGCCCTCTTTGAGAAAAGGGCTTTGATTCAGGAAAGTGCGGAATTAAAGACGGAGTGGTTTATTGAGACCTCAAAGCACGCCGTCGAGTTGGGGGTGGATTTCGTGATCATGGGGGATGACATGGGCTTCAAGGGACAGGGATATGTCTCTCCCGCGGATTTTAAAGAACTCGCCTTTCCCTATTACCGCCGGATTGTCGAATCCATTTCCGTTCCCGTATTCTGGCATTCCGAAGGGTACGTGCGGGACTATCTCCCCCTGGCGATCGAAGCCGGGATCAAGGGGATTCATGGCATTGAAGCAGAGGCCGGGATGAACCTGGGGGAGATCAAAAGAGAATTCGGAAAGGACCTTGTCCTCTTAGGCAATGCCGACGGAAGTTGGATTCTCTGTCAATCCGATTTAGGGCTGGTCCGTCAGGAGGTCGAGCGCTGTTTGAAAGAAGGAATGAAGGGGGGCGGCTATATCTTCTCCATTGCGGGATCGGCCCATGAGGGCGTTCACCTGGAGGCCTTGCTTGAAATGTGCCGATATCTTCAAGAAGCGGGAGTTTATTCAAAGAAATCCTGAACGGGTATCAAGGTCATATTCCATCCCGCGATGAATCGCGGGGCTACTCTCGACCGCCCCGTTGGGGCCAACAATGATTTGAGCATGAGACTCTTGACATTTGACCAGGGAGGAAAACCCGTGAATTGTAAAAGGTCGCGCTCTGCCCCCCTTGCAGGATTGATTTGGACGCTGCTCGCGGCGATGGCTTTTCCCCTGGCCGGCTGTTTGCCCAAGGTGACACGGATCGAGCACACCGCGGGCTCGCTCGCCGGCCATCCGGTCTCCGCGCCGGTCAGCATCCTCTACGACCAAAACGGAATGCCCCACATCCGGGCGGAAAACGACCCGGACCTTTTCTACGGCCTGGGTTACTCCATGGCCCAGGACCGCTTCTTCCTCCTCGACATCTTCCGCCGCGTCGGCCGGGGCGAACTCTCCGGCCTGATCGGCCAGCTTCCCTCTTACCGCTCCTATAGCCTCCTCGGCATTGACCGCATCATGCGCTCCTTCCGCTTCTTCGAGCGCGGCCAGCAAGGCCTGGCCGGCCTTTCGCCCGAAGACCGCGCCCTGATCGAAGCCTACACCCGCGGCATCAACCGCTACCTGCAGGACGCCGGGGACTCGCTGATCGAGTACCGCTTCTTCCACACCCGGCCCGAACCCTGGCGGCCGGAAGACTGTTTTATCTCTGCCGACGTGTTCGGCCTTTCCATGACCCTCTACGGCCTGGTCTATGAATATTACGCCACCCGGCTCTTCCGCGAACTGGGCCCGGAGCGGGCCAAGGTCTTCCTGGTCGAGTATCCGGAGGACGCGCCCTACATCCTGGAGGATGACACCGCGTTCGCTTCGGCCAACGCGCCGGTTTTCGAGCGGCTCTTTGATTCGCTGGCCGGGATCCTTCCACTTTTGAATGGCATCGGCTCGAACAACTGGGTGGTCGCCGGTTCCAAGACGGCTTCCGGCAAGCCGCTCCTGGCCAATGACCCGCACGTGCCCACCATCCTGCTTCCCAGCTTCTGGTATCACGCGCACCTGCAGGGCGGCAGCTACGACGTGGCCGGCATGGTCTTCCCCGGGTTCCCCGCTTTCGGCGCCGGCACCAACGGCAAGATCGCCTGGGGCATCACCAATGCCCGCGCGGATTACTTTGACCTGTTCCGCGAAAAGATCAGCCCCGAGCACCCGGGCCAATATTTTTACAAGGGCGAGTGGAGGCCGTTCGAGGTGGTGCGGGAGGAGATCCCGGTCCGGGGCCGCAAGCCGGTGCCGATCGAGATGCGTTTCACCGTGCACGGCCCGGTGATAGACCAGGCGTTGATGGGCTGGCCGGTGCCGGTGAACCGCGGCGAGGAGGTGCTCTCGAGCCACCTGACCGAGGTGGACATGGCCCGCTTTTTCCATGGCTACAACCGCATTGCCCTGGCCACGGACTGGAATAGTTTTGCGGCCGCGCTCGCAGACAAGGCCATGGGACCGGTAGCCTGGAACCATGTCTTCGCTTCGACCGGCGGCGACATCGGCTATTACGAGTCCGGCCACGTGGCCTTGCGGCCGGACGGCCAGGGCGTGCTGGCGCGGCGGGGCACCGGGGAGGACGACTGGGGCGGCTGGATCCCGTTTGCCGAAATGCCGCACCTCAAGAACCCGGTCAAGGGTTTCA
>MGQK01000046.1:2443-3372 GCA_001797815.1 Deltaproteobacteria bacterium RBG_13_61_14 | reverse complement strand
TGCAGAGGGGAGTGAAGGCGCTTGGGGAATGGCAGGCGCAAGGCTATTTCGCAACCCTGGATGCCAAAGGGCCGCCGGTCTATGAGATGATGCTCAAGCAGTTGATCAAGGATACTTTCAGCGATGAATTAGGTCCCAAGCTCGTGAACAAGCTCGGCCTGGCCGGGATGGATTTTCCCACCCTGCTCAAGATCGTGCCGGATCCGCACAGCGAATGGTTTGATGACGTTAACACGCCGGAGCGGGAAGCCCGGGCCGAGATCATGCGGCGGGCCATGCTCGAGACTGAAGCCTACCTGAAAGAGAAACTGGGCAAGGACCCGGAGCAGTGGACCTGGGGCAGGCTCCAGACCCTGTATCTTTACCTGCCCCTGGGCGCGATCCCCAGGATCGGCAAGCCCATGCGCATTGGAAAATTCCCGTATCCCGGCACCGAAGAAACGGTCAACAACTCAACTCCCGTCTTTGTCAAGCGCTATGGCTTCATCCACATGGGCGGGCCGACCTCCCGGATCGTGGTGGACCTGGCCCTTCCGCGGCAATTCTATTACAATTGCTCCACCGGCCCGAGCGAGAACCCGAAAGGCGGCCGCTTCTCCGAGACCACCGACGCCTGGCGCAGCGGGCGCTATTTGGTCATGAGCCTGGACGAGGCTGACTATCGCCAGGGCATGATGGGAGAATTGCTATTAACGCCTTAAGCCATGTCAATGGCTTTAGGTATTGACTTTTAACATTGGAGTTAATTTCGAGCGAATAGTGAATAGTCAGGCTCTGACCCCAAATATGGAACTGACCGGAAAAAAGGCGCTGATCACCGGCGCCAGCAAGCCCACCGGCATCGGCTACGCCATCGCGCTGAAACTGGCCGAGGCCGGCGCCGACGTGGCGGTGGCCGACCTGGTCTCCGGCTGGGAAAATGTTTCCGG
>MGQK01000046.1:0-2427 GCA_001797815.1 Deltaproteobacteria bacterium RBG_13_61_14 | reverse complement strand
TCAAGCAATGAGCTTTCCGCCCTGGCCGGCGAGATTGAAAAACGCGGGGTCAAGGCGCTGGCCGTCCCGCTGGACGTGACCGACCCGGCTTCAATCGCGGCCCTGGCCGAGAAGGTAAAGGCCGGGTTCGGCTCCCTGGATATCCTGGTCAACAACGCCGGGGTGGGCTTTGGCCCGGCCCTGGTGGTGAGCATGGACGAGCAGGTCTGGCAGAAAACCCTGGACATCAACCTGAACGGCCCGTTCCGGGTGGTCCGCGCCCTCGCCCCGCTTTTGCGGCCCGGCGCCAGCATCATCAACATGTCTTCCCGCGCCGGCAAAGTCGCCAGCCCGTTTATGGCCGCTTATTGCGTGTCCAAGGCCGGGCTGCTCATGCTGACCAAGGTGCTGGCGCTGGAGTTCGGGAACCAGGGAATCCGGGTGAACGCGGTCTGTCCCGGCCAGATCGAGACCGAGCTGGGCCGCTGGGGCTGGAAGCTCAAAGCCTTTGGCCTGGGCAAAAGCCAGGAGGAATTCGAGAAGGAGCTGGCCGCCGCCATCCCGCTCAAGCGGCTGGGCAAACCCCAGGACGTGGCCGAAGTGGTCCTCTTCCTCGCCTCCGACCGCTCCGCCTACCTGACCGGCCAGGCCCTCAACGTCACCGGCGGGCAGTTGATGGAGCTATAAAGAGGCGCAATTTCTTCCTGCCCATCCCAGCCTTCATTTGGTCGGGAACCGGAAAAAATCGCTTTGACAAACGCCGGAGAAGCATCTAATATAAAGAAAACCTTTTGGGGTCAAGGAGTAGGGAGCCATGCTTCCGGGTTACAACCATAACGTCAACTACAAGGGCACCGTCTTTCACATTCAAACCGAGGACAGCGGGGTCGAAAACCCCCATATCATCACCCTCCTCTACATCAAGGGCAACATCGTCGCCCGTAAAAAGGTCTCTTATGCGGACATCGTCAAACACGAACGGGTGGAAGATGTGGTCCGCGAGCTGATGCAGGAACAGCACAAAACCATGCTCCGCGATCTCAAGATCGGGACCTTTGATATCCACCCCTTGGTCCTTCAGGCCTGGGGAAAGCCGATCCCGCCGGCCGCGCGTCCCGCCGCGGCGGCAGCTAAGCCCGCGGCCCCCACACCGCCGCCTCCACCGCCGGCCTTTGCCGAAAAACCCGCGGAGAAGACCATCACCCTCAAAGAGGGCGAAGAGCTGCGCGACGAAGATATTTTCGGCGCGGACATCATTTCCAACAAGAGCCTGGACGAGGTGATCCTCTCCTATCTGGCCCAGGAGAGCAAAGAAGACGAATAGGACTCGCAACCCTCGCGCCGCGGCGAGGAGTGGGTTACGAAGAAAGGGGCGCGGAAGTCCGTGCCCCTCTTTTTTAGGATAAGGATTTCGGACCCGGTTTCAGGGGTTCTTCCAGACGCCCAGCTGGTTTTTCCGGGCGTCGTTTTCCAGGCGCTGGAACAGTTCCCGGTATTCGGTATTGGGCGGCTCGGTCTTGACCATGGCGTAGCCGTTCATCACCAGGTCGGCATTGACCAGGATATCCGTGCCCAGGAAGACGAAGCCCAGGGTGCGGCCCTTCCCATCCAACCGTCTCGGTCCGAAGAGCACCTGCACGGTCTTGCCCGCCAGCATTTTCTCCTGGTATTCCTTGGCTTCCCGGTGGAGGGGGTGGTTGCCCTTCATATCTGCCGGAAAGACGATGCCAATGTATTTGAGCTTGGTGCCGTCTTCCAGCAGGATGGTGTCGCCGCTGATGATCTTTTTCACCTTGGCATCCACCATCTCCGGGTTGGGCGACCCCCGCCAGGAATCGTCCGGGGCGGTGTTGAGCAGGCCGGGCGCGGTGAATTTCGCCGGAGCGGCAGTCCCTGGGGATGCTTGGGGTGCGGGTTTGGGTGGAGGCGCGCCCTTTTCGTAGAAGTGATAGATCCCGTAATCATCCAGGTAGTAGCCGATCCCGTTCTTCTCCACCTTCGTTTCCTCTTCGCGGATCAGCCTCTGGTATTTGGCCGGAACCAGGTCCAGCTTGTCCGTGAAATGGACGCCCCGCTCATCGGTCCAGGTGTAGTAGGCGGCCTGGGCCGAAAGCGAAATCAGGAGGATGAGCACAACGAAACCGAACCGCTTGATCATGGGGCACCTCCAGCCTTAAGTTATGCTTCATTATATCACAGGTAGTTGTCAAGAAAAGAAATGAAATGGGGCCTGCGACATGAAAAGGGGTTTTATGGATTCGGTGTAGGGGCATCCTGTGCCTGCCCGATTTCGGGCAACCACGGGGGGTTGCTCCTACGGTTATCCCGGTCGCCCCCATTTTATGTCGCAGGACCACCTGCTTTTGCCGACACCTCGTCAGCCGGGCAAGTGGGGTCACTTCTGAAGTCGCTTGTCAAGCCCCCCGATGTAATTTTTAGCAACTTTCT
>MGQK01000045.1:57334-57581 GCA_001797815.1 Deltaproteobacteria bacterium RBG_13_61_14 | reverse complement strand
GCAAATCCAAGAGCGAAGGGGTGAATCTTTCGCCCTTTGCGCTTTCGGCCCGTCAACTTTCTCAGCAGATCGAAAGGATGCGGCGCGACCGGGTGCTCCGGGGCAAGGTGGTCAACCTGGAGGAATACCGGCAGATACGCGAGCGACGCGAGCCGGCCACCGTGCTGGTGGTGGATGACGAGCGCTCCCTCTGCCAGGCCCTGGCCCGCATCCTGGAAAAAGAGGGGTTGCGCGTGGTGGCGGTGGC
>MGQK01000045.1:41215-57314 GCA_001797815.1 Deltaproteobacteria bacterium RBG_13_61_14 | reverse complement strand
GCGCCATCGAGACCAACCCCGTTGACATCATCCTGCTCGATATCCAACTCCCCTGGCTCGACGGACTGGAATTCTGCTCCGCCCTCAAGGCCGAGCCGGCCTTGCGCGATATTCCGGTCATCCTGCTCAGCGGGCACGTTTCCAAGGACGATATCCGCAAAGGGTTTGAGGCCGGTTGCGACGAGTATCTGACCAAGCCGCTGGATATGAACCGCCTGGTCCGGACTCTCAAGTATATGATCCAGCCATGACCGGGCCTTCCCCCATCGGCCCTCCCTCCTACTCCGAACCGGCCGCTCCCTCCCGGCTGCTTCGTTTTCGGATCCCGATCCTGCTCCTGATCCTGGCGCTGCACCTTTCCCTCGCTCTCCACGAACGCGGCGACCTGGTGGATGACGCCTACATCTCCGCCCGCTACGCCCGCAACCTGGTCCAAGGTCACGGCCTGACCTACAACCGGGGCCCGGGCCTGGAGCGGGTGGAAGGTTATTCCAACTTCCTCTGGGTCATGCTCTTGGCCGCCGGTCAGGCCGCCGGAAAAAGCCCGCAGTTCATTTCCCGGACCGCCGGCATCCTGGCCAACCTGGTTTCCATTATCCTGGTGTGGCTGCTGGTCCTTCGCTGGTCCAGGTCTTTACCGGACCCGGCGTTGACCCACTTCCTGGACCTGGCCGCGGCCTTGCTCCTGGCCGTGAATTTGCCTTTCATCATCTGGACCGTCTCCGGCCTGGAAACCCCGTTGTTCGCGCTCGAGGTGATCCTGGCTTTTCTCTGTTTCGGCCAGGGCTACGGTCGGCGATACGCGGCCGCCCTGGTCGCCTTCCTGGCCGCTCTCACCCGCCCCGAAGGCATCCTGGTCGCGGCCGCGCTGGTGCTCGGACGGCTGGTGGTCCTGATCCGCTACCGCCAGCGGCCTTTTCTCAGCGACTTGAAAAACCTGCTCGTTTTCCTGGCGCCTTACCTCGTCTATTTCTCCTGGCGCTACTTCTATTTCGGCCACAACTTCTTCCCCAACTCGGCTTACGCCAAGGTGGACCTCGGCTGGGCCGCGCTCTGCGAAGGCCTTTTCTACCTCTGGTCTTTTCTCAAGTGGGGCAATCTTCCCCTGGTCGCCCTCCTCGGCCTGGGTGCTTACGGACTTGCCCGCCGTCCCGGCCACCTCCTGGCGGCCCCGGCAATCTTTATCGGCTTTTACCTGCTCTTTATCCTGGCCGTAGGCGGCGACTGGATGCCCGACTTCCGTTTCTTCGTCCACCTGATGCCGCTTTTCATCGCGCTGGCGATCCTGGGAATGGCGGACTTGGAATCGCCGCGGCCGGACCCGGCCGTCCCGGCCTGGCGCCGGTATCTCCCGGCCAAGCTCGCGGTCTTGGCCATGCTCGGCCTCAGCCTGTTTCGCTACGGGGCTTATGAACTGAAACCTTCCTATGACCAGGATTGGCACCGGCATCAGGGCCGGTATTACCTGGGCATGAGCCGGTGGGTCTTGCAGCATGTCTGGCGAAGCGAGACCGTGGCCGCCGGAGATATTGGTTGCCTGGGTTACTTTTCCGATGTGGACCGGATCGTGGACAGCAACGGCCTGGTGGACCGGCACCTGGCGCAGAGGCCCGGCCTGGCCTCGCTGACCGCGGATCTGGATTACCTGTTTGAGCAAAACCCTTACTGCATCGTGGTCATGCTCCACCGCTATCCGGGCGGAGAAGAGCTCGGGCATTCGGAGACCGACCGCGCGCTCCTGGCTGACCCCCGCCTCCCAGAGCGCTTCCGGTTCCGCACCGAGCTTTTCGGCTGGGACAATCTCGAGCTCTCCCGCTCCGACTTCAAGCCCCGGACCAGCAAAGTCTTTTTCCTGCTTTATACGCGGCGTTTAGAACCAGGTTCTTACTTGTAACTTAACGGGTTGAGACGGCAGGCCGGGCGCGAGCTTGCCCACCCTCATTTTCCCGTGAACGGGGGGTAGGGGCGCGATTTATCGCGCCCTTGCCGGGAGGTGGGCGCAATCAATTGCGCCCCTACGAAGACCGAAAATACGCGGCGCGGTTAAAAAATGAGGGTGGGGAAGAGGGCGCGAGGCATTGACGCGTCGGGGCCGGAGTGATATTTTGAAAGCCGCTTGATTGAGCTGCGCGATATTGGGGTCCGCTTTCACCAGGCGGCCGTGCTGCGCGGGGCCGACTTGTCCGTGGCCGAAGGGGAGGCGGTGGCCTTGATCGGGCCGAGCGGTTCGGGAAAGACCACCGTGCTCAAGACCGCGGTGGGCCTGATCCGCCCCCAGGCCGGCGAAGTGGTGCTGGCCGGCACCAACCTCACCCGGGCCTCGCCGGCGAGCCTGGCCCGCGTGCGCCGGCAAGTGGGCATGCTCTTCCAGGGCAACGCGCTCTTTGATTCGATGACCGTGCTCGAAAACATCGGCTTTGTGTTGCGCGAGGTCCAGCGCCTGGCTCCGGCCGAGATCCAGAGCCGGGTGCGGCAGTTCCTGGACCGGCTTCACCTGGGCGAGATCGGCGGCCTGTATCCGCGGGAGCTCTCCGGGGGCATGAAGAAGCGGGTGGGGCTGGCCCGCGCCATGATCGGCGAGCCCCGGGTGCTCTTCTGCGACGATCCCACCGCCGGGCTCGACCCCATCACCTCCGACGCCATCGCCGACCTGATCCTGGATTTCCGCCGCCAGTTCAAGGTGACCCTGCTCCTGGTCAGCAACTCCCTCCTGGTGGTCAAAAAAATCGCGGACCGGGTCCTGCTCCTGCACCAGGGCCGACTCCTCGACCTGGGCGCGCCCGAATCGCTCCAGGATTCCGAACGCCCGGAAGTCCGCCAGTTCTTGCAGCCCGAGTTCACTTCATGATCGAGTTCCGCGACGTCTGGAAGTCCTTCGGGGGGCACCCCGTGCTCCAGGGGATTGATCTCCGCATCGAGCCGGGCGAGCGCTTTTTCATCCTGGGCCAGACCGGGGTGGGCAAGACCGTGCTCATCCGGCTTTTGGTCGGCTTGCTCCGGGCCGACCGCGGCCAGGTCTGGGTGGACGGGGAAAAGGTCACGGCTTTTTCCGAAGCGCAATTCATGAGCGTGCGCCGCAAATGCGGCATGGTCTTCCAGTTCCCCACCCTGTTTGACTCGCTCACCGTGTTCGAGAACCTGGCCTTTGCCCTGCGCCGGCACACCGACCTCTCCGAAGAAGAAATCGCGGCGCAGGTCCGGGAGAACCTGGCGCTGGTTCACCTGCCCGGGGACGTGGCGGAGCGGATGCCCCAGGAGCTCAGTTACGGTATGCAGAAGCGGGTGGGACTGGCCCGGACCATCGCGCTCCGGCCCCGCATCCTCCTCTACGATGAGCCCACCACCGGGCTCGACCCGTTCACCGCCGAGCAGATCAACCGGCTCATGCTCGAGATGGCGGAGAAGCTCTCCGTGACCAGCGTGGTGGTCAGCCACGACTTGATCAGCATGGTCCGGGTGGCCGACCGGGTCACGCTCCTGGCCGACGGCCGCCTGGTCGAGGTCAGCCGGCCGGAACAATTTCTCCACAGCGCGAACCCCCTGGTCCGACAATTTGTCGAAGGCCGGGCCGCGCCCGAGGCCGCGCCATGACCGTGCTCACCCGCCAGGTCCAGAGGATCCGCGGGCCGATCGAGATCGGCGTCATGGCCTTTCTGCGGGAGATCGGGGCCATGGCCATGTTTTTGGCCGCCACCGTGCGCCACATTTTCAAGGCCCCGTTCGAGGTGCAGGAGATGATCCTCCAGATGTATCAGGTGGGCGTGCGCTCGGTGCCGATCGTGCTCATCTCCGGCTTTTTCGTGGGCGGAGTGGTGGTGATCCAGTTCAACTATGCCTTGAGCCTGTTCGGGGCCGAGGTCTACCTGGGCGGGATCACCACCTCGGGCCTGCTCCGGGAGGTGGGCCCGGTGCTGGTGGCGATTATGATCGTGGGCCGGGTGGGGGCTTACATCACCGCGGAGCTGGCGACCATGAAGGTCACCGAGCAGGTGGACGCCATCCGCTGCCTGGGCGTCAACCCGGTCCAGTTCCTGGTGGTGCCCCGGTTCCTGGCCGTGTCGGCCATGATTTTCATGCTCACCATCCTCGGACTGCTCGTGGCCCTGCTCGGCGGGGCCCTGGTGGGCAACCTGATCCTGGACATCAATCTCAGCTTCTACTTCGCCAACATCCGCAAGCTGACCGCGGCCTGGGCGCTGTTCACCGGGATGCTGAAAAGCATCCTCTTCGGCATCCTGCTCGCCACCATCGCCTGCTACCAGGGGATGAAGACCGAGGGCGGGGCCGAGGCCGTGGGCCAGGCGGTCAACCGCTGCCTGGTGCATTGCAGCATCGCCGTGTTCCTGGCCGACTACATCATCGCCAGCCTGGCCGCGCTCACCTACGGCCTGGCCGAGGAGATCATCTTTTAAACCGGGAGAAGCATGAGTTGGGTTGAGAACAAGACCTTGCGCCTGATCGGCCGCACCCTTTCCCAGATCCTTTACCTGGCCCGGCTGGGGATCACGGTGGAGGGCATCGGCTCCAACCTCTTCCGCTTCCTGGAGGTGACGGGCGGCGGCATGGTCCTCTTGATCCAGACCCTGTGGCTCGTGCCCCGGCCGCCTTACCGCCTCCGCGAGATCCTGCGCCAGGCCCTGACCGTGGGCTGGCAGTCCCTGCCCCTGATCGTGGTGGTGCTCGGATTCCTCGGCATGATCACCGTGCTCGAGCTCAACTTCCAGCTCAGCCGGGTGATCCACAACCTCGAATACGTGCCCGGGGTGGCCGGCATCCTCATGTTCCGGGAGTTCGGCCCGACCGTGGTCGCGGCCATGCTCGCGGCCAAGGTCGGGGCCGGCTTTACCGCCGAGATCAGCAGCATGAAGAACACCGAGCAGATTGACGCCCTGGAAATGCTCTCGGTCAACCCGGTGCATTACCTGGTGGTGCCCCGGTTCATCGCCACCCTGGCCATGCAGGTGGCGCTCTCGGTGATCGGGGTGGCCGTGGCTTTTGTCACCGGCTTCCTGATCAGCCAGCCCCGGTTCAACTTCCAGTCTTACCTGACCACCATGGGCCATTTCGTGGGGGTGGAGGATTTTCTCAACTTGATCGCCAAGGCCCTGCTCCTGGGCGCGGTGGTGCCGATCGCGGCCTGCTATTACGGCTTTCGCGCCGGGGCCGGGGCCAAGGGCGTGGGCGAGGCCACCACCCGGGGCGTGGTCACTTCCATCCTGGTCATCATCCTGCTGGACTTTACCATCAACGTCGTTGCTGATAAAATCTTGGAGGTGGTGATCCAATGAACCGCTTCAGCCTGGAAGTCAAAGTCGGCCTGGTGGTGACCGCTACCGTCGCCCTCGTCATCCTCTTCCTTTTCCTGCTCGGCGACTACAACCCCTTCTCCACCACCTTCCGCATCTACGCCGTCCACAACTACGTGGGCGGCATCGAGCTCGGCTCGCCGGTCCGGGTGGCCGGGGCCAAGGTGGGCAAAGTCGCCGCCATCCGCTTCTTCGAGGCCGGACATCCCTTTCCCGGCGGCCCGGTCTCGCTCTCGCTCGAATTCTTGATTGACAAGCGCGCCAAGCACCTGATCCGCCGGGACTCCAAGTTTTTCATCAACTTCGAAGGCTTGATCGGCGGCAAGTATATCGAGATCGTGCCTGGTAGTCCCGATTCTCCCGAGCTGGAAGACGGCGCCGAGGTGCGAGGCGTGGACCCGCCCCGCCTGGAGCAGTTGCTCAGCCAGGGTTTTGACATCTTCGAGCGGGTGGCCGACCTCCTGGACCAGCTCGGGCTTGACGACCGGGAGAAGCTCAAGGCCGCGCTCTCGAACCTGGTCACGATCTCCGAAGACCTGCGGGTCATCACCGGCGAGGTGCGGGGCAATATCTCGCCCATGATGGCGGACCTGCGCCTTACGCTCCATGATGCCCAGCCGTTGCTCACTCAGGCCCAGGTGGTGCTCCGCGATCTCAACAACATTACTTCGGAACTGGGCCAGGTCCAGCCCGCGCAAAAGCGGGAAGTGAAAGATAAGCTTAACGAGCTCCTGGCCTCGGTGGACAGCCTCACCGCCACCATCGCCCGCCTCGACCGGATCACCGCCCAGTTGGAGCAGGAGACTCAGGGATTGACCCGGGACCAGATCAGCCGCGCCATCCGCGAGATCCTCCAGCAAGAGGGCATCACCGTGAACGTGGGCAAGATTTCCGGCAAGCCCCGCTACCCGCCGCCCTAGGCGCGTGCCTCTCTAGACCACACTTGCTCATGCCCGTCCAGCATCCGGCCGTTTATGCCGTTTCCGCCTGTCTCCTCGGCATCCGCTGCCGCTACAATGGCGGGCATAAGTTGACTCCTCAAGTCATGGAGTTCTTAAAGAACAAGCAGGCGGTCCTGGTCTGCCCCGAACTCCTCTCCGGACTGCCCATCCCCCGGCCGCCGGCCGAGATCCAAGCCGGCGACGGCCGCCGCGTGCTCCGGGAGGAAGCCCGGGTCAAGCTGGCGGACGGATCGGACGTGACCGAGGCTTTCCGGCGCGGCGCCGGCGCGGCGCTGGAATTGGTCAAGCACGGCCGGGCCACCCATGCAATTCTGAAAGAGCGCTCGCCCTCGTGCGGGGTCCGCCGGATTTATCGAGCCGGCCGGCTGGTGGAGGGCAAGGGCGTCTTTGCGGCTCTGCTGGAAGCGGAAGGCGTCAACGTGATTTCCGAGGAAGAGATCCCGGGCGAGTGACGGCTTTCACCGCTCCGGCGGCGGCAGCAATTCCCAGAACAAGACCACCCCCCGCGAATACTCGTAGCCGGTCCAGGGCTCGGTCAGCGAGTAACAGCCGTCGTTGTAGGCGCGGGGATTGTCCCGGTTGAACCGATAAAACGGCTCCCAAAACTGCATGGGCTTGCCATACGCATACCGGCTCACCGGCTCTTCCACCATCACCTTGGCAAAGAAGATCGCCGGCTCGCCCTCGGTCATGACCACGCCCCAGGGCCGGGTGGACCGCGAGACCGCTTGGTCGAAATCCTCGGCCAGGATCGGGATCAGCTCATCCATTTCCGGCGAGCGAAATCCGGTCAGCGCCGGGTAAAGCAGCCCGTCGCCCAGGACCACGCTGCGCTGCTCCCACCCCTGGTAGCTCTGGTCCAAAGCCACCGGCAGGTAGCCGTATTTCGCCCGCGCCTGCTTCAGGGTCTCCAGGATTTTCCTCGCTTCGACCCGCATGGCCGGGGACTGATCCTGACAGCCGTAACGGTCGCAGAAGTCCGCGGCCACGCTATAAGCGACCAGCTCCTTGATGCCCAGGTAAACGTTGTTGGGCGCCAGGTGGAGCGCGTCGGAGACGTCGAAGGTGGTGCCGGTGTCCTGGTCGGCGATGCCGTTGCCGTCGAGGTCCCGGTCCCGGTTGGCCAACACCATCCGGGCCATGGTCGGGACCAGCGCCGCGATGGTTTCGCGGTCTTGGGTGAGGTGTTCATACCAGAGGAGCAAAAGTGAATAATTGGCGTTTTCTTCCACCGGCATGGGCGGGAGCTTGAGAATCCCGGCCAGCGGGTTCTCGTATCTGGAAATGTCCGCGGTCTGGTCGTAACCGATGTCGTGCATCAGGTAGGGGCCGTAGCGGGTTTTTTTCTGGTTAGTGGCCCATTCTTGCAGTTGCAGGCGGAGCGTCCAGGGCATGAAGTAGGCGAGCACCTCGACCTCGTGCGCCACGTCCACCGTGCTGAAAAATCGGAAGGCGCCCTCCCACACATAAAAGCGCGGATCGCCGGGGCCGGCGGCGGGGGTGAGCAGCCAGGTGCAGGCGAGGTAGCTGTGGAAGGTGAGCGCGGCGAACCATTTCTTTTCCGGCGGCATCGGGGAGGCGGAAAGGGTTCGCTCAGCCTGGGCCGTGCGCTTCAGGATGTCGGCCCGCTCGCAGAGCGCGTAGCTGAGGACCTCGTCCAGGGAGTTCCAGAAGCGGGTGTAGTAGAAGCGGTGGCGCGAGCCGTCGCGCTTGCTCTTGATCACCGGCTCGCTGGTGTAGCCGGCCAGGATCACGAGCCGGGTCTGGCGCTGGCCGGGCATAAGCTCGAAGGCAAACGAGAATCCCTGCTCGGCGGCGGTCAGCGCTTGAGCGTCCGGCTCGGCGGCGGCGATAGCCAGCTCCGGGGGCTTGCGGCTGAGCGCGTTGGTGCGCGGCTCCCGGAGCGCGATCACCTGGGAGCCGAGCGGCCCGCTCCGCTTCTCCGCAAGCTCGCCTTGCAAGGCAAAGGTCAACCTGCCGGCTTGGGTGGAGCCGGTCGGGTTCTCCACGGTGAGGAAGTGATAGAAGAAAGGCGCGATCGCGGTTTTAAGATCGGCTTCATCGGAGAGCTCTTTGGCCCAGGCGTGGGGCGAGATCACGCAATGGGTGAGCGCGAGGCCTTCCGGAGTTTTGCCCGAGAAGCAGGAATAAGTGAGGCCGAGGGTGAGGGTCTGGTCGGAAAGCAACGGACCGGCCGAGGCGGGGAGCAGGCGAAAGCCGTTGAGCGAGGCGATGAACTCGTAGTCGCGGCAATGGGGAGTGGAGATGAAAGGGAGCCCGCCTTTTTGGCCAAAGCCCATCGCGCCGAGTTCGACTTGCTTTTTGGCGAGCGCGACGTTGAAAAGCAGGCGCGATCCCAGCCGGCTGTTCAGCACCTGGAGCTTGGAATTTTCGGTGATGGGCAGGACCATGCCTTCGCTGCCGGGCCATTCCGGACCGGGCGGAACCTTGGCTAAGACGGTTTGCGACCACGCGATGAGCGCAAGGACGACTAAACTCGCCCAACTTTTTTTCATTACCCTACTCCTTGAGAATTATTTTCAGCGCGGTTTTGTCTCTCGCCCGAGCGATGGCTGCAACCCCTTTTTCCAAAGGCATCATCTCGCTGAGCAGGGGTCGCAGGTTCAAGCGGCCGGAGGCAAGGAGGGCGATGGCCTTGGCAAAGGGGCCGCAGCGGGAGCCGACCAGGGTGACTTCGTCCACCACCATGGGGGTCAGGTTCAGATTGGCCTGGCCGTGGAAGGTGCTCTTGAGCACGACGGTGCCGGTCGGCCGGACCAGTTGCAAGGCCAGGCTCAAGCCGGCCGGCGAGCCGGTGGCTTCCACCACCAGGTCGGGCTTGGCTTCCGCGGCCGGAAGCCGTGCGGTCAAGGCCACGAGCGAGCGCGTCTCGATTCCGACCTCTTTCAGCAGCGCGAGCTTGTTCTCGTGCTTTCCGACCACGACCAAATTATGGCAGTGCGGCTTCAGCGCCCGGGCAATCAGTTGGCCGAGCTTGCCGTCGCCCAGGACCACGCACTGCTGAAAATTTTGCACCGGCACTTGTTCGAGGATTTCGAGCGCCGCGGCCAGCGGCTCCACGAATACCGCCTGTTCGTCCGGCACCGCGTCCGGGACCGCGTGGAGGTTCGCAATCGGCAAAGTCAGATACTCGGCGAAGCAGCCGTCCTTGTGGAGGATGCCGAGCACGGCGCGAAAGGGACAGTGGTTACCGAGTCCGGCCCGGCAAAAACGGCACTCGCGGCAAGGGAGGTTGATCTCGCCCACGACGCGCTTGCCGACCCAGGCCGGGTCCTCGCAGGACTCGACCCGGCCCACGAACTCGTGGCCGAGCACACCTTGAAAGCCCATGTAGCCCCGGGTGATCTCCAGGTCGGTGTTGCAGATGCCGGCGAGGATCACGCGGATCAGGGCTTCTTCGGGTTGGGGTTTGGGCACGGGGAGGGCTTTCAATTGCAGTTGGCCGTCGAATACTAACGCTTTCATCGGTATGCTTTCTAATCGCTAGTCCGGGCAGGGCAAGCCCTGCCCCTACCAATCCTATTGTAGCCCACCCTTTTCTTAAAGGGTGGGCTAATCCAGACGCACCCTCGGATCGAGCCAGGTATAGACCAGGTCCACGATAAAGTTCATGAGCACGATCAGCACGGCGTAAACAATGGTAACGCCCATTACCAAAGGATAATCGCGGTTGGTGACCGCCGTGATGAAGTATTTGCCCATGCCCGGCACCGAGAAGATCTTTTCCACGATGAAGGACCCGGTCACCAGCATGGCGGTGAGCGGCCCGATCACGGTCACCACCGGGCCGAGCGAGTTCTTGAGCACGTGCTTGCCGATCACCGTGAAGCCGGAGAGCCCCTTGGCCCGGGCGGTGCGCACGTAATCTTTTTCCAGCACTTCCAGCACGCTGGAGCGTGTGAGCCGGGCGAGGTAGGCGGCCGGGCCGGCGCCGAGGGTGAGCGCGGGCAGGATCAGGTAGCGCCATCCCTCCCAGAGCGCGGGCGGGAGCAGCTTGAGGCGGTGGCTGAGGATGAGGATGAGGAGTGCGCCGAGCACAAAGTTGGGGATCGAGATGCCGAGGGTGGCGGCGAAGATGCTGATCCGGTCGAGGGCGCGGTCGCGCCAGAGGGCGGAGACCACTCCGGCCGAGACGCCCACGGCCACGGCCCAGCAGAGGGCCCAGAAGCCCAGGACCAGCGAGACCGGGAAGGTATCGAGCAGGATGTCTTGCACCTGGCGGTTGATGTATTTGAAGCTGGGCCCGAAGCGGAGGTGGGCCAGGTCGCGGAGGTAATAGGCGTATTGAATGGAGACGGGCTGGTCGAGGTGATACTTGGCCTCGATGTTGCGCTTGATCTCGGGCGGGAATTTCTTCTCGGTATCGAACGGTCCGCCCGGCACCGCGTGCATGATAAAGAAGGTGAGGGTGGCCACCACCCAGACCACCAACGCGCCGCTGAGCAGGCGAACTACCAGGAATCGAATCACGGCGCCTCCACCCGGACGTCCCGGAGATAGACCAAGTCCATGGCGTTAAACGGGTAGTTCTGGACCCAGGGTTTGTGCAGCGTGTTCTGGGCGTAGGTGTAGAGCGGCAGGATGGCGATCTCGGTCTCGCAGAGCCGGCGCTGGGCCTGGTCGTAAAGGGCCTGGCGTTTTTCCCGATCGGGCTCCACCGCGGCGCGGGCGATCAGCTCATCGTATTCCCGGCTCTTCCACCCGGTGTGGTTGTTGCCGCTCGAGGACGTGAAGATGGCCATGAAGTTGTCCGGGTCCGGGTAATCGGCGATCCAGCCCATGCGGAAGACCTGGGGCGGGTCTTGCTCCAGCTCTTTCAGATAGACCTTCCATTCCATGTTGTTCAGCTCCACCGGGATCCCCAGGTGCTCGCGCCACTGCTGCTGGATGAACTGGGCGACCAGCTTGTGGCCCTCGTCGGTGTTGAAGGCGATGGTCAGCCGGGGGAATCCCCGGCCGCCGGGGTAGCCGGCTTCGGCCAGGAACTGGCGCGCCCGCTCCGGATCGAAGCGAAAGCCGATCCCGGGATTGTGGCCGAACATGCCTTGCGGGATCCAGGAAGAGCAGGGGATCTGGCCGCCCTTGAGGATCTCCGGGATCTTGCTCCGGTCCACTGCCAGGCACAGCGCCCGGCGCACGAGCGCGTTGTCCACCGGCGGCTTCTTCACGTTGAATCCGTAATAGTAGCTGCCCAGATAAGGAAAGCTCTTAAACTCCGGGCTGCCGCGCAGGAAGGGGATGGCGACCGAAGGCACCGAGCCTTGGGGCAGGAAATCAAGACTGTTGGTCTCGTAGAGGGTGAGCGCGCTGGAGGCCTCGGTGATCATGTAAAAGACGATGCGGTCCAGCGAGGGCCGGGGACCGTAATAGGTGGAGTTGCGTTCCAGGACGAGCTTGTATTCGTGGTGCCACTCTTGCAGGCGATAGGGGCCCAGGGTGACGATATGCTCCGGCTCGGACCAGGATTCGGGCCAACGCTCGATGATCTCCCGGCGCAGGGGAAAGGTGACGATAAAAGTGGTGATGCTGGGAAAAAAGACGATGGGCTTTTCCAGTTCCACTTCCAGGGTGAGGTCGTCCAGCGCTCTCACCCCCAGTTGCTCGAGGTCCCGGATCTCGCCGGAATTGATGGCCCGCGCGTTTTTCACGTCGTAGAGGAAGTAAGCATACTGGGCCGCGGTCCTGGGGTCCACCAGCCGGCGCCAGGAATAAACGAAGTCCCGGGCGCGGAGCGGCACGCCGTCGGACCAGAGGATTCCCGGCCGCAAATGAAACCGGTAGCGCAAGCCGCCCTCCAGGATTTCCCAGCGCTCGGCCAGGGCGGGGATGGGGTTGAGGTCGCGGTCATAACTGGTCAAGCCTTCCATGAGGTTGTTGAGCACCCAGATCGAGGCGCTGTCCGCGGCCAGCGACCAGTCCAAGGTGGGCGGCTCGGTGAGCAGATTAAAGCGGAGCACGCCGGGGGTGAAGGGCTGGGAGCGGGAAAGGCAGCCGCACAGAAGCAAGCCGAGCAGAAGAAACCGCCCGTAGCTTTTAGTCATGGCTGCTTTGCCTCCCCGGCCTGGAGTTTCGCCCGGACCCGCGCCAGGCCGGCCTGAGCTTCGGGTTGACCGGGGTAGAGATCGAGGATGGCCTGGTATTGGGCCGCGGCTTCCTGCCCGCGGCCCTGCCATTCCAGGTGCTTGGCGTAGAGTTTGCGCGCCTTGGCCAAGGCCGGCTTAGACCCGGGGTTGGTGGGGTTGTGCTCCAGGAAGCCCTGAAAACGCTCGACGGCCAGGTCCAAGCGGCCGAGCTCGAGCATCTGCTGGCCGATCTCCCGGTAAAGGACCGAGTAATCCGGGTTGGCGGCAATGCTGCGATCATAAGCGCTGAGCGCCGCCTCGGTCCGGCCCAGGTGCTGCCAGTATTTTCCCAGCTTGAGCCAGCCATAGCCGGCCGCCCAGGGGTTGTTGCCTTCCAGCCCGAAAAGCAGGTTTTCGTATCGGGCGATGGAGGCATCGTGCCGGGCGTTGACCGCGATCCAGGGGATGGTGTGGTAGAAACTGACCACCAGGACCGCCCATGCCAAGTAGCGTCCTCGCGGCGTATGTGAAATGGTATCGCGGGCGCGCAAGAGCAGCCAGGGAGTATAGACCAGGGCGGGCAGGCTGAACAAGTCCCAGTCCGGCCCGGCGCCCAGGACCGGCCGGAGCGCGTAAAAGAAAACCAGCCAGATGAGCGAGGCGCCGGCGAGGTAGTTCAGAATGGGGCGGCGAAAAGGTTTTTCTGGAATAAGGTCACCGGTTGGAAACCGGCGCCGCTTTTTTAGAGCAAGATACAGAAGCGGAAGCAATGCCGGGCAGACCAGGAGCTGCTGGTTGAAGAAGTCGAGCAGGCGGGAAGCGGAAAAGATTTGGTCCGGGGCCAGAAAAATGGCGGCGGTGCCGCGGTAGTGGCGTTCGAGCATGAGGACGAGGAAGGCTAAGAAAGCGAGTCCGACTCCGATCAGGAGGGCCAGGATGGCTCGACCGGGCCGCCAGCGGCCGGAGCGGAAGAGGACATAGAAAGTGGGGGGCAGGAGGAGCAGGGCGAAGAAGTGGAGGCCGATCATCACGAGCAGGGAGAGCAGGGGCCAGCGGGGGGACCGGTTCGGCTGCAAGGAGCGGTCCAGGAGCCAAAGGTGGATCAAGAGCATGGCGGCGAGCAGGGAATAGTTTTCCGGGTAGCCGCAAAAGAGGAGGGTGGTGCCCATGCCCAAGATTCCGCCGAAGACCAGCGCCTTTTGCCAGGCGGAAGTTCCCCAGTGCCGGGCCAGGGCCCACCCGGCCAGGAGCGCGAACGCGCCGGCCAGGTAAGAGAGGATACGGTAGGTTTTCCAGGCGGCGAAGAATGCGGTCTTGCCCAGGGGGACCCAGGGAGCCAGGTGGAAAAGGGCGAGATGGAGCGCAATATCCAGGGGTGCCGGCTGGCCGCGCAGCGCTTTTAAACCCCGGGCGAGGGCCGCCATCCGGTCCAGCCCGTCGCCGAGCAAGGGCGTGGCCACCGCCAGGAACGGAAAGAAGATGAGAGCGGCCGGCGCGATCAACCAGGCGCGATTCCAGGAAGAGCCGGGAGCGGTGGGGACACCATCTGAATGGTGTCCCCCGTGGGGAAGCCAGCGCTCGGCCAGAGGCGGCAGCAAGAGCAGAGCCGCCAGCGCGCTCCAGGCCAGGCTGAAGGTTCGGGGCAGATAGGCCGGCGCGTCCAGCCCCCAGAGCCCGGAGAGGCCGAGCAGGGGAAGGAGGTGGAAGAAGATGGTGAGGAGTCCGAGGATGCAGACGAACCAGGCAGGGTTGGCCATCGGCTCATATCTTAGGGAGAAGGGGCCGGCTGGGAGGCGAGACTTTGCGCCTGCATATAAAACTTCCGATACATCTCATTGTTGGGATCGAGTTCCAGGGCTTTTTTCAGGTATCGGACCGCCTGGTCCGGCTTCTTGTAAATGCCGAGGTAAAGCTGGCCCAGGTAATACCAGGAGAGCGAATCGCGGTCGTAAACGGTCAGGGATTTTTCCAGCCAGCGGATCGCCTCATCAAACATGGCGAAGGCGGCCTCGGGATTTTTCTCGATCAGCTCCCGGCCCTGGTAGTAGAGAACCACGCCCAGGTTGATCATGGCCTTATACAATTGGGGATCATAAGCGGCGGCTTTCCGGTAACAGGCTTCGGCTTCGGAGAAGCGTTTCAGCTTGATCAAGGTGGAGCCGAGGTCGTTCCAGGTCTCCGCATTGCGCCCGCTGATTTGAAGGGCATCCTCAAAGTAGCTGACCGCTTTCTCGCAATAGGCCTTGGCGGCTTCCTGGTCTCCCCGGCGCTCGGCGCTCACGCCCCGGGAGTAATTGACCGTGCCCAGATTGTGGTAGGCCTTGAAGTAGCGCTCATCGGCCCGGATGGACCACTTGTAAAGCTGCTCCGCCCGGTCGAGTTCGCGGCTCTGGCCCGGGTCGGCCGTGGGCGGGATATTGCGGTAAAAAGCGTTGCCCAGGTCCGAGATCACCTGCGCCTTCATCGGCGACTTGCGGGCGGTATCGCGCCAGAGGATCATGTCCGTCTTCCAGAGGAAGTTGCGGGAGACCGCGAGCGCGGCGAAGCAGACGAAGATGAGCACGGCCAGGCTGTTGACCAGGTTGCGCCAGACCAGGGCGGAGAGATGAATCCGGGGCTTGAGATCCTCCAGTTTTTCCAGGGCCAGGGCGAGGAGGATGCAGAAACCCAGGGAGGGTATATAGAGGCGGTGCTCGTTGAGAAAGGCATTGAAGCGGATCACGCTGGAGGTGGGGGCGAGGGCCAGGAAGAAGGTGGCCACGAAGAAGCCGACGGCCGGCAGCTTGCGGCGGAGCGAGAAGGCCAGGAGCACCAGTCCTCCGAGGAAGAGCCAGGCAAAGAGGACATAGTCTTTGATCCAGCGGGGGTAATCAATGTTTTCGTAACTGGAGTTGAGGTGAATGGGGAAGAGCAGGAGGTTCAGGTAATGGATCAGGACCCGGCTTTGGGTTTTCAGATTGAGCAAGATGATGCCGTCAGGGTATTTCACGTTGATTATGGTGAAGCCCTGGATCCCCCGGCGGTAAAGGAGATAGAGGACCAGGACGCCGAGGAGCGGCAGGTAGCGCCGGAGGAGTCGGGGACCCCAGGGTTGTCGGTCCTGCCGGGA
Source organism: Deltaproteobacteria bacterium RBG_13_61_14 (assembly GCA_001797815.1). Lineage (GTDB taxonomy): Bacteria > RBG-13-61-14 > RBG-13-61-14 > RBG-13-61-14 > RBG-13-61-14 > RBG-13-61-14. Next base: position 41,854 of record MGQK01000045.1, on the reverse strand, counting down.
GAAGTAGAGCCAGTCCAAAGCCAGGATCATGAAGGGGGCCATGAACGCCTCTTCCTTGGTCAGGAGCCCGGCGGCCAGGGCCCCGAGCGAGGCATAGAAAAAGCCGGGCCGGTTTAAAAGCTTGGAGCGGAAGAAGAAGTAGATGGTGAGGATCATGAACATGTCGGCCATCAGGGAGGACCGGCAATTGATGTAGTTGACGGTTTCGGTATTGACCGGGTGACAGGCGAAGAGCAGGGCGGCGAGGAGCGCGGTGCGGCGCCGGCCGAGGAGGTGGCAGATGCAGACATAGACGAGGACGGCGTTGCCGATGTGGAAGAGGTAGTTGACCAGGAGCCAGCTCCAGGGCTGGTATTGGGTCCAGGCGTAATTGAAGGCGAAGGTGATGAGGAGCAGCGGCCGGGGCATCATCACGCTGGGCCGGGAGCTGAACATTTCCGGGTGGGTGAAGAACTTGGGGATGTTGGAAAGGAAACGGATATCGAGGTTGTCTTTGAGCGAGTGGATATCGTCGTAATGGAAATCGTTCTGCAGGCTGTTGAAGTAGATCAGGCCGGTGAACAGCACCACGATCAGGACCGCCCACCACTCGATGGGCACGGACTGCCGCGGCGCCAGGGGCCCGGCTTCCCCCGCATA
>MGQK01000045.1:25085-41200 GCA_001797815.1 Deltaproteobacteria bacterium RBG_13_61_14 | reverse complement strand
CATAGACAACCCCTTAATTCTTCCGTTCCGCCTCCCCGGTCATGGGGACAAAGCGGACCGGGAGCAAGGAGTGTTTTGCGATCCCTTTTTCGGTCTTGGTGATCAGCAACAGTTCCTGGAAAAAGGCCCCCACCGGCAGGATCAGGCGTCCCCCGACTTTTAACTGGTCGATCAGGGGTTGGGGGACATGGTCCGGCGCCGCGGTGACCATGATCGCGTCAAACGGCGCGTGCTCCGGCCAGCCCTGGTAACCGTCCGCACACCGGGTGATGACTCGCTGGTAGCCCAGGCGGTCCAGGTTCTGGCGGCCGAATTTTAAGAGCTCGCACAAGATCTCAATGGAATAGACCTCCGGCACGATCTCGGCCAGGATCGCGGCCTGGTAGCCGGAGCCGGTGCCGATTTCCAGGACCTTCTCCCGCCCCTTCAGCTTGAGCGCCTCGGTCATGAAGGCCACGATGTATGGCTGGCTGATGGTCTGGCCATAGCCGATCGGCACCGGGTGGTCCCCGTAGGCCTGGCTGCGGCCGGCTTCGGGAATGAACTCCTGCCGGGGCACGGTGCGCATGGCTTTCAGGACCTTGGGGTCATTGATGCCCCGCGCCTCGATCTGATCGCGCACCATTTCTTCCCGCAACGCCGCGTATGGATCCGAGAGGCCCGGTTCGGGCGCTGGGGTGCGTGGCGGGGGCCGATGGTTGCAGCTATGGCACGAGCCGAGCAGGATCAGGACCAGGGCCGAAAGCATTTTCAGCAGGCGGCGGGCGGGCTTCATGGTCGCAGCCTCCTGGAGGCTCGGGATTTTCACCAGGGTTCCCGGATCAATTCGATCTCGACTTCGGAGCCGGCGCCCAGATGCTCCACCGCCTCGGCCACGGCCAGGTATCCGTTGGACAGGCGCAGCTCCTGGTGCACGCCGGTTTCGTGAAGCGGATGAAACCACTCCTCCCGCTCTTTTCGCTCCAGCCGGCCCCGGATCAAATGGTATTGCCCCTTCGGTGAGCTGACCGATTCCGCCAGCTTGGCCCGGATGGAGGGAAGTTCGAGCCGATGCCGGCCCAGCATTTTCAGGAGCACCGGCCGCAGAAACTGGTAAAAGCCCGCCTCCGCCGCTGAGGGCCCGCCGGGCAGGCAAAGCACCGGCACCTCGCGGAGCAACCCAAAAGCGGTGAAATGGCCGGGCCGCATCTTGATGCCCCGGAACTCGAACCCGCAACCCCGGTTCTCAAGAGCGGAGATGACCACGTCCCGGTCCCCGCGGCCGGTGCCGCCCAAGGTCACGATCAGGTCCGCGGCCAGCGGCTCGGGCAGACACTCCAGGATCGCGTCTTCCTCGTCGGCGCACAGCTCCACCCGCACCTCGGCCATGCCCAATTGCCGTAAAGCCGCGGCGATGGCCCAGGCCACGCTCGGATAGGTCTGGCCCGGCAAGAGCGGCCGGCCCGGGGGACGGAGCTCATCGCCGATGGCCAGGACCCGTGCCCGGGGCTGGCAGGTCACCTTCACTTCCCCATGTCCGGCCGCGACCAGCAGGCTGAGGATGGGCGGGTCAATCACCGTGCCCGCCGGGAACAGGGGCTGGCCGGTCTGGAGTTCTTCGCCCTGTTCCCGGATAAAGCTCTTGACCGCGAGCGAACCCGGAACCCGGATTTCCTCGCCCTCGCGCAAAACCTCCTCGTCCGGGACCACGGTATCCGCGCCTTCCGGGACCACCGCGCCGGTGGTCACGCGCACCGCCGCGTCCGGAGCCAGCGGCTCCGGATAAGGAGAGCCGGCAAAGGCGCTGCCCCGGACCTTGAGTTTGCGCCGGGGGTCCGCTTCCTTTGCCCGCAAGGCAAAACCGTCCCGGGTGGCAATCCGCGCGGAGGGCAAGTCCACTAAAACCGCGGCCGGTTCGGCCAGGACCCGGCCGCCCGCGGAGGTCACCTCCACCCGCTCGCTCGCCAGCGGATGCACCGACCCCAGCACCAGCGAACGCGCTCTCTCGAAAGCGATCATCTCAATCATGGCTTCTCCTCGCGGGCCGGGTTTAAAACCCGGCCCCACTCGCTAAAGTCGCCTGGCACTTAATCGGCGCATCAGCCCGCGGAACTCCCAGGCGTTTTCCGGACAGAGTTCGTGACAACAGAAACACCGGATGCACTTGTCCTGGTCAATCCAGGGATAGTCCGCCATCTGCATGGCCCCGGTCGGGCAATGGTCCGCGCAAATCCGGCATTGGCTGCATTGATCTTGTTGCAGGCCCAAAGTGGGACGGAGCAAGGCGGTGTAAAAGTAGTCGTTGAACCATTGGCCGAGGAACCCGAAGCGCTGGATGGTGGTCGGCAGCTTGAAGCGGGCCGCGGGCTTGAGCTTGCCCTGCACGTCCATCTCCGCGAGCGAACGGGGGCCGAGCCCGCGCTCTTGCGCGATCCGCAGAAAATGGAGAGAGTTCGGGTCCGCGCCGGTGAGCGCCGCGGCGGCCAGATCCGCGGCCACCCCGTTGCGGGAAGCCATGATTTTGCCGAGGGGGCGGAGCTTCCCGGCGCTGGGGCCATTGCCTTCCATGGCCATGATCGCGTCCACGATCGTCAGCTCCGGTGGCCGGATCTGATACAGGTCCACCAGCGCCTCGCTGAACTCCTCCATTCGGCTGGCGTGGGCATGGACCTGGCCCTTGCAGCCGCCGATGAGCATCCCGAACATGTTTTTAATCGCGCCGGTGAGAACGGTGAGCGAGTGGGTCTTGAGCTTGGGCACGTTGATCACCAGGTCGGCCTGGAGCATTTCCTCGGAGACCACCATCTTGGTGAAGAAGCGGGAGCGGATCTCGATTTCCTTGGGCTTCGCGCTCGCGTTCCGGAAGCAGCCGTCGGCCGCGGCCAGGATCCCGGTGCGGCGAGCCACTTTCTCGTTGAGCCCGTAGCCGCCCACGCCCGGGTTATCGCCGACCATGACCTCGGCCCCGGCGGCGCTGAACAGCTTGACCAGCTCCCGCACCAGGGAGGGATGGGTGGCGCAGTGCTGCTCGGGCTTGAACAGGCCGAGCATGTTGGGCTTGATCCAGACTTTTTTGCCGCGGGTGGCCGCGAGCCAACTTCCCAGGTCCAGACCTTCCACCACCTGCTCCAGCGCCTGGTCCATGCGCTCGTAGGAAGCGTCGAAAACCAGGAGGCGTTCTTGGGTCATTTATTCATCCCTTGCTCACAGGCGAACAAGGCGGCTCCCAGGGCGCCCGCGGTCTGCGGCTCCTCGGGCAGGTTGAGCCGAAGGCCCAGCCGCTCGCTCAGCTCGGCCACCACTCCCGCGTTCTTGGCCACCCCGCCGGTCATGGTCACCTCCGGCTCGATCCCGACCCGGCCGGCCAGGCTGCGGGTCCGGTCCGCAATCGCGGCGTGGATCCCCCGGATGATGTCCTCCCGCTGAGCGCCCGAGGCGATCAGGCTCACCACCTCGCTCTCGGCAAACACCGTGCAGACCGAGCTCACCGTCATCCGGTTCCGGCTTTGCCGGCTCAAAGGTCCCATTTCCGAAAGCTCCACCTCCAGGGCCCGGGCCATCACCTCTAAAAACCGGCCGGTGCCGGCCGCGCACTTGTCGTTCATCTGGAAGCTCTGCACCCGGCCGTTGCCGTCCACCCGGATCACCTTGGAGTCCTGGCCGCCGATGTCAATCACCGTGCGCGTCTCCGGGAACAGCGCCGAAGCGCCCTTGGCATGGCAGGAGATCTCGGTCACCCGCTTATGGGCGAATGGAATCCGGTCGCGACCGTAGCCGGTGGAAACCACCACGGCCACGTCCTCGCGGCGCGCGCCCGCCTGGGCCAGCGCCTCGGCATAACTCCGCTCCGCCGCCTTGATACTGCTCGCGCCGGTCAGGGTAATCGCCTCTCCCACCACCTTTCGGCTCTCGTCCAGCAGGATCACTTTCGCCGAAAGAGAACCTACATCAATTCCCGCAAACAGCATGAGTTCATGATCGCAAAATCAAGGTGGCGTGTCAACGAAAAGGACCTCCGCGCCGAAGCGCGAAAGCGGTTTTTATACCGGAATAACTTATGATAAGCTGGCTTTTTGAGAAAATGAAGCAGCCAAAGCCCCACCATCCCCGCCGCTGGGGCGACATGCCCACCGGCGGGCCCAAGCACCAGTTCCGCGAGGCGCTGATGCTGAAGTTGTTGCAGACGGCCTTGCCCCAGGGCCGGATCCTCGACGCCGGGGCCGGCGACGGAACCCTGACCCGGAAGCTCGCCGCGCTCGGCTACTCGGTGCTCGCGCTCGACGCTTCCGTGGATTGCCTCGCCCTTTTGGCGCGAACCCTGGAAGCCTTCCCCTACCGCGAGCGGGTGGAGTTGAAGCAGGGCACGCTTCCAAACTCGGGCTTAGCCGACGCCGCCTTTGACGGGATCGTGGCCGGCGAGGTGATCGAACATTTCCAGGACGACCAGGCCCTGGTCCAAGAGTTTCATCGCCTGCTCAAGCCGGCCGGGGTGTGCGTGGTCTCAGTCCCGGCGGAGTCGAAGAAATGGGACCTCAACGACGACTGGGCCGGCCACTGCCGGCTCTACAATGCGGATGAGTTGAAACAACTTTTTGAAACCAGCGGCTTCCAGGCCCAGATCATCCACTACTGGGGCTGGCCGCTGGGTTACCTTTTTCACCGGCTGTTTTATCTGCCCTGGCTGCGAAGGCATCATCACCTGGAAGGCGAAGCCCGCGCCAGCTCGGTGTCCACCCGGATCGGCGTTCACCCCTGGGTCTCCCAGGGCCTGGCCCAGGTCTTCCGGCTGGACAACCTCTTCAACCGCCTGCCCTTCGGCATCGGCCTGGTGGGGTGCTTTCGCAAAAAATAGGCAGAGCGGTAACCCGGCTTAGAACGGAAATTCCTCGCCTTCTTCCTGGCCGGCTGGCTGGCCGCTCATGGTCTGGTCCAGGTGCTCGCACCAGTCCTGGCTTTCCTCCACCGTGATCCGCTGGTCCTCGGAGATCTCCTGCAGTTCTTGGAAGTTGGCCGAATATTTTTCCCCGAACTTCATCAGGCCATCCTGGCCCAGGGCCTCAAAAAGCCGATCGAGATGGTTGGAAAAATTCTCGCGCTCCTCCGCGGTGTGGTCGGGCGTGAGCATGTTCAGGTAGGTGGGCTTGGCCATCTTCATGACCGACTGGGCCAGCTCCGGCCCTTTCTGGCCCAGGTAGTAACAGGTGCCGGCGCTGATTACGATCCCGAGCAGGACCACGATCGCGCAGCCCATGAGCACATACTTCCAGGCCGAGCTGGGGGGCTGGGTCCCGGGCGGGTAGCCGGCAAGAGGCATGGGCGGATAAGAACCCGGGCCCGGTGAACCGGGTCCGAGGGGAGTGGGCCCAAAATTGGTCATGGTCTCATCTCTCGCCTAGAAAGGCTCGCCTTCATTGAGGATCAAGGAAGAGTAGATGGAGCCGAGTGTCGGGGCAAATTCCGGACTGTAGGCCCATTCGAACCGGATGACAATGCTGGGGCTGATAATGAAACGCAAGCCGGCGCCGTAAGAGGGATGGTAGTCCTTGTTCCATTCCGCGCCGAGGTCGGTGTAAGAGTCGTAAACCCGGCCGGCCTCGAAGAAGGCGAAGAGGAAGGGGTAGGTGATATTAAACCTGCCCCCGAGCAGGGGCCATTTAAAATTCGGGGCAATGCCCTGGCGGAGCTCAATATTGTATTGGGTGGAATCCTTGCCCCGGAAGCGGCCGTCGTTAAAGCCGCGCAAGTCATTGCCGCCGCCAAAGGAGGGCAGGTTCCAGAAGGGCACCTCGCCAATGGTGGAGATCATTTTGCCCCGGAGCACGAGCACGGTGTTGTCCTTGAAAAAGCCGAAGTATTGCCGGATATCGGCCTGGGCCAGATAATATTCAAACCTGGAGCCAAACATGGGTCCGTTGTAATTAAAAAATAATTCCTGGTATCCGCCGGAGACCGGGAAAACCTTTTCCGAGCGGCCGCCGCCGATGGGGAACCGATCTTTGATGTTGTCATGGATCAAATAGATGCCTGGCCCGGCGGTGGCGCCGCCGTCAAACTCGCTGCTGTTATAGAGCTTGGAAAACTGCTCCGAGATGGGCCGCGAATAGCGCCAGTCCTCGGAATCCTCCAGGGTCCCGTCCTTGGGCATCGCGTATTGGTAAGAGTATTGAAGGCGCGCGCGCCATTGGGCGTCGTCCCGCGGGAGGATCACGCGCGGCCGGAGCTCATACATGGTCCAGCCCCAGTTGCAGACGTCCTTCTTGCTGGTGTCGTTGCCGAAACCATAGAAGCGGCGCGCCGGTTTGTTTTCAAAATTGGCGTAGAGGTTGAGCCGGGGTCCTTTGCGAATGATGTCCGGTTCGGTCCAATCCACAGAAAATTCTTGATACTGGCTCTGGGTGAAGCTGGCAGAAAAGCTGGTGTCCCGGCCGACCTTGCCGGCCAGATCGCGGTAGATGATGGCAAAGCCTGCCCCCACCCCGGTGTCCGGTCCGGAATAAATATAGGGCGTGCCCGCGACCTTGGACTCTTTCGACTCGGGCTTTTCCGCCGACTCTTCTTCCGCGGCCTTGGCCGGCTCCTGTCCCTTCTCTTCTTCTTGTTCTTGAGACCATGCCACCGGCACTGCCAGAACCATCAGGATGGCAAGAACCCACATCCACGCCAAATGTTTCATGAAAGCCCCCCTTTCCTCGAATGCAGCTTTTCTATAGCCTAACCTTTGAAACTTGTCAATGAAAATCCCTGGCCTCGGCCCAGGAGGCCGGCACTTCCACCATCTACCGCAAAATGGCCCCCAACTCCGCGCCGGAGACTCGCTCGGCATAGAGGCGGAGAAAACCGGGCGGAATGGGGGTACGAGAGCGTCGGATTTTTTTCAAGCGGCGCTTGATCTCGCTGGCCGAGATCAAAATATCAAGTTTGCGCCGGGGAATATCTATGGAGATCAGGTCGCCGTTCTTGACTGCGGCGATGGGGCCGCCGGCCGCGGCCTCGGGCGCCACGTGGCCGATGCACGGTCCCCGGGTCGCGCCGGAAAAACGGCCGTCGGTCACCATCGCCACCCGGTCGCCGAGCCCCATGCCCACCAGCATGGCCGCGGGGATGCTGAGCTCGCGCATGCCCGGGCCGCCGGCCGGGCCTTCGTTGCGGATCACCAGCACCGAGCCCGGCCGCACCCGTTTCTTCCTCAGATGATCGCGCACCGCTTCTTCGCTTTCAAAGACCACCGCGGGTCCGCGATGGACGTGCATGGCCGGCACGATCCCTGCCGGCTTGACCACCGCGCCTTTGGGGGCCAAGGAGCCGGACAACACGGCGATTCCGCCTTCGGGAGCAATCGGATCCAGGAGGGATCGGATCAGGGGACCGGTCGGCAAAGAATTCCGGGCCACCTCCTGGATGGTTTGGCCGCTGACCGTGGGCGCGCGGCCCTGCACCAGCCGGCCCAGGCCGGCCAGCACCGTGGGCACGCCGCCGGCGCGGTGGAACTGGGCAATGGTGGCGGAGGAGGAGGGTTTGAACTTGGCCAGGGTGGGCGTCTCCCGGCTGAGGCGGTCGAAGTCGGCCAGGCTCAGCGGCAGCCCGGCTTCGTGGGCCAGGGCCAGGAGGTGGAGCACGGCATTGGTCGAGCCGGCCACGGCCAGGACGGTGCGGATCGCGTTCTCCAGGGCCTGGGGGGTGAAGAAGCGCCGGGCGGTCTTGCGGCGCTGGAGCAGGCGCATGACCGCGATGCCGCTGCGACGGGCGAGCTCGCGGCGCTCCGGGGAGAGCGCGAGGGCGGTGGCGGCGCCGGGCAGGGCCAGGCCCAGGGCTTCGGTAACCACGGCCATGGTGCAGGCCGTGCCCATCATCGAGCAAGCGCCGGGCCCGGGACAGCCGGCGGCCACGATCTCCCGGAATTCCCGGGCGCTGAGCTGGCCGGCCTGGAACCGGCCGATGGCTTCTTTGACGTCGGAGGCCACCAGGGTTTGGCCGTGCACGCGGCCGGGCTTCATGGTGCCGCCGGGCAAGAAGACCGTGGGCACGTCGAGCCGGGCCGCGGCCAGGAGCATGCCGGGTATCACCTTGTCGCAAGTAGCCAGGAGCACCATGGCCGGGAAGCGGTGCGCGCGCATCGTAAGCTCGACCGAGGCCGCGATCGCCTCCCGGCTGGCCAGGACCGCATGCATCCCCGGCCCCTGGGCGATACCGTCGCAGATGGCGATGGTATTGAACTCCAGGGGTGTGCCCCCGGCCCGGCGGATGCCGGCCTTGACCTCTTGGGCGAGCCGGGCCAGGTGAACGTGTCCGGGCACGCTCTCGGCAAAGCTATTGACCACGGCCACCAGGGGCCGGGCCAGTTCTTGATCGCTGAGCCCGCAGGCATGGTAGAGGGCCCGGGCGTAGGCGGTATCAAGATCGAGAGCCTTATTTCGAGGGCGAGTCATTTTTTGAGGAGACGAAAGCCGGGTTCCCCCCGTTTCTTTCCGGCAAAGATTTTACCAGACCTGGTCTCGAAGATACAGACTCTTTTTTCCGAGCGACGGCAGTTGAAATTTCCAGCCGCGCTTGACAAGGTTCAGGCATCTGTTAAGATAATAAACAACCAACCTTGAGCGGGAGTAATTCAGTGGTAGAATGCCAGCTTCCCAAGCTGGACGTCGCGGGTTCGACCCCCGTCTCCCGCTCCATTTCCTTGGTTCCGGGTTCCCATCCCCACGTTCACGGTTTTGAAACCTGATGCTTTCGCTTCTTGTCTTTTCCGGCAAAGCCCAACCGCGAACAGGACCTGAAACCGGGAACCGACCATCGTTAACGGTCAACGACGAGCGAGGTTAGGGCGATCGAGGAATTATTCGGCAACCTGGCGGGATTAAGCGGGCAGGAAGAGAAGAGCCTGGCCCGGCTCTATCGGCGTCAGCTCCCGCCCGACCAGATCAGCACCCACGAGTTCAACCGCGAGCTCGCCGGGCTCTCCTTTGCTCTGGGCCGGCAGATCGCGGCGTTGGTCAACCGCCGGGGCAAAGTGACCGCGGTGGTGGTGGGCGAAGCCCGGGAATTGACCTTGCCGGACCTGCCCCGGCCGGCGCTCAAGCGGCTTCGCTTTTCCGGGCTGCGCCACCTGCATACCCACCTCAAGGGCGAAGCGATCGGGGAGGACGACCTTTTCGCTTTGGCGCGCTTTCGGCTGGACCTGGTGCTGGCCGTGAGCGTAACCCCGGAGGGATTTCCGGGACCGTCGCTGCTGGCCCACCTCTTGCCGGACAATCCGGTCGGAAAAGTTTTTGAGGTTTACGGTCCCATTCCCGCGGGACAACTGCAAATGGATTTCCAGGAGTTGATCCAGGCCCTGGAAGAGGAGTTGGCCCGGAGCCGGCGGGCGGCCGGGAACCCGGGCGGAGAGGGCGTGATCCTGGTCAAGGCGGTGCCGGAGGCCGGCCGCAATGGAAGGCGCCGCGCCGGCTGGACCTCTGCTTCCGCGGAAGAAGAACTGGCCGAGCTGGAAGAGCTGGCCCGGAGCGCCGGGGTGGTGGTGCTGGATCGCTTCTGGCAGCAGCGGGAGAAGTATCATTCCCGGTTCCTGGTGGGCGAGGGCAAACTCCGCCGGATTTCCGCCCGGGCCATGCAGTTGGGGGCCGACACCTTGATTTACGATCACGAGTTGACCCCGGCGCAGGTGTTGGCCATAGAGGAGTCGAGCGGGCTCAAGGTGGTGGACCGGCCCCAGTTGATTATGGACATCTTCGCGCAGCGGGCGCGGACCCGGGAAGGGAAGATCCAGGTGGAGTTGGCGCAGTTGCGCTACCTGCTGCCGCGGCTGGTCGGCCGGGGGGTGGAGATGAGCCGGCTCACCGGCGGGATCGGGACCCGAGGCCCGGGCGAGACCAAGCTGGAAGTGGACCGGCGCAAGATCCGGGACCGCATCCATCACCTGGAGCGGGACATCGGCCAGATCCGGAAGGGCAGGGCGACCCGGCGGGTGCGCCGGGAGCGGCGGGAAGCCCCGGTGGTGAGCATCGTGGGTTACACCAACACCGGCAAGAGCACCTTGCTCAACGCCCTGACCAACAGCCAGGTGGCGGTGGCCGACCAGATGTTCGCCACCCTGGATCCCACCAGCCGCCGGCTGCGGTTTCCCCGGGAGCGGGAGATCATCATCACCGACACCGTCGGGTTTATCCGGGATTTGCCCAAGGACCTGCTGGCCGCGTTCCGGGCGACCCTGGAGGAATTGACCGACGCGGACCTGTTCCTGCACGTGGCCGACGCCTCGATCCCGAACCTGGAGCGCCAGGTGCAGACGGTGGAGCAACTGCTCAAGGAGCTGGATTTCACCGAGACCGAGAGCCTGCTGGTCCTGAACAAGGCGGACCTGCTGGAAGAGGGGGCGGCGCGGTCCCTGGCCCGGCGGTATCCGGAAGCGGTTGTGATTTCCGCCCTGGATCGGGCCACCTTTCGGCCGCTCTTGCGGGCCATGGAGGACCGGCTGTGGCCGGAGCAGGAATCGGCGGAGGAAACCCATTGGCAGGCGCTGGGGTTTTGAAGAATTTTGGGTTTTGGATTTTTGATTTTGGATTGAAGATAAACTCGCCGCAACCACTCTTCGGTCGCGGGGACCGGACGGCTGAGCCGGAATTGCTTCCTTATACAATTATGTAAAGTTTAAAGTAAAGTTCTGACCCCCTCTCCCTCCTTGCCACCCTGCCACCTCTCACTGTGCACCGTGCACTTTTAGGCTGAATGTCAATTGTCAAGCTCTGACCCCAATTGTTCCCCAGAGCAAACAAGCAGTCGTTGGTTTAGATGTCGTTCATCTCGTTCTTCAGTTCATTGAGTTCATTGATGCTCCAGCAGTCGGGTTCGGGGTCAATGTCCACGTTGCCCGCGGCCCCCGCGATGAAGCTGACATCTGTGGAGTCAGGAACAATGACTGGGTCGCAACTATCGACGTACATGGAAGTACCGAGCTTGGCGTCGATGATATGCGGGGTGTTTCCGCACTGGTAAGTATAGCGGTTCTGGCCAGTGGGTTGCCAGTTCATGGCGCAGAAACAGCCGCTCCCATCGTCAGGAACGGTCATATAAAGGGAAGGCCCACCAACAAAAGCTCTATTGCACGTAATAGGGTCCTGAGACGCCTGAGTGTCTGCATAGGTGTTGCTGTTGGCGAAATAGGCAAGCTGGGCGACATAGATGGCGCTGAGGTTGGACTTGGCCTCGGCCTGCTTCGCCTTCGCCTGGAACTTGAGGAAGTTCGGAATGGCGATGTCCGCCAGGATCCCGATGATCGCCACCAGGATCATCAACTCGATCAACGTAAAACCCTTCTTGCTCCTTTTCAGCATCATCGTATCCTCTCTCGCTATTGAAGTCTAAACCGTTAAACTCGTTTCTTCGATTTCTTCGGCAGTGACGGAAGATTCGGAATTATAATTCCAGGGATCTTCATTGACAGCCAATCCGGGCAAAGTAGATTTCCCAATTGCCGTCGCGGCGATCCATCCAGCTCACCCCGTATTCAGATCCGGCCCAGGCAAGGGAAGGGAAATAGCTATCATTGGCATCATTCGTGATCCGGACATCTGCCCCGATCTTGGTCCCGGAAGCTGAGATGCTGGCAAAGTAGATTTCGATTTCATCATTGCCGTCGCGGTCATCCATCCAGCTCACCCCGAACTCGGACCCGGTCCAGACCAGGGAAAGAATCCCGCTATAATTGGCATCATTCGTGATCCGGACATCGGCCCCGATCTTGGTCCCACTGCCCGAGATGCGGGCAAAGTAGATCTCATAATTGCCGTCGCGGTTATCCTCCCCGCTCACCCCGTATTCAGACCCGGTCCAGACCAGGGAAGGATATTCTCTCCCACCCGTAGCATTCGTGATCCGGACATCGGCCCCGATCTTGGTCCCGTCGGCCGAGATGCGGGCAAAGTAGATCTCATAATTGCCGGGGTCTTCATCCATCCAGCTCACCCCGTATTCAGACCCGGTCCAGGCAAGGGAAGGAACCATGCTCGCTTTGGCATCATTCGTGATCCGGACATCTGCCCCGATCTTGGCCCCGGAGGAGGAGACGCGGGCAAAGTAGATTTCCCCTTCCAAGTTGTCGCGGTAACCCATCCAGCTCAACCCGAACTCAGACCCGGTCCAGGCCAGGGAATTCCACCCGCTATAAGTCAACCAGATATTGGAATCATTCGTGATCGGGACATCTGCCCCGATCTTGGTGCCGGTGGAGGAAATTCGGCCAAAGTAGATTTCCGGATTGCCGTCGCGGTCATCCATCCAGCTCACCCCGAACTCGGACCCGGTCCAGGCCAGGGAGGGGTAACCGCTCCAATTCGCGTCGCTGGTCACTCGGAGGTCGGACCCGAGCTTGGCCCCGGCCGCGGACACGCGGGCAAAGTAGATCTCGGGGCTCCCGTTCCGGTAATCCTGCCAGCTCACCCCGAACTCGGACCCTGTCCAGGAAAGGGAGGGAAACCAGCTATCATTCACGGCGCTGGTCACCCGGAGGTCTGACCCGAGCTTCTGCCAGATGCAGATGGAAGGGGGACCCACCGACGGGTCGCCGTCATCGCAATCAAAGACGAGAAGCGAGATCAGGACTAGAATGGCCGAGAGGATGAGAGGACGGTGCGCGGTTTTCATTGGCTCCTCCTTCGCTTGGATCCAAGATTTCAAGGGCCTTGAGAAAAACAGGGAAAATATACCAGGTTTATTAAACCGAGTCAAGAGAACGTGAAACCTTGCCGCCCCTCACTTTTGGTCAACACCGCGTATTATCGGCCTTCGTAGGGGCGCAATTCATTGCGCCCCAGTCACCAGAGGGCGCGATAAATCGCGCCCCTACCCGTGATTCCTGAAAAACTGAGGGGGTGGCAAGAGTGTGAAACGCAGAACCCGATCCGCGACCGGGGCGGTCGCGGCTACCATTCACTGTGCACTGTGCACCGTGCACTGTTCACTAACATTCGTTTACGTTCAAGTTTAACGTCTCATGCCTCATGCCTCAAGCCTCTTATCCAAAGGGGCCTATTCGGGCAGGGACTTCGCGGCTTGCATGATGTAGTTCTCGTCGAAGTTCATGCCGTAGAAGCGGGCGCCGGACCAGCGCACGTTTTCACGCAGTTTTAAAAACAAGGCGACGTTGGCGCGCGGGATTTTGGAATCATTGAGCCGTTCCGGATGAGTGACGGATCCGCCTTCTTCCGGAGTTCTTTCTTCCACCAGGCCGAGGATGTTGGACAGGCCGTAGCGCGCGGTCTCCAGTCGCTTGCGCTCTTCGGGGGTGCCTTGCCCCGTCTCCCTTTGGCGGTTGCAAGCGAAGAGCGCCGCTTCCATGGTCCGTAACACCACCCAATTCAGTTCATCCTCCGTCATCTGGTGTTTGACTAACCCGCGCTTGCGGACCAACTCCACCAGCGCCGGGAGGTAGGCATAGGAAATGAAGGCCTTGAACATGCCGGGTCTGTCTCCCAGATCATAAATCTTAAAGTGGCGGATTTCCCGGACTCCGCTCATGTAGATGTCATACATGGCCAGGATCTGCTTTTCGGTGAGATGGCCATCGGCAGGAGGCTTGAAGCGGGGGATGTGGACGTAGTCGGCCATGACCACGTCATAAGCCGGCTTTATTTCCAGATATTTTTTTCTGATATCCCGGGCTTCCAGTTCATCCTGCTGGAGACGGGGGCCGAGGAGACCGGAAAGCGGGGGGCGGTTCTGGTCCGCCTCGATCAGTTGCTGGATTTGCATTTCCAGGGGAATCTGGGCGGTCAGCAAATAATAAAACCCCGTGATCAGCAGCCCGAGGCAGGCGAGCATGAAGACGATGACAGACCCCTTGACCCGTTTCTCGGAAATCATTCTGGACCGTGTCTCCTTAAAAAGTTAGAGAGATCGGATCCCTCTTTAGTTCCTATTCTAAAGCAAGCCGGAGTTTTTAGCAACGATGGCCTCGATTTCCTTCGACCAAACGCAACGCCTTGCCGGATGGCATGGAGCGCCAGGAGAGACCCGGGCCGGTCTATTTTTTAGAAGAGGTTTTACCCAACAGTCGGCCGAGAAGGCTCTCCTGTTTCTGGTGGCTGGCGAGCAGGCCCAGTTCCCGCTTGGCCTGGGCATGCTGGGGGTTGGACTCCAGAGCCTTGCGGAAGTGGTGTTCGGCCAGGTCGGGATCGCCTTCGCGCTTGGCGATCAAGCCCAGGAAGTAATGGGCCTGGTCCAGGAGGGGATTGAGGTTCAGGGCCTGGCTGAGGTAAGCCCGCGCTTCGGCCAGGTTGCGGCTGCGGCCTCGATAGGTGGCCCAGCCAACATAGGCATAATACAGTGGCTGTTCCGGGTCCAGCTCGACCGCCTGCTCGAAATAGCGAGGGGCAAACTCGGGATGGACGTTATCCAGGTACCATTGTCCCTGCTTCCATTGCTGCAGGGCTAATTTTTTCTTGAGCGGGATGTTCCAGGCCTTCTTTTTTTCTTCCTGGAATTGTTCCTGTTCGTAAGCCACGCGTTTTTCCGGATGGCTCACCGTCTGCACGACCTCATCCAGCTTGGTTTCCAGTTTGGCCGCCCGTTCCTTTAGCTTCTGTTGGACTTCCAGAGGCATTTGATCCAGGCGGATCCGGTTCCTGAGGAGCGTGCATGCTTTTTGAATATCCCGGGGCGAGGCCCCCACTTCCACTGCCAACACCTGGAAGGGGCCGGCGGCCTCGGACAAATGGTTTTCCATGGCCTCCAGGCGCTTCTCCGCTTCGGTCGTCTGCCGCTGCACGTTCTGGGCCTCCGCGGCTTTCTTTTTAATTTCCTCGGCAGAGGCCACCGTCCGGGTCGGGGCCTTGATCCGCTCTCGCACCCGCTGGGTGGAGATATAAATGGTGCTCACCGGCGCCGGCGGTTCCTTGGCCGGGAGAGGTTCGGGTTTGACCTCCGGTTCCGCCGCAGGAGTCTCCTGGTCAGAGAAAGCCAGCAGGCCGGTCACCAGAAGCATATAAAGCAGGAGCAAAGCTTCGTTTAAATCACCCAGTTCATGGTGCAGGCGGGGAATACTCTCGCCCACGCTGGTCTCCTGATCAAAGAGGTCCAGGATATCGGAGTGCTGGTAAAAAGCCCGGGGCAAGGCCAGGGCTTGTTCCCAGCCGTGGGCGATTCGGACCTTTTTCTCCTGGACCTGCTGGATTTCCTGGGCCAGATTCAGCGCATGGTAATTCTTCACCCCCCGGTAGATCAGGTCCAGCGGCGAGAGGTCGAACATCGGAACCTGGTCCAGCAAGCGCTCATCAGGCTGGAACTGGTAGTGGCCGTCGCTCCAGCCGCAAGCATTAATCACCATCTGAGAGAAGGTCTCCATCTGGAAACAATAAATCTCCGGATCAGACAAGGAACCCAGACTCTTCAGAGTGTCCTCCGGGCTTAAGCCTTTTTCCTTCTGGAGCGCGCGCAGTTGCAGCGCCTCTTCCTGGGTCAGCTTGTGGAACTTGGCCATCACCTCGAACAGGTTCTCGGCCGGGGCCGAGGAGGTGGCGAAAATCGGCACGCCGTCAAAGAAGAAAATCTCCTTGTTCTGGCGCCCGCGCGTCAAGGCCAACCGGCCGGTCTTTTTCTGCGCATAGAGGTAGCCCAGGATTTCCACCAACGGGACCTGGGACAACTCCCCCTGGCTCAAACCCCGCGACTGGGTAATTCCAATTGCCATTTTGCGATCTCACCTAACCCTGGAACCGAGATGCGGCTTATCCAGCCTTTTTTATAACATAACACGCTTCCAGCAAAGATTGAAGGGGCTTAAAAAAACCAGAGCCCACCCGCGTCCCGGGTGGCAACCGCACGCCCGGGGGTTTTGACTTCGCCCTTGGTCCTCCCTAGAATGAGACTCGAACTATGGCGACAACCCCTGAGCGGCCCCTCCTGGCCGCGGACGTGGTCATCCTCGCCCGCGAAGCCGATTCCCTGCAGGTGCTCCTGGTCCGGCGGCGCTACCCGCCTTTTGCCGGCCGCTGGGCCATCCCCGGCGGCCTGGTGGAAGCGGGCGAGCCGATCGTGGCCGCGGCCCGGCGCGAGCTTTGGGAGGAGACCGGCCTCTGCGGCGGCCGGCTTTACCAGTTCGGAGCTTTTGGCGATCCGGAGCGCGACCCGCGCGGCCGGGTGGTCTCCAT
>MGQK01000045.1:0-25078 GCA_001797815.1 Deltaproteobacteria bacterium RBG_13_61_14 | reverse complement strand
CTGGCCCTGGTGGACAAGAAGCAGGTGCGGCCGCGGGCCGGCGACGATGCCGCCGCGGTGAAGTGGTTTTCATTTTTGCATCCGCCGGCCCTGGCTTTTGACCACCGGCTCTTGCTCCGGCGCGCCCGGGACCGGCTCCAGGAACTTTGCCGGCTGGAACCCCGCATCCGCCGGCGGGTTCCCCCGCGCTTTTTCTCGGCGCGCGGACGCCCCGGGAAAAATGCGGTATAATGATCCCGATGCCCCGGCATTGGTCCCCGCGCTTTCTCCCCCTGCTCCTGCTCATGGCCCTGGCCCTCGCCTGGGCCGGCCCTTTGCCCGCGCCCGAGAGCGCCGTTGCCTGGCACCCGCACGATCAGGGCTTGCGCCTGGCCCAGGAGAGGGGTCTGCCGCTGGCGCTTTATTTCTTCGGCAAGGCCTGCCGCCAGTGCGAATTGCTCGAGCAAAAAGTCCTGGCCCGGCCGGAGATCGCGGCTTACTTGAACTCCCGCCTGGTCCCGGTCCGGATCAGCTTTGATCAAGAAAACGAACTGGTCAGCCGCTACCGGGTGGTGGGGCCGCCGACCTTTTACTTTATGACCCCGGAAGCCAAGCCGATTGATTACCTGATCGGCTATGTCGGTCCGGGAAAATTTTCCTGCGTGATTCATTACATCGGGGAAGGAAAATATCAAACCACCTCCTACCGCGAATTTGAGAAACAATGCGAGGAGGAAAAATGAGGTTATCTCGGCAACGGGTGGCTGGATTCATCGGAGTATTCATGGGGGTAGGGGCCTTGAGTCTGACCCTCGCCTGCGCCGGTCGCAAAGAGTGCGCCAAGACTCCGGAGGGCGAGCACTTCGGCACTTCGGTCCCTGATCCGGGCTTCCATTCCTTCGGCGAGTTTTTCCGCGAGTTGCCGACCTTTGCGGGCATCATGGCCGGCCGGTTCCAGGGCCGGAAGGCGGACCTCTCCTGGATGACGCCCGCCTTTCGTGAAAAACTCTGGCTGACGGTGACCCTGGCCAACCACTGCGCGGCCTGATACCAAGTCCACTCCCGGTCCGGGAGAAAGGCGGGATTGAGCGAAGAGGAGATCTATCGGTTGGCCGCTTTGCCTTCGGATCAGTTTGAGCGGCGCGAATGGGTGGCCCTGGCCTATGCCCGCGATTGGGCGCTGTTCCAGGGCCAAACCCCGGACCAGGAATTGGCCGCTGAATTCGAGCGCTCCTATTCCGATGAGCAGCGGCGCTCGATCCAGGCCTGGATCACTGCGGCCAATTTCGCCAACCGCTTCAACAACACCTTCATGAAGCCCCTGGAACTGCCCCAGGCCTATTCCCCTTCCTCCAATTCCAGCGATTCGGAGCGGGAATGAAAACCATCCTTCCGGGTAGGGTAGGCCTCCTGGTTCTTTTCCTGGCGCTGCCCTTGGCCGCCACGGCCGGCTGGGAGCTCCGCCAGCTCACCGATTGCACGGGCGGCGTCTCGGAAAACCCGGTGATCTCCGCGGACGGCCGCACCGTGGTCTTTGTCTCCACCTGCGACCTGGTCTCGGACGAGAACACGGACCGCAACCGCGAGCTGTTCCGCTGGCGGGAAAACCAAGGCCTGGAACAACTGACCCGCACCGAGCGCTGCCAGAACCTGGAGCCCAGCCTGGAGGCAAAAGGCTTGCGAATCGCCTTTGCGACCACCTGCTCGTTTCCGCCGGCCAATGCCGATCAGAACCTGGAGATCGCCCTGCTGCAGAGTGAAGGACAGATCCAACTCCTCACCGATACCTCCGGCAGCGCCAACACCCGGCCCGCCCTGGCCCCTTCCGGCCGCTGGCTGGCGTTCCTGTCCAATGCCGACCCGCTGGGCCGGAACCCGGATCACAGCCAGCAACTTTTCCTGCTCGATCTCGCCATGCCGGACCGCCCCCTGCAGCAGGCGACCGCGGAGGAGCGGTCCGTATGCCAGGAGCCGACCCTGGCCAACGCCGTGGTGGCCGCGGCCTGCGACGGGAGACGGGGCGAAGAAAACCCGGAGGGCAACTTCGAGATCCTGGCCGGCTCGGCCACGGGCGCGCTCAACCCCCTCACCCGCACGCGCGACTGCGAGAACCGCGAGCCTCAGCTCAACCCCGGCGGCGACCTCTTGCTCTTTCGCGGCAATTGCAACCCGCTGGGCAAAAACTTGAACCGCTACCACGAGCTGTTCCTGGTTCGCGGTTCGACCGGGATCGAGCAGGTCACCCGGGACCTGGCCGAGGGAGCGTTTCAGCCCAGCCTCTCCGGCAACGGCTCCCGCGCGGCCTTTGTCTCGCGCTGGGGCCGGGAGTTTCAAAACCCGGACCACAACCCCGAGGTTTTCATCCTCGAACTCAACCGCCCCGGTCCGCCGGAGCTGGTGGCGGAAACCGCGCAGGGCGGGAGCTACGGGCCGCGGCTTTCCGCGGACGGCCGGCGCCTGGTCTTTTATGCGAATGTGAATCCGCGAGGAGCCAACTCCGACGGCAGCTTTGAAATCTTCCTGGCGGAAGAAAATGTTTCCGAAGAAGCAAATCCGGAATAGATAGGAGGCAAGACATGGATGTGTTTGAAGCGGTCATGGCCAAGCTGGACGAGTTTCCCTCGGGCGCTCCCCGTACCGAGCAGTTGCGGCAGATCGTGGAAGCCCTGTTCAGCGTGGAGGAAGCGAAGCTGGCCTGCCAACTGTCCTTGCAGCCTTTCCGGGAGCCGCTCTCCCGGATCTGCAGCCGCACCGGCTACGAGC
This sequence comes from Deltaproteobacteria bacterium RBG_13_61_14, assembly GCA_001797815.1. Taxonomy (GTDB): domain Bacteria; phylum RBG-13-61-14; class RBG-13-61-14; order RBG-13-61-14; family RBG-13-61-14; genus RBG-13-61-14. The sequence continues at coordinate 22,336 of MGQK01000045.1, read as the reverse complement.
CGGGTGTGGCGCGGGCGCTGCTCGAGGCCATGGCCAACAAGGGCCTGGTCTTCGCCCGGGAAAAAGGGGGCGAAATGGCCTACGCGCTGCTGCCGCTGGTGCCGGGCATTTTCGAGCTCCAGTTCATGACCGCGCGCACCGATCCCAAGGCGCGGGCGTTGGCCAAGCTCTTCGACGACTATTATTTTTCCGGCTGGGGGGCGAAGGGTTTCGGCATGAAGACGGCGGTGGCCCGGACCATTCCCATCCAGCGGGAGCTGCCGGCCGGCCAGGAGGTGCAGACCTACGAGCGGGTCCGCGACCTGATCCGGGGCCAGAAATACTCCGCGCTCACCAACTGCTTTTGCCGGCACGAGCACGAGCTGTTGGGCAAAGGCTGCGGCCGGCCCAAGGAGGTGTGCATGATCTTCGGGCCGTTTGTGGACTTCGCGGTCGAGCGCGGCTTTGCCCGGCGCACCACGGCCGACGAGATGCTGCGCGCTTTGGACGTGGCCGAGGCGGCCGGCCTGGTGCACCTTTCCGACAACCTGGTGGACCGGATCAGCTTCATCTGCAATTGCTGCGGCTGCTGCTGCGGTTTCCTGGGCACCATCACCAAGCTCAAGATGCCGGCCGCGGTGGCCCATTCGCCCTATCGGCTGGCGGTGGATGAGGCGGCCTGCACCGACTGCGGCGACTGCGCCGAGCGCTGCCAGGTCCGGGCGCTGTGGATGGAGGGGGACGAGCTCAAGCGCGACCTCAACCGCTGCATCGGCTGCGGCGTCTGCGTCAGCGCCTGCGAGTCCTCCGCCTTGCAGCTCGAACGCCGGCCTGATGCCGAGGTCTTGAAACCCTTTCCTACCCTTCTCGACCTGGGGATGGCCGTGGTCAAAGAGCGCGCGCAGAAAAAGCAGCCGGCGGGCAAGTGATGTCCGCATTCCAGAAGTGAAGGGCGGAGAACGATCCGGCAACGAAAAGGAGTATCCGATGAAGCGTGTTTACCGGCTGATGGGCCTGGCGGCTCTGATCCTCCTCTGCCTGGGCGCCGGCGAGGGCTTTACCGGCAAGGTGGTGCGCGTTTCCACCGGGGACCGGCTCACCGTGCTCCATGACCTCAATCCCGAAGTGATTGTCTTATACGGGGTCGCCTGTCCGGGAAAGGATCAACCCTTTGCCGTGGAGGCGGAACAATTTATCTCCGGAGTGGCGACCGGCCAGACGGTCACGGTCATGATTCGCGATCGTGATCTTTACAACCGGACCATGGCCGACGTGATCCTGTCCGATGGACGCAACCTCGTTTACGGACTCCTGCTCAACGGTCTCGCCTGGTGGGATCAGCCTAACTTTCCCGAGGACCGGGAACTGCAACGCCTGGAAGCAGAGGCGCGGGCCGCCCGGCGCGGCCTCTGGGCGGACCCGAACCCGGTGCCGCCCTGGGAATGGGAAAACGCGGTTCATGTTCCCATGGTGACGATCTCTTCCTCACCAAACCCTGTCCAGGCCCCCAACGCGGCGCCGCCGCAATATCAGCCCCAAAATCTGCCGGCTGATTATTCTCGTCCCAATAATCAGGCCGGACCCCGGCAGAAACCCCCGGGGCCCCGGGCTTTCAACCGCCAAGACCAGAATACCGGCAGACCCGCAAGAAGAAACCAGTCCCCCAGACCGCAATAATAGTCAGATCGGTTTCAGGTCGCTTCCCTCAGCAATAATCAGCTGGTCTGCCGAGGGGCCGGTCAGGCTTGATCAAGGCGAGAGCTGGACCATACAAAAATAAATACCCCCCCCCAATCCCTGGCCGCGACACTTCCGCAAGTCCTGGGGCGTCCTGAGCGGCCTGGGATATCTTTTTTGCATGGTCTGAGGGGAACCTTGTTAGAAAGGGATAGAAGGCTTAAACGCTCTCTGTTTCAGGGGCGTTCCAAGGCCAAGAATGAGGCCCATAAAGGCCGGAAACTACTAAACCAGCCCCGCGTGCGTGCGAAGGCAAAGGATTTTTGATATACTTGGTCGGGCTAGGGAACACGTGCCCGAAAAGTGGCCCTCGCTCACCTGCCCGAGACGTTTCATTTCCGCAGGGAATTGCATAAGGGGGATTGATATGCAAACGGATGCAAAACAAAAAATGCTCAATAGGTTGATCAATGCAAAGCTTGTATTTATTCTCGGATTCGATGCGATGGATCTTTGGCAGGATCCTCAACACGTTAGCTTGGCTAGGCCGTCTGTTATACTTATCAACAATAGACCAAGAGGTGTGCCCGAAACTCTGGATATTTCTGATTATAGGCACCGGCTGGATTTTCCCCCTCAAAGAAAAAGCTCAGAAACTGAATTTGCCAAAATGCTTATTAGGGTTCTTATTCTGGAATCATTTGCAATCATTGAGAGGTATTGCAAACAAACAGACCAAAAGAAACTCTTGCAGGAACAGAGTTGGCATAATATTGCTTACCATCTTAGAAATTGTGCCGCGCATAATTGGAAATTTTTCTTTGATGAAAGGACCTCTCCAAAACGATTCCCAGCCCAATGGCGCGGCAAGGAAATTCCAAAAAGTTGGGGAGAGCCTGGTAACGAACAGGATTGGGATTTGACTTATTTTACCTTTGATTATATCTGGGAGTTGGTAAAGGAAATGACATCATTTGCTGAAGCTTCGCTTGAATAGCGCACCAATTAGCTTGGCCGGGGCTAGGGTAGCACCCGAAAAGCGGAAATCCACGCCGCCTGCCCCCGGCCATGACCACGTGGATAAACGCGAGTGGAGGCGACCATGACGTATGCTGTTTCTTTTCCGGTTTCAAGGTTTAATGAACGGGGACGAGATTTTGACACCCTGGCCCCGAAAAAACTAACCGTTAAAATCTTAGTTCACAATCGAGATAATCCAGATACAACCCAATCAATTCTTGTGGTGGCACCCATGAAACTATTTCAAGAGGAAGGGGGAGAGGATAAGGTATTCTCTGAAATCAGACGGGCCGTTCAAACCGCAAGGGGGTTCAATCGTAAACCCAAAAGGAATGCCGCAATAGACGGTTATTGCTTCCGGCTACATCTCCGGGGCGGGAGCAAAACGCGACCTATGAACTTCAAAATTATTGCCGATAGGGTTTATGATAAATTCGGTAAGCAAATAACGGAAAAGCAGGTTGAACACGCAATAGAGAGAGTAATGCAGGGACGTTCTTTCTTTACTGAGGCTCCCTTCGGATATGGCCCCCTGGAAATACTGGGTATAGATGATGATACGAACGATCCCCTACATATCACAGGCCGCGTTATGTCGCCCTCCGACTTTTCAATGATTCGAAGCTTGGAATCTATTGAGAAATCCATTCTCAGAGAACTGTGGAAGGGAACTGCCAAGATTTTACTGAATACGGCAAAAGAGAGAGGCTTGCATTTAAGCCAGAGCTTGGAACTACTCGAAGCCACCCAAACCGAACTGAATAAGTTTTATCGCGAGAAAATTATCCCGCGAATTGAATCAGGCAGTCCTAGCCTTATCTGCATGATGATTCCCAAGCTGGTTATCACCCTTCTCGCCGCACAGTTTTAGCTCCGCTTCTTTTTCCAGACTCTTCCCACTTAAAAAATGAATTAAGTGGGATAGTAGTCTTCCTACCTGTAATATATTTACGCTTGTAGGAGGATGAAAATGGAGCGCGAGGACAAAAGTTCTGTTCGAGAGGTAGCCCGCGAGGCTGGCGTCAACTACCAAGCCGTCTATTCATGGATATGGAACCGTAAACTTCCAGCGGAAAAAATCGGGGGCCGATGGGAAATTGACCATGAAGCGGCGGTCAAGTTTCTACACGAACGCGAAGCGCGACGTGAAGGTCGGCCATGACTACGGAGCTTTTTCTTGCCAAACTCCACGGCGTCCGAGAAACCGGGCGCGGGCAGTGGCGCGTGTCCCGCGAGGCCATTGACAACTTGCGGGAAGGCGGCGGCCCAGCCCCGGCCCCGGCGCGGAGCGGCGGGGAGCAGAAGGCGTGATCCTGGCTTTCCGGCGCTGGTGGTGGCGCTGGCGGCTTCGGCGGCTTGAGCGTTGCATCATCCCTGGCCGATTCGATAGACAGCTTTCGCTGGCGCTCGACCGGGCGGTGGCGCGGTTGGAAGAGCTCGGGGGCCGGGAATGATCCAGGGCTGGTATTTTCTCTGGAAAATTGTGCTACAGGCATGCTACCCAAAGCGGCTTGTATGGCAAGTCCTGGAAAGGACAAGGGTTTCATGGTGGGCGATGCAGGATTTGAACCTGCGACTTCTACCGTGTGAAGGTAGCACTCTCCCGCTGAGTTAATCGCCCAGAACGCCTACTAAAATACCACTCCGCTTCGGAATGTCAAGCCCCCCTCAGAATTTTAGATTTTGGATTTTGGATTGGGGATTGGAAGAATTTTAGATTTTGGATTTTAGATTTTGGATTTAGGACTTGAGATTGCGGCTGCCCAAGGGAGATCATCTTCACAATCCAAAATCACCAATCCAAAATCCAAAATTATCAAGGTTCTTTCTCTTTCACCACTTCCAGCCGGCCGTCCTTGAAAGTAAAGAGCACCAGCGGCTTTTTCCATTCGCCGGAGGGCTGCACGGTGATCGGCCCCAGCACCTGGGGGTAATCGCGCACCTGATGCAGCGCCTGGGTGAACTGGGTGCGGTTCTCCACGTGCAGGTCGCGGATCAGGTGCAGGCTGACCGCCATCGCCTCAAAGGCCTGGGTCTCGATCAAGGTGGCCGGCTCGCCGTAGGTCTTGCGGAAGCGGTAATCGAATTCCACGAAGGGGGGGCGGTTGAGCTCGGGCGCAAAGGTATCGGCAAAGACCGCGCCGGCGAGATCTTCGGGCTTGGTCTGGCGGAGCAACTCCTCCGAGTGCCAACTGTTGATGCCGAGGAGTTGGATGCCGGTGACCTTGTGGAAGCGGAGCTGGGGCGCGAGCATGGCGATGACGTTGCCGGCGTCGGGGATGAACAGCGCCTCGAACTCGAGGGGCGGGCCGGACTTGCTCGCCCGGTACTTGCGCAATTCCTCCGCGGTCAGGCCCAGCAGGCGCAGGATATCGGGGGTGAAATCGGTCTGCCCGGGCGGGTAGTCCACCTTGTTGACCACGGTGCCTTGCCGGCGGATGACCTCCGCGGCGAAAAGCTCGGAATATTCAAAACCGTAAGAATCGCCGGGGTAGAGCACGGCCAAGCGGGAGAGTTTTTTCTCGCCCATCGCCCAATCCAGCAAGGCGCTGACCTGGGCCGCTTTGGTCAAGCAGTCCAGGAAGACCGCGCCTTCCGGGTAAGAAAAATTCTCCAGCGGCGAGAGCAGGATGATCGGCACCTCCAACTCCTGGGCCTTGGCCGCGGCCGCCTCGCTGGCGGACCGGACCAGGGGTCCGAGGATGGCGAGGACGTGCTCGTCCATGACCAGCTCTTCCACGGCCCGGGCCGCCTGGGCCGGGTCTTCGGCCGAGTCGCGCACGCAGAGTTCGAGGGGATAGGGGTTCTGGGCGCCGCCGAAAATGCCCGCGGCCAGGGCGATGCCCCGCAGAGCCTTTTGTCCGACCAGGGCCCGGGGCCCGCTCAAGGGCAGGATGACCCCGATCCGGCCCGGGTCCACTTTTTTCCGGCGGGAGAGCTTCTCCAAAAGCTCGCGCGCCTGGTCAACGAAATCGCTGTCGGGAAACTGCCGGAGCAGGCGGTCGAGGGCGCTCTGGGAGAGTTCGAGGTCGCCGTTTTCGTAAGCTTTGAGGGCCAGTTGCTTGAGCGCCGGCTCGGCGGGAAAGCGGTCGGTTTCGGTCTGGAGCAGGTTTTGCAACTCGGCCATGGACAAGCGCGATTCGATCAACTTGAGCGCCTGGGACCGGGCGTTTTCCATGAGCGCCGGATCGTCACCCTCGCGGGCCACCTGGCTATACCAGGAGACCGCTTCCACGAAGTAGTTCAGCCGCATCTCGCACTCGGCGACGAGCATGGCCACCTTGTCCTTGCGCTCGCCGGCCCGCATCCGGGGAAAAAGGCTTTTGCCCGCAGCCGCGGCCTGGGAAAAATCTTCCAGCTTGTAGGCGGTGAGCGCCAGTCCCCAGCCGGCTTCGACGGCTTCGGGCCGGGTGGGGAAATTGTGCACCACGAATTGGAACTCGCCGAGCGCGGCGGGGAAGTTTTCCTGGAGAAAGTAAACCTCGCCCATCTTCTCATGGGCCAGGGCGACGCGGTCGCTTTCGGGAAAGTCCTGGAGGAAGGTCTGGTAGAGGCCGAGCGCGGCGTCGTAATCTTTGGCAGCCACCGCGGCTTCGGCCGCTTGCAGGTCCATCCGTCGGGCCTCGGCCTTGCGCACCTTGCGGCCCTCGCGCCAGACCCGCTTGGCCAGACCGGGATCGGCAGGGAAGGCCACCAGGAATCCGGCCAGGGCGATGCCGGCCAGAATTTTCCTTCGCCCGGACATGTTCTTGATCCTTACCACCGTTCCTTCTCCTTAAACCATCGCCGGCTCGCGCCCCGGTAAGCTTTGCGCAATTCCATTGTAGCGTAATTCGGCCAGGCCAGCATCTCCACCACCTGCCCCAGCCGCCGCTCCGCCTCATCCGGGTCTGGAGTCCGGCCCAAGATCAGGTCTTCCACCCGAAAGAGGTAGAGTCGGCGGCCCTTGGGCCGCTCCGGGTCCACCAGGAAGCTGTCGGCCTGGACCCGGCCCAGGGTAAGGCCCATCCGGTGGAGCACCCGCAAGAATTCCCCCGCCTCCGCGGCGATCTCCGGCCCGGTCTGGTTCCAGGTCTGAAAGGGCGGGCCCGGATCGAGCGCGACCAGGTAACCCGGGAAAAAATCACCTCCGCGCTTTCGGAGCAGCGCGGCCCGGGCCGGTACAAACGGCACCCGCCGGTAATAGAGATGGGCGACCAGCTTGAGGCCGTAGCCAGCGCCGCCAAAACCCCAAGGCCAGCCCGGGCGGAAAGCGCCCCGGGCGGGACGGAGGCTCAGCCGGATGGGGTTTCCGGTAATTTTGGATTTTAGATTTTGGATTTTGGATTGAAAAAGATCGGCGCCCGAGGCGGCGAGCTCTGCGACCAACTCCCGGAGCCACTCTTCGGGGATTTCGCGGTGATAGTGCACCCGCCAGGGTCCCTGCTCGAAAGAGTTGTAAACCGAGTTGACGCTGACCGGCCAAATCTCGCGTTCCCGCGCGCGCCGGCGGAACTTGTCCTCGGCCAAGGCCCCGACCCGGGCGAACCCTTCTTTGCCAGGAAGGGGCGGCAAGCCGGGTTGTTCCCAATAGGTCCGCCAGAAGCGCAGGCGGTCGGCGGTGTTGCCGAGGAAACCGAAGGTCTGGTCCACCTTGGCGAGGTTGTCCAGGCGCCGGCGGAGCGAAAGCCCGCGGCTCTGGGAAAGCAGGCGCACGCGCTCCAGGTCCACCAGCTTGAGGTCAAACCCCTGCGCGATCCGGGTCACCATCACGCTGTCCGGCTTGAAGTCGCGCTGCCAGACTCCCTGGTCGTGCAAGCGGCGGATGAGGCGAGCCAGCTCCGCGATCAGGGCGTTGCGCTCCTGCCGCAATTTCCGCTTCCGCTTCCCGACCAGCTCTTCCTCCCAGAAGCGGTCGAAGTTCCGAAAGCCGGGCAAGTAGTCCTGGACCAGGTAATCTTCCTTTAGCAGACCCGCCCGGAATTTTTCGCCCAGCGCCCAGTGCCGGACCACCGGGAAGCCGCGAGCCTCGAGGGCCAGAGCCACTTCCCACTCCTGCTGTGTGCGGGAGTTGCGGAAAAGATACTTGAGCTGTTTCCAGAAGCGCGGCCGGCCGTAGTGCTTGATGAAAAGCAGGGGGCCGGAGGCGGGCCGCCACTTCCAGATCGAGCGGCGCCGGCCGGTCTCCTTGAGCAGCTCGGCCCCGGCCTCGCGGTCCAATCCCGGGATAGCGGCGAGGCATGAGCGGAGCCAGTCCGGCGCGTCCGGCCGCAAGCGCCAGACCCAGCCCGGACTCCAAGCCCGTCTCTCTTCCTTCATTTGCTTGAATGGACCGAGGCCGCGATTGGCGGCTGCAGGCTTTTCGCCGCTTCGGTGAGGACGGCGGCGTCGGGGGAGGTCGCCACGACCTGGGCGATCTTCCTGGAAAGGTTTAGCTTCGCCGGCCTCGGTTGATCGAGAGGCATGGCTGCTCGGCGAAAGGAAACGGGGGGACGGCTGGAAGCGGCCTTCATGCGACAGTTACACCAGTTGCGCCTTGCGCTTCGCCCGCACCAGCGACCAGACCCAGGAGGGCAAGCCGTGATAATCGCCAAAATACAGGGCCGAATCGTAAGTATGAACCAGAAGGGGGAACACTCGCCACCAGGCATTTTTTCTGGTCAGAATTTGGATTTGAGCTTGGTCCACATTTTGGACCAGGAACTGACGGAGCCTTCTCGGGGGGAAGGCCAGCAGGATGGAGGGTTTTGTCAAGCCGATGGCCGAATCGGGTCGGCGCAGCCAATCCATGTGGGTCTGATTCGCCCCGATCAGTTGTTCCAGGTTCCGGGAAGCGGAGGCGGTTGAGGGCGGGGTTTTCCGGGCCGCGGCGATGATTCGGTCGGCGATCGTTTTTCGACTAGCCCAGGGATCCCGCTCGGACAAGCTGAACAGCGAATGCTCCAGCAGGTATTTCAGAAAGGTATAAAACGCCTCGAGGGGAAAAGACCGGGTCTCCGCGGCCTGGAGGGCGAGTTGGAGTTTTTCGGCGAGTTGGCCGGGATGGTCCAGGTCAAAAGTGAATCCCTTTTCCCCGTAAATCGCGCGGCCCAGAACCACTACCGGCTTGCGTTGCAGCAGAGCTTCGAGTCCGACCGTCGAATTGACGGTGACCACCACGTCGGCCAGGGCCAAGAGGGAGTGGAGGCTGAAGTCAGTGTTCACCCGGGTTTTGCCATTCGCCAGTGATCGGAGTTCGGCTAAACGGCTGCGATCTTCGGGGTGCGGCCGGATGAGAAGGATTACCTCCTCGAAATTTTTCAATATCTTTTGGAGGTCGGAGATAATATCCGCCATTTTCTTGTAATAAGGAGAATAAGATAATATGTTGGAGTCAGTTTCTATCTGTAGAGGCATCAAGATCGTTCGCGCGCGGGGCGGAATCCCTAATTTCATGCGCAGATCGGTGGCGGAGATGTCCTGGCCTTGGCGGACAATCGTCCGTTTTTGGTTTTGCAATTCCAGGCATAACTGCTCCAAGGATCGCATCTCTTCGGCCGTGGGTTGGGTCGCGTGGATTTTTTCCCAATTGGCGCCGGCGAGGTGACTCCCATAATTGACTCCCTGGGGATCTACGACCAAGGTATCGGGCAATAATCCTCGTTCTAAATAAAAAACCGGAATCCCTCTCCGGCGAGCTAAATAGACGAGAGCCCAGGCTAACAGGGGCGCGCCATTCCAAGTGAGAACCGCATGGGGCTGGATCGCGTTGAATAAATCAGAATAGGCAGTCAAAATACGAAGAGCTTGCCAGTGATAATAGTTCATTTGAGAATCGGGCAGCGAGGTGGTGGGGTCTTCATCCGGGAGCCATCTCTGATTAAGTAGCTCATAATCCAATAAGGGTTTTAGATCTTTTTCTTCAATAGGAATTGGGTTTGTATCCCTGGAAAGATTATATAATTCACGAACGGTAAACGCTTGATATCCTTTTTGCAAAAAGATGAGCTTCCCCGTGGGATTACTAGTGATAAAATAAGGTTCGATTTCGACGCATTTTTGAAGATAGGCAATTAATTGCAAATAACTATCAATTAAGGAAGGATTGCCCCAACAAAAGGAAAGAAGGGATAAACGGCCTTGACGGTTCTGGTTCGGCTTCACGGGAATAGCTCTTGAACTCTCGACTAGAATAAGGCATCCAGGGAAGCGGCAATTAGCCGGCAAATCATCCAGCAATATTTATTATGAAGGATTGGGGCGCGGGGCTTGAGCGAAAGTGCCGAAGCCCGCGCTCGTTCCGGGCTTCGCCGGCCGGCTTTGATACACATTTCAGAATGGTCGCCGGGGAAATGCTTCCCCGAAGAGAAACCAGGTAAAACCTTCACCTAAAAACTCCTTGGCTCTTAATAACCCGCCTTGATCAACAAGGGAACTTCCCAGATTTTGGGATGATGAAAGCCATGACCCCAGAGACCATCTTCGCCCATGGCTTCTCCGTGGTCAGAACAAATCACCAGGTCAAGGTTCTTGAGTTGGGTCAAGAGATGTTCTACTTGTTTATCCAGATATTCTAAACAGGCTTGTTGTCGCCGCCGGCATTCGCGGGCATTGCCGTAAGGATTGGGCTGACCATGCCAAGGACAATTTTTATACAGATACTGATGATGCGTTTCCCCGAAATTGATAAATAAGAAGTAAGGCTTATCTGCAACCCGAAGGCAATCTAAAACCCACTGAACCTGCTCCTCCGCCGACTCATGGGAGGCATAATTCGGTCCTCTCTTATAAAAAAAATGCTCAAAAAGTTCAGTTAAATATTTTCCCGCCGGCAAATCCGGATTGAACCAATTCACCGCGCCCGTGCCAATCGTTAAATATCCTTGGGCGCGGAATCCGGAGATAATGTTCTGGCCTTCCAGGGTATATTTCGAGGGCCGGGGCGCTTCCGGGTTTCCCAACCGCCAGAGTTGATCCGGCTTGGGCTTGCGACCGGCAATCCCGAAGCGAGTGGCGACCGTATCATAGTATTGAGTATTATCCAAGGTTTGAGGTATCTTGCCCACGAAAAATGACATATGGGCGGGGAAGGTATAGTTTCCCGGAGTATACGCCAATTTCCATTTTCCTAATTTTTTCAGAAAAGGAATTTTCGCTTTTTGGAACACGTCCCAGCGCAGCGAGTCAAATACCAGGAGCGCTTGATTTCTGCGGCTATCCGGCGTCATAATAAAATCTCCCGAGACTTTTCGGAGCTTCTTTGAGTTTCACAAATTCGGGCAAATGATCCTTGAGCTTATGCAACCAGCTGATTCCGTCATAAACCCTATCCTGAGAGGGTTTGACCACCAAGGCGCGAACATTATAACCCTGCTGAAGGAAAATTCCGCCACGCAATTGATAGCCAGTAATTCCCAATAAATAGATCAATTGTCCCAAGCTCCACCCCACGTTGAAATGCCCACTGACGATCTGAGATTTATGCGGCGGCACGGTTACCGCGAGCCAGCCTTCGGGTTTCAGCACGCGATGCCATTCCCGAAGAGCCAGCAGGGGACTGAAACTGTGCTCCAGACTATGATGGCTCCAGACGAGATCAAAAGTATGATCGGCAAAGTCGAGAAAGTGAAGATCCATGGCGAGGGCCTGATAGCCAGACTGGATGGCGTCCGAACGAATCTCGGCACTGAACTGGGTCGCGATGCCGGTTGTATCCAAACCCTGCTGGCGAAACCAGCGGCAATGATACCCGTATCCGATCCCCACATCCAATACTTTTTGGATTTTTCCAAGGGGAAGTTTTTTTAGAAATTCGAGCGAGCCCTGATACAAACTTTCCGCGGCCCGGCGATGCTCCGGATTCGAGCCACCCTCCAAGTAATGAATCCTTTGATACCATTCCCGGAAGTTACAGAACTTTATAAACTCGCGCTCCTTCTCCATTTTATCACCTGCGTCCGACACCTTCTTCCTCGTCTTTCATCCCCAGGGGTAACCCCTCTGCGCCGTTCCGGGTATGACTAAGGGCCGCATTCCGGACGTTGCCTTTGCTCGATCATTTCTTTGATCACGGAAGGATACTCCCCTTGATACCGGGATCCCGATTCCCTCCGCCTAATTCTTTCATGGAAAATGGGAAGTTCCTGCCAATTACTCGGCCAGGCTTGGGTCGCAGTGGCAAGGGATTTAACCCATTTGAAATGCAAAAAAGCCGGTTGGTTGATAATGGATTGCCTGGTGGGCAACAGCCCCAGACAGCGCCGTTGGGGAAAGCGAAATTTTTCGCAGAGCTCGCCGTTGATAAAGAACGTGCCTTTGCGGACTTTGAAAAACTGGGGATGCAATCCGGTCGTGGGATCAACGCTGAGACGGTCGAGATTCGGTCCGGCGAGATTCACTCCAAAGATTTTAATGATCTCACAATGACCCAGCAAGGAGCGAATGCTTGGCCCCAGCCAGTCCACGGCCACCATATCGCCGTCCCATTTGGATACCCACTGATAACTAGTTTTGGCCAAACACCAATTGTAAAAATAAGCCCGGCTATAGATCGAGTTTGCCGGCCAATTTCCATGGCCAGGGCCGTTGGGGAAAGAATCAAACGGATAATAATAAATCCGGACCTGGGGCAACTTCATTTCTCGAATAATGGCTTCGGTTCGGTCAGTGGAATTCTGCAAAAAAATTGCCAACTCATCAAACCATTCTTGAATCGAAAGCAAACAAGGCCGAATCCATTCCTCTTCGTTTTTCAACCGGATCATCGCCGAAAGCCCGGGTTTGCGTCCGGAATAATAGCGGCTAGGAATGTTATAGTCTTGATAACCTTCCCGGTTTTCGCAGTGCAAGCGGTTGGAAGAACGGCCATTTTGTTGAAAGGGTGCCCTCCGCTGGGACAGAGGCTCATCCTGCTTGGCGCAAGAACTCGACATCCATCACCTCTTCCTGGCAGCGGTCGCCAGGAGTGTTTTTTTCCCGGAAAACCATCCCCCCGATTTGAGTTGCTTATGCGCGCGTCGCCAATACGATCAAAGCTGACCCTAAATCCGCTTGAATCCCTCAATTAATCAAGATATTTTGCCATGGACAATCGCAATTGTCAAGGACGGCCGGCTGAAGAGTTCCGCCGGCCCGCCGGCTTGCGGGTTGGTCGGTAAAAGGCGCAGAGGGCAGGGCGTTGTAAAAAAGGAGCGGCACCAAGACTGGGAGAGCCGAACTCAGAAGTCCTGGAGCCAGGGTTCTTCTTCCTGGTCATAAGGGCCCGGCTCCATGTCTTCGAGGGGCTCTTCTTCTTCGATGTTTTCGTCCAGGGTTTCACCGTATTCCGGCTCTGGTTCTGGCTCGGGTTCCGGAGGCGCCACCTCGGCCGGGGTCTGGGAAGGCGGCGGCGGGGGAGGTGAAACCTGGGGCCGCGATTCCGCGGGCCTGTCCGGCTCCGGGGGCGGTGGCCCCGCCGGCAGTGCGGGTTTGACGGGTTTACCGGCGGCGAGATCCTGCTTGATGCTCTCCAACAGACTGAGCCCTTGCTCCCGCTGTTGCCGGGCGGTCTCCAGGTCCTTTTGGCCTTCGTTCAACTGGGCGGATTCGCCGGTTTCGAGATACAGCATCTTGCTGCGCAGACCCCGGCGGGTCAAGGCGATGCTGTTGGAAAGGGTGGTCTGGCAGCGTTCAAACCCGGCCGGCGGCTCCAGCGAGCGCATCTCTTGCAGGAGATCGCGGAACTCGCTTAAAATATCGTTCAGGTTCTGGGACCCGGCTTTGCCCCCGCTTTGGCGCACCGCCTCGTTAAATTTTTCGACCAGTTGATCCGCCTGGGCCAGGGCTCCTTTGACCTCCTGCTCGTAGCTCGCCACGTCCGGAACCGCTCGTTTCCCCCGAGGCCGTTTCCCCCTCAAACCCTTCATCTCGGTCCGGTCGCGGTTGCCCCGGTTCCAGCGTTTTTCCGGGACCTGGATTTCTGGTTCCCCCAAAAATTCCTCGGTTCCCGGAGCAGAAGGTTCCTCCAAGTCCCCGTTCGGAGTTGGCTGGGATTCGGGAGCCTGAGCGACTTGGCTCACCCCGGGCGCAGGGGATGAAGCCGGTGCACGGGAAAAGGGCCATTGAAACCCGAGCAGGATCAGGGAGGAGAGGATGACCAGGTAGCCCAGGGCCGCCCAGGGATGGGTCAAGTAACCCCAGGTCGTGAGTTGATTGGACTTGGGCAGGCCGGCTTTTTCGGATTCCACCAGGAGGCTGTGGCATTGGGGGCAGGTCAAGGCTTCATCCGGCAGCTCGCTTTGGCAGTAGGGGCACTTGATCATAGCGACAGTATATCCTGGATCTTTGGAGCGGGCAAGCTCAAGAAAGGTTCCCGGCTAAAGAGAGTAGTAGCGGAAAATCGCCCAGTCGTCCTGGTCCAGGAGCAGGGTAAAATGCTCCGGATCTTGCTTGAGCTTGCCGATGGTCTCGGGATGGCCGCAGGAGTAATTATAGATCTGGTAAGAAGGGTTGCGGTTGATGATGACCAGGCCGGCGTGATAGCGGTCGAGCAATTGGCGGATGCGCTCCAGTGAAGTCGTGGGCAGGAAAAACTCGATTTCATCCAACCGGCGCTGGTCCTGGTCCGGGACGCCCACCCCCGGCTTTTGCTGCACCGCCACGTAGGCGTTGAGGTAGGCGGTGAGCCGAAAGCTGGTGAACACATCCGAGAAGACCACCTCGCCCGGCTGGACCAGGCGGCGCTCCTGCAAGAAGCGGAAAGGGGTGTCGTCGTAGAGCAGCGAGTCGCGGGGCGCGGAGCGGAGCAAAGTGACCATCTTGGAGAAGAGGTGGTTGTAGTAGATGGGCTTGGCCGGCCAGGGGATGGCGGCCAGGCAGAGCAGCGCCGCGAGCGAGAAGGCGCCGGGCAAAAAGAGCCAGGCGCGCTTGTCCAGAGAGGCGAGGCGCTCCCAGGTCCGGGCGATGAGGAACCCGGCGGGAAGGAAGGCGAGGATGCCGATAATCCGAAGCAGGCGGCGGAGATAGCCCAGGCTGAAAAAGCGGGCGAACAGCGTGCTCAGCGGCGCATCCCAGGTGATGGCGATAACTGCCGGGATGGCGGTGAGAACCAGGAGCAGGGGCCAGCTCCTGGTCTTTCGCCACAGGAGAGGCAGGGCGAAAAGGCCGAGGAGGTAGAGAGGGTAAGAGGTCAGGTTGGGGTCGGACCAGGTGAAGCGGAAGGGGTTGAGGAAGAAGAGGGTGCCGGTGAGGAAGGCCCGGTAGGGGTTACGGCCGAACGTCTGCCACTGGGTCATCTGGATGGCCTGGTAGCGGAGCAAGATATAGGGCAGCGAGACGAGCACGGCCAAAAGGATGAGCGCTAGGCCGCGGCGGATGAGCGGCGGCTCGCCGGCGGTGCGGGCCGGCCAGGTCCCGCGTCCGGACTCAAAGGGCTTGACCCAGACCAGGAAGAGAAGCAAGGGCAGCCCGAGAAAAAGGACGAGGTAAAGCCACAGGGGGTCCATCGGCAAAAACGAGATCAGGGGCAGGAACCAGTTGGGGTCTTCTTCGCTGACCAAGCGGACGGAAAAGACCACGGCCAGGACCACCGGCAGCCCGAACAGGGTGGCCAACAGCAGCAGCTGCCGGACCGGTCCGCTTTTGAAAAAAGACCGTAGGCTCGAAGCCAGATCGCCCCGGCTCAGGGCATAGCCCAGGATCAAACACCCGGCGCTGAGGTAGAAGCCCAGGCCCCAGAGCACGTGGACAATGGATACGCCGAGCACGGCCAGCGCGAGCGTGATCGCCGCGCCTTTGCCGGAATTTTCCAGGTAGTCCAAGAGCAGGGCGAGCAGGCCGGGATAAGCCAGGAGCCACATGCTGTCTTCCGGGAAGAAGGTGGTCGCGCCCAGAAAGGTCAGCCCGCCGTAGATGACGTGGTAAGCGAGAAAGAGGAAAAAGGCGGCCAGGGCCGCGGAGGGTTCGAGGATGCGGCGGGCCAGGGTGAAGAAAGCCAGCGCCGCCAGCGGCTCGGTCAGGAAAGCCGCGTTCAGATAAAGCACGATCGGGTCCACCCGGCCAAAGCCGGCGATCAAGGCCCAGAGCAGGGCCCAGAGGTTGTAGCTGTGGATCGGATCGGCCGGCGCGTCCCGGTAGGCGAAGTGGGCGTTCGAGGCCGCGAAGTTGTCAACGAGCTTGCGCACCTGGGAGATGTAATTGAAATAGTCCCAGTCCAGGGCGAGGCCGCGGAAGGCCTGGAGGAAATAGGCGAGCACGGAGAGACCCAGGACCAGTAAGAGCACGCTGACTAAGGCGGTTGGCGCAAGAGGCGGGCGAGCGAGTTCGGCGGTGGTTTCTTTTTTGCGCTCGAGCGCGCGCAGGGTCACGGCGAGGAGGAGGATAAAGAGGATGACGGCGAAGATGCTAAGCACCCAGGCCAGGGAGAGTTCGAGGTAGAACGCGAGCAGGGCGGGGAAGGCGAAGACGCCGAGGCTTTCCGGAAGCGCCAAGGGAATCCGCTCCAGCCAAAGGAAGCGGGAGTTGGGGATGAGGAGTTGATGGAGGAGCCAGCCGGGGAGGAGGAAGAGGGAAAGGAATCCGAGGGCGATGCGGAGGGCGAGCGGCGGATTCCAGGTCTGGGAAAAGACCAGGCCGGCGCCGAGTAAAATCCCCGCGGCCAGCGCCGGACCGAGCCAGCCAAGGGCGTCCCGCTTCATCAGTTTCGCATGGTAAAGCAAGCCCGGGGCAAAGTCAATCAGCCAAACCGCGGCCGGGCCGCGACCCACGCTCTTGCCCCGTGAACGTCAACGGAAAGTGTATTTCGTATTCCGTATTTCGTATATCGGGAGGAGAGTAGCCGCGACCGTTCGGCTGTCTTCGACCCTGAGGCTCAGACCGAAGGGAGCTCTCGGCCGAAGCCGCGCTTCGGTCGCGGGAATGAAAAGCCCAATGTAAAATGTAAAGACCTGACCCCAATCCACAATCCATATTGTCAGCGAGCTGCCCCTTAAATCCGTCTCCGGCAATGGGTGTGGTATGGCCTAGACGGGCGCTGACAACCGTGTTATATGTGGTTCTGTCGGTCGCTCTATTTTTTTCCGGGAGGAGTCTAATGAATAACCGGTTTATCCGATTAATTACAGTGGCGCTCATTGGGGTTTTCATTCTTTTAAACCTCAATGCTTGCGGGGGGCGCGTTCCTTACGGGTTCGTTAAACTTTTCCGCGAGGCCGACCGGGTGACCGAGGTGGCGACGATCACCGCCTCGGACACGCCCTTTAGGTTCGAAGAGAATCCGGGTGAACTCGAGCTGAGCTATGAATTCAAGGGACGGACCTATGAGCTCGAGCGGTTCTTCAAGCGCACCGCCACCACCAGCTTCCTGGTGGTGAAAAACGACGAGATAGTGTATGAGCGTTATTTCCAGGGCGCGGACGAAAGCTCGCGGCTCACCTCGTTTTCAATGGCCAAGTCCTTTGTCTCGGCCCTGGTCGGGATCGCCATCGAGGAAGGCTACATCGAGAGCGTGGACGACCCGATTACCAGGTATGTGCCCGAGCTGAAAGGTTCCGGCTATGACGGGGTGCCGATCAAGCACGTCCTCCAGATGTCCTCGGGCGTCAAGTTCAGCGAGAACTACTACAACCCCTTTTGCGACCTCTGGGTGATGGCCGGCCGGCTGGTATTTCTCGACCGGCCGATGGATAAGTACATGGCAAACCGCAAGTCCAAGGAGCCCTCGGGCGAGCGGTTCCACTACGCCTCGGTTGACACCCAGGCGCTGGGAATGCTCCTCCGCCGGACCAAGGGTCGGCCGGTGGCCGAATACTTGGAGGAGAAGATATGGCATCCCTTGGGCATGGAGTCGGACGCCTTCTGGAACGTGGACTGCGAGGGGGTGGAGTTGGTCTTCTGCTGCCTGAACGCGACGGCGAAAGACTACGCGAAGTTCGGGCGGCTCTACATGAACGGGGGGAACTGGAACGGGGAGCAGATTGTCGCGGAAAGCTGGGTCTTGGAATCGATCGTGCCCGACAGCCCACACTTACAGCCGGGACGGACCGAGAATAGCTGGGGATACCAGTACCAGTGGTGGATCCCGGAGGATTCGGACGGCGAGTTCATGGCGGTGGGCATCTTCGGCCAGTACCTCTACGTCTATCCCAAAGAGGACCTCATCATCGTGAAAACCAGCGCTGATATGGCAATGAACGACGATGAGTGCCTTGCGGTATTCCGTGCGGTCGCGGAATATCTCCGGGGCGATTGACGATTCCCTTAAAAAAATTGAGGATTTGGAAGTTCTTTCTTCATATTTCCAAAAAGGGGGGGGAGATTTGCCAAACTATCGCCTTGGAAATTTCCAGTGTCAAAGGGGTCAGGCCTTCAAATAAAGTTTAACTGCTCCACGATTTTTTGGATGGATCGGCTCTTTTGGATGAGTTCTTTGCCTCGGCGCACGGCCATGGAGGCGGAGGAAATTTGAACGCCCATGGCGAGAGCGGTCTGAGTGATCGTGAAACCGCAGTGCTCCACGAGGTGGTAGAATAAAGCCGACCGCGCCGGGAAGTTGCGGCGTCGGTGTTTAAGCTCCCCTGGTGCCACGCCAAAAGCCGCGGCCACCTTAACTACTTCACGGTCCAGATCAATCTCCCCCCTCAGGGTTCGGCGAAAATCAGGCACTGTCTCTACCTGACCGGAGAGCCGATGCGCCATGATCATCTTCTTTACGGTTTCACGTGAGCCTAAAATCACCTCTCCCCGAAAGTCTTTCCAAAAAATGGGGCTTTCCCGGCAGGAATGGGGTCAGAGCTTTACTTAATACTTTACATTATTGTATAACACTGCCCGCTACCGAAGCGCGGCTTCGGCCGAGAGCTCCCTTCGGTCTGAGCCTCAGGGTCGAAGACAGCCGAACGGTCGCGGCTACCTTCTTGCTTTCCGCCAACCATCCAGAGGTGTCAAGGTGTCAGGGTGTCAAGGTTTCTTTCCGCCAACCGCCAACCGTCAACGGCCAACCGGCTTCAGCCTGGGGTGGTTGCCGCGCAGAATGGGGGGACGTTTGAAGAGGGTATGTCGTATGTCGTATTTCGTATGTCGTAAGGGCAACTAAGGAGAAAGATTGAGTAATTGGAAGAAAAGGAAGAAAGTGTCAAGCAGGGCTGGACAGAAGTGGAAACTTTGGAGATAAAGCGCGATTTTTTGTCCAAGTTGAGCCGCAAGCCGCGAAGCAGAGGAACTAAGGGGATAGGTAAAAAAGCCTTGATAAATTGCCGGGTTAGCATCTGGAAGAATTGTTTTATTTCAGCCTTCACCCTTCACTCTTCATCCTTCCCTATTATATGTAGAAATGTTGCAGTTTTCCGGCTGCCGCCGGTTGAAATATGGCCTTCCCGTTGGTCAGGCCGGCGAGTCGCCAGCCAATCCCCAATCCGAAATCCCCAATCCGAAATTTAAAATCCAAAATGACCGCACACTGTCCGCTGCGCACTTTTTGCATGAAAAGCGGGTGCGGTTGGGGATGGTATTTGGGCTTGACAAATCCGGCCAAGCGCGCAATGGTTTTTGCTGGAGGGGAAAAATTAAATGCGGGTTTCGATTTGCGCTCATGGGGCCGCGGAAGAAGTAACCGGCTCCAAGCATCTCCTTGATCTCGATGGCTGTCAGGTCCTGCTCGAATGCGGCATGTTCCAGGGCAGGCGGGCGGAGGCGCGCAAGCGCAACCTGAGCCTGCCCTTTGCCGTGGCCGCGGTGAAGGCCGTGATCTTGAGCCACGCCCACTTCGACCACTGCGGCAACCTGCCCAGCCTGGTCAAGGCGGGTTTCGACGGCGCCATCCATTGCACGCCGGCGACGCGGGACCTGGCCTCGCTGATCCTGCTCGACTCGGCCCACATCCAGGCCAAGGACGCGGAGTATGTCAACCACCGGCGCAAGCGGGGCAAGGACCGGAGCGCGGTGGAGGTCGAACCGCTCTACACCGAAGAAGACGTGGTCCATACCCTTGAGCATTGCCTGACTACCGGTTATGGACGGTCCTTTTCCGTGGCGGACGGGATTCGGGCGAGCTTCCTTGATGCCGGCCATATCCTGGGTTCGGCCCTGGTGGTGGTGGAGGGCCAGGGGTTGAGGATCGGTTTCACCGGCGACCTGGGCCGGCCCGGGCTCCCGATTTTACGCGACCCGCAGGTGCTGCCGCCGGTGGATTACCTGATCTGCGAAAGCACCTATGGCAACCGGCTCCATGACCCCCTGGGCCAGACCATGGACGAGCTGGCCGAGGTGATCGTCTCCACTGCCAAGAAAGGCGGCCGGGTGGTGATCCCCGCCTTTGCGGTCGAGCGCACGCAAGAGCTGATCTACTTCCTGCACCTGCTCCACGACCAGGAGCGGATCCCGGACATTCCGATCTACGTGGACAGCCCCATGGCGGTGAACGCCACTGCCATCTTCCGCGCCCATCCCGAGTGTTACGACGGCGAGACCCGCCGCGCCTTTGCCGACCATGCCCAGAACCCCTTTGGGTTTTCCCGGCTCAGCCTGGTCACCGATTTGGCGGAGTCCAAGAAGCTGAACGAGCTTCGGCTGCCGCACGTGGTCATCTCGGCCAGCGGCATGTGCGAGGCCGGCCGCATCCTCCACCACCTGGTCCGCTCGGTGCCGGACCACCGCGACACCATCCTCATCGTGGGTTTCATGGCGCAGAACACCTTGGGCCGGCGCCTGGCCGACCGCGAGAAGCAGGTGAAGATTTTCGGCGAGACCTACCCCCTGCGCGCGCGGGTGAAAATACTGAACGCCTTCAGCGCCCACGCCGACTACGAGGAGATGCTCACCTACCTTCGGCGGCTCGAGCGCAAACGCTTGAAAGGGATTTTCCTGGTCCACGGCGAGCCCGAGGCGCAAGCCAACCTTAAAAAAGTCCTGGAGCAAGACGGCTTTGCGCGGGTCGAGATCCTCCACCAAGGCGAGCCGGTGGAGTTGGCTTAGCTGATAGGCTCATCCGGTATTGAAACCCTCCGCCCGCGCAAAGGCGGAGGGCGGTTTTGCCACGGCCGCTCGGGAATTGCGCGTGCGTAAATCCCCCCTCCGAGGCCGCATGCTCCCCTGCCCAGCCAGGCGCGGGAAAATACCTGAAGGCACGATGGCAAGAAGCGGAAATCTCGTTCCGGAAGACCCACTGCTCAGGGGTTACGGTAGGCCATGCCCATCCAGTCCGAAGTGATCTTTTCCACTTCCTCGCGGTTTATCTCCAACTCCCGGATGAACACCTCCACCACCTGCGGGTCGAACTGGGTGCCGGCGCAGCGACGCAACTCCTGGATGGCCCGCGACTGGGGCATGGCTTTGCGATAGGGACGGTCCGAGGTCATGGCATCGTAGGAGTCGGCCACCGCCAAGATCCGGGCGCCGAGCGGGATGTGCTCGCTCTTGATGCCCTCCGGGTAACCGGAACCGTCCCACCACTCGTGGTGGTAATAGACCAGGGGCACGATCTCGCGCAGGAAGTGGACGCTCTCCAGGATTTGCTTGCCCACCACGGTGTGGTCCTTGAACATCTCATGCTCGGCCAGCGAGATCTTATCCGGCTTGTTGAGCGCCTCCAGCCGGATGCCGATCTTGCCGATATCGTGGAGCAGGCCGGCCCGGTCCAGGCGCTCCAGTTCCCGCTCGGTGAATTTCAATCCCCGCCCGATGAGCAGGGCATACTCGGTGACCCGCCGGGAATGACCGGAGGTATACTTGTCCTTGGCTTCCAGGGTGGAAACCAGGCCCTCGATGGTTTCCCGGAAAGTGCGCTGGAGGTTCTCATAGAGCCGGGCGTTCTCGATGCTTTGGGCGGCCCGGCTGGCCAGGATGATGAGCGCCTTGGCCTGGCCTTCGCTGAACTTGAAGTTGCGCCGGAAGGAAAAGACGTTGACCGCGCCGATAATCTCGTCCCTGGCTTTCAGCGCGGCAGACAGGAACGAAGAGATACTCCGATGCTCCGGCAGCCGGCGGAAATAGCGGCGGACCTTGGCGCCGTGCACGATTAAAAAGGGTGATTCATGGAAAGAGTTCAGCAGGGTCTCTTCGTTGATCACCCCGGTGAAGTCATCATCCTTCGATTCCCGGCTCATGCCATAGGAAAGGTAATGGCTTGCTTGGTTCTCGTCTTCCGAGGGCTGTTCCAGGATCAGGCCCACGGCATCGGCATTAAACTCAGCCTGGATGGTCTCGATCAAGATCTGCAGAATCCGGTCCAGGCTCAGCGAGGATGACATGGTCTCGCTCACCTTATAGAGGTTCATCACCTCCCGGAGCTGCACGTTTTCCCGCTGCAGACGTTGTTTTTCCAGGCCCCGGCGGATGATCTGCACCACCTCGTCCACCTTGAACGGCTTCAGGATGTAGTCATACGCGCCCTGCTTCATCGCCTGGATCGCGGTCTCCACCGTGGCAAAGCCGGTCATGATCACCGTGGCCACCGGCAGCTTTTGTTCCTGCACCGCCTCCAGCAGTTCCAGCCCGCCCATGGCCGGCATCTTCAGGTCGGTGATCATCAGGTCGTAATGCTTATCCGTCAGCTCGGCCATGGCCTGTTCCGCGTTCTCCACCGTCACCACCACAAAGCCTTCGGAGGTGAGGAAATCGGCGAGGATGTCCCGGATCACCTTCTCGTCATCCACCACCAGGATCCGGGCGCTTTCTTGGGTATAAATATATTCCATCTTTCGACCAGTTTTGTTTTGAATATTATCAAAAT
>MGQK01000044.1:29645-32071 GCA_001797815.1 Deltaproteobacteria bacterium RBG_13_61_14 | reverse complement strand
GCGCCTTTGCTTCTTTGCGCCTTGGCGTGAAAATCTTCCTTCCCCTCCTGCATAATTTCGTGTCCGTTTTGGCAACGATTTCAGCCGTCAGTGACTAAAGTCTAAAGCCTCTCCTATCCCAGCTTCTTCTTCAGGAGCTCGTTGACCAGCTCGGGGTTGGCCTTGCCTTGGGTCGCCTTCATCACCTGGCCCACGAAAAAGCCGAAGACCTTGGTCTTGCCCGAGCGGTATTGCTCGAGCTGGGTGGGGTTTTTCGCGATCACTTCGTCAATCGCCTGCTCGATCGCGGCGGTGTCGGTCACCTGCTTCAAGCCCTTTTCCTCCACGATCGCGGCCGGGTCGCGGCCGGTCTTATACATATCTGAAAAAACGACCTTGGCGATTTTGCCTGAAATCGTGCCATCCTTCATCAACCGGAAAAGCGCGGCCAATTGCTCGGGACGGACCGGGCAATCACGGACGTCTTTCTCGTCGTCCTTCAGCTCGCGCAAAAGTTCGGCCATGATCCAATTGCTCGCCGGCTTGGGCTCGACCCCCGCTTTGACCGTGGCCTCGAAATAATCGGCCAGCGCCTTCTCCGCGGTGAGCACCCCGGCGTCGTATTCGGGCAGGCCGTATTCAGAAACGAATCGCGCTCTTTTCTGCTCGGGCAGTTCCGGCAGGTTCTTCCGCACCCGCTCGACCCATTCCCGGTCCACCACCAGCGGCACCAGGTCCGGGTCCGGGAAGTAGCGGTAGTCGTGCGACTCCTCCTTGCCCCGCATCCCCAAGGTCTTGCCCGCTTCCGCGTTCCAGAGCCGGGTCTCCTGGACCACCTTTCCGCCCGATTCCAGCACCCGCTTCTGCCGCTCGATCTCAAAGGCCAGCGCCTTCTCCACGTGGCGGAAGGAGTTCATGTTTTTAAGCTCGGCGCGGGTGCCGAACTTCTCTTCGCCCCGGGGCCGGATCGAGACGTTGGCGTCGCAGCGGAGCGAGCCCTCTTCCATGTTGCCGTCGCAGACCTCCAGGTAAACCAGAATGTTGCGGAGCGTCCGCATGTATTCGGCCGCTTCCTCGGGGCTGCGCAGGTCCGGCCCGCTCACGATCTCCATCAGCGGCACCCCGGCGCGGTTGAGGTCCACGAAGCTCTCCACCGCCGAGTCGAAATCGCCCGCGTGCACCAGCTTCCCGGCGTCCTCCTCCAGGTGGATGCGGATGATCGAGACCCGCTTGCTCTTGCCGTCGGCCGGGATCTCCAGCCAGCCGTGCTCGCACAGGGGCGCCTCGAACATGGAGATCTGGTAGCCCTTGGGCAGGTCCGGGTAGAAGTAGTTCTTGCGCGCAAAGAGGCTCTTCTCGCGGATCCGGCAGTGGAGCGCCAGCCCGGCGCGGATGGCGAACTCCGCCACCTGCCGGTTCAGTACCGGCAGCACGCCGGGCATGCCCAGGCAGACCGGGCAGACGTGGGTGTTGGGCGGAGCGCCGAACTCGGTGGAACAGCCGCAGAAGATCTTGCTCTTGGTCAAGAGCTGAGCATGCACTTCCAGGCCGATGACGGCTTCGTAGTCCATTCTCCAATCGGCATTAGGCGTTAGGCATTGGGCTTTAGTCTTTAGAAGAAAAACCCAAACTCTAAGTTCCGAAGTCTAATGTCTAAAGCCTAACGTCTAATGCCTCCTCCTCTCTCAGAGCGCCGGCTTCCGCTTATGCCACTCGGTCGCTTGCTCATAGGTATAGGCGGCGCGGAAGATTTTTTCTTCCTGGAAGTGCGGCCCCAGGATTTGCAGGCCGATGGGCAAGCCGCTTTTGGTAAACCCGCAGGGCAGGCTCAGGCCGGGCAGGCCGGCGAGGTTGCAGGAGAGGGTGAAGATGTCGGAGAGATACATCTGGAGCGGGTCCGCGGTCTTCTCGCCCAGCTTGAAGGCGGGCGTAGGCATGGTCGGGGTCAGGAGCACGTCGCAGGTCGCAAAGGCCCGGTCAAAGTCCTGCTTGATCAGCGTCCGCACCTGCTGGGCCTTGCGGTAATAGGCGTCGTAGTAGCCGGCCGAGAGGGTGTAGGTGCCGATCAGGATCCGGCGTTTGACCTCCGGGCCGAAGCCCTGGTCGCGGGTCACCTTATACATCTGCATCAGCCCGCCCTTGACCGGCGCCCGCAGGCCGTAGCGGACTCCGTCGTAGCGGGCGAGGTTGGAGCTGGCCTCGGCCGGGGCGATGATGTAGTAGCAGGCGATGGCATACTCGGTATGAGGGAGCGAGACTTCCTTCACTTTCGCGCCCAGCCTCTCCAACTCCTCTACGACTTTTCTCCCCGCCGCTTCCACTTCTGCATCGAGGCCCGCGATCCAGTATTCCTGGGGCAGGCCCACGGTCATGCCTTTCAGGTCCGGCACCAGGGCCTGGGTGTAGTCCGGGACCGGCCGGGCGATTGAGGTGGAATCGCGCGGGTC
>MGQK01000044.1:20781-29540 GCA_001797815.1 Deltaproteobacteria bacterium RBG_13_61_14 | reverse complement strand
GAAGGCGGAGCGCTCGGTGGAGCTGCCCATGGCAAACTCGTCCTGGTTGAGCTTGCCCAAAAGCACGGCCCCGGCCGCTTTGAGCCTGGCCCAGGCCGTGGCGTCAAAGGTGGGAATGAAGTTTTCCAGGATGCGGGAGGCGCAGGTGGTGCGGACGCCCTCGGTGAGGAAGATGTCCTTGAGCGCGATGGGGACCCCGAGCAAGGGGGGAATCTCGCCGCCTTGGGCGAGGCGCTCATCCGCGGCTTTGGCCTGGGCCAGGGCCCCCTCTTCGGTCAGGGTGAGATAGGCCCTGACCTTGTCCTCCACCGCGTGGATGCGGCCGAGCACCGACCGGGTGGCTTCGAGCGAAGAGCACTCTTTTTCTTTTAGTTTTTGCGCCAGCTCGTGCAGGGTTAGCTCGAAGAGTTCCATGACCGCCTCGCCGATATCCGTTTACTCGATGATCTTGGGCACCCGGAAGAAGCCGTCTTCCCGGGCCGGGGCGTTCTTAAGCGCGGTCTCCTGATCGTCCGAAGGCTTGACCACGTCCTCGCGGAAGGCGTTCACCACCGGGATGGCGTGGGAGGTGGGCTCGATCGCGCTCGTGTCCAGCTCGTTGAGCTTATCGAAATATTCCAGGATCTGCCCCAACTGGCCGGTGAACTCCTCCGCCTCCTCCGGGGTCAGCTCCAGCCGGGCCAGATGCGCCACGTATTCCACTTCCTTGCGGGTGATCTTCATGGATTTTTCCTGTGGCCAAGCCTGCTGATTAGATAACACATAAATTCCGAGGGTTCAAGCGGAAGGCCAAGAGGGGTGATGCGGTCAGCTAAAAACGCTTGACATTTAGTAACGGATGGTTAAGGATAGCAAGGATTTCTAAGGGGACGCGGATGAGGTCATCCGCGCCCCCAAGGAGTGGAAAGCAAGATGGAATTGCTGGAAAAGGCGTTGAAGAAGAAACAGAGCACGCTTTCCGAGTATGACTCGAAGCAATTGCTCCAGAGCTACGGGGTGCCGGTGACGCGGGAATACCTGGTCCGCTCGGCCAAGGAAGCGGTGGCGAAGGCAGCGGAGCTGGGCTACCCGGTGGTGCTCAAGGGCTGCGCCGCGGCGCTGGCGCACAAGACCGAGAGCGACGTGGTGCGGCTCGCTCTGGCCGACGCCAAGGCGGTGCGCCGGGCCTTCAAGGAGATCAAGGCCAACGCCGGGATGAAGCTCGACGGCGTGCTGGTCCAGGAGATGGTCAAGGGCCAGCGCGAGTTGGTGGTCGGCTTGATCCGCGACGCCCAGTTCGGGCCCTGCGTCATGTTCGGCCTGGGCGGCATTTACACCGAGATCCTGCGCGACGTTTCCTTCCGGGTGGCGCCGCTGGAAAAGCGCGACGCCCTGGAGATGATGGACGAGATCAAGGGCAAGAAAATCCTCGACGCCTTTCGGGGCATGGAGCCGGCCGATAAGGAAACCTTGGCCCAGGCGCTGATCGCCCTGGGCGAGATCGGGCTCCAGCACCCCCAGGTCAAAGAGATTGACGTGAACCCTCTGATCCTGAAGAAGAGCGGCGAGCCGGTGGCGGTGGACGCGCTGGTGGTGCTGGAAAACGCGAAGAAGAAATAAAGTGCGCGGGTGGAAGCACCCGCGCCCCTAAAGCACGGACGAGTGAGCGTAAACCAGAAGTTACAGCAGTTGTTCCATCCGGAGGCCGTGGCGGTGATCGGCGCCTCCGCCACCCCGAGCAAGTGGGGCTTCGGCATCCTCCACAATTTGATCCAGGGCCAATTTCCCGGACCCATCTATCCGATCAACCTCAAGGAAAAGGAAATCCTCGGCCGCAAGGCCTACCCTTCCCTGGCGGAGACGCCGGGGCCGGTGGACCTGGCCGTGATCGTGGTGCCGCCGGAAAAAGTGATTCCCGCGGTTTTAGACTGCGGCCGCAAGGGGGTGGCCGCGGCGGTGATCATCACGGCCGGGTTCGGGGAGGTGGGCGCGGAGGAGATGCGGCGGCAGGAGGAGTTGAGCCGGGTGATCCGGCAAACCGGGATGGCGGCGATCGGGCCCAACTGCCAGGGCGTGATGAGCGCGCAGTCCCGGCTCTTCGCCCAATTCCTCTGGCTCTTCCCCCCGGCCGGGAAGATCTCGATTGTCTCCCAAAGCGGCAACGTGGGCGGCTCGCTGATGGGCCGAGGCATGGCCTTCGGGATCGGCTTCTCCAAGTTCGTAAGCTCGGGCAACGAGGCGGTGACCAAGTGCCATGAGCTCCTGGAGTATTTCGGGGAGGACCCGGAGACCGAGGTGGTCATGGCTTATCTCGAGGGAGTGCCGGAGGGCCGGGCTTTTTTCCGGGCGCTTAAGCGAGTCACGCCCCGGAAGCCGGTGCTGATCCTCAAGGGCGGGGTGACCGAGGCCGGCAGCCGCGCCTGCGCTTCGCACACCGGGATCTTGGCGGGAGAAAGCGACTTGTTTGCCTCGGCCTGCCGGCAAGCGGGCGCGGTGTTGGTGGATACCCTGGACGACCTGTTTTACTCCGCGGTGACCTTTGCCTCGCAACCCTTGCCCAGGACCAACCGGGTGGGGATCGTCACCTGGGGCGGGGGGTGGGGCGTGCTGGCCGCGGATGCCTGCGTGCGGGAAGGGCTTTGCTTGCCGGCGCTGCCGGCGGAGGTGATCGCCGAGCTCAACGAGTTCCTGCCCTCCCGCTGGAGCCACAACAACCCGGTGGACCTGGCTGCCGGCGGCGGGCCGGGAGTGCTGAGCCGGACCCTGGAGCTCATGGTGAAGAGTCCGGCCTTTGACGGGGTGGTGCAGTTAGGGATCGGGATCAGCTCGTTCCTGCGTTTCATGACCCAAAGCTCGTTCTTTTTCGGCCACGCCGACCGGGCCAAGGTTCGCGAGACCCTGCTCAGCATGGCGGTGGAGTCCGACAAAAAATTTTCGGAAAAGGTGATGCGACTCTCCCGGGAGACGGGCAAGCCCATCCTTTCGGCCTCGGACACGGCTTCGACTCCTTCGGAAGACAACGTGGTCATGCAGACCTTCCGCCAGGAAGGAAAAATTATCTATCCAACCCCCTTTCATGCGGCACGATGCCTGGGCCACTTGGCCCGCTATGCCAGGTTTCGGCAGAAAATCAAAGGAGAAAAACCGGGTCAGGGTTAGAAGAAAACCAGGTTTTAATTAAAGACTTGACATTATTAAAATGTTCGGGTAGATTAAAATCCGTTAATTAAGGGGTAGAACCATGCGGATATTAGTGGTCGAAGACGAAAAAAAGGTGGCGAGCTTCATCAAGCGCGGCCTGGAAGAAGCCGGTTACTCCGTGGATATTGCCGCGGACGGGATAGAAGGCGCCTACATGGCGGAGAGCGATGACTATGATTTGATCGTTCTCGACCTGATCTTGCCGCGCAAGAGCGGGCTGGAGGTCTGCAAAGAGCTTCGGGACCAGAAGATCAACCTTCCCATCCTGATCCTCTCGGCACGGGACACGGTGGAGGACAAGGTGACCGGGCTGGATACCGGCGCCGATGATTACCTGACCAAGCCGTTCGCTTTTTCGGAGCTTTTAGCCCGGGTCCGGGCTTTGCTGCGACGGGGCGAGACCATGACCCCGATCAAGCTCCAGGTCGCCGACCTGGTCATGGACACCGTGACCCACGAGGTGACCCGGTCGGGCAAGGAGATCAAGCTCACCGGCAAGGAATATTCCTTGCTGGAATACTTCATGATGAACCCGAACAAGGTGCTGACCCGCACCATGCTTTCCGAGCACGTGTGGGATTACACCTTTGACACTTTCTCCAACGTGATTGACGTGTATATCAACTACCTGCGCAACAAGGTGGACCGGGACTTTGAGCCCAAGCTGATCCACACCGTGCGCGGGGTAGGCTACATCATGAAGGTGAAAACGCCGGAAGAGGAATTGGAGGATAAGGAGAAGCTGGGTGGCCGACCCAAGAACAAGGATCGCGCCGGAAAACGGGCTCGGGAGAAATCGGCCGAGGAGGACTAGAAGCCTAAAGTTTCGCCTGGGCCTGGGCATTGCCTGTCTTTTCGCCGCCGAAGCCTTGCTGGTAGGCGGTTTTTTTTCAGGGGGGCCGTGGCCGGCGCCCTTGACGATCGGGTGGTGGACCGCGGTCTTGGCCCTGGCGCTTCTCGGATCCTGGCGGTTGGCGCACTATGCGACGCAGCCGCTCCATCTCGCCCAGGCCGCGCTTCAGGAATTGAGCGAGGATAAGCTTTCCGAGCGGCTGTTCTATCCCGAGGCCGATGACGAACCGGGCCGGGTGTTTGCGTCCCTCAACCATCTTCTGGACCAGGTGGAAGAGGCGATGGAGCGGCAGCGGCGGTTTGTGGGGAGCATCACCCATGATATTCGGACGCCGCTGACCATTATCCGGGGCGATACCGAGGTGGCGCTGATGCAGGAGCGGACGGCCAAGTCGTATCGGGAGGTTTTGGAGAGCAACCTGGAGGAAGTGGAGCGGATCGGGAAGTTGGTCGAGGATTTGCTGACCCTGTCGCGGGGCCATCGCGGCGACCTGAGCCTGCGGGTGAAAGCAGTGCACCTGGATATGCTGCTGCGGGAAGTGCGGCGACAATACCAGGAAGCGGCCTCGGCCAAAGGCGTCACCCTTTCCCTGTTCCTGGAAGGCGAGGTGGAGATCGAAGGCGACCGCGACCGGCTCCGGCAGGTGCTGACCAACCTGGTGGAGAACGCCTTGCATTACACCCCGGCCGGAGGCAAAGTGGACTTGTCCCAGTTCCAGGACGAAAACGTGGCCCGGATCATCGTGCGCGATACCGGGGTGGGCATCGAGGATAAGGACCTGCCCCATATCTTCGAGCCGTTTTACCGCGGCGCTCAACCCGGCAACCATCAAGGCTACGGTCTGGGCCTGGCCATCTGCCAACATATCGTGCAGGCCCATGGCGGCAAGATCTGGGTGGAGAGCCAGGTGGGACCGGACAGCGGCACCACCTTTTTCATCTCTCTTCCCTTGCGGCCTTCCGCGCGGGCGACTTCCCGGGTTCTCACTCAGTAGCAGGATCGTAAATTATTATTTAGAAAATTATAATCAAATTATAATCAAATCCTAATATTTATTGGGCATAATTTGATAAACTTAACTGCTTAAAAAAAGTATTATTGGCTTGGCTTGCTTCGAGGAAGTAAGAGGAGTAAACTATCTTTTTACTTTCAGCACGCGCCAGCCAAAAGTTCTTTGAAGTCTGACGAGACGATTCACTGCTCGACCGGCAGGTTCTGAGATGAGGAGGGTTGTCCAGGTTCGAACCTGGGAGGTGAAAAGGACGAGGGAGTGGTGGGATACCCTGAAGGTTAGCGGCCGCTCCCCGGAACCTGCGGAGGCAGATAAATCGAGGCATAAAGGGCATGGGTTCTCTTGCCTGGGGAGGCATTTAAGGTTAAAAAAGGTCTTCGCGGCCCGGGGGCAAGAGAAAACGCGAGCGAATAACGGGTGGAAAATGAGGCAGCGGTGTTCATTGAAGGAATCCGATTCCTTGAATTTCGGATGAACCAAATGATGGATGAAGGAGGCAGGAGATGAAGAAGATTTTGATCGTGGCGCTGGTTTTCGGGCTTTTTGCCCTGCCGGTGATGGCACAGGTGGAAGCCGGGGCGGGCAAGATTACGGTGCATATCAACATTGACTTCCTCGGTCGCTACATTGCCGAGGATGATGATGCGGAGGGCCTGGTTTGGGATCCGGTTATTGGAGAAGTTGTCATTGCCAAAGTCGGGAGCCCCCAGGTGGAGGATTTCATTATCCGGGATACCATCCTTTCCTTGGGCGGCGAGCTGTCGGACAAGGTGGCCTGGGAGCTGACCTCCATGTGGACCGCGGAGCCGGAGATCCTGACCGCCAAGATTGATCTCAAGCTCATCCCCATGACCACCCTGACCGTGGGCCGGTTCATTCCCGACCAGGGCAAGGCCTTCCAGTATCACATCCTGAGCCGGGTTCACACCATTTACTTGCCCATGGCCGCCATGACTTTCCCCTACGGCGCTCCGGAGAACACCTTCGCCTTCCTGGTCCCCTTCTGGCAAACCGGTGTCCAGTCCTCGATTGGCAATAAGACGGCGCACGTGTCGCTGGGCTATTTCAACGGCCTCGAACCCCAGCTGATCCCAGGTAATCCTCCGATCCTGAACATGGCCGGCGCCAACAACTTCATGGAGCTGGACAACAGCAAGGCCTTCCTGGCCAAAGGCGCGGTCAACATTAGCGGCTTCGAGGCCGGGATTCACTGGTGGGATGAATATGCCAATGTGGAACACTACCAGTTCGGCACCGACGACGCCCACATCAACATCTACGGCGCCTACGTGGGTTACAACCACGAAAAATTCCATATCCTGGCCGAGTATCTGGAAAACAACATCGATTTCCTGGACACCGGCTCAGACAACCTTCAGCAGAACGATTGGTATGCCCAGCTTGGGGTCAGCCCGGTCAACGCGTTTGAGCTGGTGTTCCGTTATGAAGCGATGGATGGCGAGGACCTCCGCCGGGACAGCTTCTCCAACGATGAGGAGACCTGGATCACTCTCGGCGCTAACTACTATATTCTCAACAAGAATGCGGCCATTGCCGTCCAGCACATCTGGAAAGATCACGACGAACTCGAATGGAATGACAACGAGCTCAACTTCCTGGTGGAGGTGGACCTCTAAGCCAGAACTTCGACTCCCTCACGAGTCGAGAAAAATTGGTCCGGAGGAGGGGGCTAAATAGCCCCCTCCTTTTTCGTGAACGCAATTCATTAACTGTAATGTCACATGAGGTTATCATACGAGCCTTCAGATTCGGGCAGGTATCCAAGCCTGCCCTACCTAAGGGAAATCGTAGGGCGCGATTGGATTCGTGCCCGATGGATTTGTATGACAACCTTCTGAGGCATTACAATTAACAACCGGAATCCTTGCTGCATCCGCGGGAACTCCCTCTGGAAGTCCGAGTCTTCTATCTGTTTGCGTAAAAGATCTAAATCCGCTAGACTGGCTCGAGGTTTGCGTTGGCCGTGACGGGAAAATGGTTGCGATGAAGAAAGCGGGAAGCGTTTTCGCCTCATTTTTTCTTGCGCTTTTTAGTTACGGACTAATCCTCCCGCCTCCGGGAGGGGCGCAGGTCAGGGTTGAAACCGGCCGGGTATCGCTGAACGGCGAAGTTCAGTTCGTCTTTGACATGATCCAAGAGGACCGGGACAACGGCCAGCCCCAAGTCGAAGATTTCCAGGTTCGCTATCCCCGCCTCGCGCTCTCCGGAGAGCTCGGCCGTTACGCCGGCTTTTATCTGCGGGGCGAGCTGGATAGCAGCACCTCGGATATCCCGATCCTGCTCGACGCGAAAATTGACCTCAAGCCCCTCTCCTTCCTCACCGTCTCCGCGGGCCGGTTCCTGCCCGCCTGGACGCTTTACCTTCCGGCCGACATTCACAACCTGGACACCCTGCGCTATCCCCTGATGGTGGACCCCCAGACCGCCACCTTCAACCCCGGCCGCCAGACCGGGGCGGACCTCGCCTTCCATTTCGGCGGCAGCGTGGACTTGCACGCCGGCGTGTTCAACGGCCTTGACCGGCCCGACAACTTCAGCGACAACGATGACAAGAAGGACTACCTGATCTCCCTGGAGGCCCGCCTCCGCGAACACTCGCGCCTGGTGGCGGGCTACTACGCGGGCGACTTCCACGTGGACGAGGTGACGCTGGCGCCGGGGGAATCGGTGACCCTGCCTTCGGGTCAGACCCTCACCAACACCACCGACAACCCGCTCAGTGTGGGCGGCAACAACGTTCATCATTCCAGCTTTGATTTCGGCTTGGCCGGGAACCTGGCCCAGGACCGGGTCCGGGTGCGGGCGGAGTATCTGCACCATCAGTCGGAAAGTGGGGGCAGCACCCTGGTCAAGAGCCTGGGCTACCTGCTCCACCTGGGCGTGGTCCCGATCCCGCGGATCGAGCTCCTGGGCCGCTATGAATTTCTGGACCCGGACACCGGGACCGCTCGCAACGAGCTGGCCTGGACCACGGTCGGCCTGAACCTGGGGATCAACGACCATGCCCGCGCCTCGGTCAACTATATTTTTAAGTATGAGAGCGGCGTCTGGGTGAAGCAGGGCGGGAACCGCGCTCATAACGACGAGCTGCTGGCCGGGATTACGCTCTGGTGGTGATGAACCCACCCTTCTCCAAACTGAAGGGCGGGCTATTCTATTTCTTGCCTGAGCTTCTTACGCTTTAAAAAGCGCCCAGCTATCGAGGAGGGATCAAGGATGAAACAAATGGCGTCTCTGCGTCGGGCATCCCGCCATCGCCGCTTGCTCATGCTCACACTGCTGCTGGTCGTGTTTGTGGCCGGCTGCTCGAACCTGATTTACTTGACCGGGCAGAAAGCCATTCCGCTCGGTCCGGCCGGGGAACAGGAACGGACCCCCATCTATCGCTACGGCGAATGGACCATCGCCCGCGCCTCCATGCACAACCATACCACCTTCAGCGACGGGGTGCGCACGCCCGAGGATCTCCTGGAGCTCGCCCGCCGGGAGGGCATCGCCGTGCTGGCTTATAACGACCACCGCGAGGGCGGGATCAAGATCAAGCACGGCCCCCGCATCCCGGTGAACGGCATCGAGCGCAAGGGCGTCGGCTACAACGTCTATTTCGACCGCCTGCGCCCGTTCCGCGACCAGAGCCGGGATCTCCTGGTGCTGATCGGGGCGGAGGTCAACCCCTTCCTGTATAACTTCGGC
>MGQK01000044.1:20653-20757 GCA_001797815.1 Deltaproteobacteria bacterium RBG_13_61_14 | reverse complement strand
GCAGGACGACTGGGTGGGGCCGGTGCATTTCTTTGACCAGCCGCCGATCAACCACATCCACGACCTCCGGCACCTGGACGGCTTCTCCATCCTGCCCGAGGCCT
>MGQK01000044.1:14668-20505 GCA_001797815.1 Deltaproteobacteria bacterium RBG_13_61_14 | reverse complement strand
TTACCTGCATGAATTCACGCCCGAGGACGTTTACGCCGCGATCCGGGAAGGCCGGATGGTGGCGCTGATGGGGAAAAGCTTCCAGGACTCCTACGTCGCCGAGTTCTCGGTCAGCGAGCCCGGCAAGGCCCCGGCCAACCCGATCATGTTCGCGCAAACCCTGACCGTGTCCTCGCCGCCGGTGATCCGCTTCCGCCTGGACCACGAAGTCCCGGACGTCCGCACCCGGCTGATCCGCAACGGAGTAGTGATCCTGGAAAAACCGGGTTGCTCTTTTGAATACCGGGACGAGGACATGTTCGCCCGGAAAATGCCGGCTTTTTACCGGGTGGAAGTGGTGGGCCCGGTCCTGCCCGAGGATGAAGCCCTCCGCCGGCCGCCGGAGCGGGAGAGCGAGCTGTTTACCAACCCGATCTTTGTGAAACTTTAGTCCCTGGCCGCTGAAATCGCTGCCAAAGTGGGCACGATTTTATGCCGGGCTGAAAGAAGGATTTCACGCCAAGCCGCCAAGTCGCCAAGGGGAAGAGAAAGAGGGAAGAAGCTGACGCAAAGAACCATAGGCCGCAAAGGGTTGTTCCTTTGCGACTTTGCTTCTTTGCCGTTCGGCCCGCCCTCGGCCATGAGCTCGGGCCGAATGGAGCTCACGGCCGAGGGCGGCGCAGCCGGGGGGCAAGAAAAGACCTGAAATCCGAGCTGCTCTCTTTTCTCCGAAAGCTTTAACCCTTAGCGTCTTTGCGGCTTTGCGTGAAACTCCGGTTCTTGTTTTTGCTTCCGGCTCGGCCGGGTTAGGCGGAAAGCCTGGAAGCCGGCGCGGGAGCGATCACCCTCCTGAGCCGCGGCTGGCGCGCTGGGCGGTGATAAAGCCCACGGCATCCGTGACCGCGTGAGCGATCATGCACGCCGCCAGGTCCTGGGTCCCAATGTAGAACAGCGCCATTAAGCCACCGGACACGAAGAAGGTGGCCACCGGACCCCTCCCCCACATCGGCCAATGCAGCAAAGCGAAAACGGTCGTTGAGATCAGGCCCGCCCACCAATAGCTGCCGGTGAGGGATGCCAGCCGCTCGATCGCATAACCACGGTAAAGCGTTTCCTCCACCACCCCGGCGCTCAGCGCCGCGAAAAGCAAGAACCCGACCGGCATAGTGACCATTTTGGCCAGGCCGCCTTCGAAGCCGGGAGTGCCCATTTTTTTGATCATCCAATAGAGGAAAGGCGCCACCACCCGAATGAACAACAGTGCCAAGAGAAGCCCCAGGACCACGGATTGCCACCTCAGCCGGAGACCGATGGACGATAAGGGCAGCTCTTCCCACCAGACCACGATGGCCACTATCGCTCCGGCGAGGATCCACAAGAAAAGCAGCTCGAACATCCGCGTCGCCAGACGCTCGGGCTTGCCCAGGAGCTTGTGCGCGGGCGTGAACAAGAGAGCCGGCCCGAACAGCGCGAGGCTCAAGCCGACAGTCGTTGCCAAGTAGCTCGGGTGAATCATCTTCCCGGTTGCCTGACCTGTTCTTTAGGAGGGGGGCTTGCCCGCCCTTTTCTTGGGCGCAGCCTTACCGGTCATAGACCAGTAACCGCCTTCCACGCCAACCCGACCAGATAAAGTTGAAGGGATACTAATCTTGACCTTCCCGGAGATAGCCGAATACTCCCGGCGGGATCGGGATCGCCGGCCGCTGCTCCGGCGGGATCTCCTCCAGGTGCTTGCTCGCGTCCTCGGCTTCAGGAGTGCCGGGGTAGCTGCCCATCAGCTCCTGCCATAAGGTCTGGGACATGGCTCCACACAGCTCGGCCCGAGCCTGGTGGTGCCACGGCGCTTCCTCGGAATAGCGCTCGGCCAAGGCCTGGTAGCGCCGCGCCATTTCCAAGAGAACATGGCCGCGGCGGTCGCTGAAAGGATAGGTCTCTAAGAAATTTTCGTATTGCCGGATTTCAAAGGCCGGGCAGTCTGGATATCCGCCCCACTCGTAACAAAAGCCGTCCTCCAAAAACAGGAGCGCCGCGTCATCGGCCCGGGCGCTTTGCGGATAGCGCCTCAGCAACTCCTCGAAAAAAAACTTCGGATGCTGATTTTTCCGAAGCAGACCTTTGGATTCCAGCTCCCGGCTTTTTTCCTGCCAGCGGACCTGGCCCCATTGAAAGAGGGTGGCCGCGGCCTTTTCCAAGCCCGAGGCGTAATCTCCCCGGCCCGCTTCTTGCTCGGAGTTTGTGGCCCGGCTCAGCCACTCCAGGGCCGCTTGGTCCTGGCTTTCCTGAAAGGCAAGCTGGGCGCGTTCATAAAAAAGGCCGGCGTCGTTCGGGCTGGCCGCCGCCACGGGCCCGGCCAAGAGGAAGGTCAAGAGGATTAACATGCGCGAGAGTCGGTGGTTATTTTGAGGTAGTGCCGGCGGTGCTGTTTTTCTTGGTCTCGGTCTCGGTCTTGGTCTTTGACGTCTCGGAAGCCGTGGTCGTCTCGCCGGCCGGCTCGGTCACTTCTTTCTTGCCCCTGCCCTTGCCTTTGCCGTTGCCTCTTCCATAATCAGTAGCATACCAGCCCGTTCCCTTGAGCTGGAACGAGGTCTGGCTGATTAGTCTATGGACCTTACCCCGACAATGGGGGCATCTGCTCAGAGGCGATTCGATGATCCGCTGGTTGACTTCAATGACGCCACACTTGTTGCATTCATATTCATAAATGGGCATTACCGATCCTCCACCCGCTTATTGAGCGTTAGCACTCTACCATGAATAGTGCTAAGAAGCAAGCATTAACAATATAAGCATCGTCTGGACATTTGTCAAGGATTTAAGCTAGTTACCTCGCTGGTCCAGGCGAAAATAGGAGCATGGCAATGGCCGCTCTACGGAATCCCGGATCAAGGGCGATTGGCCGAGCGCAATGTTTTAACTTTTACTTTTAAAATCAATTATTTGTATGAGTAGCCTGGAAGAGCCGCCCGGCTTTTATTCCCTCTGGTGGCATGGTTCCAAATCCTCTCCCAGGATAAAGTTGTCCACCGCGCAGTTGAACTCCACCGGCTTTTGCATGGGCGGGGTATGGCCGCCCTCATGGACCAGGTACCGGGCGGTCTCTGGTATTTGAGAAGCGAAAACATCCATGGTCTCGGGCTTGACCAGGGTATCATCGTCTCCCCAGATCAGCAGCGTGGGAGCGGAAATGTGGTGCAGATCTTCTCGCAGCGGCGTCCGGGCCACGCTCTTGATGGACTGGCTGAGCGCCTTCATGTAAGGCCGCTCCTCCACCGTGCCCCGGAAACTCAGGGCAAAAGCATTCCGCGCCTGGTCCTTGGGGTCCGTGCCCTGATACTGGTCGCCCATGCTTTTGAAAAACAGGTGCACGGCTCCGGGGCTGGCAAAGGGGATGAGCAGACTCAGGGCGCCCAATTTTCCGGCCCCGGCCGAATCAGAGAGCACGAGCTTTTCCACCCGCTCGGGGTAATGGATGGCCGCGTAAGCCGCGATCTGGCCGCCCATGGAGTTGCCCACCAGCGCCGCCCGCTCGATCCCGCGCTGCTCCATCAGCCCCACCACCACCCGGGCGAAAAGATCAATCGAGCAGTGCACCTCTTCGCCCCGCGCGGACCGGCCGTGGCCGGGGTTATCCAGGACCAGCACGTGATAATTCTTTGCGAAATACTCGAACTGGTCCCACCAGTTTTGGATGTCCCCGCTGAAGCCGTGCACGAACACCACCGCCGCCGGGTTCGCTTCGCCCGCCTCGAGGTAAGCCACCCGCACGCCTTCCACTTCTGCATAGCTTTCCGGCGCGAAATAAGGCGGCGGGTTCCACGGCTTAAGCTCCTTCCTGCCCGCGCAGCCCGCAAGCACCAACCCGGCTGCCGCCAGGACGAGAACGGATGCTCCGAACTTCATTTTTTACCCCCTTCAGTTTAAGAGACGATGAAACGCGCCACCGCATCATGATCGAATGTAAAATGTAAAGACCTGACCCCCATGAACGCCCCTTGGCCGTCGGACCCCGGGAAAGCCCTGCGGACCAGGATCAGTTTACGATTCCCGCCGGATTTATTCAACCTCTTGGGGCAACCGCGGTCGGCAAGAAATTTTTTGACTAGCCCGGCATTGTGTTAGAATGGAATCATCCCCGCCAGGAAAGGATAGGGAAGGATGAATCCGGTTTTTCAGAACCAGCCGGGCAAAACCCTGCTGATGATGGGCAACGAGGCCATCGCCCGCGGCGCGATCGAGGCGGGCGTGGACTACACCGCCTCCTACCCGGGCTCGCCGGCCTCGGAGATCCAGGAAATCCTGGCCCGGGCCGCGGCGATCTTCGGGCACCACGCGGAATGGTCGGTGAACGAGAAAGTGGCGCTGGAGAGCTGCTGCGGGGCCAGCTTTGCCGGGCTTCGCGCCCTGAGCGCCATGAAGCAGAACGGGCTCAACGTGGTGGCCGACGTGATCAACACCGTCAACCTCTCCGGCTCCAAGGGCGGCCTGGTCCTGGTGGTGGCCGACGACCCCCAGGCCCACTCCTCCACCAACGAGATGGACTCGCGCTCCTACTCCCGCTTCGCCGACCTGCCCCTGCTCGAGCCTTCCACCACCCAGGAAGCCAAGGACATGGTCAAGTTCGCCTTCTCCCTGTCCGAGCGCAACAAGCTCCTCTGTCTGGTCCGCAGCGTCACCCGCATCTCCCATGCCCGCGGCAACGTCACCCTGGGCGAGATCGAGCCGCGCAATCGCAAGCCCCAGATGGGGCTCTTCGACCGCTTCATCGCCCATCCGATCCTGCATCCGCTCTTGCACAGCAAACTCAAGGCCATCCAGAACGAGTTCGAGAATTCGCCCTTTAACTCTTACCAGGGGCCGGAGGATGCCCGCATCCTGATCATCACCTCGGGCGCGAGCGTGCTCTATTCCTGGGAAGCGGTGCGGGCGCTTAACCTCTCGGACCGGGTCGGGATCCTCAAGCTGGGCACCACCTGGCCCATGCCCGCGAAGCTGGTGCTCAAGCACCTGGAGCACGCGAGCGACGTGATCCTCGTCGAGGAAGTGGACCCCTTCCTGGAAGAGAACGTGAAGGTGATCGCGGCCGGCGCCACCTTCGATGAATTGCAGGTGCCGCGTTTCTACGGCAAGTATTCCGGCCACGTCACCAACAAGCGCGGCCCGGCCATCGGCGAGATGGACACCAATGTGGTCGCTGACGCGCTCCAGAAAGTCACCGGCGTGGGCAAAGCTCCGCGAGCGCCCAAATACCAGGAAGCGGCCAAGACCCTGTCCGGCTTTGGGCTCCCCGGCCGCGAGTGGGCCTTTTGCGCCGGCTGCCCCCACCGGGCCAGCTTCTGGGTGATGAAGACCGCGCTGAAATTGGACGGCCGCGACGGGGTGGTGATCGGCGACATCGGCTGCTACTCCATGGGCGTCTCCCGCACGGGTTATAGTTTGAGCCGCACCCTCCAGTGCATGGGCGCCGGCATCGGCTTTTCCAACGGCCTGGGCCAGATCAAGGAATTCAAGCAGCCGGTGATCGCCCTGGCCGGCGATTCCACCTTTTACCACTCCTGCCTGCCCGGCCTGGTCAACGCCAAATACAACGGCTCGAAATTCACTTTTGTGGTGCTCGACAACTCGGCCACCTCCATGACCGGGTTCCAGCCCCATCCGGGCACGGGCAAGAACGCGCTGGGCGAGACGGTGGAGCCGATCCCGATCGAGAAGGTCTGCCAGGGCCTGGGCGTGCCGGTGGAGGAGGTGGACCCGTTTGAGTTCGGCGAGGCGGTGGACAAGCTCTGCGATACCCTGGAGGGAGGCGAGCTCAAGGTCCTCATCTTCCGGCACAAGTGCGCCCTGGTCGCGGGTAGAGAGCG
>MGQK01000044.1:10599-14611 GCA_001797815.1 Deltaproteobacteria bacterium RBG_13_61_14 | reverse complement strand
CGGCCGCATGCGCCTTTGCTCGCGGGTGTTCGGCTGCCCGGGCCTGATCTGGGACCAGGTCCACGGCCGGGCCCTGGTTGACGAGGTGGTCTGCACCCGCTGCGGGCTCTGCGTCCACGTCTGCCTCCAGGGAGCGATCAAGCTGGACCTGAAGACCGGCAAGAGCGAAGAGCCCGGCAAGCGGCCGGAAGCCAGCGGCGATGAGAAGAGAGCGACTTGATTCGGAACTGGCGAAGCTAATTTACTGAAGGAGAAGTCATGCCGTCTTTAAACAAAGACCCTCTCAACCTCATCATCACCGGCGTGGGCGGCCAGGGGAAGGAGCGCGGGAATGGTTGAGCTCAAAGAGATAGAGTCCTTGAGCAAGCGGATTGTGAAGGAATTTAATCCGGAACGGATCATTCTTTTTGGCTCTTATGCTTATGGAGAGCCGGGACCGGATTCGGATGTGGATCTGTTGGTGATTCTGCGCTTTGAGGGAAGAAATTTTTGGAAATCTTTGGAGATTCTCAACCGGGTGAATCCGAGCTTTCCCCTGGAACTCCTGGCGCGCCGGCCCGAGGATACCTCCCGTCGCTATTCGGAGGGAGACCCCTTAATCCGGGAAGCGCTTGACCGGGGTAAGGTGCTTTATGAACGAAACGGTTAAAGAATGGATTGCTAAGGCCGAGGCGGATTTCGCCACCGCCAGCCGGGAGTTAAGGGCCGAGGAAAAGCTCAATTACGATGCGGTATGTTTTCATGCTCAGCAGTGCATCGAGAAGTTGATGAAGGGATTTCTCATTCATTTCGGAGCGGTTCCTCCCAAGAGCCATGATCTGGTGCAACTGAGTCAGCTTGTTTCTCAAGCGAGCCCAAAGTGGTCCTGGCCTTTAAATGAACTCCGCTTCTTGACCCGTGCGGCCGTGGATTTTCGTTACCCCGGCGAATCCGCGGACCGGGAAGAGGCCCAGGGCGCTTTGGATATCGCCAGCCGCATGAGAGAAAAATTGCTTGCTTTATTCAAAGCGCCTCTTTAGACCAGAAAGGAAATCAAGATGGCACTTGCCAAAGACCCCCTCAACCTCATCATCACCGGCGTGGGCGGGCAGGGGAACATTTTAGCCAGCCAGATCACGGCCGCGGCCGGCATTTCGCAGAAGCTCTTCGCCTCCATCGGCGAGACCTACGGCGCTTCCCAGCGCGGCGGCTCGGTGATGAGCCACGTCCGCTTCTCTTGCTCATTCCAATACGGCCCGCTCATCCCCGAGGGCGAGGCCGACGTGATCCTGGGCTTCGAGCCGCTGGAGACGCTCAGGGTGCTGGTGGACTTCGGGAACGAGAACACCCACGTCATCTTCAACGACCGGCCCAACTACCCGATCGGGGTGCTCACCGGCCAGCAGAAATACCCGGAGATGGACGTGATCCTGGGCAAGATCAAGGAGCTGGCGGCCTCGGCCAAAGTGGTCAAGGCCACGGACCTGGCCCAGGAACTGGGCACCCTGGTGGCCCAGAACGTGGTCATGGTCGGCGCGCTCGCCGCCTCCGAGCTGCTCCCCATCCCGGAGCCGGCCTTCGAGCAGACCATTGCCGAGATCTTCGAGGACCCCAAGAAGCGGGAATTCAACCTGCAGGCCTTCCGCCTGGGCCTGCGCGGCTTCCAGCAAGGCCAGAGCCTTTAATTTGGATGATTGAGACCGGGCAGGTATCCCAACCTGCCCTTCACCCTCTCCCTAACCCTCTCCCAGGGGGAGAGGGCGGGGTGAGGGGATACGGAGGGCGCGATTGGATTCGCGCCCGATTCGCAAGGAGGGGGAAATGAAGGGCCGTGTATTTTTGCGCAAGTGTCTTTTTTCGATTGTCCTCTTTAGCTTAATTGCCGGCCAAGCACCCGCCGGGGCCAAAGAAGACACCCCCTACAAGGTTTACGTCATCCTCGGCTTCCACACCAGCTTCTATCACTCCTGGCGCGGCGACACCCCGGACGAGGCCGGGTTCGGCACCGACATCCGGGTGGTGCGCGAAATCCTCAAGATGCTCAACGAGGCCAACGCCGCAGGGCTCCAGGCTAAAGGCTACTGGGATTTTGACAATTACTGGACCTTTGAACAAATCATTCCTGAATACGCGCCCGACATCATCACCGGCATCCGGGAGCGGGTCGAGTCGGGCCAGGACGAGGTGCTGCCCGGTCCTTACAACAACGGGGCCAATCACGCCGCGACCGAGGACGAGTTCCGGACCGCGGTGGCCTATGCCCTGGAAAACCCTTTTGGCTCGGGCGCAAAGCAGCTCTTCGGCCGGGTCACGCCTATCTACCGGTCCCAGGAGAGCATGTACACCACCGGCCAGAACCGGATCTTCCTGGAAGAGGGCATCCAGGGCCACATCGTGTATTATTCCAGCATCCCCTTTGACACCATCAGCGCCTTTATCCCGGCGCTGCCGGCGGAGCAGCGATATAACCCGCTGTGGTTCCGGAGCGTGCCCGAGGAAAAGCCGATTGTTCTTTTCCCCGCGGTCTCGCCCGGCGACGTGGTCAACTACATCTCCCTGGAGCGCTGGCTGCTCGATCTCCACCAGCTCCAGACCTCCGGCCAGGTCAAGTCCGATCTCATGCTCCACATCAACTTCGATGCCGACGCCGAGACCTGGATTCCCATTGACCTGCCCAAGGGCCTGGGCTGGGTGGCCAATACCGGCGGGCTGATCGAGTATATCCACGCGGTCAACAAGTATCCCTGGGCCGAGTTCTCCATTCCGGGCGCCTATCTCAAGGACCACCCGCCCCGGGCCGAGGTGCTGGTGCGGCAAGACCTGGCCGACGGCGCCTTTGACGGCAACTACTCCTGGGCCGAAAAGTTCGCGAGCCTTCTCAACTGGACCCGGCTCGAGCAGTCGCGCCTCCATTCTTACCGCGCCGCGGCCCTGGCCGAGCGGGTTCCCCAGACGCTGGCCGCGGAGATAGACCAAAAGCTGTGGGTCGGCATTGACTCTTCGTTTTTCCAGCGCCTGATCGGGCTGACCACCACTCACTTCGGCATGAGCACGCCGATCATCAACGAGGAGCGTCAGGCCAAGGCCGAGCTGATCCTGGGCCGGGCGCGCGACCTCGCCGCGGCCGCGGAGCGGGATGCCGCAGAGGCGGTGCGCAAGCAATTCCAAGGGAAGGGCGAGGCGCTTTACGAGTTCGAGATCTACAACTATGCGCGGGGCAAGAATGCGGCGCCTAAGCCGGCGCGATCGGTCGTGCGCCTGCCGGTGGTCTTGCCGCAAGGGGTGGAAGGAGTTCGGGTAAAGACCATAGAGGGCGCGCCGGTGCCGGCATCTTTGGTGAACGTAAAGAACCTGCTGGATGGAACCCGGGCCGGGGAGATCTGGTTCGTGGCCGAGCTCGGTCCGGAAGAGCATCGCGTCTATCGGGTCGAGGCAACCAGCGGGGGCGCCGGCTCGAGGCGACTGGAGTCGCTTCAGAATAGCTGGCTCGACCTTCGTTTGTCGGAGAGCACCGGCATCTCCTCGCTCAAGTTCCAGGGCCAAGAAGTCGGCGGCGGCGATCTCCTCCAACCCTTCATCACCTACCGCACCGGCAAAAAGCCGGAGAGCTATTTTGCCTCGGACTATTCCTGGGCCGATCTTGCTTCCGAGAGTTGGCTTGGCCTCGGCCGCGCCCGCCTGCAAGCCAAGATTCCGATGGACACGCAGAGCGGCCGCTTCGAGAGCGAGCTGAATTACACCTTCACCTTGTTCGACGACCTGCCCTACCTTTTGGCCGACGTGGAAGTGCGCTACGCCTACACTCCGCCCCGGGACATCATCCACACGGTCCAGCAAAAGCTCCGGCGCCTCTTGGACCTGCGCTGGATCGAGGTCGCGCCCTTCCAGCTCAACCCGGCCATCTTCGCCCCGGCGGATAAGCCGCTCCGGGTCTGGAAGCACAACTACCTCGGCATCACCTCTTATTACGATCTGAATTACGGGCAAATCAACCCCAGGAACAAGAACCTTGATTCCTTCAACCACCAGGTCA
>MGQK01000044.1:6740-10587 GCA_001797815.1 Deltaproteobacteria bacterium RBG_13_61_14 | reverse complement strand
TGGCTGCCAGCAATGGCCAGACCGGGCTCCTCTTGGGCGAGAACG
Organism: Deltaproteobacteria bacterium RBG_13_61_14; assembly: GCA_001797815.1. Taxonomy (GTDB): domain Bacteria; phylum RBG-13-61-14; class RBG-13-61-14; order RBG-13-61-14; family RBG-13-61-14; genus RBG-13-61-14. Next base: position 10,542 of record MGQK01000044.1, on the reverse strand, counting down.
CGGAAGTGCTCGCGAGCCTGGCCTTCTGTCCGATGCGGCTGCGCGAGGTCAAGGGCGTCCAGCAGCTTTCGCTCAACCCCTTCGGCTCTTACTTCGGCCGCCAGCTCGATTACTCCCACCTCGGCGGCAACGGCGTGGGCACCGGCATGGCCACCCTGGCCAGCGGATCGCTCAAGCCCAGCGCGCCTTCGTATAACGGCGAGGTCGAAAAGTTCTCGCTGCTGATCGCGCCCTATGCCGGCGACGCGCCGCCTCAGGCATTGCAGGACAGCGCCGAGGCGTTCTTCTATCCTTTCGGGGTGGTTTTTCTGAAGACCCCGGCTGGAATCGAGGCGGTGGTGCCGGAGGACATGCGCGCCTGGATTGCGGCCGAGGAAAAAGAAGAACGGTTGCTGAGCACGGCGCCGCTGCCGCTGCCGACCGCATTCCTGGCCAACCCCTCGGACGCGGCGGTGGACCTGGTTTGGGATGAGCCGCAGGACGAACGGGTGACGGGCTACGAGGTCCGTTGGCGGGAAAAGAAAGCGGCGGACTGGCAAAGCGAGAGGATCAGCCCCAGCCATCGCCACCACATCGGCGATTTACGGAACGATGCCACCTATGCCTTTCAAGCGCGCGCTTGGGCGCCGGGCCGGCAGTCCCCCTGGACACTCGAGGCCGAGTGCGTGCCCGGCCCGGTCAAGACCGTGTCCATGTTCTCCGCCGCCGCCGGAGCTTCGCCCGGCCTCATCCTCAAGACCGTCTATTACATCCTGGTGGACGCGCTGACCACTCCATGAAAGGCATTAGGCGTTAGGCGTTAGGCATTAGACCTTATGGTTTTAGGCTTCAGCTACGATCAACTATCAATTCTGTATAAGTATCTTCCTCCAAAGCCTAATGTCTAAAGCCTGATGCCTCTCGTCACTCGGCACTATTTCAGATACTTGCCCAGGATGATCTTGAGGTCCTTCTTCACTTTGGCCGGGATGACCTTGGGGTCGGTGATGACGGCGTATTGCATGGCGCTCGCGCAGGCGCAGGCGCGCGGCTGGGGCAGTTGGGTGATGGCCTCTTTCACGATCCGGCGGTAAGTCTCCACGTTCTTCTTCATGCCTTCGAGCACCATCTCGATGGTGACGTCGGCTTCGGTCTCGTGCCAGCAATCGTAGTCGGTGACCAGCGCCAGCGAGGCGTAGCAGATCTCGGCCTCCCGGGCCAGCTTGGCCTCGGTCAGGTTGGTCATGCCGATCACGTCCGCGCCCAGGCCCTTGTAAAAGAAGCTCTCGGCGCGGGTGGAGAGGTGCGGGCCTTCCATGCAGACGTAGGTGCCGCCCATTTTCATGGGTGCGCCCACCGATTTCCCGGCCCGATAGAGCACCCGGCTCAGCTCCGGGCAGACCGGGTCGGCAAAAGAGGGGTGGCCGGCGATGCCGTGGCCGAGGAAGGTGGACTGGCGCAGGCGGGGGCGGTCGAGGAACTGGTCAATCACCACGATCGTTCCCGGGGCCAGCTCGTCCTTGAAGCTGCCGCAGGTGCCGGAGGCGATGAGATACTCGACTCCCAGCTTCTTCAAACCCCAGAGGTTGGCGCGGTAGTTGATCTCGCTGGGTAAGAGCCGGTGGCCGAGGCCGTGGCGGGGCAGGAAGACCATCTTCACGCCCTTGAGCCGGCCGATGATGAAGGCGTCGGAGGGGTCGCCGAAGGGCGTCTTCATCCGCACCCGGCGCTCGACCTTGAGCTCCTTCATCTCGTAAAGCCCGCTGCCGCCGATCACGCCGACCACGCGTTCCGCCATGATCCTCTCCTTGAAGTGTTGCGGCTGCCCCCAGCCGCAGATCAGATTTTGACCACTTTGACCGTGGGACCGGGGCTCATCACGATCGGCTCCTCGGTGTCGTAAAGCTCGCCGTCAATCGTGTAGCGGAACCGGTCCTGCTTGGGGCGGATCTCGGCCCGCTGGGCCAGGCGCGAGAAAAAATCCGGATGAATAATATCTTTGCCCTGGTGGAGAAGGTGCAGCCGCCGGACCACGCCTATCGGAGGAATTTTGGTGGCCACAAAATGAAAACGGCCGGGCTGGTCATACGCCCGCGGCGTGGGCTTGAAGCCCAGCCCGATCTCCACGATGCTGCAGCCCAGGATAGCGGTGAACTCTTCAAACGGAACTTTCTCGCCATCCACCACCACCTCGGCCTGGGCCAGGGCAAACAGCTTCTTCACGTATTCGGTCCGGCCAATGACCGAGAGCACCGCCTTCGCCACCACTTTGGCGCCCTCGATCGGGCCGGTGTTGGTGCCGGAGTAGTAGGCTTCCAGGAAATTGGTGGCCAGGCCGGCGCCGGTCATGAACCCGTACTTGCCGTTGAGGCAGACCAGGGGCTGATCCAAAAGCTCAAAGCTCTCGCCCCGCCGGTAGCACTCCGCGGCCTTGGCGCAGATCTCCAGGGTGGCGCCCTTGAGCTTGAGCGAGGTGGACATGGTGTTCATGGTCCCGCCCCGCAGCGACATCAGCTTGGGCAGGGGCTTATCGCCATAGACCTGGATGAACGCGGTGAGGGTGAGATGGAGCGTGCCGTCGCCGCCGTTGACCGCGATGATCTCGATCCCGTCCTGCAAAAACTTCTCGGCCACCCCGGGCAGCTCGTTGATGTTGCGGGTCTCGACCACGATCCCTTCGTTGCCCAGGATGCGGCGCAGTCTCTCGGCCACCCGCGGCCGCTTGAGGTTGCCCCGGGCAAAGGGGTTATGGATAATGCCGATTCCGGGCATAGGCAAAACCATAGCGCACGTCTCACTGCCGGTCAAGCACCAAGTTGTGCAAAGCCCGGCAAACCGTCTATAATGGCCGGGATGAGCGCCACCCTCCTGATCGCGCTGCACTCCCACCAGCCGGTGGGCAATTTCGGTTCGGTCTTCGCGCGCGCCTTCCGCGACTGCTACGCGCCCCTGCTGGAAATGCTGGCCGCCCATCCCGGCGTGCGCCTGGCCTACCACCATTCCGGCTGCCTGCTGGAATGGATCGAGGAGCACGAGCCGCGCTACCTGGACCAACTGCGCGCCCTGGTCGAGCGCGGCCAGGTCGAGGTGCTGGGCGGCGGTTATTGGGAGCCGATCCTGCCCGCTATCCCCGAGCGCGACGCCGAAAATCAGCTTAAGCTCTTCTCCGACTACCTGGAGCGGCGCCTGGGACAGCGGCCTTCGGGTTTCTGGCTGACCGAGCGGGTCTGGGACCCCTCCCTGCCCCGGGCGCTCCGCGGCCTCGACCTCTCTTATACATTGGTGGATGACTCCCACTTCCGCTACGCCGGCTTCCGGCCCGAGGACATCTGGGGCCATTTCCTCACCGAACGCGAAGGCCGCTCGCTCAACCTTTTCCCGATAGACCAGACCCTTCGCTACCTCATCCCCTTCCGCGAGCCTTCGCAAACGCTCGAATACCTCCGCCGGCGGGCCGATGCCATCCCCGGCTTTGTCGCCACTTACGGCGACGACGGAGAAAAGTTCGGCGTCTGGCCCGAGACCCACGAATGGGTCTTCGGCAAGGGCTGGCTCAAGCGCTTCTTCACCGCCCTGGAGGAAAACCAGGACTGGCTCAAGCTCCTCACCTTCCGCGAATACCTGAAGCAGGCGGCCCCCCGCGGCCGGGTCTATCTCCCCCTCGCCAGCTACGAGGAGATGATGGAATGGGCGCTCCCGGCCGAGATGATCCCGGCTTTTGAAAATTTCATGCAGGAGCTGAAGGCGCAGAACCGCTGGGGCGAGCTGATGCCCTTTGTCCGCGGCGGGCACTGGGCCAACTTCCTGGCCAAGTATCCGGAAG
>MGQK01000044.1:1639-6712 GCA_001797815.1 Deltaproteobacteria bacterium RBG_13_61_14 | reverse complement strand
GGTGAGCGACAAGCTCAATCGGGCGCGCGCCAAGCGCCAGCTCGAGCCGGCGCGCAAACACCTCTTCCGCGGCCAGTGCAACTGCGCCTACTGGCACGGCGTCTTCGGCGGGCTCTACCTCAACTACCTCCGCCACGCGGTTTACGAGCAACTGATCGCCGCCGACCGCCTGATCGAGGCCGCGGCCCGGGGTCCGGGCGACTGGCTGGCTTGCGAGCAGGCGGACCTGGATTGCGACGGCGCCCCGGAAGTCCTGGTGGAATCGGCCCGGCTGAGCGCCTATTTCCATCCCCGCCAAGGCGGCGGGCTGATGGCCCTCGAATACCGGCCCAAGAATTTTTCGGTGAGCAACGTGCTCGGCCGGCGGCAAGAGGGATACCATGCCAAGCTCGCCTCGGCCGTCGGTCCGGGGACCGAGGCCGGTCACAAGAGCATCCACGAGCTGGTCAAGGCCAAGGAGCCCGGCCTGAAAAAATTCCTGGTTTATGACCGCCTGCCCCGCTATAGCTTCCTCGACCATTTCCTGCCCCAGGGGCTTTCGCTCGCCGAGTTCCGGGAGGAGCGGTTCAACGAGGTCGGCGACTTTGCCGGCAAGCCCTACGCAGTCAAGCAGGTCCAATTCCGGGCCGCTTCCGGCAAGCTCATCCTGGCACGGGAAGCGGCGATCTGGTCCGCCGGCCGGGAAACACTCCTTCGCCTGGAAAAAACTTTTTCCTTTTCCAAAAACCGCAACGGGTTTCTGGCCAATTACCAGTTGACCAACCTGGGAGAAGCCGCGATCAAGGCGAGCTTCGGGATCGAGTTCAACCTCACGCTCCTGGCCGGCCAGGCCGACGACCGCTACTATCGGATCAACGGCCAGGTTCCCTCTCCGGCCAACCTGGCCTCAGAGGGCGAGACCGCGAAAGCGAAAAAAGTGGAGCTGGTGGACCGGGCCTTTGGCTTCCAGATTTCGCTCGCGCTCAAGCCTCCCGCCCGGTTGTGGCGCTTCCCGGTGGAGACCGTGTCCCAGTCGGAGGACGGCTTTGAGCGCACTTACCAGGGCTCCTGCCTGCTCCTGAGCTGGCCCCTCGAACTTGCCCGGCACCGGTCCCGGAATTGGGAGATTCACCTTGAGTTCCGGCAGCTCTGACACCGTGGCCCCCTCCCCTGCCGCCGGCATCCTCAAAGTTATGCGCCTGGTCCTGCCCTGGATCGGCTCGGCCCTGCTGCTCTACTGGGTCGGCCGGCACGTGGACCTGGTTCAAGTCCGACAAGTCTTCCGTCAAATCCCCTTGTCAACCTTTGCCCTGCTCTGGTTCCCGCCCGAGGCGCTGATTTTCGTGCTTAACGTCTTGAGCTTCAAGCTGCTCCTGGACTGGTTCATCAAGCCGATCTCTTTCCGCGAGCTCTGGGGCCCGGTCGCGGCCACTTATCTTCTCGGCATGATCAATCCCCTGCTCGGCCTGGGCGGGGTGCTGGTTTACCTCAACCGCAAAAAGGGAACTGCCGCCATTGACCTGGGCGGCGCCATGCTCTTCCTGGCCGCGGTGGACATGTTCTTCTTCCTGATCCTGATCGCCATCGGCCTCTTCTACCTGGACGAACTGCCCCAGGGCGAAGTCCCGGCCGCGGCGGTGCGCTTCCTGAGCGTCAGCACGTTGTTGGGGATCGGCTTTTATGCCTATTTCTACCTGTTCTGGATCCGCAAGTTCGATTTTGGGGTGCTCGGCTTCCAGCGTCAGGTCAAGGCTTTTGCGCCCTTCACCGTGGCGCGGCTTTGGCATTACGGCCTCTATCTCCTGGTGCGGACCGTGTTCTTCCTGAATTTTTTCGTCCGCCAATACCTGGTCATGCGCTATTGTTTCCAGGTGGATTTCCCCTTCGGCCGCTACTTCGGCCTGGTGCCCCTGGCTAACGCCCTGGGCGCCCTCCCGGTCAGCGTGGCCGGTTACGGCTCCACCCAGGTGGTCTGGCTGGAATTCTTCCGCGAATACGTCAACGAGCCTTTGCTCGTGGCCCTGACCCTGACCCTCAACTCCGCCTACACCATGAACGCGCTCATCATCGGCCTGATCGGCCTGGCCAAGATCGCCTGGGATGTCCACCAAGCCCACAAAGGAGCCGCGATCTGATGCGCGTGGGCATTACCACCACCGTCCCGGTGGAAGTCATCCTGGCCGGCGGACACACCCCGGTGGACCTCAACAACCTCTTCATCACCCATCCGGAGCGGGACGAGCTGATCGCCCGGGCCGAGCAGGACGGCTTCCCGGCCAACCTCTGCGCCTGGATCAAGGGCATTTACGCCGCGGTGATAAGCGAGGGCATTGACGAGGTGATCGGGGTGACCCGGGGCGATTGCTCGTCCACCGAGAAGCTCCTGGAGGTGCTGCGGCTCAAGGGGTTCCGCACCGTGCCCTTCGCTTATCCGGCCGACCGGGATCGGGGCGCCTTGACCATCGAGATCGAGAAGCTCAGCCGGCATTACGGGGCAAGCGCAAAGGCAATCGCCGGCATGCGCGAGCGGCTGCATCGCCTCCGGCAAAAGCTCGCCCGCCTGGACGAGCTCACCTGGCAGGAAGGAAAAGTCTTTGGCGCGGAAAACCACCTCTGGCTGGTCTCGGCCAGCGATTTCAACCGCGACCCGGACCGCTTAGAGCAGGACCTGGACCAATTCCTGGCCCAGGCGGAATCCCGTCCGCCCCGGAAGGCGCGGTTCCGCCTGGCCTACGTGGGCGTGCCCCCGATCTGGGACGATCTCTACCAGGTGATCGAGAGCCAGGACGCCGCGGTGGTGTTCAACGAGACTCAGCGCCAGTTCGCCATGCTGGATGACTCCGGCGCGTTGGCCGACCAATATGCCCGTTACACTTATCCTTACGATACTGAATCCCGGGCGCTGGACATCCGGAGCGAGTGCCGGCAACGGGGGGTCCAAGGCGTCGTGCACTATGCCCAGACTTTTTGCCACCGGCAGGTGGAGGCCATTGTTTTCCGGAAGACCCTGGGCCTGCCCGTCCTCTCCCTTGAGGGCGACCGGCCCGGCCCGGTGGACATCCGCACCCTCACCCGGCTCCAGGCCTTCCTGGAAATGTTAAGTCAGTAATCGGTTCACGGTTCGAGGTTCCTGGTTTGCCCAAGGCTAGACCGAAGGTCAGTAAACCAGGCACTGTAAACTGGAACCGGGAACTCAACTTCAGTAGTCGGTAGTCAGGGAAGAGACTTGAGGCTCTAACTCAACATACAACATACGATATACGACATACACTCTTCAAGATCATCCACAGATTACACAGATTTCGCAGATTCAAAAATTCACCACTAAGACACGAAGGACACGAAGGGCACCAACCAGTTTCATCTCCCTGACACCTGACACTTGACACCTGACACGCTTTGGAACGGACAGACATTCTTCCTCGTCAGCCTTTGACCATCCTTGTAGCCCATCCCTCGCTCCGGCGAGGGTGGGGTCTCCCCGCGAAATTCTAAACCTCTCCTCTGTGCACCGTGCACTGTCCACTGCTTGTTATGTTTTATGTTTAGATCTGACCCCAATCCTTAAAGCTCTGACCCCGATCCTATTGGCGCTGAGACCAGCAATAAGAACGAGAAGCAGGAGCCGCGGTGGAGACAATATCCGGATCATTTTTTTGCACCTGACCAATCAATAATTATTTTTTGATCGAAACAATTGATAAAATATATGTTTCCAGATGGATACTTTTTGATAAGCTGGCATTGGGTGCACCTTTCATCCTCGCTAACGCATAACGCAAATAGATCCGAAGGAACCATTGTTTTACACGAATCACCGCTGCCTAGCCTCTTTTGGGTCTCCTTTAATTGATTAGATATTTGAAATAATTGAATCTCTTTCTCAGTTATATTATTTTGCAATTCATGCATTTTATTATTTGCTTCATTTCTATCGAAATTATAATTTCCTAAATCGTTTTTTACCTTAATAAACTCGGCATCCAGCTTACCCTTCTCAGCGGTAATTTTAGTTATTTCTTCCTGTAGATTAATTATCATATCGTGTTCTTTCCTGGCTTGTTGTAATCTCCCTTTCTCACTCTCAATAAAAATTCCAAGCTTACTTCTCTTATCATCGTTGAATGCCTCAATTTGGTTAAGACTTCTTTGCCACAAATCGAGGTCTCCGCTTTGCACGGCAGCAATGTAGGCTTTGCTGACCTCTAATTGGAAGGCCTGGTCAAGTCGGTTCTGCTCTCTTGGGCGGATTAATAAAAAGCCAACTATTACTACAACACCACCAATTACCCACTTTATTAGATCAAGCTTTATCTGCTTGTGCTGTAGGGCAACTTTGCGCTCCTCGATTTCGATTTGCTTGGCTTCAATTTCGTGGGGCTTAAGCTCCATGTTGACCTCCTATGGTCTGCCGGAATTCGGGGGACACCATACTTATTTCCGCAGATCTCTTGAAATTAGCCTGGTGTCCGTTTATTTGCCGACTTCATTCTCATTTCAGGCGCATGACTATTTGCTCTGTTAATTTTCCTTTGCCCCATTTTTCGCCAGCCTCGCCTTAATTGAAAATTGAAGCACTGACCCCAATCACAATCTCACTGAAGACAGGTCAGGAAGGGTTTGGAAAATCGGGCCAGGCGCCGTGCGCTTCAGTAAAACCGCCAGAGGTCGTTGAGAGAACCATTTCCCCCGCTCGCGGCAAAACCATCCCCGCCGAAGAGCCAGAAATTGCCCGAAGCATCGGTCCAGGAGGCAGCGTAAGATCTACTTCCCGGGACATTGGCCGGGTCCGGCGTCCCCTTGGTCCCGTAAACGCCGTATTGACTGGCCGCATTACTCCCGCTCACCCAGGTCCAGTTGGTCCCGTCCCATTTCCAGAGGTCGTTGAGATAACCTGCCCCGCTCGCGGAATAACCTTCCCCGCCGAAGAGCCAGAAATTGCCCGAGGCATCGGTCCAGGAGACAGCCCCCAATCTGCCTCCCGGGAAATTGGCCGGGTCCGGCGTCCCCTTGGTCCCGTAAACGCCGTATTGACTGGCCGCATCACTCCCGCTCACCCAGGTCCAGTTGGTCCCGTCCCATTTCCAGAGGTCG
>MGQK01000044.1:0-1624 GCA_001797815.1 Deltaproteobacteria bacterium RBG_13_61_14 | reverse complement strand
CCGCTCGCGGCATAACCAGACCCGCCGAAGAGCCAGAAATTGCCCGAGGCATCGGTCCAGGAGACAGCCTGAGATCTACTTCCCGGGACATTGGCCGGGTCCGGCGTCCCCTTGGTCCCGTAAACGCCGTTCTGATTGATTACATCGCTCCCGCTGATCCAGGTCCATGCATCTCCCAGACTGGTCGGGGACAAACAATGCCATCCAACAGAAGTTTTGAATAATCCCTCGCCCACCGCGCAATCCGCGCCGATGCTTGCCTCAGTGACCGAGCCCGGGCTGACCGATAAAGCGGTATTGGCGGCATCAGCGGTATCCGCCTTCAGCGCAAAGCCTACGCTGGAAATTCTTGACCGCGGGGTCATCTCCGGGTCCGCGCCGACCTGAACCCCCATCCACACTTCCGCATGGTTCTGGAACACCGCGGCCAGACTGGTTTCGGTCCCGGGCAGAATCCCGCCCGATCCGATCAGCACGTTGTAGATGCCTTTGCTCACCGGCACGCTGGGCTGGGTGATCGTGAGCAGAGGAGTGGGGCTGAATTCAGATGGGTAAAAGGCAAAGCTGAGGTCCAGGTTCACCCCATCCAGGGGCAAGCCGGAAGAGTTGGTCAGCCGGCCCTGATAGGCGATAAGTTGCGGCACCGATTGGCCGATGGCGAGGATTGAGATCAGAATCAGGACGACGGACAGGATGAGCGAATAGCGCTTTGTTTTCATTGGCTCCCCCCTCCTTCCTTGTCTGTGAAAGTCAATGAGGCATTTATATCAGCCAGGCCAGAATAACAAACTGAATTATTTTCGAATTCTGGGGACACCAAACTTAATTCAGGTATCTGGTCAATCTTGTCCAGCGGGAGGAAGGCTTCCGGTAAAGGAGAGGATGAGGGTTTGAGGTTCATGGGTTTGGGCTCCTGCAATGGCTTCCTACCACTGTGCACCGTGCACTGTTCACTTTCAAAACCCATTCTAGGCCAAGAGCTTTGGGAAAGTCAAGGAAAAAGTAAAAAAGTTCACGGTTCGCGGTTCGCGGTTCGCGGGTGCGGCTTCGGCCGTGAGCTCAGCCGAACGGGCACCCGCGCCCCTAAGGTCAGCCGCGCCCATAAAGTCGTTAATTTATAAAAAAATTCGTGCTCTTCGTGTCCTTCGTGGATAATCTCTTTTGGGGCCTTCGTGTCTTAGTGGTGAAATTTTGAATCTGTGTAATCTGTCCTCGACCCCGAGCGCTCGGACCGAGGGGCGAAATCTGTGGATTCAGATTCCGTTCAAGTTCAAGCTTTGGTTTCCCGAATGTTAAGTTTTGGGGTCAGGCCCCAAGTTAACACCACACGGAAAACCTGGGGTGGTTGCCGCGTTAGATGGGGTAGCTGCCGTGCAGAATGGGGTGGTTGCTGGGCAGAATGGGGTGGTTGGCGTGCAGAATGGGGGGACGTTTGAAGAAAGTATGTCGTATGTCATATGTAGTATGTCGGGAAGAGAAGTGGCGGGAAAGATTGAGGAAGCAGGAAGAAAAGGGAAAAAGTGTTAAGCCGGGCTGGACAGAAATGGAAAGATTGACCGGAAAGACCCGTTTTTTGATCCTGGCCGGGCCGCGAGCAATGGCGAACAGGAAACAGCGGGCGATA
>MGQK01000043.1:23149-24827 GCA_001797815.1 Deltaproteobacteria bacterium RBG_13_61_14 | reverse complement strand
TCTCTTAGCGATCTCGCGGCTTCATGATATCAGAGTTCCAGCAAGCCGGTTGCCAAAGCCAGGAAGGCGGGCTATGATGTGCAATAGTGAATCGGAGGTTTGGCAAGGAAAATGGCTGGCCCGATCAAGGTAACCATCAACGGCGAGACGAAAGAGCTGCCCGGACCCATGAGCGTGGCGGAGCTGGTGGAGCATTTGGGACTCAAGTCCGGCCGGGTGGCGGTGGAGTTGAACCGGGAGGTGGTGCCCAAGAGCCGCCATTCAGAATTGCAAGTGACCGACGGCGCGGTCTTGGAGATCGTGCAGGCGGTGGGCGGAGGCTGAGCCTAGACCCCAGACTTTGAATCTTCTCCCTGACTACTAGCTACTATCTACTTTCTTGATCAATGCGCTTCCGCCCAGTTCTTGCCCCAGGCCGCGTCCACCTTCAGCCGCACCTTCAGCTTTACCACCGACTCCATGATCTCCACCACCAGTTTTTCTAACTCCTTCTCTTCTTCTTGCGGCGCTTCGAAGACCAGCTCGTCGTGGACCTGCAAGATCATCTGGGACCGCAGCCGGCGCTTGAATAGCTCCCGGTCAATCTCCACCATTGCCTTCTTGATGATGTCCGCGGCGCTCCCCTGGATCGGCGCGTTGATCGCCTCCCGCTCCGCGAACTGGCGGACCGAATAGTTCTCGCTCCGGATGTCGGGTAGGTAGCAGCGCCGGTTCATCAGGGTGGTGACGTAGCCCTGCGCCCGGGCCGAGGCGATGGTCTCCTGGATGTAGCGGTGCACCCCGGGGTAGCGGCGGAAGTATTCATCAATGTATTGCTGCGCCTCTTTCTGGGAAATGCCCAGCTCCTCGGACAGGCCATAGCCGCTCATGCCGTAGGCGATCCCGAAGTTGATCACCTTGGCCTGCCGGCGCATCTCCTCGGTCACCAGCTCCGGCATCACCCCGAAGACCTCAGCCGCGGTCCGGCGATGGATGTCCTCGTCCCGGGCAAAGGCCTGGACTAAAGTCTGGTCGCCGGTGATGTGGGCGAGGATGCGGAGTTCGACCTGGGAGTAGTCGGCCGAGAGCAGCCGGCAGCCGGGCTCGGCGATAAAGGCCTGGCGGATACGCTTGCCCTCGGGGGAGCGCACCGGGATGTTCTGGAGGTTGGGCTCGGAGGACGAGAGCCGGCCGGTGGCGGTTACGGCCTGGTTGAGCGAGGTGTGGATGCGGCCGGTCTCCGGATGCACCAGCGCGGGCAGGGCGTCGGTGTAGGTGTTCTGGAGCTTGACCAGGGTGCGGTAGTCGAGGATGTGGCGGGGCATCTCGTGCTGGGCCGCGAGCTTGGTGAGCACGTCCACGTTGGTGGAGTAGCCGGTCTTGGTCTTCTTCAGCCGCGGCAGTTTCAGCTTCTCGAACAGCACCTCGGAGAGCTGCTTGGGCGAGTCAATGTTGAACTCGTGGCCGGCCAGGCGATAAATTTCCTCGCGCTCTTTCTCCGCCCGCTCCTCCAGCTCGGCCGAAAGCCCGGCCAGGATCTCGGTGTCCACCTTGACTCCGTTCATCTCCATGCGCATGAGCACTTCCACCAGCGGCATCTCCACCTTTTGGAACAACTCCTCGAACTCGCCCTCCTGGAGCAGGGGCAGGAACTTCTCGTAGAGCATCCAGGTCACGTCGGCGTCTTCGCCCGAATACT
>MGQK01000043.1:22387-22888 GCA_001797815.1 Deltaproteobacteria bacterium RBG_13_61_14 | reverse complement strand
GGTCCTTGGAGAGCCGGGCCTGGTCCGCGAAATTCTTCAGGCTCTCGCCCACCGCGCCCTTGACCTCCGCGGCGTGGGCGAGCACGCTTTCCAGGTCGCCGTATTGGGTCATCAGCTTGATCGCGGTCTTTTCGCCCACCTTGGGCACGCCGGGCACGTTGTCGGAGGAATCGCCCATGAGCGCGAGCACGTCGGTCACCTTCTCCGGGCCCACGCCGAAGCGCTCCTTGACCGAAGCCGCGTTGGTGGTCTTGTCCTTGAGCGTGTCGAGCATGGTGACGCGCGGGCCGATCAGTTGGGTCAGGTCCTTGTCGCCCGAGACCAGCACCACCTCCAGGCCCAGGGCCGCGGCTTTTTTAGCCAGGGTGCCGATGACGTCATCGGCCTCATAGCCCTGGTATTCCAGGGCCGGGATGCCGAAGCCCTCGACCAGCTCGCGGATGTAGCGGAACTGGGGGACCAGGTCAGGCGGGGTCTCGGCGCGGTTGGCCTTGTATTCGG
>MGQK01000043.1:11414-22365 GCA_001797815.1 Deltaproteobacteria bacterium RBG_13_61_14 | reverse complement strand
CTTGCCCGGCGGGTCCCAGACCACGGCCAGGTATTCGGGCCTCTTTTCACGGATCAGCTTCTGGAGCATGTTGGTGAACACGTAGGTGGCGCCGGTAGGCACACCCCGGGAGTTGCTCAGGCGCTGGCGGGCCATGGCGTGATAGGCGCGGAAGATGTAGGAGCTGCCGTCCACCAAATAGAGCTTGGGCGAAGTTTTCTCGGTCAAGACCTTACTCCGATTTTTGATTTTGGATTTCGGATTGGGGATTTTAAGAAAGCCGCCAATCCCAAATCCAAAATCCGCAATCCAAAATTCTCAGGGTTGCTTGCTTTATCCTAGACGAAATGCTAATAATTAAGCAAGCTTTTGAGATCCTGTCCAGGAGCAGACCATGAACAACCAGGAACGAAGGTCTTACCCGCGCGTCAAGCTGATCACCAAGGTCACGAACGTGGCCGGTGACTTTTTCCACTACTACTACTCCCGCGACCTTTCTCTGGGCGGCATTTTCCTGGAGACGCGAGAGCCTTTCCCGGTGGGCACCCAGGTGAACCTGGAGTTCCCCTTGCCCGGCATCGCCCGCCGCGTCGCGGTGCGAGGCAAGGTAGTTCGGATGGTGGCCTCGGAGGAGAAGGATCCGTCCGTAGTTCCGGGCATGGGCATCCAGTTCAGCCCGATCGACGAAGAGACCCAAGGCATGCTCGCCGAGTTCATCGCCAACATCATGACGCGCTGAGGGTGTCGCCGACATTCCCAACCAGCTCGAATGGCCGCCTCTTTCCATGACAACCGGTTGCAATTTCGACCGGGGAGAGGTAGGATCATGAACCGGCGGGGGATTAGCTCAGCTGGGAGAGCGCGGCGCTCGCATCGCCGAGGTCGGGGGTTCGAATCCCCTATCCTCCACCATTCGACTCAAAACGGAAATCCTCTGGATTTCCGTTTTTCGCTCATGGCAGGCCACTGACATGAGCGACTTAAGTCGAATGGTGTCCTGAGCGAACGAAGTGAGTCGAAGGACTGTTGACGATGCCGCACTATGTATACATTCTCCGTTGCTCGGACAACAGCTACTATGTTGGCGCCTCCGAAGACGTTGCCAAAAGGGTAACGGTCCATAATAACGGATCTGGCACAGTTTATACCAAGAACCGGCGACCTGTCGTCTTGGTTTATCAAGAAGAATGTGAGAATAGAATTGCCGCCGTCCGAAGAGAACGCAAAATTAAAAAATGGACCCGAGCGAAAAAGGAAGCGCTTTTTCGTGGAGATATTGGAGAACTAAAGACCTTAAGCAAGAAGCGAGGATAGTAACTTATCAAATTCCACAACTCCGGCAAGTCTCCTCACACCTCGAAATACAAACCCTGGCGCCTTGTCGTGGCGATCAAGTTCGAAGACAATCAGAAAGCTCTTGCCTTCGAGAAGTACCTCAAGTCCGGTTCCGGCCGAGCCTTCGCCAACCGCCATTTCTGGTGATGGCTAACCTTCCCTCTCTCCGCCCCTTTTTCTCCGCTTCTACTGGACTACCCCCTGCCTGGTCCAGTCGTTTCTTTTCAGTTAGTTGCAGAAGGGCAAATTATATTTCGAGACGATTTTGGGTGGTGGGCAAAAGAAAAAAAGATTTGACAACCTTCGGGAAAGGTGGTATATAGCTAGTCCAGAATCGAAACCGGCCTTTTAATTTAATCCGGCGAGATTAAGAAGGGCTTCAAATGAAGTTTGCGCCAATCGTTAAGAACGCCTTCTCCGACTGTGGGGAAGGCTTTTTTTTAGCAGGCTTTAGACCTTAGGCTTTAGGCATTAGACTGAAGATTCAGATATGAATAACAACATCCTGGGCCTAAAGTCTAAAGCCTAATGCCTAAAGCCTATTAATTCTCGGGGGTTGCGATGAGCAAAGAGAGAAAGATCCTGGACAGCGATGCGGTGAAGCGGGCGATGACCCGGATCGCCCACGAGGTGGTGGAGCGCAACAAGGGGGTGGAGTCGGTGGTGCTGGTGGGCATCCGCAAGGGCGGCGAGCCTATGGCCCGGCGCCTGGCCCAGCTCCTGACCGAGATCGAGGGCCGGCCGGTGCCCCGCGGCTTCATGGATGTGACCATGTACCGCGACGACATCTTCCACCAGAAGACCCATCCCAAGGTGCACAAGACCGAGATTGACTTCGACATCGAAGGCAAGGTGGTGGTCCTGGTGGACGACGTGCTCTTCACCGGCCGGACCATCCGCGCGGCCATGGACGCGCTCATGGACTTTGGCCGGCCGCGCTCGATCCAGCTGGCGGTTCTGGTGGACCGGGGCCACCGCGAGCTTCCGATCCGGGCCGATTTTGTGGGCCGCAACCTGCCCACGGCGCGGGGCGACCGGGTCAAGGTCAAGTTCGGCGAAGGGGCCGAGGAGGACCAGGTGGTCCTGATCGAGGCGGAGGAAAATGCCGCTGAGCCGGCCGGGAACGAAGGGGGGAAGTGATGGCGCTGTTGGTCAAGCACATGCTCGGCCTGGAGCAGGTGGAGCGGGAGGACATTGAGACCATCCTTGACACCGCGGCCTCGCTCCAGGAGATCAGCTATCGTCCGGTCAAGAAGGTGCCCACGCTGCGGGGCAAGACCCAGGTCAACCTCTTCTTCGAGCCCAGCACCCGCACCCGCACCTCCTTTGAGATCGCGGGCAAACGGCTGAGCGCGGACGTGGTCAACTTCACCGCCTCCGCCAGCAGCTTGAGCAAGGGTGAAACCCTGGCCGACACCGCCCGCAACCTCTGGGCGATGCGGCCGGACATCCTGGTTGTCCGCCACTCGGCCGCGGGCGCGCCCCACCTCTTGGCCAAGCTCCTGGACACGCCGATCATCAATGCCGGCGACGGCGCCCACGAACACCCGACCCAGGCGCTGTTGGATATGTTCACCGTGCGGGAGAAGAAAAGGAAGCTATCGGGGCTCAAGGTGGTGATCGCCGGCGACATCGCGCACTCGCGGGTGGCGCGGTCTAATATCTACGGGTTTTCCAAGATGGGGGCCGAGGTCTGGGTGGTCGGCCCGCCCACGCTGATCCCGCCCGGGATCGAACGCATGGGCGCGCGGGTGAGCTACCGTCTGGAGGAGGCCATCCCCGATGCGGACGTGATCATGATGCTGCGCATCCAGCTCGAGCGCGGGGCCGGGAGCCTGTTCCCCAGCCTGCGCGAGTATGCCATCCGCTTCGGGCTCAACCCGGCGCGGATGCGGTTATGCAAGCCGGACGTGCTGGTCATGCACCCGGGCCCGATCAACCGGGGAGTGGAGATCAGCCCCGAGGTGGCGGACGGACCATACTCCGTGATCCTGGACCAGGTCGAGGCCGGGGTGGCGGTGCGCATGGCCTTGTTATACCTGTTATGCGCCGGCGCTGAACATGAGGATACTGACCAGGGCAGGACTTAACATGGGGTCAGACCCCTTGTTAAGTTGCGCGTGGAGGCGAGCATGAAAACACTGATTAAGGGCGGTCGTCTGGTAGATCCCGGCCAGGGATTGGACGAGCCCCGGGACGTGTTGATGGACAAGGGCAAGATCGAGGCGCTCTTGGATCCCGGCGGCAAGGTCAGCACCGGCGTGAGGACGGTGGACGCCAAGGATTGCCTGGTGGTGCCGGGCCTGATTGACATGCACGTCCACCTCCGCGAGCCGGGCCAGGAATACAAGGAGACCATTGCCAGCGGCGCCGCGGCCGCCGCGGCCGGCGGCTTTACCGCGGTGGCGTGCATGGCCAACACCAAGCCCTGCAACGACAGCGCCGCGGTCACCGATTACATCCTGGAGCGGGCCAAGGCGGCCAAGCAGGTCTTTGTCTATCCGATCGGCGCGGCCACGCCCGGGCTTTCCGGCGAAGGCATGGCCGAGATCGCGGACCTCAAGGAGCACGGCTGCGTGGCCATCTCCGACGACGGAAGACCGATCATGAACGCGGAGTTGGCGCGAAGACTGTTGGAGTATTGCAAGGGCTTCGACATTCCGGTCGTCTCCCACCCCGAAGACCTGAACCTTTCCGCCGGCGGGGCCATGCACGAGGGATATATCTCCACCCAACTCGGGCTGCCCGGAATCCCGGCCGAAGCGGAAGAGGTGATGGTGGCGCGCGATATCCTCTTGGCCGAGCTTACCGGCGGCCGGCTGCACCTCGCCCATGTCTCCACCGCGGGCTCGGTCCGGCTGGTGCGCGAGGCCAAGTCGCGCGGGGCCGCGGTGACTTGCGAAACCGCGCCCCATTACTTTACCTTAACTCAGGAGGCGGTCCGCGATCTGGAATACCACACCTCGACCAAGATGAACCCGCCGCTGCGCACCCAGGAAGACCGGGAGGCCATTATCCAGGGGCTCCGCGACGGCACCATTGACGCGATTGCCAGCGACCACGCGCCGCACAGCCCGGTGGAAAAGGACGTTGAATTCATCCTGGCCATGAACGGGATCGTGGGGCTGGAGACCTCGCTGGGCCTGGCGCTCAAGCTGGTGCACGAGGGCTGGCTTTCCTTCAGCCAGTTGGTGGAGCGGATGTCGGTAGCGCCGGCCCGGATCCTGGGCATCCCGGGCGGCACGCTCCGGCCCGGCAGCCCGGCCCACGTCACCGTGATTGATCCGGCCCGGGAGTGGACGGTGGACGTGGCCCAGTTCAAGTCCAAGTCCAGGAATTCACCCTTCCAGGGCTGGAAGCTCCGGGGCAGGGCGGTGCAGGTGTGGGTGGAAGGCAAGAAGATCGTATAAAGTATTTCGTATGTCGTAAACCCACCCTTGCCGGGCAAGGGTGGGCTACAAATAAGCGGATGAAGAAAAAAGATAAAGCGGTCCTGGCGCTGGCCGACGGCACGGTGTTGGAAGGCTATGCTTTCGGCGCGCGGGGGATTAGTTTCGGCGAGGTGGTCTTCCACACCGGCATGACCGGCTACCAGGAGATCCTGACCGACCCGTCCTACCGCGGCCAGATCGTGACCATGACCTACACCCAGATCGGCAACACCGGGATCAACGCGGAGGACGCCGAGTCGCGCTCCGTGTGGCTCTCGGGTTTCGTGGTCAAGGAATACATGGCCCGGCCTTCCAACTTCCGCTCGGAGATGACACTCGACCAATATTTGCGCGAGCACCGGGTGATCGGCATCGAGGGCCTGGACACCCGCTTCCTCACCCGGCACCTCCGCGACCAGGGCGCGATGACCGGGGTGCTGTCCACCGAGGACCTTGACCCCCAAAACCTGGTGGCCAAGGCCCAGGCCGCGCCCACCCTGATCGGCCGCGACCTGGCCAAGGAAGTGACCTGTGAGAAGCCTTACGAATTCTATGAGGGGCTGTGGGAGTTGGGCCAGGGCCATCCCCAGCCCGAGAAGCCGCCCCGCTTCCGGGTGGCTGCGCTCGATTTCGGGATCAAGACCAATATCCTCCGGGGCTTGAGCTCGCGCGGGATTGCGGCGATGGTCTTGCCGGCGAAGACCCCTGCGGAAGAGATTCTGGCGCTCAACCCCGATGGCCTTTTCCTTTCCAACGGGCCCGGCGACCCGGAGCCGGTTTCCTATGCGATTGCGGCCGTGCGAAAGATCGTGAAGATGAAGCCCGAGCTTCCGATTTTCGGGATTTGCCTGGGCCACCAGATCCTGGGACTGGCCTTCGGGTGCAAGACCCTCAAGCTCAAGTTCGGGCACCACGGGGCCAACCACCCGGTGATGGACCTGGCCACCCGGGAGGTGGCGATCACCAGCCAGAATCATGGGTTCGCCGTGCCGGAAGATTTTTTTAAAAAGGAAGGCCAGGCGTTCGAGCTGACCCACCTTAACCTGAACGACCAAACCGTGGAAGGGATGCGCCACCGGGAGCTGCCGATCTTCAGCGTGCAGTATCATCCCGAGGCTTCCCCGGGCCCGCACGATGCAGTGAGCCGGTTTGACCGGTTCTTGGACTTGTTGGAGGAGCGTTGATGTTGGAGGAGTTGGAGCCGGTTCTCCGCCGGCTGCATGAGTTCATTGCCCGGCCCGAGTTTGCGCAGGAGTTGAACCGTGCCAAGGCCGGATACTTCGAACAAGTCGGAGCGCCCAAGGACGGCGAGCCGTTCGTGGAGCTGCGGCTGGCCTCGTTCATCGAGTGGTTCTTGTTTGAGCGGACCTTGGATCGCCGGCGCCAGACCCCGGTCGAGCTTTGCCTGAGCCAGCACGGCCTGGAACTCAGCGAGCAAGAGCGGGAGCTATGCTTGGCCCTGACCAAAAGTCTGCACCGGCTTTTCCAGGTAAAGAAAGTCAAGAACGGGGAAGCAGTGTTGCGGGACCTGATTGATAAGAAGAAATACAAGAGCGTGCGCAACCTGCCGTCTCACCTCCACGCCGGCGACATTGCCGAGTTGCGGCTGGTGCCGCTGGGCAAGGAATACGTTGCGACCGAGGCCTACTGCTATCACCCTTCCGAGGCGCATAAGTTCATCCTGACCGAGGCCAAGCGGGCGCGCAAGAACGGCGACGACCCGCTGGGGCTGATGCGCCGGCTCATGGCCATGAGCACCAAGTGGGAACGCTATCCCCGGATGAAAGTCTCGGAGATCTACAAATGAAAGCCGAGGACCAAACTCCGAGCTACCTGCGGCTTTCGGACATAGATCTTTCCCTCCGCATCCGGCAGGCGCGGGAGATGCTCTCTCCGTGCCGGGTGTGTCCGCGGGAGTGCGGGGTGGATCGGCTTTCCGGGGAGAAGGGTTTTTGTGAGACCGGGGCCGTGGCCGAGGTTTCGAGCTACAACGAGCACCACGGGGAGGAGCCGCCGCTGAGCGGCTTTCGCGGCTCGGGCACCATCTTTTTCGCCCATTGCAACCTGCGCTGCGTTTTCTGTCAGAACTACCCGATCAGCCATTTGGGGCACGGAAGCCCGGTGGAACCGGCCGGGCTGGCGGTGATGATGCTGGAACTCCAGCGCCGGGGGTGCCACAACATCAACTTCGTGACCCCGACCCACGTGGCGCCCCAGATTTTGGAAGCGCTCCGGCTCGCAATCAAAAGCGGCCTGAAGCTCCCGCTGGTCTGGAACTCGGGCGGTTACGACTCGGTGGAGACGCTGAAGCTGTTCGACGGGATCGTGGACATCTACCTGCCGGACATGAAATACGATGATGATGCCAATGCGGAAAAATATTCCGGCGTGCCGAAGGGTAGGGGCGACCGGACTTCGGCGAGCTCAGTCGAGCCGCCGGTCGCCCCGACGAAAGGATACCAGAAAGTGAACCGGGCCGCCATCCGGGAGATGCACCGGCAGGTGGGTGATCTGGTGATGGATGAGGAGGGGATTGCGATCCGGGGCCTGATCGTGCGGCATCTGGTGCTGCCCTGCGGGCTGGCCGGGAGCGAAGGCGTGCTTCGCTTCCTGGCCGAAGACATTTCTCTCGGGACCGCGGTCAGCCTGATGGCCCAGTATTTCCCGGCGAACCGGGCGCATGAGTTCCCGGAGTTGGCCCGGGGGCTTGCGGCCAAGGACTACCGGGACGCGGCCGAGGCGATGGAGCGGCTGGGTCTGGAAAACGGCTGGAAGCAAAGAAGATTTTAATTTAGCCCACCTTCAGAAAGGGTGGGCTACAAAATGTAGGGGCGCGATTTATCGCGCCCGGTAGGGTGCCCGGCTTGCCGGGCCCAAAAAGGGCAGGGCAAGCCCTGCCCCTACGAATATAGGAAACGCTAAATGCCGAAGCGGAACGACATCGAGACGATTTTGATCATCGGCTCCGGGCCGATCGTGATCGGGCAGGCCTGCGAGTTCGATTACTCGGGCACGCAGGCGGTGAAGGCTTTGCGGGAGGAAGGTTTCCGGGTGGTGCTGGTGAACTCCAACCCCGCCACGATCATGACCGACCCGGAGCTGGCGCACCGCACTTACATCGAGCCGCTGGTGCCGGAGATCGTGGCCCAGGTGATCGCTGCGGAGCGGCCGCAGGCGCTTTTGCCCACGCTCGGCGGCCAGACCGCGCTCAACCTGGCGGTGGAACTGGCCGAGATGGGCGTGCTCGATCAATACCAGGTGGAATTGATCGGGGCCAAGCTCCCGGCCATCCACAAGGCCGAGAACCGGGAGCTGTTCAAACAGGCCATGCTTAAAATCGGGTTGAAACTCCCCCGGTCGGACACGGTCCATTCGTTGGAAGAGGCCTGGAAGCTGGTCGGCACGGTGGAATATCCCGCGATTATTCGGCCTTCGTTCACCCTGGGCGGGACCGGCGGCAACGTGGCGACGAACGAGAAGGAATACGAGGAATACTGCAAGTGGGGCCTGCAGGAAAGCCCCAAGCATGAGATCCTGATCGAGCAATCCGTGATCGGCTGGAAAGAGTTCGAGCTGGAGGTGATGCGCGACCTCAAGAACAACGTGGTTATCATCTGCTCGATCGAGAACCTCGACCCCATGGGCGTGCACACCGGCGACTCGGTGACCATTGCCCCGGCCCAGACGCTGACCGACAAGGAATACCAGATCATGCGCGACGCGGCCTTGGCCATCATCCGGGAGATCGGGGTGGATACCGGCGGGTCCAACATCCAGTTCGCGGTCAATCCCGGGGACGGGGAGATGATGGTGATCGAGATGAACCCCCGCGTCTCCCGGTCCTCCGCGCTCGCCTCCAAGGCCACCGGGTTCCCCATTGCCAAGATCGCGGCCAAGCTGGCCGTGGGCTACACCCTGGATGAGATCCAAAACGACATCACCCGCGAGACCCCGGCCAGTTTCGAGCCGACCATTGATTACGTGGTCACCAAGGTGCCGCGCTTTGCCTTCGAGAAATTCCCCGGCGCCGAGGACAAGCTCACCACCCAGATGAAGTCGGTGGGGGAGGTGATGGCCATTGGCCGCACCTTCAAGGAATCGCTGCAAAAGGCGCTGCGCTCGCTGGAGATTGACAGCTACGGCTTGGAGGAGCGGATCAAGCATAACGGGCGCAAGCCCTCGCCGGCGGCGCTCAAGAAATTGCGCGAGAATTTGCGCACGCCCCATTCTCGGCGGCTCTGGTCTATCGCCGACGCGTTCCGGGCGGGCCTCCGCCTGGAGGAAATTTTTCAGCTCAGCCGGGTGGATCCCTGGTTTTTGCAGAGCATCCGGGAGATCGTGGAGAGCGAGCAGGAGTTGAAAGGCGTCTTTAAAAAGAGCCGGAACCTGGACCCGGCCGCCTTGCGGGCAGCCAAGCAGCTCGGCTTTTCCGACCGGCGCCTGGCGGTGCTGGCGGGCGTAAGCGAGAAGGAAGTCCGCCAGGCGCGCAAGACGGCCGGGATCGAGGCGGTGTTCAAGCGGGTGGATACCTGCGCGGCCGAGTTCGAGGCGCACACGCCCTACCTCTACTCCACCTACGAGCGGGAGGATGAGGCGCGGCCGACCGACCGGCAGAAGATCGTGATCCTGGGCGGCGGTCCCAACCGGATCGGGCAGGGGATCGAGTTTGATTATTGCTGCGTGCACGCTAGCCTGGCGCTCTCGGAGGACGGATGGGAAACCATCATGGTCAACTGCAACCCGGAGACGGTCTCCACGGATTACGACACCTCGGACCGGCTTTACTTCGAGCCGCTGACCTTGGAGAACGTGCTGGACATCGTGCGGGAGGAAAAGCCGTTCGGGGTGATCGTGCAGTTCGGGGGCCAGACGCCGCTCAAGCTGGCGGTGCCGCTCGCGGAGGCGGGGGTGCCGATCCTGGGCACTTCGCCGGAGGCGATTGACCGGGCGGAGGACCGCCAGCTCTTTGCCGAGCTGCTCTGCAAGCTCAATCTGCGCCAGCCGGAGAACGGCGCCGCCCGGAGCGTGGCGGAAGCGGAGGCGGTGGCGGAGCGGATCGGCTACCCGGTGCTGGTGCGGCCGAGCTACGTGCTCGGCGGCCGGGCCATGATGATCGTGCATGACCGGCGTTCGTTCCGGCACTTTGCCCGGGAGGCGTTCAAGGTCTCTTCGGACCATCCCATCTTGATTGACCGGTTTCTCCGGGACGCCGTTGAGGTGGACGTGGACTGCGTGGCCGACGGGACGCGGGCGGTGATCGGCGGGATCATGGAGCACATCGAGGAGGCGGGGGTGCATTCGGGCGATTCGGCCTGCGCGCTTCCGCCTTACAGCCTGTCCGAGGAAGTGGTGGCGGAGATCACCCGCCAGACCAAGGCGATGGCGCTGGAGCTCAAGGTCAAGGGCCTGATCAACGCGCAGTATGCGGTCAAGGACGGCGTGGTCTATGTGCTGGAGGTCAACCCCCGCGCTTCCCGGACCGTGCCCTTTGTTTCCAAGGCCATCGGCCGGCCCCTGGCCAAGATCGCGGCGCGGGTCATGGCCGGAAAGAGCCTGGCCGAGCTGGGCTTTATTGAGGAGTTGAAGCCGGAATACTTTTCGGTCAAGGAGGCGGTCTTCCCCTTTGTCAAGTTTCCCAACGTGGACGTGCTGCTCGGCCCGGAAATGCGCTCGACCGGCGAGGTGATGGGCATTGACCCGGTGTTCGAGCGGGCCTATGCCAAGTCCCAGTTGGCCGCGGGGACCAGGCTGCCGGCCTCGGGCCTCGCCTTTATCAGCGTCAAGGACTCGGACAAGGCCGCGGCGGCCGGAATCGCGCTCAACCTGCACCGTCTGGGTTTCAAGATCGTGGCGACCAAGGGCACGGCCAAATATCTGGAATCGGGAGGACTCTTGGTGAGCACAGTCAGGAAAGTCAAAGAGGGATCGCCTCACATCGTGGATATGATCCGGTCCGGCGAGATCGCGGTGGTGATCAACACCACCGCGGGCAGCCAGTCCATCAGCGACTCTTTCTCCATCCGCCGGAGCGCGCTGCTCATGAACCTGCCCTATTTCACCACCATCCCGGGCGCGCTGGCCGGAGTCGAGGCGATCGCGCACCTGCGCCGGCGCGGGCTTTCGGTCAAGCCGCTGCAGGAATACTACCAGACCAAGCCCTAACCGCGGGGACGTTTAATTTTCGGCCGGAATTGGTTATACTGATT
>MGQK01000043.1:8324-11404 GCA_001797815.1 Deltaproteobacteria bacterium RBG_13_61_14 | reverse complement strand
TGGATTTCGCAGAGAGGAGAGATAGTCAATGGCGGATCGAGTGCCGATGACCACGCAGGGGCGGGCCATGCTCCGGGAGGAGTTGAAGCGGCTGAAAGAAGATGTGCGCCATAAGCTGGCGCAGGAGATCGGCAGAGCGCGGGAGCTGGGCGACCTCACCGAGAACGCGGAGTATCATGCGGCCAAGGAGAAGCAGGGCCAGGTGGAGGCGCAGATCCGGGACATGGAGAACCGGCTGGGCCGGGCCGAGGTGGTGGACGTGAGCAAGCTCAGGGGGAGCAAGGTGCTGTTTGGGGCGACGGTGACGGTGGAGGACGAGGACGGGGAGCGGCAGGTGCTCCAGATCGTGGGCGCGGAAGAGGCCGACCCCAAGGCGGGCAAAATCAGTTACGAGTCGCCGGTGGCCCGGGGCTTGATCGGCAAGGAAGAGGGCGACACCGCCCGGATTCAGACCCCACGCGGGCCCAAGGAGCTGGAAGTCATCAAGGTTGAATTCATTTAAATGGATCACAATCGTTTACGAGATCGGTCGGGATTGCCCGGGTGTAGGGGCATGGCATGCCATGCCCCTACCTTTTGGCGGCCGGGATTTCTGGGAATATTTCTCTTAACTGCGGTCGCGGCCTGGGCCTCGGAAAAAGACATCCACCTTTGTCCGGGTCTGCAGTCGGTCAGCCGGACCGAGCGCACGATCCAGGCGACCAAACCCTTTGCAGCCAACCCCAAGCCCTTGCCGCCGCCGTTGCGCTGCGAAGACAAGCTCAAGCGGCCCGAGACCAACCAGCCCGGCTTTTACCTGGTCATCAAAGAGCTCAAGGTCTTTAGCAACGGAGAAGAGGCTACCGGCCCGCACGCGCCGCTGGGCAATCTCCAGATCAAGCTGTTTCCGCCCCGGGACGTGGCCGGCCTCACTCTCGAGCAAATGGCCCAAGCCCATTGCACCACGCCCTTCCTGGTCCACCTCATGCTCGAAGGCCCGTTTCAGCAAGGGCAGGGCGTGTGCGAGTGGCACCAGGAAACCTGGTTCGATGAGCAGACCGTGGTTTACGATCCGCCCATGGTGCTTGCCGATCTCGGCCCGGACCCGGCCGGCGGGCTCAAGGCATTCATTTATGAAAGCGATTGCGGGTGCTCCTGGCAGCGGTTTTTCGGAAGGCGGGATACGCCCCTGGCGTGGATTCAATTTTCACTGGTGCCGGGTCATGTAATCGAAACAATTGTGGCTGACGTTTTCACGATTACCTGGGAAGTGGAGGACCGCAATGGGTCACTGGAAAAGGATCATCCTTCTGATCGCGGCGCTCATCCCGAGCGCGAGTAGGGCCTGGGAGCGGCCCGCGGTCTCGGAACTCACCCAGTTCCAGTTCCGGCCGCTCGATCCCAAGAGCGGAAAAGAGGCGGGCGAATGGCTCCCGGCCCGGGTGCCGGGCGACGTGATCTCGGACCTCCTGCGTAACGGCCGGGTCCCGGACCCTTACCGCGACTTCAACTCCCGCGAGGTGCAATGGGTGAACGACCGCGACTGGCTCTATGCCGCGGACTTCCAGTTCTCGCCTTCGCCCGGCCAGCGTGCTTATCTCCTGTTCATGGGCGTGGACTATCGGAGCAAAATCAGCTTGAACGGCCGGCTCCTGGCCGAACACGAGGGCATGTTCTCGCGGATCGGGCCTTTTGATATCACCGACCTCTTGAAGAGCGACGGCTTAAACCGGCTGGAAGTGGTCATGCGCGGGATCCCCGACCAGTGGGAAGAAAAGGCGGGGCCCAAGATCCTGCAAAGCTCGGAACTGGGCCGGCGCGATACCCTCAAGACCCAGATGTCCTACGGCTGGGACTTCGCGCCCCGGCTCAAGGGCGCCGGCATCTGGGACAAAGTCTATGTCTATGAGACGGGTCCTGTCTCCATCCGCGACATCTTCATCAAACCGCATCTTGACGGCCGGGTGGACGTCGAGGTGGAGCTTCAGGAGCCGCCCGAAGCCGATGGAACAATTCAGATTGAAATAGCTGGCGAGAATTTTTCGATCAAGCCCATTCGCGAGTGTATTGCATTAGAGAAGGGCCAGACCATCTATCGCCTGCCCATAACTCTTCCGGATCCCCGGCTCTGGTGGCCCTGGGACATGGGCGAACAGAATCTCTATCGGGCAACGGTGACCGTGGCCGTTTTTACCGATCGTTGGATTGACTCCGATTCCGTGTCCGAGATATTCGGCGTGCGCGAGATCGGCTGGGCACCGAACCCCAACGCGCCGGCCAACTCTGCGGACTGGGTGCTCTTGGTCAACGGCCGGCGCGAGTTCATCCGGGGCGGCAACTGGGTGCCGGCGGAGGCGCTCCTGGGCCGGCTCACCGACGAGCGCTACCGCCAACTGATCACCCTGGCGCGGGAAGCCAACCTCAATCTGCTCCGGGTCTGGGGCGGAGGCAACCGGGAATGGCCGGCCTTTTACGACGCCTGCGACCGGGCCGGGGTCCTGGTCTGGCAGGAATTTCCGCTGGCTTGCGTTTACATCGCGGGCTATCCCCGGAATGAGCATTTCCTGGGCGTGGTCCGGCAGGAGACCGATGAGATCGTGCGCCAGCTCAGGAACCACCCCAGCCTGATCATGTGGTGCGGCGGCAACGAGTGGAACGTGAAGAAGAGTCCCCAGGTAGCCGCGGCCATGGAAGAGGTGACCACGGCGCTGGACCCGACCCGGCGGTTCGTGCCGGCCTCGCCTTACAAGGGCGACTCGCACAATTGGGTGGTCTGGCACATGAAGGGCAACCTCTCGGATTATTTCGCGGACCGCTCGCCCTTACCATCCGAGTTCGGCTTGCAGGCTTTTCCGGCCGAGGCCACCTTGCGCCAATACCTGTCCCCGGACCTGGTCTGGCCGATCGGAGAGGCGCACGTGCACCACAACCTGGGCCGGGAGAAGATGGAGAAGTATTCGGCCCCGCTTAAGCCGGCGGACAACTTGTCCGCGGTGATTGAAGCGAGCCAGGTGATGCAGGCCCACTATCTCCAGCGCGGCATCGAGTTCTGGCGCCAGCGCAAGTATCAAACTTCGGGCGTGGCCTTCTGGCAGTTCAAT
>MGQK01000043.1:5473-8299 GCA_001797815.1 Deltaproteobacteria bacterium RBG_13_61_14 | reverse complement strand
CAAAACTTTTGCCGCCGAGCTCCCGGCGGATGCGGTCCTTGACCTGGGAGAGGTCCAGTTGGAATTGCCTGCCCAGGTGCCTTTGGTTCTGGAATTGGCGGTGGAAAAGGACGGAGAATTATTGGCGAAAAACCGCTACGACCTCTCGGTCTGCGACCCGGTTCCGGCGAGTGGGATGAGCCGTCGCCTGGAAAAGTGGGGCAAATACCTGATGTCCGGGGCTAGGCAGGAGCAGTGGGGGCGCTCGTCCGACGGAGAAGCTGGACCGCCACCAGGAAAAAGATGACGTTGCCGGCCCAGGCCGCGAGCGCCGGGGGAATGATGCCGCCGCGGCCGAGGGCGAGCGCCTCGGCCACCACCACGTAATAGCCGAATCCGGAGAGCGCGGCCAGGAGCAGGTTGCGGGCCAGGCTGCTGGTGCGGGAGGACTGCAAGGCCCGGGGGATGCCGAGGAGCATCAGGATCAGGCAGGAGAAGGGGAGGGCGGGCCGGGAAGCCAGCTCGACCTGGTATTCGGTCACGTCGAGCCCGTAGTGGCGGGCGTTGCGGGCCTGGCGGCTGAGCTGCCAGGAGTTCATTTCCTCGGGCAGCAGTTGGATCACCAGCAGGTCCTGGGGTTTTTCCTTGAGCGCGAGGGTCTGGGCGGCCGCGGAGGTGATGGTCGGAGGACCCTCGGGGGGGAACTCCCGGGTAGTCACGTCCTCAAACTCCCAGCCGGCCTCGGTGTAGCGGCCCCGGGCCGCTTCCACGCTTTTCAGCAGACGGAATCCCTTGCTCACCTCGTAGAGCTGGAAGCCTTCCACCATCTGCTTCTCCCGGTCCAGGCGCAGGATGCGATAAAAGCGCGGCGGCTGGTGCTTGCGCTCGCTCACATACCAGATCCGGCTTTCGCGGACGGCCTTGCGCTCGCGCTTGCCCTTGATCCGGCGCTCGATCTGCCGGGCCTGGGAGTTGCTGAGGGGCACGAAAAGGTCGCCGAAAAAGAACATGGCCACGCTGAGGAGAAACCCGGCCACGAGCAGGGGAAGCGCGATGCGAAACCCGCTGATCCCCGCGGCAAAGGCCGCGACCAGCTCGCTGCGCTGGGCCATGAGCCCGAGCGTGATCAGGGCCGAGAACAGGGCGGCCATGGGGATGATCAGGTAAATGGTCTGGGGCACCTGGAAGAGGTAGTAGAGCACGATCAGGGAGAGCGGCGCTTTCTGTTTGATGAGCAGATATCCCAGGCTGTCGAGCACGCTCACCACCAGAAAGAGCAGGGTGGCAATGACCAGGGCCACCAGGAAAAAGACCAGGAAGCTTTTCAGCACGTAGCGGTCCAGGACCCTCACGAGGCATCCTCCGGCCGGCCGTAGCGCTCGCGCAGCCGCTGCTCCAGGCGGCTGGTCCAGTCTTCCAGAAAGCTCAAGATCCACACCGGCCGTTCCCGGGCCTTTTGGTCGAGCAGGTAAATCCCGCTGAGCAGGATCAGCCCGTTGGGCAGCCACAAGGCCGCGGCCGGATCGAGGATGCCCTTGAGGGCCAGGGCCTTGCCCAGGACCAGGAGGTAGTAATAAAGCGCGGAAAGGGCGGCGCTCAAGACCACGCTGCGGAGCCTCCCGGAGCTGGGCGGCTGGATCCCCAGGGGCACGGCCCAGAAGGCCAGGACCAGGCAGCCGAAGGCGAAGGCCAGCTTCTCGTGCAGGTGGACGCGGAGCTCGCGCAACTCCTTGCGCTGTTTTTTGCCCGCAGCCTTGGTCAGATCGGGTTCCTTTAGCGAGGTCTGGAGCTCGGCCTTGCGCGTAAGCAACTGGTAAAGGTCCATCTCTTCCAGGCCGATCCCTTCGCCGTGCCGGTCCTGGTCGAAATCGAGCCGGATCCGGCATTCCTTGAATTCCACGGTCTGGTAAAGGGAGCGTTTCAGGTCCCGGATATGGAAGCTGCCGTTTTCGAGGAGCAGGACGTTTTCGAGGGTTTGGGGGTCGTGGATGAACCGGCCGGCCTCGGCAAAGGCCATGCGGATTTCCCGGGGCATCGCCTCGCTTTCGTCGGACTCGCGGATCTCCTGGGAGATCATCACCCCTTTCATTCCGTCCGCATCCCGGTCACGCACGTAAAAGACCATCCGGGGCAGGAAATCAATGAAGGTGCGCCGCGGGATCCCGGCCTCGGAATAACGCTGGAGGATGCGGAAGCGCAGCTCCCGGCTTTTGCGCTGGCCCAGCGGGATGATCTCCAGCGCCAGGGAGAGGGTGACCGCGCCGGCAAGCCCGGCAAAGACCATCAGGGGCGGAAGCAGCCGGTAGAGGCTGATGCCCGAGGCTTTGAGGGCGATGATCTCGGAGTCCGAGCTGAGCCGGCCGAGCGCGAGGAGCACGGCGAAGAGGGTGACCATGGGCAGGATGATAAAGAGGATGAGGGGCGTGAGGTAGAGGAGGAGTCGGAGGATGTCGAGGAGGTTGACGCCCCGGTTCATGGCCCAGTCGGTGAGCAGGAAGATTCTCTGGATCAGGAAGAGGACGAGGACGAGGATGAGGCCGAGGCTGAAGGGTCCGGCCATTTCGGTGAGCAGGTAGCGGCGCAGGACGCGCATGATGCCTTATTGTATCGCAGAACCGGGCAGGGGTAAATCAGGATTTTGGATTTTAGATTTTAGATTGGAAGAATCCCGTTAATCTGAAATCCAAAATCGAAAATTCCTCCGCTGTCCACTGTTTACTGTGCACTGTCCACTGTGCACTATTACTTGCGCAACCGGAAGTGGCGGAGCTCGTGCTGGACGATCTTGCGGATGTGCCGGGCATGGCTGGACTGGCCCGGGCAGAGCTGCCGGAAGATGGCCTTGAT
>MGQK01000043.1:2041-5413 GCA_001797815.1 Deltaproteobacteria bacterium RBG_13_61_14 | reverse complement strand
CGACGGTGGGTGGCCGGGGGGTGGCCAGGAAGGCGCCGCCGATGCCGATGGTAAGCAGTCCGGCCCGACGGCCGGCCTGCCCCGCGACCCGGAACCGGACCGGGACGCGGCACGAGGCCCGCTGAAATTTTCGTTCCGGGCCGGCCGTGGACAGACTTACCATAAAGACTCCCCCCGTTCGCGTTCTTTCAAGAGTTGGATGACGACCTTGTCCACCCGCTCCTGCATCTCCAGGGGCGTGGCGGATTGACCCTTGTTGATATACATGGCCGGCGAGCAAAACTTGAGCAGCTTGCGGAACTGTTCGTCGCATTGTTTGACGGTGAAGAAGAGGATGGGCACCGGCTGGCCCAGGCCAAAGGCGCGTTCCACCGCGCGCATGGCAATGGCGGCATTGGCGCCGTTCATGATCGGCATGTTCACGTCGAGGATGACCAGTCCCACTTTCGAGTTTTTCAGGAGCATGGCGGTGAAGGTGGAGAGGAAGTTGGAGCCGTTGACGCAATTGACCACGTGGCGGGTCATCTGCTTGTTCTTCAAGATGTCGGCCAGGATCTCCCGCAGCAGCGCGGTGTCTTCCACCACGATCACGTTTTCCAGGGGCTCGAGGGCCGGCGCGGCCGCCTGGTCTTCCAGCGCGGCGCTGCAAACCTCACAACGATCAACCTCCCCCCCTCCGGTCGTCATCGCGTAGGTGGTCACATAACCCCCGCAGCTCGGGCAGTATTTTTGGTGAGGGGAAGTCGCTTCCACGGCTTTGCTCCCGGCCAATCGCTTGTGATCTATTATACACAATTTCACAAGCCGACACAAACCCCGCTGAAGCCGGCCTTCTCGATTTCGCTCGCCCCGCGCTCTCTGCTATAATGAATGCGTGAAATCCTGGCAGGAACGGCTGGCGGCCGCGGGACTGCTGGCGCTGTTTGCGGGGCTGGTCGCGGCCGGGCTCCCCCGCCACAGCCCGACGGTGGACGAGTTCGCCCATCTGCCGGCCGGATACCATTACTGGAAAAGCGGGGATTTCTCGCTTTATGCCAAGAATCCGCCCCTGGTCAAGATGATCGCGACCCTGCCCTGGCTGATCCTGCAACCGGCCCGGCCGGATCGCTTCTCGAAAGGGCAGGCTTGGCGATACGCCACCGAATTTATGCGACTGAATCAAGCGGACTATATCCGATTATTTTCTTGGGGCCGGGTGCCGATCATCTTTCTGGCTTTGCTGTTGGGGATTGGAATCTGGCGCGGGTCGCGGCGACGGTATGGACCGGTGGGCGGACTCATCAGTCTGTCCTGCTTTTGCCTGTGCCCCAACTTCCTCGCGCATTCGGGGTTGGCGACGGTGGACGTGGGTGCAAGTTTATTTTTTGGGGCCGCGGTCTTTGCCGGCCTGTGGTATTTCGAGCGACCGAGTTGGCCCCGCGCCGGGCTGGCCGGGACCGCGTTGGGGCTGGCGCAACTGGCCAAGTTCACTTCAATCTTTTTGATCCCCCTGTTTTTGCTGGGAGCCGCGCTGGCTCCGCGTTTGGCGCGCGAGCCGGAAGGAAAAGGGTTGCTTCATCCGAAGTCTTATTCTTCCTTGCGCCGGCTCTTATCCCTGACCGTGATCCTGGTCATCACCTGGTTGATCCTCTGGGCCGGTTACCGCTTCGAGTGGGATCCTTACGCTTTCTCGGACCTGTATTTCCGAAGCCAATCGCTCAAATGGGCGCAGACTCGCTTCGATTTCCTCCCTCTGCCGGTGCCACCCAGCTACCTGGACGGCTTCGATGCTCAACTCGCGGATGCGGAACACAACAAATTTCCCAATTACCTGTTCGGCCGGTGGTATGAAGGTCAGAAATGGTATTATTTCCCCTTCGCCATCGCCGTCAAAACGCCGATCCCGATTTTGCTCGCCTTCTTGGCGGCCCTTTTTCTTCGACGACGCGATCTCTCGACCGCCCGAAGTTTTTGGTCATGGTCCCCGCAAGAGGTTGCTTTAATCGTGGTGATGATCGTGGTCTATCTGGGGCTGACCTGGCGGAACCAACTCCAGATCGGGCTCCGATATCTGCTCCCGCTTTATCCGCTGGCCTATATCCTGATCGGGCGGCTGGGCGGCCCGGGCTTTCGGCAAAGGTTCGGTCGAGGCTATGTCTGGGTTTTGTCCGGGCTCGGGGTATGGTTGCTGATCGGAACTCTCCGGATCCATCCCCATTACCTGGCTTACTTTAATGAACTGGGCGGCGGCCCGGACCGCGGGTACCGGATTCTCCTGGACTCCAACCTGGATTGGGGCCAAGATTTACCCGGGTTAGCTGACTATCTAAAGGAGCATCAGATTGCCAAAGTGCACCTCGCCTATTTCGGGCACGTGGACCCGGCCATCTACGGCATCAACTACGAGCCGTTCCAGGAGCCGAACCCGCCCGGCCTGACCGCGATCAGCGTCATGTACTTGATGGGTTTCCCCTACAAGATCACTTATACCCAGCCGCAATCCTCACCCCCTCTGGAAGAGATTGCGCCCTACCGAAACCGGCAGCCTTATGCCAAAATCGGCTATTCGATTTTTCTCTACCAAGATTGATTCATGACCGCAAACTGGAAATGGATTGCGCAACATCCGCTGGGATCCCTGTTCGCGCTGGCTTTGCTCTTCCGTCTCCTCTATTTAGCGGACATCCACCAGAACCCCTTTTTCTACGACCCGGTCCTCGACCTCCATGCCTATGATTCCTGGGCCCAGCAGATCGCCGCCGGAAACTGGCTGGGCGATCAGGTTTTTTACCAGAGCCCGCTTTATTCTTACTTCCTGGGGGTCATCTACTGGCTCTGCGGCCGGCACCTGCTCCTGGTCTATCTGCTCCAGGCGCTGCTCGGCGCGCTCGACTGTCTCCTCATCTACGGCATCGGCCGGCGCCTGTTCGAGCACAAGGTCGGACTGCTCGCCGGCTTTGCCGCGGCGCTCTACAAAGGCTTCCTCTTCTACGACGGACTCCTCCTCAAAACTTTCCTCGAAGTCCTCCTCCTCGACCTCAGCCTCTGGCTCCTCCTCCTCACCCGGCAAAAGCGCGGCTACCGTTTTGCCCTGCTCGCCGGCCTGGCCCTGGGAGCAGGCGCGCTCGCCCGCGACAACTTCCTCGCCCTTGCCCCCTTCCTGGCCCTCTGGCTGGCCGGGGCGGTCCGGGAGGTGCCGCTTAAAACTCGCATCAGCCTGGCCGCGCTCTTCCTGGCCGGCTTCGCTTCACTGGTGGCCCTCACGGCTTATCGCAACTTTCGCGTGGGTCATGACCTGGTCCTGATCACCGCGCAGGCCGGCCAGAACTTTTACATCGGCAACTACATCGGCAACCTCTGGGGCGGATACCAGGCGCCCCCGTTTGTGCGCGC
>MGQK01000043.1:302-2029 GCA_001797815.1 Deltaproteobacteria bacterium RBG_13_61_14 | reverse complement strand
GAACTACCGCTTCTTTGCCCAAACCTTTTCCTGGATCCTGAAACTGCCGCTGCCGACCTACGGCGTGGTCGCTCCCCTGGGGCTGCTGGGCCTGGGACTCGCGCTCAAGCGCCGCCAAGGCCGGCTCCTGGCCCTGGTCCTGGTGGTTTACTTTGCCACGGTCATCCCTTTTTACGTCTTCACCCGCTACCGCATCCAGGTCGTGCCCGCGCTCCTGATTTTTTCGGCGTTCGCGGTTTTCGAGGGGATCGGCTGGGTCCGGGAGCGGCGAAGGCGGCCGGCAATCGTCGCGCTCGGGGTTTTGGCCGGCCTGATCGCGGTCACGCATTTGCCGCTGTTGAAGGAGCGCCTGGACAACGCCTATTACATGCTCGGCAACCACTTTGCCCGCGAGCAACGCTTTCCCGAAGCGATTGCCATGTATGAGAAGGCGGCGCAGCTCGGGCCGCACCCGTATCATTACCTGTTGGCCCTGGGCCGGACCTATCTGGATGTCCGCAACCCGGACATGGCCATCCTCAGTTTGCGCAAGGCGGTGGAACTGGAGCCGAAGATGCCGGACGGGCACCTCCACCTGGGCGCGGCTTATTTGGACAAGGACCTGTTCAAGGAAGCGCTCTTCGAGTTCCGCCAGGTCCTGCTCCTGGACAACTCGAATGTGATGGCCCGGGTGTATATGGGCCGGCTCTTTGAAAGGGTGGACCGGCCGGAACAGGCCTTTACTTATTACCAGGAGGCCCTGAAACTCGACCCTGCCAATCAAGCCGCGCGTGAAGGAAGGGACCGGGTGCAGGCAGGTAAATAGTGGTTAGTAGGTAATAGGTGTAATGACTCATGAACTTGTCATACAAATCCACCGGACACGAATCCAATCGTGCCCTACGATGAATCCGGCGTAGGGCAGGTTTGGATACCTGCCCGAAGCCAAGGTTCGTATGACAAGATATTGAGTCATTACAAATAGGCAGTAGTCAGCATTCAGGAGCATGAGGCAGGAGGCAAGAGGCAGGAGTGGCACAGACATTCTTGTCTGTGGATCTTATTGGAGCACCACCTGGAGGCACTCTCTTATGCACAAATGTAAACTAAAAACCAAAGACCTGACCCCCATTTGACAAAAAAAGGGGCCTCCGCAGAGACCCCTGGAGAGGCGAATTCAGGATCGGGTTAGAAGAGCCCCTTGACCTTGCCGGTCTTGACGTCCACGTCAATGCGGCGATAGGCCGGGTCGGAGGCGGTGCCGGGCATCAGGGAGATGGCGCCGGCGACCGGGACCACGAAGCCGGAGCCGCCGTAGATGAGGACGTCGCGGATGGGCAAGTTCCAGCCCTTGGGCCGGCCCTTGATGGTCGGGTCATGGGTGAGGCTCAAGTGGGTCTTGACCATGCAGGTGGGAAGCTTGGCGTAGCGCGGGTCTTTCTCGATCCGCTCGACCTTGGCCTTGGCGTCCGGGGCCCAGCTCACGCTATCCGCTCCATACACTTCCTTGGCGATCTTTTCCACCCGCTTGGTCTGGGGCAGGTCGTCTTCGTAGAGGAACTTGAAGTTGGCCTTGTCGTTGCAAGCGTCCATGACCGCGTCGGCAAACTCCAGCGCGCCCTCGCCGCCTTTGAGCCAGTGCTCGGAATAGGCCACCCGGGCGCCGGCCTTCTCGGCGATCTTGCGGACGGTCTTGATCTCGTCCTTGGTGTCGAGGTAAAAGGAGTTGATGCAGACCACGGGGTTGA
>MGQK01000043.1:0-182 GCA_001797815.1 Deltaproteobacteria bacterium RBG_13_61_14 | reverse complement strand
CGCCGCCGTGCATCTTGAGCGCCCGGATGGTGGCGACCAGCACGGCGCAGTGGGGCTTAAGCCCGGAGACCCGGCACTTGATGTTCCAGAACTTCTCGAAGCCGATGTCGGCGCCGAAGCCGGACTCGGTGATGTGGTAATCGCTGAGCTTGAGTCCGATCTGGTCGGCGACGATGGACGAC
>MGQK01000042.1:27500-28471 GCA_001797815.1 Deltaproteobacteria bacterium RBG_13_61_14 | reverse complement strand
CTTTGTGGTTAAATCCTAATTGCATTTTCCGGGATTATTCGTGTCCCTTCGTGTCTTTTCGTGGATAAATCCTTTCTTCCTCTTTATTGGCGTTTATCTGCGTCCATCTGCGGTTTCCAATTCTTCTTGGGCTGCGGCTCGCCGCGCTGGAGAATCCGCGTCATTGGCGGATAGGCTCTTCAATCTTTCCTCGGTTTGCCCAGGCTCTCGTGAAGGGGCGGGTGGGTCTTGGCGTAGCCTTCCCAGAACTCACAGCGGGGAGCCAGGTCCGCGGTCTCGGTGCGGACCGTGATGTCCAGGATTTGGACCTGGGGCGAGTCCAGGGTGAACCGGGGCCATTCGGGCAGGCCGGGTCCGTTGGGATCGCCGGTCCTGGCAAAGTTGGTCCAGTAGGACATGATGATCCTGGAGAGTTCGCGGGCCGGCAAGAGATTCTTCTGATTATAGAGCCCCTGGAAACCCTCCCGGTCCAGGTTGTTGAAGACAAAGGGGATCTCCATAGCGTGGAGCGCGCCGATGCGCCGGCCGTATTTCATGTCGTCGTAGTCGAAGCGATAATAATAAGTTTCCGGCTGGTGCGCCGCGGCCGCGGCCAGGCCCAGGTAAGTGAAACAGCCCAGCTCGCCTTCGGTGAGGATCTTGCCATAGGCCTTTTTCGGGCGATTGTTATATTGGTTTAAAGGATAGAGTTGCAGGAGCGCCTGGGTCTCCTGGTCCGAGAGGGCGAGGTTGCGCTGGATGCGGGCGCCGTAATGCTTGGGCGAGGCATGGGCCAAGGCCGGCATGAAGGTGACCATGAAGTCCACTTCGTCGCGGTTGCTGCCGGCCAGGAAGGGGACGGGGTTGAATTTTCCGCTGCGGATCGTGGCCAGCGGGGTGTCCTTGAGAAAGTAGCCGTCATGGTGCGCCTTGAATCGAAAGCCGTCGGTGAGGATGCTCTCGACGCCGGAGTTGAGAATTTTCTTCGCCGG
>MGQK01000042.1:5850-27415 GCA_001797815.1 Deltaproteobacteria bacterium RBG_13_61_14 | reverse complement strand
GGATCCAGCGGAGCGCCGCCACCTGATCGAGCGAGCCGTAATTGCCGGTGCTGGCGTGGGGATCTTCAGCCAGAAGGGCAGGGCTGGCCAAATAACCGAACACGTTCAGCCGGTAGTTGAGGGTGACCACCACCACCTCGCCGAACTCGGCCAGCCGGTCGCCGGGATAACCCTGTCCGCTCCCGATCACGAACCCGCCGCCGTGGATCCAGACCATGACCGGGAAGCGGCCCGACTTTTGCGGACGCCAGATATTCAGATACAAGCAGTCCTCGGACATGCCTTCCAGATCGCGCGCCTTCTTGACCCCGCTCCAGGCTTTTTGCAGACAGCGGTCGCTGAAAGCGGAAGCTTCGCGCGCGCCGGTCCAGGCCATTGCCGGCTGCGGGGCTTTCCAGCGGAGCTCGCCGATTGGCGGGGCAGAGTAAGGAATGCCCAGCCAGGCGCAGGCGGCGGAGTCGGCGCTGGTCCGGCCTCGCACCAGGCCGGCCTGGGTCGGCACCGGCTCGGAGCAGGGGTCTTCTGCGAGTGCTTGGCCGGCCGTCGTTAACAGCAAGGCCATGGCCAAGGCCAAGAGGGTTCGGGAAATGGTCATGTTCCGGCTCCTTTTCATTGATTGCAAGTCCAGAATAGCATAGAATGAAAAGCGAAAAAATGATTTTCCCTTACTGGATGAAGGGCGGGCTTGACCGCTCTTGGGTCGCAGAGGAAAAAGGAACATGAGAATGGATTGGTTGAAAATTCTTGGGCCGGAGCTTGCGGCCAAAGCGCGGCCGGAAACGAGGAGCAAATACCTCAAGAAAAACTTTTTGCGTCAATACGTTATCGGCAATTTTCTCAACCAAGTTCTGGGGCTGGTGCGGGCGAGCGGGGCGAAGAGCATCCTGGACATCGGCTGTGGTGAAGGATTAGTTGATTATTTCCTGTTCAAGGCCTTGCCCGGATTGAAGATTGTGGGCGGGGATCAGGATGAGCAAGGCTTAGAGGTTGCGCGGGCTCTAAACCCGGGCGCACACTATCAAGAGATGGATGCACGAGCAACCGGGCTGGCCGATGCGAGCTTTGACCTGGTCATGGCCAACGAAGTGATTGAGCACCTGGCAGACTATCCGAAGGTTATCCAGGAGGCGGCCAGGGTAAGCAGGAAGTATTTTCTGGTGAGCGTGCCGGAATGGCCTTTTTACCAAGCCACCAATTTCCTGATCGGGGCCAACTGGAGAACTTTAGGCGAGCATCCGGACCATGTGGTCTCGTTTACTCATCCCAAATTAAAAGCTGAGTTCGAGGGATGGTTTTCCGGTCCGCAAATCTGGAAGAGGGCTTATCCCTGGTTGATCGTGCTGGCGGAAAAGAGTTAACATGGGGTCAGGCCCCAATGCTAAGCAATACTTAACATAATATATCTTATACAGACAATAGGATTATTCTGCAAATATGTAACTAATTGCTTTTGCTATTTAATAACGTAACTTGTAAATGATCCCCTTGTTGCCATAAAGGTATGCCCCATCCTCCCAGGTCTGAACCGGGATCGAGGTAGGCTTCAAGGTATATTTAGTTTTTCTGAGCTTTCCAGATTGAGGATCCAGCAAAAAGATCCTGCCCTGAAGATTGGGAACTAAAAGC
Organism: Deltaproteobacteria bacterium RBG_13_61_14; assembly: GCA_001797815.1. Lineage (GTDB taxonomy): Bacteria > RBG-13-61-14 > RBG-13-61-14 > RBG-13-61-14 > RBG-13-61-14 > RBG-13-61-14. Next base: position 25,789 of record MGQK01000042.1, on the reverse strand, counting down.
CATTGCTTGTAAAGTGTCGGCGTCAAGAGCCGTTTCATCGGAGTAAAGGTTTCAGGTTCAAAGATCACCGTGTCCCAGAGCTTGAGCCCGGTATTTTTGTCCAGGGCGACCACGCTGCCATCGCGGCCGGCCACATAGACTAAATCCCCTTCCACCATCGGCCCGGCCAGTCCACCGACCTGGTAGCTCCAATATTTTTCCCCGGTCTTCTTGCTCACCGCGACCACTTCGCCGTAAAAATCGCAAGCAAAGATGGTGGTCTCATCCTGGGCCAGACCCCCGTCTATATCCCGGAAATTGCCTTGGGTAAAGACCTGCTTCTTCCAAACCAGGCGACCGTCTTCCCCATGCAAGGCTAAAAGATAACCGTCCGCGGTCCCGATATAAACAAATTGTTTGTCCACCATAGGAGCTGAAGTGCCCATGATGGAAATGTCATTAAGGCTCGGGTGCTGGTAAGTCCAGACCCACTCGCCCGAGGCCTTGTTGATAGCGGTCACCTCATCAATACCGGTCTGGAAGATGAGCAAGTCCCCGAACACGGCCGGAGGAGAAATATCAATGACTTTCAATGGATACGTCCAGAGGACTTCGCCGTTGTCAGAATCGAGGCAAACCAGCTCGCCGCTCTGGGAGCCGAAGTAGACCCGGCCCTCCTCGACCAGCAGGCCGGAGGAAGCACGGTATTTAATCCGGGCTTTGACCAGGCGTTTTCCGGAGAGGGCATCGATCTCCAGATACCGGCCGCGGGAGGACACGGCATAAATCCTTCCGCCCTCGATGTCCGGAGGCGCCTTTTCCGAGTTGATGCGCTTGGAGCGGAGCAGGCTCCAAGGCTCCAGCGACCTTCGCCAGACCACCCGTGCCAGAGCCGGCGGAGCGAGGGTCAGGAGAATCAGAAAGCAGCAGACTATGGAAAAGCGGCGGCTCACTGGGGCGCGGCTTCCTTGGGAGCGGTCTCCGGGGCCGGGGATAGAGGCGCCTCAGCCGAAGGCCGGGGGGCAGGTTCCTGGCCAGCGGTTTTATTCTGGACCGCGGCTTTTTCCTGGACTAGAGCTTTCTCGGGGGCTGCAGCTTTTTCAGGGGTCGCAGCTTTCTTGGGGGTCGGCGAAGGAGCGGGTTGGGCTTGCACCATTTCTTTGGCTTTTTCCAAGATGCGGATTTTAATGGGAACATTGCGGGTGGCCACGGTGTCGGGATACTCTTCCTCGGCCTGCTTCAAAAGCGCAATGGCCTCATCCAGGCGGCCCAGGTTTTCCTCGCAACTGGAGGCCCCGACCAGGGCTTCGTCGCGGTTAAAGGCGTCGGGGACGGAGATAATCTGCTGAAAGGCGTTAAACGCTTCCTGGAAATTGCCCAGGTCAAAGTGACTGGTAGCCAGGCCCATCAGGGCGATAGTTCTGATCTCCGGGTCGAGGTTGGGATTGGCCTGGAGATAAGCATTGTAGCTCTCGACCGCGGCGCGGTAATCCTGGGCGTCCCGCTGCACCCCGGCCAGGTATAACCGGGCCTGCCGGGCCTGGGGAGTGCCCGGATAGTCCTTGATGATTTTCCCCAGTTGAGCCGAGGCCGCGGCCGAACGCTCCTCCGCCGAAGCATAAGACCACACGCCGCTCAGCATTTGCTGATCGGTGAGATCCTTTTGCAGGGGAGCCTCTAGGATCATCAGGGCCTGGCTCAGCGCCAGGATCGAAGCGTCGCGCCGGCTGTCCTGGTAATAGATGATGCCCTGCCCCAACGCCAGCGCCACAAACACGGCGGCGACGCCCAGCACCGCTTCCAGGCTGTGCTCCCGCACGTAATCCAGCGCCCGGTCAAACCAGGTGATGAATTCATCGGGGCGCTGCATTTGCTTGCGTGAAATCTTGATCTTTTTGGCCATGGCTGCCCTGCCCTTCTCCCAAACCGAAAAATTGAAGGATTATTGTAACAGAAACTGGTGAATTGGCAAGCCGGAGAAAAAGCTTGCCCTCCCTCAGTTTTTTCCGCACCGCATATTTTCGGCCTTCGTAGTGGCGCAATTCATTGCGCCCAGTCCCTGCAAGGGCGCGATAAATCGCGCCCCTACCCCCGGTTTCCGGAAAACTGAGGGAGGGCATGAGGGAGGGCAAGGGAGAAAAAGTTCACGCGTGAAGGGCGAGCCTTTCAGGGAAGGACATCAATTGGCACCTCCGGCATGGTAACTTGCCGCGTGTGAACCTCACCATCGTAAGGCAATTCCACGTGCACCAGGATGGTCCCGGCCGCGTCCGCCCGCACCACCATCTGCGCCACCCCGTCCAGCGCGGTCAAGTCATACCGGCCCGAACCCGAGATCCCTTCTCCGCCCAAGAGCGTGCCCGCGCCTGATACAATCGTGAATACCACCCCGAACCCCGCCCGCGGCTTGGTCAGATCCTTGGTCAGCTTCACCTTGATCCGCACCGTGTCCCCCACCGACACCGTCGCCCCTCCGATCGGCGCCACCAAGCTCAGCCCGGTGGGCGAGCCGGTAATATAATCGGTCAGCTTGCCGTTGAGGATCAGGGAAATGAGGTTCTTGTCCGGCACTCCGATGACCAGGTTGCCGTCCAGGTCCTGGACGATAGGATCAGGCGGAAATACCCTGGAATAGTCAGGGTGGCGGCCGTTAAGTTGAAGGTTGATTATATTCAAATCCGGAACGCCGATCACCAGGTTGCCATCGGCATCTCCGAAGTAGCCGGCGCCCGGCGCGCCCTGCCTGGGCTTCGTCCCATCGCAGGGATCGGACACATTCGCATCCACATCGTTGAAATACTCCTGCACGTTGGCCAGGCCGTCGGCGTCAGGATCCTCCAGGCCATTAGCGGTCAGCGGATCCAGGCAGGCCCGGTAAAAAACTTCCCATTGGTCCCCCATCAGGTCCCCATCGGTATCCGGAGCGCAAGGATCGGTGACCCAGGAGAACTCCTCTTCATTGCTCAAGGAATCCAAGTCATAATCCAGGAGCCCGTCCGCGGTATTGGCCTGCATGCATCCATAGAGATTTTCCCAGCTATCCGGTAAATTATCCCCATCCGAATCAAGGCCCTCGCTGATATCGGCAACGCTGGAGCAATCCGGATCCTCGGGGTAATCCTTGAGACCGTCGCCATCGTTGTCCAGGTTGTCATCGCACTGGTTTACCCCCAATTCGCTCGGGTCAGCGGAGCTCGAACATCCCGGATCGGCCAGATCAGTCAAGCCGTCGCCATCGTTGTCCAGACCATCCTGACACGCATAAGAAACGCAAGGGTCCAACCCCTGCTGGTATTCAAAGAGATTGCTTAACAAGTCCGCATCCGGGTCCGCCAGCGAATCACCGACCAGCGGGTCCACACAGGCGGCATAGTTCACCTCCCACCCGTCATCCATGCCGTCGCCGTCGGTATCCATCAAGCAGGGGTTGGTGCCGGAGGAATTATATTCCTGGCCGTCGGAGAGAGCATCGCCGTCGGTATCCGGGTTATGAGGGTCCGTGCAGAAGCCAGATTCGAAAAAGTCGCTGAGACCGTCCGCATCCGAGTCGCGGAGACGGTGCCCCCAAAGCTCAATATCATCCAGGTTCCAGCCCGGGTAAGTGATGCTGCCGTCGGTCGGTCCCATGCCCCACCGGAGATAGACCGCGCGCTGGTCATCGGCCACCGCGGAGAGGTCGTATTCCACCTGGGTCCACGCCGAATCGGAGATTTGAGTAGCGGGGTTGCCCCACACCGGGACCCAGTTGCTTCCGTCCTTCGAGACCTCGAGCGAAGCGTGGTCCGAATTGGAGGATTGCACCACCAGCCAGCGCCAGAACCGGAGCCTGACGTGATCATATAATTGCAGGTTGATCGGGGTGGTGATGAGGGACTCGGTGCCGGCCAGGTTGTCGGGGTAGTCGCCGCTCAGGTTATAACCATAGACCTTGGTCCCGGTTTCGCCGCTGGTCGGATCTCCCGGGGAGCTCCCTAATCCCTGGGGCTTGCCATAGGCCCAACCCCCCTCTTTCGTCCACCCGGGATCGCTATTGAGAGCAAACCGGTAAATTAAGGACGGCGAAATCGAAGCTTCGGCCAGCTTGAAGACATCCACCCCGCCTTGGCCGTCATTCGCGTCCAGGTATTCGACCAAGATCGTGTCCCCCTCCACCGTCGGCAGGTCCAGGCTCAAGATCACCTCGCCGGCAAAATATCCCGGATGCACCGCGTCCTCGGTCAAGGCAACCGGCACCAACGCCGGATGGCTTGAGCTCCAGACGTGGACGGCAAGGGTATGGCTGCCGGCCAGGTCCAGGTCGCCGAGCAGAATCCCGGCGGGATCATAAATTCCATAGCTCTCCTTATCCCAGCTCACAATTCCATCTGAAGTTAAGGCCACGGCCAGAGCCGTTTCATAAGGGATGGCGTTAAAGCCGGTAATGGTCAGATACACGGTATCCGCCCTCAGCGGTGGATCCAGGGGCACCACCGCGATCCCGCCGGCCGGTTCCGCCACGCCCAGCACCCGCCAGTCCTGCACCAGGGCCACTCGTGCTCCCTCCTGGTCAACGTTTACGGGAAAAGAAGAAGCATTACTCGGAATAGTCGGGGCATGGCTCACCACCAGGGCATGGGGCGCCTCGGTCCGGATCATCATCAACGGGTCGCCGAACCAGTGGAAGACCCGGAAATGATATTCAATCTCCTGCAATCTCCCGGGGAGCGTGGGAGGATTGGGTTCCGATTGAAAATATTTCCACATGTAATATTTTCCAAAATTGAGGTTTTCCGCGGGACGATAACTATTGGGGTAAAGGGAGCCGGTATGGCCGGGATCATAATTGGGCCAAAGACCGGTATGGATGCCGTTAATGAGCATATCCGTGATCCGGGTATAAGTCCCTCGGGTCGCCGCCACTATTCCCACGGCTCCGCCTCCGGATTTTTTGAGAAACGCTTCGGCCATACAATCCGAGGCAGAGTCAAAAGCGCCGGTCGAGCAGCCCATGCTCAAGACCACGGGAGTTTTGTCACCATTGCTCAGAGAATTGATATTGGGTATGCCCAATTGCGGCTCCAACCAGCTGGAGGTACTGGAATGCCAATAATACTGGACCATTCCAACTCCGGAATTGATCTGGTCTTTAAGCATTTGGCTGGCCACGGATCTCGGAACAAACAGGTTTTTAACCCAAGCCAACATGGGGAAAGGCGGATAGGGAGGCCCATTCCAGTAACCGTGAGGAAGCAAACAGTGGGTAAAAGCATAATCCCGGTAGTAATATTCCGGACAGGTTGGAGAGGGCGGCAAGCCATAGGTATTATAGACGCTGGAAAGCGCATGGCTGACCGTCATTCCCGCCACGGTGCTCGAGCTTAAAGCCTCGGTCATATAAATCGAGGTCTCCACATTATGCAGTTCCTCTTTGCAGGGGGTTGAAGCATCCCGATAGGTTGTAGCAAGTAAAACATTCTTATACCAGGAACCCGTATCCGGATAGCGGTCATACTTCAGGATCTTGTTGACCACCGTGGTTAACTCCGCCGCATTCTCAACCGGGAGCCTTCCCAGGACGAGGTCGGCAAAGATGTCTCCATCCATCAGAGAATAAGGAAAGTCGGAAAGATTGGCGTTGTCATAAGCAAACGGGAAGCTATCGGTATTGCTCGGCACCAGGTTCTGATCCCCCACCAAGAGCACGAAGCTGGGAGCCGGGGTCCAAGTGTCATAGGCATCCTGAAGAAAACCTTGAATTTGAGGGAAGGACCTTCCCAGGTCATCCTCCGGGCTGTCTCCGACCGTGGCCATCCGGGTGGTATAGCCCTTGCGCGTGATCCATTCCGCCAGAGGCTGAATCGCCGGTTTCAGGCTGGAATCCACGATGATCAGGTAATCCGTATGCGGGCTTTCCGCGACAGCAAAACCTTCCTGCCCTTCTTGGCTGAGAACCCTCCGGGGGTGAGACCTATCTTCTAGGTCAAGGTTGGCCTGGTCGTAGTTCTCGAGCAACCGCGAGCTAAGGGTATTGAACCCGGGCGCATACAGCCGGGCCTTGCGCGCCTCCCCGAACGGCTCGATTTTGCCCAGCAGGTTGATCTTGATCTTCAAGACCTGGGTATAACGGACCTCTCCTTTAGCGGGGTTATATTGCACCGGATAGATCTGGACAAAAACTATTCGCCGGCCGCGAAGGTAGCCAGGATTAGAAATGGAAAAAATAACGGAAGGAGACCAATGGGAAGTTTGATAAAAATTTCGGTCCATGGTGAAAATAGGAGGGAGATTCGGTGATACCCGTTGCAGGGGCTGGCGGGGATAAATCGGGTGGTCAACCTTAAAAGATTTCCACTCCTGCTTGAGCACTTTGCCCTTGGGTTCCACTCCATAAGGGATTTCAAAAAACATCCCGCGAAAAGGAAGCTCCGGCCGGCCGGTCTCCCCGCCCAGGCCAAAGCCCTGGATGATGACCTGATGATAAGTGCCTCCCTCTTCTACCAGAGTAGTGATGCCCAAGCCATCCAACGAAAGCTCAATTAAAATTTCCCGCGGCAGGGGTTGACTGGTCTTTAAAACCGGCGCGGCCTGGGAAAAGTGGCTGAAGACCAGGCAGAAAAAGATAGTGGACAGGACCAGAAAAATCTTTGTCCTCCACATGCCAGAAGACATGCAATACCCCTCCTCTTCCTTGGATCGCAAAATATCCCGACTTGGAAAAATAGTGCTTTGCTGCTATTGGTCTCGGCTAAAGTTTTTCCAGAACCGAATTAACCCGAAGGCAAGGATCGGAACAAGAATCCAGAGCCCGGAAGGCGAAGAGCCAGTCAATTGCCCGCAACCCGAGCTTTCGCCCTCCGGGTAGCTCCATTCCGTGGACGCGATCTTTTGCTTCGGAAAGGAGTCCGGGTCCAGGGGGTCGGTGCCACCATAAACCTCTTCCCCATCCGAATAACCGTCTCCATCGGTGTCCCGGAGCAGAGGATCGGTTAAATAAATTTGCACTTCTTCGCCGTCGCTCAATGCATCATGGTCAGTATCCTGGCGACACGGATCGGTCAGGTGCCGGAATTCCGCGAGGTTAGTTAAACCGTCGCCATCCGCATCAGAGGAACTGTCCGCGACCAAGGCGCTCAGGCAGGAAAAAATCACCTCCCAACCGTCCGGCATCCCATCCAGGTCAGTATCGGGAATTAAGGGATTGGTCCCATAAATCAAAACTTCTTCCCCGTCGCTCAACCCGTCCTGGTCCATATCCGCATCGCAGGGATTGGTTTCATTCTCATATTCCAGTTGGTTGAACAAACCATCCAGGTCGCTGTCCTCCAGGTTGTCCACCGTGTTCGCCTGCAGGCACGGGTAGGTATTTTCCCAATAATCGGGCAGGCCGTCATGGTCCGAATCTTCTCCCCACAAGCTGGCATAAATATCCCACGCGCCGTTCCGGTTGTCTGACCAGGCAAAAAGAAAAACGCCGGAAGGGGCAACAACCAGCGAAGGGTCTTCCGCGCTGGCCCCCTCCGGGCCCTGATCTAGCCGAAAATCCCCGCCGAGGGAGGTGTAATAATTTTGGAATCTTCGGACAAAGATATCTGAATTTCCAGAGCGGTAATCAGTCCAGACGATCAAGAAGCTGCCGTCGGGTTGGGTAGCGATGGAGGGAGAAAGGGATTCCGCTGTGCCCAAATCCACGTCAACCCGAACATTGATGTTGAGGGGATTGGCGTTACTGTCATAACACCGCATATAGATATCCGCGTCGCCATTGCGACGGTCTTCCCAGGTGATAATAAAATTGTTGGAAGAATCGGCGGCCACGGCCGGAGAAAGTGCATCCACCGCTCCTGCAGCCTGGTCCACCCGAAAGTCCGCCGCGATCGGGCTTCCGGTGGAATCAAAACTCCGGGCATAGATATCATAACTATTCATTCCATAATCTCGAAAATCTTGCCAGGCGATGATCCAGCGATCCAAGGAATCCACGGCCAGGGCAGGATACCAGCTTGCATCGCATCCGGTGTCCTGATTGACAAAAAATTCGCTTCCCAGAGGATTGCCGCTCGCGTCATAACGCCGGGCATAGATGGTTCCATTTTCGCACATCACTTCGGTATTGCGATAATACCAAACGATGACCGTGGTATTATTTTGATCCACTGCCATCGTGGGCCGGTAGGCGGAGCGGTCCCAACCCGAGGATTCCGAAACCAGAAATGCATCTCCAGAGGGATTGCCGTCCGGATCGTAGCGCCGAGCATAAAGAAAATTGTGCAAACCAGGAACTATTTCATGTGCTTCAACCCACGCGATCATAAAATTATTATTCCCATCAACCGCAACCGCAGGATCAAAAATGCCCAGGACTCCTCCTCCTTGATCCACCCGAAATTCCTCCCCCAAGGGCTTGCCTCTCGAATCAAGGCGAAGGGCATAGACCGCTCCGTTGGCCGCCCAGGTAACAATAAATTCATTAGTGGTTTTAGCAGCAACGGCCGGCGCCGCGGCACTAGCCGTTCCCGGCCCCTGATTCACCTGAAAGTCCGGCACCAGGAGCTCAAAGCTTCGGGCGGAAGGGCTGCCCAGCATCCCCGCCGCGAGACCGAAAAAGAGAAGAATCTTGGCTTTCTCTTTCATAGTCGCTCCTCCTAGCCTCTATCTCAGTTTCTCTAAGATCATCAAATCAAGGAGATAGAATCCCCGGCCATTAAATACAAAGCCGCTCCTGGACCTTTCGGCCCACAAGCGGCTGATGAAATGGAGCGATTGCTCTTTCTTTGACCCGTGTTCGGGTCTCATTTTGTAGCCCCTTTGCTTTTCAGAAAGCAGGGGTTAGTTTTGTTATCCGGTTTACAACTCTATTAGCTTGGATTGAATTTTAACACTTCCCTCACCCATTGTCAAGAAAAGAAAATGCAATCCTTCGATAAGAAGGAGGGGGTTCACGGTTCGCGGTTGCCGGTGGGCAGGTTCTATTTTTTCGAACGAGCCTGGTTCACCTTCCCCATTTCTTGCCAAAGGAGGGAAGGGAGAGTATGATGAGCGCGGATTTCAAGGAGGGCGCCGGTATGAGGAAGAAAAGAATGGCGAGGTGCGGGCTGGTGACACTTGCCGCAGCAGGGATTCTGCTCGGCTTGGGATCGGCGCGGGCGGAAGTGCCCCAGGCTCAAACTCCCCTGCGCTTCAGCGCGGACAAGCCCCAGCTCCTGGTGACCGCGGAGTATATGACGGTGGACGAGCTGACGGAGCCGAGCCTGATGGCCTTGCTCCGGAAATACGACATCCTGGTAGCGCCGTGCATCCGGGACTACCAGCTTGAGACCGAGGATGGCCAAAAGGAATTAGACCGGCTCTTCACCATCTACGAGGGCGCGGGGATTCCGATCGTGTTCTGGCCGCTGACGCCCCGGAAAGACGGGCTTTACCTCAACAAACTGGCCAGTAAAACTTTCTACGACTACATTGACCGGATTTACGCCTGGGCCGATCAATACCAGCACCCGATCTTGGCCATGATCCTGGATATCGAGCCGCTCAATTTCCAGAGCGGGGACTACCGCTCGCCGGATCAGCCGGAATCGGAGGGTCTGGGCCTGGGCCCGGTGATCAAAGCCATGGACCCCAAGTGCTTCAAGCAGGCCAAACGCGACTTTATCAAGATCCAGGAGAAACTCCACGCGCACGGGACCATCGCCATCTCCACCGCCCTGGATTACGCGGCCATGGATATCGTCATGCACGTGAGCGCCTGGGAGGACATGTCGGGCGGGCCCACCATGGGCATTGATTGGGATTATGTTTCCTTCATGAACTTCGGCAGCAACAACCAGAAATTTTTCAGCGGCCTGCTCAAGAGCTGGAAGCTAGAGGACACCCGTTACCTCTCGTATAAGCTGGGCAAGGCCATTTACCGGAAATACGGGAACAAGGGCGCAATTTCCACCGGGCAGACCTTGCCCGGCGAAGGACACGGGGCAATTTACACCGACCCCGCGGAGCTGGCCACGGATATCTCGGTGCTGCGGGCCGCGGGCATCATGCACTTCGCAATTTACGACCTTCAGGGCATTGCCCAGTCGGAAAACCCGGAAGCCTGGCTCCAGGCCGCCCGCGAGGCCCAGACCCAGCCGATCAAGCCCGCCTTCCGCTTCAAGGCCTGGATGATCTACCAGGTTTTCAAGAAACTCACCCTGATCCTGGAGGTCGCCCGCCTCAGCGTTCACCATCCTTGCAGCGAGCCGATCCCCTGAATCTTTGCTCCGGAGACCTGGGTTGAAAAAGCGGCCGGCGCCGGCTCTTGGCGGCGAGGGACGGACTGTCCCTTTTACGCCGGTCCGGGAGTGGAGGTAATGTAGCCGGAAAGGGCCAGTTGGTGGATGTGGAAGCTAAGCAGGGCCTCTTTTTGTCGGCCCAGGTTCAAAAAGCGCAGGCCGAGGGAAATTCCCTCGTTGGCGTTTTGGTCCTCGCCTTCTTCACCCCAGATCACCTCGGCCAGCGCCAGGAAAGGAGTATCGCCATCCGGGGTAAAGCTGAACAGGATCGCCATCTCGGTGCCGATCTCCAGCGGCACCGGGCTGAGCAGGCTCAGACCGTGCAACCCCAGGTTGATGGCTTTGCCCTCGAAAATCACCTGGGGCGTCATGCACTTCACCGGATACTCAAGTTGAACGCGCATGTAGCTCCGGCGCTCTGGGGGGATGAAACTCATCGTGTTCCGAAGAGAATCAGCGAACGAATTATGGAACAGAACTCCAAGGATGTCAAACTGCCGGAGGCCTGACCGTCTATCACTTTTTTCGGAAAGAAAACCGCAGATGTCGCAGAGTTCCTGGTTCGGCCAGAAGCAAGCGGCCCAGAAAGTTCTGCGGAATCCTAAGAAATTTTTTCCCCTGCCCGCGCCAGCCTCGCCTGGGGTCAGCCGGGGAGATGAAAACAGATTCCACAGATAGAATTTTCCTGCCCCCCCCCTGTCCTGATTCTGCGGAATCGGTGGTTTTCTCTTAATAAAAAATGATATACGATCAGGCCGGATGCGGGTTCTCCCGACGCTATTTGATAAGGAACTGGAAGTTGCCCGGCTTCTCGTCCATCTTGCCGCCCACCGGGCTGCCGCACTGGGCGCACAGGTATTCATACTTGTCGCCGTCGGGCAGGACCAGGAGGAGTCGTTTGCGCACCGGCCGGGCGGCCTTGCACCTGGGGCAATAGAGCTCGGTAGCCTCCCATTCCTGAAACTGATCCTTCATTTCACGCCAACTCCCGCTCCATAAGATAAGACCAGGGCGTGGGATGTCAAGCTGTTTTTGGACTCTGAAAAGAAAAAGGGACAGCTTGCGACTGTCCCCCAAAGTTCAAGGACTTCCGAATCAAGCGGAGTCCGAAAGCTATTGCATCATCAAGGGTGCCATCTGCATGAGCAGGCCCATGTCGCCGGTGATCCGGATCTTGCCCCCCATGAACGCGGCCTGGGGATTCAGCTCTCCCTTGGCCATGGCGTCCACATCCGCCCGGTCAATCGAGACGATGGTATCCGGCTCCTTCTTGATCGGGCCCTTGAATTTGACGGTGACCACAAAGTCGTTGCCCGGATCTTCCACCCGGAACTGGAACATCCCCTCGACCCCGGACAAGGTATCAACCATGTTCTTGATTTGCTTGGGGATGTCTTCCGGCTTGGGAGCTCCCCCGCCGCCCGGCGGCTGCAGGTTCATCTTGCGCTTGCCGGTCACCACGTCCAGAAAATCTTTCTGGGCAATGATCAGGGTGACGATCGCGCTGTCCTTGATCCCGCTTTCAACCTTGACGTCCCCGGCCTCCAAGGCCGTGGTCCATTCGCCGCCCTGGTCCCCTTCCACCTTGAAAGACATGCAGGCTTTCAGGTCGCCGCCAAATTGCTTGATCAGGTCCTTGAAAGGCGTCAGTTGCCCGGGCAGCCATTCCGTAAAGAATTTCTTAGGGGTGATGTTCTCCGGAGCATTCGGAAGCGTCGGCATTGCCATCGTTCGTTACCTCCCTTTTCCAATCATTGATTACAAGAGTTAAAGTGACACCACGGTCACAGTGAGACTAAAACCCTTGCCCGTGCCAGCTTCCTTTTAGCCTAACTCGCCGGGGCTTGTCAAGTATTTTTTTTTCAGAGCTAAGGCTTGGGCGGGGCGGCCTGGGCCGGCGGAGCCGGCGCGCCGGATTCCTCCAAGTCCTTGATCGCCGCCTGGATCTTGTCGGCATTGGGCTGGTTGGGCAAAAGCTCCAGGGAGCGGCGATAATGTTCAATCGCTTTGAGGGCGTCGCCTTGAATGGCGTAGAGCGCGCCCAGGTTTTTATGGGCCAGGGCGTGCCTGGGATTCAGTTCCACCGTTTTCTCAAACTCGGGCAAAGCCGCCTTCAGGTCGCCTTTTTTTACCAGGAGGTTTCCCTGGGTAAAGTGAGCCGCGGAAGAATTCGGGCTCAGAGCCAAGGCAATATCCAGATGAGCCTGGGCTTTTTCCGGAGAGTCCTTATCCAGATAGATTTGGGCCAATAAGGCGTGAGCCGCAACCATTTTGGGGTCCCGCACCAGGGTCTCCTGCAGGTTCTCGAACGCGGCGTCCATTTCTCCGGTTTGATATTGGAGCTTGCCCAGTTCAAACGCCCCCGGAGCAAAATTAGGATTGGCGTTTTTGGCCTGAAGGAATTCGTTTTTTGCCTCCAGAAACTTGCCGTGCGTCCGATAGAAAGAGCCCAACTCGAAATGCGCCCGCTCCGATTTCGGGTTTGCTTCCACCGCCTTGAGCAATAGTTCGAAGCCTTCTTGGAACTTCTTTTCCCGGAACCGGATCCGAGAGAGGATGATATAGGCCATGGAGTTGGTCGGGTCCAGGCTTAAGCCCCTGGAAAAGTCGGCCTCGGCTTTCTGGGTGTCTTTTTGGTTCTGGGCCAAGTAACATTGGGCGCGATTAAAGTAAAGTTCCGCCTGCTCGGGCAGCATCTCCTCGGCCCGGTTAAAGCTCTCGATGGCCTTGGGGTAATCATGCAATTTAAAATAGGCAAGTCCTTTTTCCAGGTAAGCGCGACCGAAGTTGGGGTCCTTTTCCAGGATTTGCTCAAAAGCTTTCAGCGCTTTTTCATATTCTTCAAAGACCAAAAAAGTATCCGCGCGAAAGAACTGTTCCAGCATTTCCACTTTGAAACGCGGGTTGGGAAGTTTGGCTCCAGGTTCCGGGGGCTTGGTCGTGCCGAAAATATAACCGAGAGCGCGGAGCCGTTCTTCCGTCTCCGTGTCCAGTTTGACCGTGGCATCGGGAGGCTTCGGGTTCACCAGCCGGGTCTTCTCCTGCTCCAAGATTTCCCGTAGCTGGGCCAGCTTCTTGGAATCCTTCTCGGAAAGGTCCTGGGTCTCTTTCGGGTCTTCCGTCACCTGGTAAAGCTCCTCCGGCTCGGCCTTGATGTAGGAATAGTCGTTCGTCCGCACGCCTTCCAAGGAACTCCAATTGAAATGGAGGTAGGGGGCCAGGGTCTCGGTGTAGGCCACCAGGTTCAGGCTTTTCGTCTTGTTTTCAATCAAGGGACGGAGCGAGACGCCCTGGATTTCCGGGAGCGGACGGATCCGGACCAAATCCAAGAGCGTGGGCAGGATATCAATCGTCCGGACCATGTCCTGGATCACGGTCTGGGCCGGCAAATATTTGGGCGCCCACAGGATCAAGGGGACCTGCACGGTCCCGTAATAGATCAGGATGGCGTGGGTTTTTTCGTTGTGCTCTCCCAGACTCTCGCCGTGATCCGCGGTGATCGCGACGATGGTATTGTCTAAAATCCCCTGCTCTTGCAAGGCCTCCAGGAGTTTGCCGATCTGGCTGTCCGTATAAGCAATCTCGCCGTCATAGGGGTGGAAAAAATATTCTTCCCGGAACGGAGACGGCGGCTCATAGGAGAAGTGGGGATCAAAGTAATGGACCCACATGAAGAACGGACCTGAGGGCCGGCGGTCCAGCCATTGCAAGGCCGCCTTGTTGACGTCTTCGGCCCGCCGCTCTTGAAACAGGTGCGCTTTTTTTTCTTTACCCTCTTCAATCCGGTCATCGTAAACATCAAAACCTTGCCGCAGCCCGAACCGGCCCAGCAAGGGGAACGAGGCGATAAACGCCGCGGTTTGATAGCCCTTGCTTTTGAAGATTTCAGCCGCGGTGGTGATGGAGTCATCCACCCGGTAGGTGGCGTTGTTGCGGGCCCCGTGATAGATGGGGTCAGTCCCGGTCAAGATGGAAGCGTGCGAGGGAAGCGTAATCGGAGCGGCCGCATAGACCTTGGTAAAGCGAACCCCTTCCTCGGCCAGCCGGTCCAGGGTGGGCGTTTTAATATCCTGATACCCGTAACACCCGAGGTGATCGGCCCGGGTAGTGTCCAGGGTGATCAACAGGACGTTGGGGCGCTTGCCGGGCAGAAGGCTCTGGACCCGCTCACACCCGCTCCCGGCCAGAGCCAGGGCCAAAAGAACCGCCCCGAGTCTGCTCGCGTTGTTCATCTTCAACTCAAACTTTTTCACGATCCTGATCACCCCAATTTTGCTTATCCCAATGCCGCTCTTGGTGTTCCTGCTTCGACCGGTTTAATCGGTGAAAAAAGAAAAGGGGACACATCGCATTGTCCCACGATGTATCCCCTTTAACAAAAGTCAGGACTTAATCAGGGCCGCTTTTACTCGGCGGTCACTTTCACCCGCTTCACCAGCTTCCCGTCCACTAGGAGTTTAATCATATCCCCTTCCGCGGCGTCCAGGCAAATGCCGAAGCTGCCGTCGGGCAGGCTGTAGCTCTGCGCGGTTTGCAAGCTGGTCTCGTTCAAGGCCGTGACCACCACGCCCGGTTTGACCGAATCTTCCGGCCCGGTAATGTTGCAGTTGTTGCGGGCCGCCGGCCAATTGACCACCGCGTTGATCTCGTCCGCATCCATCGAAGCCACGACTTCGGAAGGAGCGCTATCCAACATCTGCGCGCCTTCGATCGCATCCGGAACGCCCCTGCTCCAACCAATGATGTATTGGGGGGTCAGGTTGGCCAGGTGCATGAGAATTTTGGTCTCGCCCGGGTTCACGGTCACCCCGGTCCAGGTAAAGAGGACCGTTTGGGCACTGGGGGTCGTGAGCATGGTCGTGGCGCTGGTGTCATAGGCGGTCGTGCTCCAGCCCATGGTCCGGAAATTCAGCACGGTCCCGCTGCTGGTGGCTGCCACAATGTTGTCCACCTCGCTGTGGCCCATGCTTCCGTCGGGCATAACGCCGACCAGAATATTCGGAGAGCCCCCAATCGAATCCCGGTCCATGATTAACCAGTTGTCCTCGCCAGGCTCCACCACCGCATCCCCATCCGAAGTGGCCTTCACCTGATTCCCATCATACAGATATCCGCCGATCACCACGTTCGCCGTGATCGGAGAACCGGTGTTGTTGGTCAGGATTTCCAGCCAGCGGACAAAATCATCCTGGCTGAACACCGATCCCCAGGGGTTCACATACAGCTTGCGCGAAACATCCAGGCCCCCGACCAGGTTCTGGACCGGATATTTCATTTCGTGGTCGCTGTCCTCCATGACCACGCCCGTGGTGTTCCAGGTATAAGGCTGGCCCTTGCCGGCGCCGACGTCCAGGATGTGGAGGAAACCATATCCAGACAAGCCGCCGCTGATGGTCCCAAAGATCGGGCCGGCGCCCCCGGAAGTGAAGTTGGCGTAGGCAATTGCCACTGCGGGAACGATACCCTTCCCGGGATACGTCCCATGATCCATTTGCACCGCCATGTCGTCCGAAAAAAGAACGGTGGTGCTGTAGGTGGTGAAGGTCTCGGAGGTTACCGAAGTGTCGAACGTGGCCGGCCGGGCCGTGATCCCCTCGGCCCGCGCCAAGGGGCCAAAGATGTTGGTGTCGTCACTGGAGTAGTCGCAGGCCGCGACTCCCACCAGCATCACTAGAACCGCAAGTAAACCAATTCCTTTCTTCATCCCTATCTCCTTCTTCAAATTTAGATTCTTACTCCTGCAGATTAGCCCATTCCCGCCTCAATCCCTCCTCCTGGAAAAACTCTTTTACCTTGAGGAGGTCTTCACTTAATGGCCTAAAAATAGACAACTCTTTCTTCTTTGTCAAGCTTTTTTTTGGGGAAGGTGGATTTTTATGGTTCCAATTGAAACCGGATTAAAGCCCCGGCTGTGGTATAATCGAAACCCGTGCCGGAATCAGAACCCCCGTTGCGCTTGATCGCTGATGAGCAACTGGGCCGCTTGAGCCGCTGGCTCAAGATCATCGGCCAGGACGTGGTCTATCGCAACGATTGGGCCGACGAGGAGCTCTTGCAGCAGGCCCGCGACGAGGGCCGCATCATCCTGACCCGGGACTCGCATTTGCCGGAAAAGGCCGCGGGTCTGCCCCTGTATCTCGTGCGGGAAAATTACCCGGCGGGGCAGTTGCGCGAGGTGGTGGAGCATTTCCAGGACCGGATTCGGATCGAAGTTTTCAGCCGCTGCGTGGAATGCAACGTGCCCCTGCGGGATGTGCCCAAGCCGGAGGTCGAGGGAAGAGTGCCGCCTTTTGTCTGGAAGACCCAGACCGAATACCGCGCCTGTCCCCAGTGCGGTAAAATCTTCTGGTCCGCCACCCACCGGGAACGGGTGGAGGTGCAACTGCGGGACATCCTGGGCGAACTTTATCGGTCTGCCTTAGACGGGGAGGAAAAATGAGCGTGCTGATCGCGGGGTCGCTGGCCCTGGACAACATTGAGACGCCGGACGACCGGGTGGAGGATGCGGCGGGCGGGTCGGCCAGTTTTGCCCTGGTGGCGGCCAGTTTCTTTGGTCCCGTGCAGTTGGTGGGGGTGGTCGGCGACGACTTTCCCCAGGCCCACCTGGATTTCTTCCGGTCGCGCGGGGTGGATTTGCAAGGCTTGCAGCGACTGCCCGGGCCGACCTTCCGCTGGGCCGGCAAGTATCTGCCCGGCCTGAACGAGCGGGTGACCCTGTGCACGGAACTGAACGTGTCCTCGCAATACCAGCCCAAGGTTCCGGAAAGCTTCCGCCGGCCCGAGGCGGTCTTCCTGGCCAACGACCACCCCAGGCTTCAGCGCCAGGTGCTGGACCAGGTGGAAAAGACCGGCCTGGTCATCTGCGACACCATGAACCTGTGGATCAATACCGCCCGCGAAGAGTTGCAGGCGCTGTTGCCCCGGGTGGATATCCTGATGCTCAACGATGAAGAGGCGCGGCTGCTGTCCGGGGAGGTTTCCTTGCTCAAGGCCGGCCGCAAAATCCTGGGCGCCGGGCCCCGCGCGGTCATCATCAAGAAGGGCGAGCACGGCTCGTTCCTGGTCAGCGCGGACCAGATTTTCCTGGCGCCGGCTTATCCGCTGGAACAGATTAAGGACCCCACCGGCGCCGGAGATACCTTTGCCGGCGCTTTCGCCGGTTCCCTGGCCCAGGAGGGAGGCCTTAGGGGGACACCATTCCGATGGTGTCCCCACCTGAAGCGGGCCATGGTCCGCGGGACCGTGCTGGCCAGCTTCACGGTGGAAGAGTTCAGTTTTGACCGTTTGCGCCGCCTGAGCGAGAAAGAGATTGAGGAAAGGGTGCAGCGCTTGCGGGAGATGGTCAGTTTTGATTGACAGCGGCATAGTTTACGGGTAAGCTAGTATTACGATGTTTGAGCTCGACAGCCGGCAAAGCTGGGTGGAAGCTCAGCCGCACGAGTTGGTATATCTGGCGACCTCCATCAACCGTCCGGCCGTGGCGCCGCCGAAACAGTCGCCGGAATCGGCCCAAGCCTACATCTGCTCCATCCGCAAGCGGGAAGGCTTTTATGTTTACATCTACCTGCACTTGATGTCCAGCAACACCGGCTTGCTCTACCGCTGGTCCGAAGGAACGGTCCGAAACGAAATGGTGCCGGCCCTCCGGCAAAACGCGATGGAATTCACGGAAAGTATGGGTTTCATGATGGACGACCTGCGCTTTTCCGAATTGCCTCCGGAACAACAAGGGGAAGTGTTCTCGCAAACCCCGATTTTTCACCAGGATATCTCCTTCCTCAAACCGCCGGATGAAAGCGTGAGCGAAATCGAGGTGATTGAGACGGAGGAGACCGAAGGCAGCGCCGACGAATTGATCATCGAAGCGGTGGAAGAAGCAGAAGCCGCTTCAACGGAAGAAGTCGGCGGCGAGGCATCGGAATCCGGAGTGGAAGAAATCACCCTGGATGTGATGACCGCGGACGAGATCGCTCCTGGAGTGGCTGAAGCAGAGCCGGAACCCAATCCGGCGTTTCCCTCCGAGGATGACATCGCGATTGATGCGGTCCCCGCGGAAGTGAACGAAGAAGATATCCTGCTCGACCGACTCGAAGCCACGGGAGAAGCTTTAGCGGCAGAGGCCGGGCCCGAGCCGGCGGATGATTCCGTGAGCATTGAGCTGGAGAGCGAAGGCGACGAAAGCTCCGCCTTGCTCGACGCCTTGGAGGCCCAGGAAGCCGAAGCGCCTCCCTTGCCCCCCACTCCGGCGGCAGAGCCGGAAGAAGAGGAAGTGGAAATCACCATGGAAGGGGAAGAGACAGAGACCCACGCGCCTTTACCCGCGCCGGTCGCGGTGCCGGTGTCCGCGCCTCCGCCAAGGCCGACCCCGGTCCCGGTGGCGGCTTCTCGGTCGGCCGGGGCCGGCCCGGATGACCGCGAGGTTTCTTCAGAAGATTGGGATTTTCTGGTGCGCTTGCTGGCCATGATGTGAGGTAAGGAAGATCCGATGCGAAAAGTCCATGCGACGGCTGTCCTGGTGACCTTGGTCCTGGTCGGGTCTTGCTCCGGCAAGAAACCCAGTTCCTGCCGAAATCCGGAATATGCGGAAATCAAAAAGAAGCAGGCGATCTCCCAGTTGGAAAAGGGAGACCTGTACGGCGCCCTGGAAGCGGCGCTGGCGTCCGAGACCTGCAACCCCCGCGATCCCGAGACCCAGTATTGGTTAGGCCGGATTTATTGGGCCCGCAAGCAACCGCCCAAGGCTCTGGATCACCTGGACAAGGCCCTGTCCCTGCGCAAGGATTACCCGGAGGCCAACCTGGCCCTGGGCATGGTTTACCTGGAGCTGAAGCGCTGGGACGAGGCCGTCGCCCAGTTTGAATTAGTCACCCGCCATGAACTCTTTCGGCAACCCGAGGCGGCTTATAACAACCTGGGCTGGGCTTATCTGATGAAGGGAGACCGGGAAAAAGCCGTTCAGGCTTTCCAGACCGTGCTCAAGATCAATCCCAATTATTGTCCGGCTTCCTGCAACCTGGGTGAAGTCGAGGCGCAAAAAGGCCTGTCCGCGGCCGCGATCAAAGAGTATCGGCGCGCCCTCGAGTTCTGCCCGGACTATGGCCGCGCCCGCCTGCTCCTGGGGATCGAGTTGCAAAAACAGAAGGACGTGGCCGGCGCCTGCCGGGAATTTCAGGCCGCGGTCCGGGTCTGGCCCAACACGGATGAGGCCCAGCGGGCCCAGGAATACATGGGGCTGCTCAATTGCCCGGTGGCTCCGCGCTGACCGCTTCCGGCAAGACCATCTGAACTCTCATGGCAGAATCGTTCGGCCGCTACCTCCGTCGGGAACGAGAGTTGCGGGAAATCTCCCTGGAAGAGATTTCCCGTCAGACCAAGATCAAGCTCTCGACCCTGACGGCCCTTGAGGAAGACCGCTTCCCTGACCTTCCCCCTGCGGCTTTTGTCCGGGGCTTTATCCGCAACTACGCGGAATGCATCGGTCTGGACCCCCGGGATGCGATCTTGCGCCTGGATCATTTTCTCCAGGAGAATTTTCCGGAAAAGATCTCCGCGCCTCGGCCCGCTCGAAAGAAACCCAGGGTCGGAAACCGCCTGCTCATCATCCTCTTCGGATTTCTCCTGGCAAGCCTTTTTTTTTTCGCCTACTACTACGCTGACCGCTTCCTGAGCCGGCCGTCCCCGTTAATAACCATCATTCCCGCGCCGCCGCCGCCGGC